>JAHDGK010000047.1 GCA_020627685.1 Granulosicoccus sp. | reverse complement strand
ACCAACGGTAGCCACCAACGCCTGCGACCAGGCCACCTGCGGCGAGGACTTTTATTGAGTTTCTACGGTTCATGAAATCCCTCGCGAGATGCTGCATTGGTCTGTAGGTGCATGTTCAAAGGATAGCGTTTGGTACGGCTGACGAGAAGCCTCCTGGGATATCGGGTGAAAAGATGGGTTAAGACACTACACTTATCAACGTTTAGCTTAGATTGAGTGTGCGTATAGAGGTGCCCGATAAATGCCCAGAAAATTTTTTACCTTAAATATCTCTGCAACGGACTATCAGGCTTACTACCGCGGTCAAAGTCAGGTAGTAATGGCTCAATCAGAAGATGGACACCGCCTGCAATTCCCCGCTATTGAACTTCGGAAGTTCGTCAGCCACACAGGAGTGCATGGGCGGTTTGAGATTACTTTTACAGATGAAAGTAAGTTGGTTAACTTGAGGAAAGTTGGTTAACCAAAGCTGCTTTTTAGCGAGCGCTTACAGGAAATGGTGCCGGCACCAAGAGTCGAACTCGGGACCTACTGATTACAAATCAGTTGCTCTACCAACTGAGCTATACCGGCACTGCTGTCTTCCTACCAGGCTTGCTGCCTGTCCTGCATGTGAGTGGGCAAAGAATTGCCAGACTCGCTGATAGAAACGCTGTCAAAAACACCGCCCTTCTCAGAGCCGGTAAGTTTATGCATTTCGAACCGGTTTGGCAACGCACAATACCGGCCAAATCGAAGTTTTTTTTATCTAATGTCCAAAACACCCCAGCCAGGGTGTATCACGGCATTAAAAATCAGCTGATTTGGGTAAAAATCTACTGATCTGACTCCGAAACCACAATCTCTGAGGGGGGCTCAGGCTCTGCAGGCGAGTAATTAGAATCTCCCACGCCACTCAATTCGACCTCACGGTCCAGCTGAGTGAACAGCGCCTCGGTATTTTCTATGTGTGCGACCAGAGAAGTTGGCTGTCTGAAAAGCAGCGCAGGCGGCTGATTGACTCGAGCCACATAGGCCAGCTCGGTCCAATTCTCGTGGTCTTCAGCCAGCATGGGGACGCCGGAGCCGACAACAGCTGGAAAGACAGCCATGAGAGTCGAGGCGATGATCTTCTTGTTCATCCTAAGCCGCGTGCTCAATGAAAGCGTGCCATAGATAAGCAACCAGACGGCTAAACCGACAGAGATATACCCCAACACTACATGCCAGAATGAAGAATCTAAATTAAAGCTCAGCACATCAGCCAGCAAACTAAACACGGCACTGACACCGAACACGACACAAGACAAACTCCAATGTAGTTTGAGGTAGCTCTTGTGTCTGAATAGCTTCCCTATCACACCCGCAAACAAGCACCAACACAATACGGCCACACCCACCATGAGGAAACTATCCACTAGCAGCTGTTTGTTCACTTCATCGAATTCAACCAGCGTCACCGACAAAACTATGCCTGCGCTTGCAACTACAGTTGCAATGAGCGTCCATAAAACCGAACCAAATTTCCTCTCTATGGCATGCACAGTCTCTCGCTTAAGAGCGGGTGCTACCTCGGCGTCCAACTTGTGTAAGGTTATCGTTGACTCACCACTAAAAATTTCAGACTGAAAATCATAGACTCGAGCTTCGCCAATGTTTTTCTTCGCTATGAGTGTGCCGTTTTGAGTATCAAGATCGCGTACTAAAACCCTACCCTCATCGTCGAGAGCAAACTCTACATGGCGTGCATCCATATAGTCGTCGTCCACAACCACATCACTATCAAATGCTCTGCCGACAACAATTGGCTTCTCAGCAGTAAATTCAACCTTCTCAATTTGCCGAACCGAGCCCGTCTGCACCGTCACTACATAGTTCATAGTGATCGCTCCACGAATCGACGATTCATTTGGAGTATGTGATCCTTCTTTAAGCCTGACATGGCTAACTGCTTTTTGAATACTTCAGAGCCGGAGTTGCTCATTACCATAACAACGGAATCGTACAGACCCTTAAGCTTTTTATAAGCCCGAATACAAGTCACCACTCTATGATAACTATCAGCGGTTGATTCTTCGGCCTCTATAAAATCTGTCTCGCATGCAAAATTAGTCGCATGCTCATAGTCAAGATCGTTTTCAGAGTACATCGATAGCGACTGCATTTTTGAAAACTGCATGTCGTTCACCTTAACGGGTTTAAGGTGTCTGAATGAAAAGCTTATTTGTCCCGAGTTAATACCCGAATCAATATAAACATCATCACCGGTGCTACAGTACTTTCGGACTAACTCCAATTTTCTCTCAGTATCTGATTCATTAGTACTGCCCCAACACTGAAAATCGTTACGCAATGCACCAAACAAATCTTTGCCGTTGAATTCTTCTGATTTCCAGGGCATATCAATTAGCTCCTGAACTCTGACTTGTTGCCAGGCAAGTATTTGCGCTGCAATCTCGACGTTAAACGATTCCTGAGACAACTGTCGTTGCTTTTCTAACAATGCATGAACCTTTGCCACTGGCACTAGAAAGCTCAACTGACTCCCTGCTGTAGCCACGTTCACACCTATAACTTTCCCGTCATGACTTAAAGAAGGGCCACCACTCATACCGGAATTCAAGCTACCGGAAAACAACACCCTATCTTCGTAACTATGCTCGACCAAACCATTAGTAGGTCCCGGCACCATAACGATACCCCAATCGCCAGGATTTCCCAGCGCATAGACCGTCTCCCCTTTTGCCGGTATTGAGGATGAAAGTTCGAAAGCCTCAGCGGCAGGTGATGGATGCTTCAACACAGCAATATCACTCACGATGTCAAAATCCAACAACTCTAGAAATCCGAACTGACCGTCATAGGTTGCATACTTGATGTTGTATTGATTGGGCGCGTTCACAAACGCTGACACGACGTGATAGTTAGTTACGATGTGCCCTTCACTGCTGACTTGGAATCCAGACCCTATTGATGATTTGCTGCCGGCATCTTTAGAGACCACTTGAATCTGATAGATGCGCTCGTATAAACCAGAGAAATCGACGCCCCCTTCTTGCGCATAAGCATTTGGGCTCAGAAGCGCCAGCAATACTACGAGCCGGATTAAGATGGAAAAATTCATAGTAGTGAGCGCGCCCAAAGCCTTAAAGCTTTTCGTAGTAACGGTTAAGTTAACTAGCGACTCAGCAATATCGTTCTGAATTCTCTTAGCAACAAATCCTTGTTGACTCACAAATCAAATGAATAGACCCCGTCAATCTGTTGTTGGATGTAATCTCGCCCAGCGCCGCTCAATCTAAAGCAGCACAATGTAACGCTCGACTACGTCCCATATGCATGTACAAAAAGCCAGAAGCTTAGCGAACCTAGGGCGCCGGCGTAGTCACACTCACAGAATTACTTTGTCGTTGCAACAAAGGGCCTTGGCGCATTAGAGACACATCAAATGAATCGTCATAAAGATAATCAGGTGTTATGTAATAAGTGTAGGTTCTGCCCAACTCAACATTGTTATCAATAAAATTATCCGCACCGTTAATAGAGCGCCCGATAGGTACACCATTACGCCAAACTAAATAATGCGAATAGTACGTAATTAAAGTATTCGCATTTAACGTTAGCTCAACCAATCTCGGTGCGAGCAAATCGGCTGTGACACGCTCTTGCGTAAAAAATTCAGGGACTACCCGGCGAAGTGTTGTTAACGTTTCATCGTCCGAGGAAAGTACAACAACATCAACCACAGCTTCTGCAGTGCCAATAAAATTATCTATCGTAATATCAACCGTACCAACGTCAAACTCACCGGCCGGTACATTATTAATACTGATGGACAGTCGTTCCCCACCAGAAGTCAGTGAATTAGCCACGTTAATAACAAAAGAGGTTGGAGATCGACGAACAACAGGCCCATCAACAGAACTGATGTTCCTCGCATGCCCAAGGTAACTACTGACATTATCAAACACGATGTCATCGAACCCATCATTATTGCCATCGAATACTTCAATGTCATCGATCCCCGAAATGCTAAGGCCCAGCTGCCCGTCCAAATCAGCAGTGGAAAGAAATTCCCGTCGACGGTCACTCGTACCAAACACTAAATTACCCACATCGCCCTCTAAACGCGAGCCCAGAAATAGATCGGTTGCACCGTCCCCATCAATGTCATTGCCAGAAAGCCGATCCATAATGGAGCCTGAAAAACAATCAGCTCCAGGCTCATCCACAATGCGAGTCACATCTTCAGGCGCGTATTCATAAATAGCATTTGCTTGCTCAATACCTCCAGCTTGGCCATAAAGCACCACTGCAAATCCAGCGAATCCACACCCTCTAGCGCCGAACCTGCGGCCGTAAATATCGGCCATACCATCGCCGTCAAAATCGCCTATGGCAGCCATACTACAAAAGTTGTCTGCACACCCCGGGAAAACCGATTCGTCTTGAAGCGCCTGACGAGTGCTGTACGTCATATCGAGATTATTCGCGCCGTAGATAACTGCACCGCGCACATCATTGGGCGCTGTGACAAAAAGATCCTCAATGCCATCGCCGCTAATATCGCCTGCATTAACCAAGGTGGCATTGACGGGCAGATTCACTAACACCTGCAAACTCGCGATATCGCTAGTACCAATACGAGCAGAAAAGTCTGCAGCGCCTGCCAAAACGAATCTTGTTGGTACTGCAAAGTAGCCACTGGACAGCAACGACAAATCATCGAATCCGTCGTTATTAATGTCACCTACACCTCCAATGTCTGTACCGACATCATTGATGATGAAACCATGCGTTAACACCTCACTGGTATCGGTAATTAGATTCTCATTCAGTGGCAGATCAGGGTAGCTATTTAGTGCATTGGCAAATAAGACAGCGGCGCTTCGCTGATAGGTTTGCTCCCCCTCTAGTATGATCATTAAATCGATCAATCCATCCCCGTTTACATCGCCCACCTGTTGAGCATTCTCTGGAATAGATGCATCAGCGGGCACCTCGGGCACAAGTACGGTGGTATCTGAAATAGAGAGAATAGAAGGATAAAATTCACCCGACGTTGGTACAGGCATAGGCTCTGCCCCGGGCTCTGAAGGATCCGGCTCTACGCTACCGACAATGATGTTCTCATAACGCATGCCTGAACTTAGATTGATCACATGATAGGTGCCGGCAGGTACCTCACACTCACGTCCACCTTCACATAGCGTTGTGTAGTCAGTACTATTTTGAACTTGATACCAACCATCATCAGCCCAGGTAATGATGTTGCCGTCTACTACCGGCTGCGTGCCACCCACCGGCGTACTCAGCTCGGCAGACATTCCAACCAGGACATTGTTATAGCGTTGTCCGGACGTATGGTTTATGACTACGTACTGCCCCGATTCAACGTCACAGCTACTTTCCCCGTTACACACTGATGTGTAGGTAGAGGTTTCCTGCACCTGAAACCAGTTACCTTCCGGGAATGTAAACGTATTACCTACTAACTGATAATCCGAATCGCCTCCACTCGACGCACCGGTTACGACTACGTTTTCAAACCGCTGTCCAGTTGTGTGGTTAATAACAATGTATTCGCCCGCGTCAACCACACACAGCGGCGTACCCTCACACTCGGTGACAAAATCATTTGCACGTTGAACTTGGTAGTATCCATCGTCTGGCCAAGAGATGGTGGATCCGTCAACGATTGGAGAGGCGTTTGCCGATAGGGAGAAAACTACTCCCCCTATCGCTGCCATCGTCAACCCTGTTAGCAATAATCGGTTAGGACTAATCATAGAAACTCCTTTCTCAAACAGGCGTCATGTACAAACACCAGTTTAACGAAAGCAGTCACCAAAGCTATTTAGTCTTGGCGGTAATATGCCCTGTTTTCTAGAGCTGCGACTCTAAAACTTGCAAACTAGAATCACATCACCACTCGACCCAGCACATGGCACGAGTAGGAATTGCTTGCTTGTGACCAAACTCTAGCCAACCGAACCAGCACTCTTCAAAGAGTGTTTTAGCGTTTCCTGACAGCACGAGGCTTTGGTAATTTCATCGGCCGTTAAACGACCCGCCATCACTGAAACCCCTTTTAATACAAGTACAGGGTCTCTGATGACATTGGCGCACATCATCGATTTAAGGATTTCAGATTCGCCGCCGGTGACCACCGTTGTTAACGGGCTGACAATCTTTTCGGCCTCGTACACAAGACGATCAATAGCGCCTACTGATGCATAACCGGTACCACCAGCAATGCCACCGGCCGTATTGTCGGAGAACGGGCTTATTTCACCATCGGCTGCAAATAATGCTGACGTATATTTCCCTAAGGAACGACGCATGGTATAGATGCCGGGCAAAATCGCGCCGCCCAAGTGCTGACCTGACGCATCAATCAGATCGACCGTTGTGGCTGTTCCAGAATCAACCACACAAATAGCGCCTTCATACTCGGCATGGGCCCCTATCATGGCAGCCCAACGATCTATGCCGAATGTGGTCGGTTCTTGATAGCCGTTTTTCAGGCCTTCAAATTCCGCTGTTGATGCAACCGCCACAGGCTTAAAGCCGAATTCACCACAACACCAAGCGTTCAAATTGGGTAACAACCTATCGCCGGCCACATTTGAGACATGAACGCTAGTGGGAACACGGCCAGCGAGCGGTTTCAACCACACTCGCTCCAGGATGTCGTGAAGAAAAACATCTTTCCAGGCAAACGTTTCTAAAGGATGTATCCCCGTTTCGTCTTCAATTGCAGACTTGAAACGCGAGTTACCGATGTCTACCAAAATTCTCATGCAGTTGGCCTTATGGATACATTGCCACCGTAAACCGGGTAGGTGGTACCTGAGCGCTCAATGAGTAACGCTCCATGCTCATTGACACCGCGGGCTATGCCTTGTTCCGTAGATTGTTGAGAATGAATCATCACTTCTTTGTTAAACAACCAGTCTAATGATTCCCAGCGCTCAGAAAACGCGCCCCAACCCAACTCGAAAAACTGTTGATGAGCCCCGATAACACTGGCGGCGAGTTTACCAACAAGACCATCCCTTTGCTGGGTATCGGGCGTCACTCCTTCGCTCTCAAGAGATGTGGCACCAATTCCCAAATTCAAAACATCTGAATCGTGTAAAAAATTGATACCGATTCCTGTCAGCACCTGGTTGACACCAGATTGACTGTCACGATTCATCTGGCTATTTATCTCAGTCAGCAAACCGCCTAACTTGGTGTTTTTTACCAACACGTCATTAGGCCATTTCAACTGAACGTTTATCGCAGCGTTGCGCTTTAGACAATCCGCCACGCCAATACCGGTAACCAAACTCAGCCCTAACATATCTTTTGCAGCAGTTTCCGTCGAAGACAGTATTGAGAAAGTCACATTGCCAGGCTTGGTTTGCCAGGTCCGCCCACGGCGCGCTATCCCCGCAGTTTGCCAATCAGTTACGCACAAGTGTTTCGCAAAAGAATCCGGTGTAGCATCCCCGCTCATATACTGTTCGCGTAGCCAAACACTGGTGGATTCTAGCTGCGAGAAACTGTGTACCTGAACGTCAGGAAAGCCACCTGCCGCCAGTTCGTGCTCAATACGCTCTTTGTCGGGTTGCTGATTCATGAATGCTTGCTGGTAAAGGACTTAGACGCTTGATCATTATCGGCAAGGCGAACATCGCCCAGCCACCGATCAACCTTGCTTTTATCGTTAACACTGAGCACGGCTGTATCAGGGGGCGGCAATTGAATTGGCAGTTGTGTAGTCCTCAAACGCCCCAAACGAAAATAATGCACCGACAATGAATCTAGAGAGGCATAGCGAGCTAGATGATTATCAACGTCTGACGTACTAACAGACAAGTCTTGTATCGCAATCACCAGATCTCCTGCGGACAAACCTGCTATGGACGCCGGACCACCGTGCATAACATGAGTGATCCGGACACCACCGGCGGCATCCACAATGTTGGCTCCCAGCCACGGAGTCGAATCCGATTTGGATTTAGCTGAGCGAGTTCCACCCACGTCTGAACTGGAGAGGCGTTCTCTCCAGTCTAAAGTGACGCCATGCCATGCAAGTGCTTCAGCGGTCGGAAGCTCATCAGTTGAATACAGAACGCTATCAAAAAACTCGTTCATATCCTCATTTAACAACTGCGACGCTAACTGCTGCGGCTCGTCCTCTGCCAAACCATTGCCAGAACCCAGCCATCGATTCCACAACACACGCATTAGGGAGTCTAAAGTGACATCGTCGGATGATTTTTCCCGCAAAAGTGCATCCAGACATAATGCAATCAAGGCACCTTTCGCGTAATAACTAACAATGGCGTTGGGCGCATTCTCATCTTGTTTATAAAACTTGTTCCAGGCATCAAAACTTGAGTCTGTGACTGTTTGAGACAACCGTCCTGAACCACGCTGTACCCGTGTCAGCGTTTTGGACAAAACCCCCAGATACCGTTCAGTGTCGATAAGCCCGGTACGTGCCAGCACGAGATCGTCGTAGTAGGACGTCATACCTTCAAAAAACCACAACAGCTCGGTATACGATTCAGTACGCAAGTCAAACGGAACGAATTGAGCAGGCTTTATGCGTTTGACATTCCAGGTATGAAAATACTCGTGACTACACAGGCCCAGGAAATCGAGATACTTGTCGCTGACGTCAGTTTGACCAATCAGGGGGAGATTCTCCCGGCTTATCATCAATGCCGTAGAGGCGCGATGCTCCAATCCACCATATCCGGCATCAACAACCATCACCATAAAGACATAGTGACTGACAGGTGCAGGCCGGCCGAAAAAATTTATCTGGTACTCACAAATTTTTCTTAAGTCATCAGTAACGCGTTTTTCATCAAAAAAGCAGTCTCCGGTCAATACCACTTCATGCTTAACGCCACACGCTAGAAACTCAAGACGCTTAAAGGTGCCCAGCTCAACGGGGTGATCGATCAACTCATCGTAATCTGCTGCCGTGTATTCTCCGAACCCGGAATCATCAACTTGACTGGGAGTCAGTGTCGTTGACAGCTCAAAACACGAATCAGCATCGCAATCCGGCCTGTCGATAACCACAGTATGCATCTCGTCCAACCGACCTTCTGCCGAAAGATAAATACTCGTGCCATTAAAGAAAGCATGGGTCTGATCGACATGGGCTGCCCGGACAGACAAATCCCATGCATAGACACGATAGTGAAGGATCAGCACGGATTCGCAAGGTGCACAGCGCCAAGTCGATTTATCGACCTTCTCCACATTGACATCCTGCCCGCCACTTTCCGCACGCAAGCTAACGATGTTGCGCGAAAAATCCCGGATCATATAGCTGCCGGGAATCCAATTAGGCAATCTGAAAACCTGCCCGACAGGATCCGGATTGCTCAGAGTAAGCGTCACATCAATAAGATGTGCCGCAGCGTCGCTGAAGCTGACGTGGTAATGCATGCTCATTGATTGAGGTATGGCCCCGGTTGACTCATCTTATATGTAGTACCGAAACGCCAATGCGCCAGCGATACAGTTCAATAACAGTTGACGCTCGGTATACTGCAGGTACAGCCCCAGACGAAACGCTTTATGAACGCTTTGCTAGAAACACTGCACTCTCGCCAGTCCGTACCGGCCAATCAGTTAACTGACCCGGCCCCGAATGAGGAGCAACTGAATCAAATACTCCAATGCGCGATCACGGCACCGGATCACGGCAAGCTGCGCCCGTGGCGGTTCATCGTTATCCGCGATGAGGCCAGACACGCGTTAGCCGATGTATTCGTTAAGGCTGCAAAAATTCGTGAACCGGATATTAGCGAACAAAAACTGGAACGGCTCAAAGAGAAACCACTCCGCTCGCCTCTTATTGTAGTCATTGTAACAACGCTCACTAAAGACCACCCGAAGGCACCTGAGATTGAACAAACCTTATCAGCAGGCGCCGCCACACAGCTCATGCAACTGGGGGCAACAGCCTTGGGGTTTGGCTCCGTTTGGTTATCCGGCGCCAATGCCTATGATGAGACGGTCAAACAAGCGCTCGGCATTGAAACGAAGGATCAAATTACTGGGTTTCTGTACTTAGGCACTCCGCCTGCCACCCCCGGACCCAGAAAACGGCCGGAATTATCGGATCACGTCAGTCATTGGAGCGCCCCTGTCAGCTAGCTAACAGGTATATATGAGTGAGAACTAGTTCTCACTCAGACTGCCCGGGTTTTATATCTTTCGCGAACCCGTCGATATTTTACCCATGGCAGCTTTTAGTCAAAAAACGGATTGGGTTCTGCGCGCAACATCTTCGATGTGTCTCGCATCGGCTTTGCTGTTGGCGACTGCCTCGTCTGCGTTCAGCGACGGATTATTCAAACACCGGGATAAGAACGGTGTTGTGACCTTCAGTGATGCCCCAGTAGTAAACGGTCAAGTGATTCGCACCAGTTATCTGAGTTTCACCCGAGAACCTGAAACCAGTAACCCCTGCCTGGGCATGACTCGAAAGCAGCTTGAAGCGAAAGGTCACGCCCTGAATTACGATATTGTACAAGCTGCTGAGAAGTTTTCAGTCGACCCTGCGCTGCTTAAAGCGGTGGCAAGAGCCGAGTCCTGCTTCAATCCCAAAGCCGTGTCGAGCGCAGGCGCGAAAGGCCTGATGCAACTGATGCCGGGCACTGCGAAGGCGATGGGTGTTAAAAATATTTTGGATAAACAGCAGAACCTTATTGGCGGTGCACAATATCTGGCAGCGATGCTGGCCCGCTACTCGTCGGATAAGAAGTTAGCGTTGGCCGCCTATAATGCGGGGCCTGGCAATGTCGACAAGTACAACGGTATTCCCCCATTTGACGAGACACATCGCTATATTGATGCAGTCAATGAGTTCTACGAAGACTACGCGCCCCAGTTCCAACCCTAGATAATTCGCTCGGCGCTTGCGATAGATCAAGGTATCTTCAAGACCCGCACAATCAGCTCCTTGCTGAGTCTATACTTGCAGCCATCCATTACTCTTATGATCGGCAGCACCAATAATCATGTCCAAATCAGAGCCTGTTAAGGCTAGCAACTTCATTCGAAACATCATTGACGAAGATGTCGCTGCGGGCAAAAACGGTGGCCAGGTCGTCACCCGGTTCCCACCCGAACCCAACGGCTACCTGCATATTGGTCACGCGAAATCGATTTGCCTGAATTTCGGCACGGCTACTCGTTACAACGGTCGATGCAATCTGCGATTCGATGACACTAACCCTGCCAAGGAGAGTGAAGAATACGCGCTGGCCATAAAAGACGATGTCACGTGGCTGGGATTCGAATGGAACGAGCTAAGGCACGCATCAGATTATTTCGATGAGTTGTACGAATACGCCTGTGAGCTTATTCGCCAAGGCAAAGCCTACGTCGATAGCAGCAGCGCAGAAGAGATGCGCGAAATGCGCGGGACACTAACCGAACCCGGCATCGAGAGCCCTTACAGAAATCGCAGTATCGAACAGAACCTGGATTTATTCAGCCGTATGAAAGCGGGCGAATTCAACGATGGTGATCACGTGCTTCGCGCCAAGATTGACATGGCTTCGGGCAACATCAATATGCGCGATCCAACCCTGTATCGAATACGCAAGGTAAACCACATACGTACGGGCGATAAATGGTCTATCTACCCGATGTACGACTACACACACTGTGTGTCTGATGCCATAGAAAATATCACGCACTCTTTATGTACGCTTGAATTTGAAGATCACCGCCCTCTCTACGACTGGGTGCTGGACAACTTAAAAACGCCGTCTCACCCACAGCAGATCGAGTTTGCTCGACTGTCTCTTGAGTACACCATGCTCAGCAAACGCCTGCTGATTAAGTTGGTAGAAGAGAACATCGTTAACGGTTGGGATGACCCACGCATGCCAACCATCATTGGTATGCGTCGTCGCGGGTATACACCTGAGGCACTGCGCGAGTTCTGCGAGCGCATCGGAATTACCAAGAACGATGCTTGGATTGAAATGATGGTACTCGAAGGCTGTATCCGGGATCAGCTTAATCGCGAAGCCCCGCGCCGCATGGCCGTACTCGACCCCATAAAAGTAGTCATCACCGACCTCCCGGCCGATCACGAACAGCGCTTTACACTGGCAAATCACCCTCAAGACGATACAGCCGGCACGCGAGAAGTTCCTTTCACCCGTGAAATCTACATTGATCGGGACGATTTCGCTGAAGTCCCTCCACCAAAATATCAGCGCCTGATTCCTGGAGGAGAAGTTCGCTTACGCAGCTCATATGTCATTAAATGCGAAGAAATCATTAAGGATGACGCTGGAAAAGTTGTCGAACTACGCTGCACTCACGACCCCGATACACTAGGCAAGAAACCCGAAGGACGAAAAGTTAAGGGCGTCATACATTGGGTATCGGCCACCTATGGAGAGTCAGCTGAAATTCGACTCTACAATCCTTTGTTTAATACTCCGGACCCTGCGAAAGCTGAATCGATAGAAGATGCTATCGACCCTGAGTCTGAGATTATTCTTAGCAATTGCATTGTTGAACCTGCATTAAAAGATGCCGTTGCTGAACAACACTTTCAGTTCGAGCGAATAGGTTATTTTGTCGCTGACCGACATGATCATTCATCGGATAACTTAGTGTTTAATCGAGTAGTGACATTGCGCGATACTTGGGCCAAATAATCCGCTAGCACAATATAAAAATTATGCTCATGGAAGAGCGCAATTTGTGCGGTATTTATCGATTTTTCTTATCTCTCACGCTTGTAACTAAGACGACACAACGCGTTCAGATTTAGCGCTTACACATCCGTGTTCAAAAAAGTTTTGCTTCAAACCGCAGATAGGTTTGACGGACACCGATTCAGCGACTATTAAATTTAGTGTCACATTCGTCGAAGTGGTGACGCCTAAGTGCAATTTTCATTGCATCCGAAGCGTTCTTACCACCTATCGATCGTCTGCCCCTATTCAAATCTGATGGTGAGAGAACACATGCCCAACCCCAACCCAAAGATTTTCAAAAAAAGCCTGCTGGCAGCTACCGTCCTGTCCTTAAGCGGCTGTGCCTCAGCACCAAAAATGGATGGCGTTGATTTGAGCCCGATTGGCGCTGGCATCCTGACCGCCGGTGAAGCGACTGCCAAGGTTGGCAAACACGCTTGGGACGTCAGCATGTACATGCTGGGCTTCTCTGACAGCGTCGACGGTGATGACGCAAAGGTAGTCGCGGATGGCGAGATGTCAGAAGACTTCCTTATGGATGAAATCGACCAAGCCATGCTCGAAGATGATGCACTGCTGCCAGAGGACACACTGAGCCCAGTAGCCATACAAAATGCAACTGCGAACTTCGAAGACGTCTTTGAGGCGCCAACAGCCGAAGAGCTAGTCATTTTCGACGAATCAGCAGAAGAGCCTCTCCTTGTTGATCCGATGCTGGAAGATGGAGATACCACGGAACTGGCCGAAGCAGATCCATTCCTGCTGGACGAGACAGCAGACGCAGTTGAATTATCTGCGGCAACTCCCGATGAGCCTGAATTCATCCACACCGTTGCTCAGAATGAAACGCTCTGGGAAATCGCCAAGAAGACCACCGGTGATGCGACAAATTGGCATGTCCTGGCAGACGTCAATAATCTGAATCAAAACGCAGGCGTGCGCGCTGGCCAGAAGCTGGCTATTCCGACCAAAATGCTTAAGCCTGAGCTAGCGGCCACGATCGTCGAAACAGAAAGTGTTGAAGTTGCTGCTAACCCCATCAAAATCAACACGCAGGCCATTGCTTTAGCACCGACTCAACGGTTGGAAATTCCGACAGCTGAAATTTCCGGCAAGGCTATTAAGTTGAACCCTAGCGAAACTTTATGGGACTTTGCTAAACGGACAACAGGCGATGCGACTAACTGGAAGATAATCGCCGGTCATAATAACTTTTCAGAAAAGCAGGCTGTTCAGGTTCGTGCCGGACAAGTCATTATGGTTCCGGACAGTATTGTTAAGTCTGATGATGCGCTAGCCAGCAACACCCCGGCCAAAGTTATTCAAAAACCAGCAGCTTCTGCAGAAGTTGTTGCAGCAGCGGATAACAAAGCCATTAAGGCCAGCAGTGAGATGCTCAGTGAAGCCTCATCTTTGAGTAACACTCAACTGCTAGCGGATGAAACTCAGCCAATCACTATCGTCGAAGCAAACTTTTCAGATCCAGAAAACAAGCCGATCTCCATCGCGGCTGACGCTCAAGATGTGCAAAGCCTTGCGTCCATTGAACCTGACTTGAACAACATTATGGTCAGCGGCACTTATTACCCTAAAGCGATCTACAACGATGCCGATTTCTCATCCAGCTTGTTGATGCGAGTGTCCCCGGGTACATCGCTAAAGGTTTCTAAAGCCATGGGTAACTGGTTTGAAGTTGAAACTGAAAAAGGCACAGGCTACGTCCATAAGCGAGATATCAAGTAGTCGATCTTCACGCATATCAAAATTGATAAGTGAAATAGCAACGAACATGTCATAGCAAATTCACTTCTTCAACATAAGCAAAGCCCGGTCTGGCAACAGATCGGGCTTTTTTTTGGCCAAATTTCGGGGGGAATTCGCGCTCATTTGAAAGGTTGAAATAGGTCACGCGGGTGCGCCAAATGCCTTTAAAAACAGGCCTTATGAGACTCGGCACACGTTTACGGAACCAGGAGTCAGAGCCAGCTCACACTCAAAATCCGCCACAGCAGAGACAATTCGCCCCCTAGTTAATGGCAAATCTCGCTAGCTGATACCAGGGACTCATTCCTCTTGTAGCCGCACGCTAGCGAGTGAGACCAGATGCCGAGAACAATAAAAATGAAAAACAATAACTCGATACTGACACTGGGATTTTTGCTCACCGCAATTACAGCTATTCAAGGGTGTGCAACAAACCAAGCTCCGCCCGAAATAGAGGTGCCGGCAGAAGTCCCGGCATTGCAGCTGACAAAATCACAGGAAGTTGTGCATACCGTAGGGCCTCACGAGCGTCTTGGCGATATCGCCCTTCGATACACAGGCAATGCGACTCATTGGCAGGAGATTGCTAAATACAATCGCATTTCAGATCCTCATAAAATACGCATTGGCTCGATCATAAAGATTCCGCCTACGCTGCTGCCCCAAAACAATCCGGCGCTTGCCAAGAAGGCCACTCAAGCAGGCACTCGTGTCGCATCGACATCCTTAGCCATTCAAAGACAGGCAACAAAACCGAGTGCCAAACACACCGAAGTTCCGAAAATTCGTAAACAGGGCTCAGTAGTTATACAAACGGTATCAACCAATCGCTCATTTGATTTAACACCGATAGATAAGAACTTAAGCCGCACCCAGACAACGAAAAACCAGGAAAACGCTAAAGTCAAAATCGTCGGCACCTACTACCCAAAAGGAATTTATCAACAACCGGCAAACTACTCGAACCTGATCATGCGCGCCGCACCCGGTACCTTGTTTGAACTGGAGTATCTGGCCAATGACTGGTACAAGGTCGTAACAAGCGAGGGTGTCGGGTATTTACGCGAAGCTGACGGCGCAGTGGTTATAGGCGATAAGAAACTATAAGAAAGGACAGTCAATGGCAACGTTAGCCATTGCGGTTTAGGTTTATTATCGTATCGATGCAGAATCGATTACTTACACTCGTCCGTCACGCAAAATCCAGTTGGAAAACAGAAGGCCAACTGGATCATGACCGTCCGCTAAATGATCGGGGCAACCATGATGCCCCCATCATGGCCAAGCGCCTGGTTGAACGCGACTGCATTCCAGATTTGATTTTATGCAGTTCGGCAAAGAGAACGCAGGAAACGGCTGCCTATTTCACAGAAGCTTTCGGGTTTTGTGAGGACAAGCTTTGGGTATCCAAGAGTCTGTACTTGTGCACGCCTGAAACGATGTTGGAACAACTTGCCATTGCGGAATCAGGGCTTAGACACATCATGATCATTGCCCACAATCCGGGGCTTGAACAACTCAGTTATCGACTATCTGCGGCCTGTAATCCGTCCATGCCGACACTGGGAGTTCGACATTTCGCGTGTTCGTCATTAAATCCGCTACCCATGGCGAACCGCTCTCACGGCAGCGCAGCAAAATCTGATGCCAGCATAGAGCTGGTGTTTGAAGATTTCCCGAAAAATGTTGTTTAGACCCAAAAACGGCCCAAGGTACGTCGCTAGTTAGGATCTATCTTGCTTAGCTGTATGGAGGGACGATCTCCCTTACGGTAGTTGCCAGGGTTGTGCAACATGCCGTCGTAGGCTCTGTCACGCTCTTCAGCAGTTTCGAACCATCGCTCCCCTGCCCAGTCATCACCGAGTAAATGCGGGGCTGCCATAGGGTCGTTTTCAGGCATTTTTACAATAATGCCGAACTGCTTCTGTACTGACATATGCTTGTTACCTTGCAATCGAGCCCTATATTATCGCTTGTTATTGCCGGACGTACGCAGATCTTTGCACGGTAAGTGTGATAATTGCTCTGCACAGGCCGAATTTAAACCACTCATAAGGATACGAACTCAATGCGCAACCCCATCAAATTACTGGGCATCATGGCAGGAGCGTTACTACTTGCCTCTTGTACACAGGAATCTCAGAACAATATTGGACGCTCAATTCAAAATTGGACTGGCACAGACGGCATCATCGAAATCTACGCTGGCGAAAAGCTCGTGAAGCGCTTCATGAAGGTAGACAAGCTGACGACCGCCTCCGGCACCAACAGTGGAGCTGATCGTCCCTATCGATTCGGCTACGGTGTTTTGGACGCAAATTTAAATGGCAGCGTCGATAGCGGCGAGAAAAAAGTCTATTTCGAATTCAGTGATTACTCTACGTCATATATCTTTTATGAGAACCCGCAGTAATCACCACATTATGCGCCATTGTTGTCACTATTTAGTCTTTTAATTCAATAATTTATTTGACTTATCTATAGCACCAACTAAAGTCTTTGCACGTGCCCCAATCGATAGTTGGTGTCACGTTCTCACCCCCCAAATTGGGCCTGCCAGTCAGGCCCATTTTTTTTAAAAAACTCAAAAGAGTTATACTCCCGACCGCAAACGAGGTGAACGACATGCGGATGGATTATTTCAGCGATTTGGTGGAAAGTGCTATTGATGGCGCGCAAGCTGAAATCACAGGTGATGGCAGTAAGTTCGAGGCACGCGTAGTCAGCGATGCGTTCGAAGGACTATCGACCTTAAACAGACACAAAATGGTCTATGCGGTTTTGGATGAGCATATTAAATCCGGCGCCATCCACGCATTGACGATCAAAGCTCTGACGAAAAGCGAGTCTGCTGAGAGCTAACGTTTCGCGCACTTTGCGTTATTTTGTTGACGCAAATTAAACCCTTACTAAGACGCCCGGATAACCGTTAGCTGATCTTTACCAAATGTGGCGCGCTTCTCGCTTTACCTGAATTAGACAACGCAACCGTCTCCAAAACGGCTGCCGTTTAATCACAGGTTTTAAGGTGTAGTAAGCGATGAACAATCAAGCGACAAACTCAGAAGATCTCAACAAACGTAAGAGCTCTTGGGTTAACTCAGCGGCGGTGGGCAGTATGCAGCGCTCCGACCCAGCAGAGTCTCGGGTAAAAACGGTTTTAACGTGTAAGCGTGTTGAAAACAAAAACGCGCTGTTTGTTCCTTCCGATATGGCTGAGTTGCAACCACGCAGCCTTAACTACCTGCAGAAATTCGCGCAGAAGAACAAACTGACACTGATAGAAGATCGTCGGAAAGTTCAGGTGCAGCCCCTGCTTGAAAAACGGGTTGTGCACTCACCTAAGTTGGTATTGGGAATGAGCATGCTTTTAAAGCAAGCCGGCATGCCTGGCGCAGCTCGCGCACTGTCAGAGCCACATCGTCTAAACCCAGACAGCCCCTATTTCAGCATCTCGACTCTTTTGGATATGGCGGCGTTTTCTATGCCGAAAGCCAAACGTGTCAAGCTTGATCCTAATCGCATGACGGTTAAAGCACTGCAAGGCAGTACTCAGCCAATTACCGCTTATGCCTGCAATATCAAAACAGAGAACACAACCACTGTACTAAGCCACTTTGAGTCTGAAAAACTTCGTGCTATCGGATACTCCGCAGGTAGTCAGTATGTTTTTCATCTAGTTGTAGCTGGTGGATCAATCAACGATCCCCAACTGTGGGCTGACCTTGAAACACTGCAAATGACCGATTTCAGATTCCAGTTATGTGCAGGTTCCAAGCCTTCCGAAGACTACGGCCTCTTTTATTCAACGTTCTATTTAGATTTGGCTAAAGCGCCTTACCCTTGGTGGCTGGATGCTGCTCAAGGCGGCTCTACTGCTCAGAACGATGCTGTTAATCAAAGCAGCGAAGTGGCCTAAACGCTTCACGCACCATCAAGTAGAGTTGGCGTGATGCCAACTCTACTCATCTTAGAACTACTGACTCAAGTCTTTGTAGGCTGCCGGAACATTCAGTCCGGGGTGCACCCAGCCAAATAAGGCATACCCTCCAAACTCAGGCATCTTGACGCGCTCAACGGTTTGTTCAAGCGTCAAGCCTTCATCGATCGCTTCTTGCACTTCAGATTTAACCGTCTCCAGGTAATCGATGTGCCACTGGATATCACCCTTCTCCATAACCGATCCATGCCCAGGCACAATTTGCGCGTCGTCGGGGAGAAATTCATACACTTTTTTGATCGACTCTAGCGTCTCTAGTAAATGACCATCTAGTAGCCATGGCAGAGAAGGCTTAACCGTGATGATGGGGTTCCCAGTCCAAAGTACTTTTGCATCAGGTTCCCATACAAACAAATCTCCACCCGTTTGCGCAAAACCAAAGTCGATGATGTCCACTCGCTTGCCGCCCAAATCAACGCTCACTGCGCTGCCCGGTGTCACCAAGATATCTCCGGTAACCGGGCGAATTTCTTCAATGCCCCGACCTTGGCCAAAGTTCTGAATCATAAATTCAGTATCTGCCTGAAAGTGTTGATCGATATACGCCTTGGTAACACTGTGCTGGATGATGGTGGTGTTGTCCGGCAGGTACATGTTCCCGTAAGAATGATCACCATGAAAACTGGTATTGACGGCAAACAAAATGGGTTTGTCAGTTTCGTTTCGTATCAACTCCTGAACTTGATTGTTTAAGCGCTTATTCAACATGGTGTCGATGAGCAGGACGCCGTCATTTCCGATAATAAAACCACCGCTGGTGGCCACCGGCTTACCGAGTTTTTCAAGCACTTTTGCATCATCCGGATAGTAAGCAAACACATCTGGCTGAAGCTCCTCGGAGATCAACTCAACGATGTTTCCATCCCAAACCGGATCATTAGCATGACTTAAAAAACTGGCTCCGAGGCCGAAAGTCGCAAGTATTACGGCTGCGGTAATTCTTGTCTTCATATTTCTATCTCCTGATTCTCTTCTGATGTTCCCGGCCGTTCCGAACCGGCCGCTGTGCCGCCCATAGAGGGGTTTAGCCAGCGCTGGACTACGCCGTCACCCATTAGCTGTAAATCAACGAAATTCTAAGCAGCTGAGGCAAGTATGCGAGTTGCTTAACTAAGAATAAACAGAGATAATATGAATATATTGTTCTTATTTCGGCAACATAATTTATCAGCCACAATGAATCGATTTGAAAACATGGAAGTCTTCACTCGTGTTGTCGAAACAGGCAGCATCAGTGCGGCTGCCGACCAGGCTGGCATCGCTAAATCTGCAGTCAGCAGACGTTTGAAAGAATTGGAAGATCACCTGGGTGTTGAGTTGTTTCATCGTACAACTCGCCGTATGAATCTAACGGATACCGGAGAAGCGTTTTACAAACAAGCAAGCCGATTATTGGATGATCTTAGAGAAGCAGAGCTTTCAGTCACTGAGGATCATTCAAACCTGAAAGGAAACCTAAAAGTCACCTTGCCTTCCACCTTTGGCCTTATGCATCTAGGGCCTGCCATTAACGAGTTCATGGTGTCCCATCCCCAGATTAAATTCGACCTAGACATTAATGATCGTTCAGTGGACCTGATGAAAGAAGGCTTTGATTTAGCAATACGAATTGCAAATTTACCCGATTCAAGTCTGATCGCCAGGCCCCTTGCCCCCATCCGACATGTTATTTGCGCAAGCCCGGAATACCTGACGCAAAACGGGGAACCAAAGACTCTCCAAGAGCTTGCGAAGCATAAGTGCCTTGCATACAACTTGTTTAAGAACAACGAGCAATGGAAATTCCGCAACGCAAAAGGGGAGCTCCTTAAGCAGAAGATCACCCCATATTTAAAAGCCAGCAGCGGTGAGTTTTTGCGATGCGCCGCCATGGAAGGACTCGGCATTACGCAATTACCTTCCTTCATCGTATTCAAAGAACTCGAGCGCGGGACCTTAGTGCAACTGCTCAATGAGTATCAACGAGACGATTTGAACGTTTATGCGGTCTACCCGCAAACTCGACACCTGTCTAAACGCGTCAGAGCGTTTGTGGATTTTCTCGTTGAGCGATTTGGAGGCGTTCCCTATTGGGATGAGTGCTTAGCTCAACAAAACAAGTCATGAGCAATGAGAGAAAACAGCATGAACGAGCCATCATTTTCCGCTCTGGCGCATTAATACCCCGCAACGGGTGCGTATAATGCACGCTCAGCGTACGTCCGGTGATCTGCAAATCGACCGACGTCATTCTGATGCCTAGATTTTTCGTACAACGGCAGCATAGATGATTAATGCCTGACTCCCCGTGTTTTCAAAGTTACCCATAAAAACTTCATGTCATTAATTCGAGTGCAGCAGGTCTCCATTGCCTTTGGACCAACCACCATACTGGACAATGTGTCATTGACCATTGAGGCTGGTGCTCGTATGGCCTTGGTCGGTCGAAACGGCGAAGGTAAATCAACCTTACTTAAGATTATCGCCGGACAACTTATCCCAGATACCGGCGAAGTCATCACTCGTAGCGGAGTCAACGCAGCCTACCTTCCTCAGGCCGTACCCACAGACTTTCAGGGATCAATCTACGAAGTCGTTGCATCCGGTTTGGATTCCATCGGGGCAGTACTTGCCGAGTTTCATCGAGAGTCTGAAAGACTGGGCGAGGGGCATGAAAAAAGTGAATCAGGCAAACCATTGATCGATCACTTAGCTGCCTTGCAAGACAAAATTGATGCAAACGATGGATGGTCGCTTATTCAGGTAGTGGAGCAAACGCTGTCCAAAATGCAGTTGGATGCAAATACAGATGTGCAAAGCCTGTCAGGTGGTATGAAACGACGAGTCGTGCTCGCGCGTGCACTGGTCACCAACCCGGACGTTCTGCTCTTAGACGAACCCACAAACCATTTGGATATAGGTGCCGTCGCCTGGTTGGAAAAACACTTAGCAACATTGAAATGCGCCCTAATATTTGTCACGCACGATAGAAAATTTCTAGACTCAGTTGCTAATCATATTTGTGAGATAGATCGTGGCAACCTGACCGAGTGGCCTAGCGGGTTCGCGGCATACCGAATTAATAAAGCTCAGGCCTTGGAAGTAGAAGCTCAACAGAATGCCTTGTTTGATAAAAAGCTGGCACAGGAAGAGGCATGGATTCGGCAAGGTATCAAAGCTCGCCGCACCAGAAATGAAGGGCGTGTAAGGGCTTTAAAAAAACTGCGTGAACAGCATGCTGCACGACGAAAGGTCATTGGCAAGGCCAGCATGTCAGTCAATCAAGCTGAAAACTCCGGGAAGATCGTTTTTGAAACCAAAGACGTGAGCGTCTCGTTTGGTGATAAAAATATTATTGCGCCCTTATCCACCGTTATCATGCGCGATGATCGTATTGGCATCATTGGGCCCAACGGATGCGGCAAGTCTACGTTGGTAAAGCTTCTGGTTAATGAGCTTGAACCGACCAGTGGTAGCGTTCATACGGGTACACAACTAGAGGTGGCCTACTACGACCAACTCCGTGCAGCATTAGATACAAAACTGTCCGCAGCCGATAACGTCAGTGGTGGGCGCGACACGGTTGAAGTTAACGGCGCACCTCGTCACATCATGAGTTATATGCAAGACTTCTTGTTTGAGCCATCGCGTGCACGCGCCCCTATAACTGCGCTCTCCGGCGGTGAAATGGGTAGGCTGATGCTGGCAAAGCTCTTCCTGAAGCCTTCAAATCTGATTGTGCTTGATGAACCTAGCAATGATCTGGATATAGAAACGCTCGAGTTACTGGAGGCGCTTCTAGGTGAATACAAAGGTACCGTTATTCTCATCAGTCACGATAGGGAACTATTAGAAAATGTCGTTACCCGTAGCTTTGTGTATCAAGGCAATGGTCGCTTCATTGATGTAGCTGGCGGTTATGAAGACTTTGAACGTGAACGCGCCAACTCAAACACGTTAAAACCCGTGTTCGAAACATCTCCTGTACTACAACCTGCCGGGGGAAGCTCTACAGCGGTTAGCAAGCCAGCCGGTTCTGAGAAAAATCAAGACAAAGCTGAAAATAAGAAAAAACTCACTTACGCAGAAACACTGGAACTAGAAAAGCTACCAGCTGAAATCAACATTCTGGAAGCTGATATTGCTGCCATCCATGAAAAAATGAATGAGCCCGACTTCTACACCGACAAAGCCGCAGCCGACAGTAAAATTAAAGAGGCTGGAGAGCTTCAGGCAAAACTCGACACTATGTATGAACGTTGGGAGTTGTTAGAAGAGCGGCAGTAATGCTTAGCCTTTAAGAAGACAAATCAATGACTGTACTTAAGTTCCAGCGTACGGATAACGCTGAGTACAGTTCGATTTACTGGCGTCGGAATACCATGCTTTTCTCCCAGCTCAATGACAACAGGGGCAAACATATCTACTTCAGTTTTGCGTGACGCTTCAATATCTTGCAACATCGATGTTTTTCCATCTTCTGCAATGATGTCTAGCGTCTCATAAAAACTGGTCGCATCCTCATCTCTAAGGTCGATCCCTTCGGCCTGCGCCACTGCGATAACCTCACGCATAAGTGTTTCTTTCAACCAGCGAAGCTCGGGCTCGATTTTATATCGACCATAGGTAGCGCCTGTCACAGCAGATGATTGATTCATACCGACATTCACCATGAATTTCCACCACATGGTTCGCTGCATATCTTTGGGGGTCTTATGATCTATACCTGCCCTATCTAGAACATCTTGTACCGCAAGCACCTTTGCACTGAGCTCTTGATTATCCAGTTCGCCGAAAACTAACAGTGGGGGCCGTGAATGGAATATTTTATTACCCTCGCGACGCGCATCCAGATTCATCGCGATAGACTGCAGTGCTCTGCCCTTGCCGTACATCTCTTCAATGATTGATTCACTGGTTAGTCCGTTGAGAAGAGAAATAAAAACTGTATCAGCATGAACAAATTTGGAAAGATCGGATAAACCAGATTTTAAGTGATGGTATTTGGTGGCAACAATATTTAGATCAGCTTTGAAGCCACCGGCATCTGTTTCAGCGTTAATGACGGGCAGCTCATAATGGACATCGTTAATATACACACCATCGTTTTGGAGCCTCTCAAAACGCTCTCCCTTTGCAACAACTTTAGTCTCAATACCTGCCTCATTAAATATATTTGCATAGACAGCGCCTAAAGCTCCTGCACCTAGAATTGCGACACGCTCAATCATCATATTGACATACAAGATATAAATAAACGCATATTGTATCTACTTTAAAACGGCTTGCACCTCATCCCTAGTATAGGGCTTAGGCAGCAGTTCTATATGTCCTATTAAATCTTCAGGTGGGTTTGTCAACTCTTGACTTCTTCCTGAAGTAATAACTATTTTTTCAACCAAACGACGCTTTAAGCAGTAACGCGCAAGATCCCAACCAGTCAGTTCACCCCCTAGATGAAGATCGGTAAACAGAATGCTAAAAAACTGATCACTTCTCAGCATCTGCATTGCATTTGGATAAGCTGGCACATCGCTGTACTTTATTCCCAATTCATCAAGATATTCGCCTGCTCGACAACGGGACTCTCGATCATCCTCTACCAATAAAACCGATGAATGAATATGCCCAGAAATATCCAGCGGCTCCGAAGAAGAGATCGACTCTGAAGAATACCGAGCAAATACTAACTTAACAGTAGTCCCCCTCCCCTCTTCGCTCTCTATAAGAAGATCACCACCCGATTGCTTTAGGAAACCATAGACAATACTCAAACCTAAACCACTACCATTTCGACCTCTATTAGTTGAATAAAAAGGCTCTATCGCATGAGCAAGTGATGCTTCAGACATTCCACATCCAAAGTCCTTAACAGTTATAACCGCACTTTGCTCCTCATCTTTAAAGATAGATATCTCTATCGTACCTTCACCAGTCGTAGCATTCGCGCTGTTGATGCATAAATTTAAGAGCGCACTCTCTAACTGGATACGATCAATATGAACATAAATGTCTTGATCTGAGTGTATTACATTCAGTCGTATTCTTTGACCAATACTTAACGATATAAGCTCTGAAACACCAGAGACTAACTCATTGAGTTCAATTCTCGTTGGGTCTAAATTCTGTTTTTTCGCAAAAGCCAACAAACGCTGTGTGAGTGCAGTACCAATATCAACAGCATCATCAATTCGATACAATTCAGCATCACTGACGGTAGTTTCGTCTTTAGAGATCGCAAGTTGAACTGCTGTTTTTATAGCACTCAGCACATTATTGAAATCGTGTGCAACCTCACCCGTAAGCTGACCCAAACTTTCAAGGCGCTGAAAATGGCTTAAACGTTCCTCGATGCGCCTACGCTCCGTTGTGTCAGAAAACAGCCAAACCTTTCCGCCATCTGGAAGCTTGCTAGTTCTAATCTCTATGCTCTGACCAAGCTCATTCCGAACCTCTCTATAAGATTGAGACTCATTAGATACATCAAACTGATTAGTCGAGCCTGGAAATACCAAAGTGCGATCGTCTAACACGCCACCTGTGGAAACAGCAAGCTCGCTGGATAAAAAACTCAGCACATAGTTAAGCCTTGAATTGCAAGCGAGAACTCGACTTCTACTATCTGTGATGGCGACACCGTCGTTTATATTATTAAATGTCGATTCAAATAACGCGGTTTTCTGTTCTAGCTGCACATTGAGGCGCTTTAGTTTAAAGGCGTTAGCACGGAACACTTCGAACGCTTCTTTGAGTCTTCCGATCTCATCCAACGGTACATTTTCAGAATCGTTGCGCTGGGTAAAATCACTCCTTGCCAGTGCGCTCATTGCTTGAGTCACTGTATTAAGATTCTTAACCACATAACCCGATATATAAAACGCGGCCAACAGCGCCATAACAATACTGCCAACCCCCAACAAAACGACAAATCCCAACGCCGCCCGGATATTCTTGCTGGTGGTCTCACGTTGTTTAGATATCTCTGCTTCCGAGCGCTCGATCAGATCAAGCACGAGAATATTTAGTTGATTAGCGCTAGTACTAATACCACTCAGCGCTCTACGCGCCTCGATATTGCTCCGCAACAACTTCCTTCTAACCTGAAATAAGCCTTGATCATCGATTGCAAGCCTATAGATCTCTTGGAGTGCGACTGTTTCCTCTACGTGTCCTTCGTCAAAGGGAAAGCTCGCATAATTTTTTTCAATGCGCCTCCTATATTCACCCAAGCTAAGCAGACTTGTCTCCTGAGATGCCGTAATCAGCAATTGCGTGGAAATCTGTACCTGTCTTATCGCCTCTCGGTGGGATGGAGACCTAGATTTTGGCAAACGATCCGTAAGTTGCCTTTCAGATGAGGCAAGCTTTTGAGTAATAATTCTCGATGCGTCCTCGAAATTCGATATATCTCTTACAGATGATATGAGCAAAGAAATATGGCTTCGCATTCGCCGCAGCTGAGATAGTATCGGTTGCGGAGCAGACCCACCATCAACACTTGCTAACGAACCTTGCTCCCACAAAGCAATAGCATCATCAATAGACTTTAACAACTTCGAGCCTTCTGTCTCAACAAGATAGGGCGATTTTAAGTTTAAAAGAAACGTGGCAGAAGCAGTAAAAACCGCACTTTGCTTGGTTAGCTCATGTGATCGATTAACCTGTTGGATTGTACCGGTGTGTAGATCTTCCAAAATTCGATTGGAGTGCGACAACCAATACCAGGAAGTGAGACCAATAGCCAATGCAGACAAAGTAAGCAACGCGACGGCAACCAGTAGCCTGGCCTGAATACTATCGTGATACTTGTGTTTCCAAAGTGACATCGCAGATGCAGTCGTTATGTCTGTGGATTTAACACGAATACATAGCCACGACCACGGCGCGTTTGCAGATGAACTGGCTTTGAGGGTGAGATTTCAATCTTTCCACGCAACCGGAGAATCATCACATCGATGGTTCGATCCACATACTGAGACAAATCGCCTCCCAAGTGATCTACTAGCTCTCCCCTATCAATAATTCTATCGTGGTTGATCAACATATATTCCAATAGCCGGAATTCTGCATTGGTCAGGGACACTTCTTTATTCAACGAGTTGTAAACTCGGCGGTTCCCACGATCAACTGTAAAGCCACCAAAACTAACCCCACCACCCTCGACGGCCACGACACTTTGTAATAATTCGGACTGGTTGTGGCATCGCCGCAAAAGGGCACGTACGCGTGCAATGAGTTCACGCGAGTTAAAAGGCTTGGAAATATAGTCATCAGCACCCGCCTCTAACCCTATAGCTTTGTCGATTTCATCACCATAACCACTGAGCATAATTACTGGAGCCTTATGACGAACAACAATATTCCTGACAATATCTAATCCGCTTTCATTCGCCAAACGCAGGTCGACTAAATATATATCGAAGCAACGGTGAGATGAGTTAAGTAGCGATGCGCTGTCAGAGAAAGCGAAGGACTCAAAGCCGTTTTCCTGAAGTAAATCGGACAACGTTGAGCGAACCAACGGATCGTCATCAATAATTGCCACTGTTTGAGCTTTGGTGCTCATAAGGACTACCCTTTCAACCTCTACATTTAGTACATAGGTGCATATCTAACTCTTTGCGTATCTTGACCAGATAAGGTCGGTTTAGCAATATCTGATGTGGTCCATGTGTCCTGTTTTCTAATAATTTCCAAAACAAATTTTGTAATAATTGAAACATTCGCAACACAACCTTTCACAGTAAGTCGAATCCGCCTCGTTCAAGCTATTTTTGTCATATTTATGAAATACTATTTATAGAATTACCGAATTCAGCGCCTCATAATTTTTTGGCGGAACTTAGCAAGCAGTCGTTCCGACATCACTGTTTATAAATTATTGGAGGCATTAAGGAACATGAAAAAACTAATAGGAACCATAATCATTGGTTTGTCTTTAATTGGGGGAAATGCAACCGCCGCTGACAAACTCAACGTAGTCTGCAGCGCTGAACAGCCATGGTGCGACTTAATGGCTAAAGGATTCGAAAAACAAACCGGAATTGACGTATCCATGGTGCGTAAAAGTACAGGAGAGTCTTTGGCACAGATCCGGGCAGAAGCGGCAAACCCTAAAATTGATATTTGGTGGGGTGGTACTGGCGACCCCCACCTAATTGCAGCATCAGAAGATCTTACTCAAGCATCTGGTATCGACACCTCAGATTTACTCGGCTGGGCTGTAAATATGTCGACTATATCTGAGGGTAAGACCGTAGGAATTTATGCCGGCGCATTAGGCGTGGCATACAATCGAGAGCTACTAGCAGAAAAGGGATTAAAGGCACCTAGCTGCTGGAAAGACCTTGCTGATGTTTCCTATGCAAAAGAAATTCAAGTGGCTAATCCTAATAGTTCAGGTACCGCCTACACAGAGCTAGCTACATTTGTACAACTATTTGGTGAAGATGAAGCCATGTCCCTCTTGGCGGAGATCGGTAAAAATGTAAACCAATATACTAAATCTGGATCAGCTCCGAGTAAGGCTGCCGCTCGAGGAGAAACGACTATCTCTATCGGCTTTATGCACGACATGGTCACGTTAGCCTCAAGTGGTTTCCCATTAGAGATCGTGGCCCCATGCGAGGGAACCGGATACGAAGTGGGTGCCGTGAGTATAATCAAAGGGGCGAAGAACCTTGAAGCTGCTAAAAAATGGGTAGAGTACTCCCTAAATGCAGATGTCCAATCGCGCTCCGTTGAAGTTGAGTCTTATCAAGTGCCTTCGAATTCCAAAGCGACGGTGGCACCGGAATCACCAGATCTCGCTTCAATCAAGCTGATCGACTACGACTTCGCAACCTATGGCTCGACAGAAACGCGTGAACGACTGCTGAAGCGCTGGGATCGAGACGTAAAGAACGTCGCGAAAAACTAATTGGCAAATCTGGGTCGGCTGAAAATAATCAGCCGACTATTACTCGTAAATCTCTCACGAGCCAGCTCGCAAATCTCCCTTTACTCATGAATAAAACTGCAACCCTTTGGGTGGCCATAGGATTCCTTGGCCTTCTTTTTCTGCCCTGGTATTCAGTTGATACCGGATTTTGGTCATTTCAATGGGCACTAGCCCTGAACAACCTTGAAAACGCCTCAGCAATTTTGCAGTCAGTCCTTTATGGACGGGGCTGGTTTTCCCCCCCCATTATATTAATGGTAACAACGGCAGGCATACTTTGTCTTAGAACCAACCAAGACAACAAGGCGAAGCAACTCATCGTGATTGGAGCCTTAGGACTTGGATACGTCATTGCGCATTCGTTCTTATCTCTGGAAAGCGAGTTGCTTCCGTCAAATGGAGCTGTGGGCGCAGGGGCTTTCGTCACTTCGTTCGCTTTCCTCTTTCTACTTACGACCGGTCTTGCACATATGAGACAAGTAGGAAGCGACGCATTTATTACGGGACTCATTGGAACGATCATCGTACTGGTTGCGACCTTTGTTTTCTTTCCGATATCTCATGTGCTAATACGGGCGTTCGAATACCCGGACGGCAGCCTAGGAATAGTGCGATTTCTTTCTCGCATACTCTCAGGTGACGTATGGGGAATCAGTTGCTTCACTGGTGGCGATCATTGTGGACCTGCAATTAATTCGTTAATTCTGGCGGTTGCGACGGGAATTGGAACGACTGCATTGGGCCTATCGTTTGCGCTGATCGCAACTCGCACACAATTCCGCGCAAAAAAAACTCTCCGTATACTCACTGTCCTTCCTATCATAACTCCGCCTTTTGTTATTGGCTTATCATTAATTCTCTTATTTGGACGAGCTGGTGTGGTGACAGATTGGCTCAATATACTCTTCGAAATTGAAAAATCTCGATGGTTGTATGGTTTTACCGGAGTATATTTATCCCAGTTACTCTCTTTCACACCCATTGCATTCCTAGTATTAATTGGTGTCGTCGAAGGTGTAAGCCCATCAATGGAAGAAGCATCATTGACCATGCGAGCCAACCGCTGGCAAACGTTTTCAAACGTATCTCTTCCTTTAATGAAACCTGGACTAGCTAACGCATTTCTACTTGGTTTTATTGAAAGCCTTGCAGACTTTGGAAACCCCCTAGTGCTCGGCGGTGACTTCAATGTCTTGTCTACAGAAATTTACTTTGCAATCGTTGGTGCTGTAGCTGACACTTCAAGAGCTGCCGTATTGGGTATTGCATTACTCACACTTACAGTGGCAGCTTTTCTAATACAACGAAGATGGTTAGGAAATAAATCGTACACATCTGTAACGGGAAAAGGTGACTCTGGACAGCACAGTGGTTTAAACCCAGCTCTGAAATGGGCCTGCTACCTAACGTCAATTCCGTGGGCAATTTTTACACTAATTATCTACGGCATGATCGTATACGGAAGTTTTGTATCACTCTGGGGTTACGATAATTCGTTCACACTGAAACACTACCAACAAGCATTTGGAATAGATTTCAGAGACGGTATGTTTTTATCCGGTTCAGCGTGGGACAGCTTTCTGACAACGATTAAGATTGCATCCTTAGCTGCACCACTAACGGCGCTTGTGGGCCTTCTTACAGCCTATCTACTAGTGAGGCAAAACTTCAAAGGGAAAAGTGTTTTCGAATTCGGAACAATGCTCAGTTTTGCCATTCCTGGAACAGTAGTGGGAATTAGCTACATTCTGGCGTTCAACGTCCCACCTATAGAACTGACAGGCACGGGCTTGATACTGATTATCGCTTTCATGTTCAGAAACATGCCAGTCGGGGTGCGGGGTGGAATCGCGGCGCTTTCCCAGTTGGATAAAAGCCTAGATGAAGCATCCTTAATGCTTGGAGCTACAAGCTTTACCACCTTAAGGCGAGTTATAACACCACTCATGGGCCCTGCCATCCTAGCAGCTCTAATTTATAGCTTCGTAAGAGCAATCACGTCTGTTAGCGCTGTGATTTTTTTAGTAAGTGCGGAACATAACATGGCGACATCTTTCATCGTCGGGCGAGTTGAGAACGGTGAATTCGGTATCGCTATAGCCTACTCAGTTGTTCTTATACTAACCATGCTTGCTGCAATCACTTTTTTGCAGATGCTTGTTGGTAGACGAAAGCTACGTAGAGAAAATCGAGTTAGCGATTCCAACAGAATCTACTCCCGTGAAATCGAACAACCTATTAAAGGTACTGCCTTATGAACTCAGAAAACGCAAGCGTAAGCCTTAGTAATATTAAGAAGTGTTATGGAACCGTAACCGCCATTGAGAATCTGTCCCTAGAAATACCTGAGGGAGAAATCGTCACGTTATTAGGACCAAGCGGATGCGGTAAAACAACAACACTACGTATTATTGCAGGCCTTGAACAAGCAACTGGTGGAGAAATTTATATTGGACAAGAAAATGTAACTCACCAATCGGCCACTTACAGAAATGTGGCGATGGTGTTTCAATCATATGCGCTATTTCCACACATGAATGTTCTGGAGAACGTCTCATACGGTCTGACAGTATCTTCAACACCGAAAAAAACCAGAAAAGAGAAAGCCTTCCGTGCTCTGGAGATGGTCGGACTGACTGGTTTTGAGAATCGCCTGCCAAGTGAATTGTCTGGTGGCCAGCAGCAGCGGGTAGCTGTTGCTCGAGCAGTTATATTGGAACCAGATGTTCTTCTCTTTGATGAACCGTTATCAAATCTCGATGCCAAACTGAGACGACACGTCAGAGAAGAGATAAGGCAAATACAGCAATCGCTTGGACTATCTGCCGTCTATGTCACACATGATCAGGAAGAAGCCATGGCTGTGTCGGACAAAATTGTGGTTATGAAGGATGGGGCGATAGCCCAGCAAGGCACACCGACCGAACTTTATGAGCAGCCACAATCAGAGTTCATCGCAGATTTCATCGGCGATGCCAATATTATTCCTTGCGAGATTGAATCGACAAGTGGAAATAGAGCTGTAGTAAAAGTCTCTTCTACGACACTGGACTCGTATGCGGCAAAACATATTTCTAAGGACATGAAGTTATCGATACAACCGCGGAACATCAGGCTTACCCATACATATACTCCCAACTCTTTAGCCGGAAGAGTTCAACACAGCACGTATTTAGGTGGACACATGGAATACCTGATCAATACAGATGCTGGAGATATATTCGTGGTAGATGCCGAAATGAATGAAAAATATCAGAAGGGCGAATCTATACATGCAATTTTTGAAGCAACAAAAACAATTTTAGTGCCTGTAGAACAATAGTGGCATCCTGAAATGACATTCTCAGCCCTTCCTATAGACCTTTCAGCGTATTCCTTTGATGCCATAATTTTCGACTGTGATGGTACTCTGGTGAACACAGCGCCCATGCACTTCGAGTCATTTAGATTATCTCTAGAAGACCAAGGCGCTGTTTTAGAGAAAAAATGGTACAAAAAAAGACTAAGCCTTACTCGCAGATGTTTGATAGAGAGCTTTGCAAAACAACATTCAACGTATATTGACATTGAAACAGCCATAGTCGAAAGCGAGCTCCACTTTCTTAGACTGAGCAATCATATAAAAGCTATTCCTGAAGTTAGTGAAATTGCTATAAAGTACTGGAAAATAAAACCACTGGCTGTGGCCTCTAGCGGACAGCGACTAAGTGTTCTAGCTTCACTGGATGCAGTGTCACTTCGCCACAAATTCAACGTTATAGTGTCTGCGGAAGATGTGCGAAACCACAAACCATCACCAGAGCCCTATCTGACAACCGCAGAAAAATTGAATGTTTCACCGAAAAAGTGTCTTGTTTTCGAGGATACAGATGATGGTTTGCAATCAGCCTTACTTGCGGGCGCTAAAGCAATTGATGTACGAGATTTTGCCAAAATCTATACTTCTTCACGCACGGTATAACAGGGAGTGCATTCGAGTTTTCACCTTTTGACAATACTCAGTTTACTACTGGCATTTATTACAGTAATATTGGGGAATGCATACTAGTGTAAAGACAAATGACTGACAAACCCCGAAAAGGCGCCAGCAAGACGGCAGATATTCCTCCCAAAA
>JAHDGK010000098.1 GCA_020627685.1 Granulosicoccus sp. | reverse complement strand
AACCGTTGCTTATCTTCATCTGATTGAAGAGCACGGTGCTCATCGATGATACTTGCCCAGAAGGTTTGATAAAACCTGTTGATATACGATTGGGCGAACGAACACCCCTCTTGAATACCGTAATTGGGGCAACTTCCTGTAGATCGGATATCTAATTGGTCCGAACTCAGGAATACAATGTGTCCGAACTCATGAACTGTGGTGTGCGTGAACTGTGGGACACTGGCACCTGAATAGTCTGCATCGTCGTAGGCAATGACCCACTTCTCGGGCAAATTAACATCATTGACAACATACGCCAATGTTCCTGACTCACCGTCTGAATCAATGTGATACTGAGAGACTGAAGACTGGATTTTTGTTCTGGGTAGAATTTTGCTGGCGTTTGTCCAAATCTCGTTAAACAGCCCGTCTTTTTGGGGTTCAGAATTCTGTACCACGGTTAAAGACAGATCTTCGTTCACTTGATACTTAGCCTTTGCCGTCGATGTAGTCGTTGGACTGTTGCCCTGATAACTGTCAATAACGAACTGATCAAAATCTGCAAATACCTCTTGATAACGAATGTCACACTGTTCATCAGTTAAATCATCGCAATTGATGTAGCACGAGTCCTCTTCGCTGTCATAAAGCGACCCAGTGGGACAAAAGTTATTCTGCGCAGTCGTATCCGTGTTTGTGGTCGAGCCGCTTGAATTTGTTGAGTTAGTATTATTGGTAGAACCCGCAGTACTATCTGAATCACTACAGGCTGAAATAAGCAAAGCGATCGCCGCTACAAAACTAATTCGAAACACAGTTGGACTCCGCAAAAAATACAAAATGCACTTGAGCACATAGACGAGGTTTCACATTTAATTCCCCAGAAGATGATGCACTCACCTTTAACGCTCACAATTCTGAACGAGACTTCAAGAATTGATAACAGATAATTTGTTTACGTTTTGTATCAAAATGTACAAGGTGCCAAAATCTAAGAACACTGCGATTGTATCTGCTCTATTGCCTTGCGGGACCCAGCCAGTGACCAACGCTCTATGGCCTGAGTAAGATCGGGATCGCCAAGATACAGGTATTGACCTGCCGCAATTTCTTTGAGTAGTTCCGGTGTTGAGGCAGCAGGCTCATCACGACGATCAATACCAATAAAAATGGACGTTGAATCATCGATAATGTCAATGAACCCAGCCACTAAACGTTCCGGCCGCTCATCAACTTGCAATAGCTCGGCATAGTCGTCCAGGGGTTCTACAGCAGCAGGGTAAACAATCTCAATATGTGTTTTCTCTTCAAAACACACTAGCCGCAAAAATGCCCCCGCCTCTCCGGCCTGCTCCGCTACGATAAAAACATCACCGTCATCTTCACTCTCTTCGATGATTTCCCATGCTTGCGATACGCTTGGTAAAAGAAGCGTTAGTAACAACACACCCAAGTACTTCATATCCATACTCCAATTTGGAAGAACCAAGCCGATTCAATAAGGCCGACGTCTTATGCAATTGTATGTTTTTAGAGTGGTTTGTAAACTGGGTTATATGAATTTAGTGTGTGTTTTCTTCTTTTCAGAGACGCATTTTTGCTGTTTTAACGGCGTTTGACACCGGCACGAAATTACTTTGTGACAAAAGCCGATGGCTTCGAGGGTGCCCTCGATCCCCTTGTAAGTGCTAAATTAGTTTTCATTGGCGTCGGGCTCCACGTATTTATCAATTATTTCTGGTTAGGTATTTGCTTCGCTTCTACCGGTATCACGTTAGAGCAATGTCATGGACCCCATAACAAAACTGAGATTACAGGACGCGGCGGCCACAATCGCAGGGCTGTGGTGGCTGATAGTGATTTTTTTCGGCGGCATTAGCCTCATTGCATTTTCCCAAATAACGTTGAGCACCGGTGAAACAACACAAGCGACTGTGCTAAGCACCGGCATGACAGAGGGTATTGCTGGTAAAGAGATGTTCTTGATGGTAAAAACCGATGAGGGTGTTACATCAAAAGTTGCAGCCAAAGGAGCTGTCAGCATTGGTGATCGTGTAACCCTGAATGTATTGGATCGAATCGTGTTTCGCGACACGTATACCGTTCACTAGTGTCACCCACTGAAGCACCGCTTATCCCCTAATCCCCCCTACACTCTGCAGACACGGGCCTAGACGATCTATCCGAATGGATCGTTGTTCAGTGAATTACACCTGACGCCATTTAGCTGAATTTAATAACGGCTGGGGGTCTCACTCCCATGCGTACACTCTCTGGTGCTTAGAACTCTACCGCTTGTTGCTACGGTTCGAGACAAGGCGATACCGTCAGACACAGATAGATGCAGAAACAGAATTTATACTTAAATTCATCTTCGTTGCATGAGAAGCAGCTTACAAGCTCATATGGCTGCTGAACACTTATCGAAGAATATTCGCGATTTTGACCTTTCGAATATGACGAAGCTAGTCGGATTCATTAGGACATATCTTGCGAAACATTCTGATCAATCAGTTTCTATCATCATACTACGGACGCTTCATGCCAATTCCTACCACCCAAACGTTCAGATCGCTTATACCTACCGCCAAGGTAAGCATCATCGCGTCCAGCGTACTGTTAATAAGCGCTTGCAGCGACTCTGACACAGTCATAGACAATGGTGTTGAACCAACGCCAGATCCCGATATTACAGACACACCGGTAGATATCTACAACGCGATTTTTACAGCCCGCAGTGTTGACTGCGCAGACTATGTAAACACTTACGACGCCACCGTTACAGATATCAAAAACAGCATCACGTTCAATATGGACGTTGTTATTAACGCGACAGAAACAGATTGCACGCTTGAATCAAACTCAGTACCCAATCATGACTTCAATGATGAGAGTGCAGCGTTTGCAGGCGGGGCTGAAGGAGCCACCATTACCGAAAGCGAATTAGTTTCGACAATTACCCGTACCCCAACGTTTGCTGACTCGCCCACGTTTATCACTCAGGGTGTTACCAATGCCATTTTCCTCAACGGTGTACGTCTCTCGATAACAACTGCTGGGTGTTATCAACCCAACAATCCAGCGGCACTCGAGGACGGTAACTTTGGCAGAGGATGTCAAGATGATAGCCCGTGGCTTCTGGACGCCTTAGGGTTTGAAGGCAACTTTGGTGTCGATATGAATAATGGGCATACACAGCCCGGGGGTAGATACCATTACCACGGCAGTCCAAATGCCATGTTTGATGATAACCCGGGAAGTGATGGCTCACCCGTTATCGGTTTTGCCGCAGACGGCTTCCCCGTCTATGGAAACTACTTTTACGACGCAGAAAGTGGTCAGGTGCGTAAAGCATTATCTGGATACTCATTGAAAGAGGGCTCACGAGGCACTCGCAGTGACACCAACCCAGGTGGTGACTACGACGGCACGTATAATGATGACTGGGAATTTACTAACGCCGGTGATTTAGATGAATGCAACGGCATGACGGTAGACGGCCAATACGGGTATTACGTCACGGACACCTACCCGTGGGTAATCAAGTGCTTTTCAGGGACACCACATGAGTCTTTTAGCAACGTTGCCCCTTAAACATTAATAAGGCATAACGTGAATTCAAACGCCACGTCATTATTGCCTGGATTACGACACCTGCCCTAAGGTTGAAAGAGCCGGTGGATAGCAAACCCTGTTTCGCAGGCAGGACTTACTATCCATCCGGCTGCTTACTATAACGACCAACTAAAAGCAGTTTCTTCCTCAGAAAGCGTCCAAAGCTTTGCGGCTACATCCCTATCCAAGGCGAACGATTCAAGCTTGCATTCCCCGACTGGACCCACCCAATTCAAGGGGCCGGAAGGACCGTAATACGCTCTTTGCTTTAAATTCTCTTCGGTCGCGCACATGATCTCGGGATAGGCACCCTTCTCTGCTGATTGCACCATGGGCGACATCGCCATCAAGGAAAAAATTATCCTTGAAGCGAGACCGGCCTTTTCATTGATGAGAGACGTCTTGGAGGCCCCGGGGTGACAAACATACACTTTTACACCTTTACCCGCCTTACCCAAACGGGCCTGTAACTCGTACCCAAACATCATCTGGGCTAGCTTACTGTGGCAATAGGTATTGTTGGGGTGATAGTTCTTATTCCAATTCATGTCGTCGAACTGAATTGTTTTAATGCCCATTTTGTAGCCCTCGCTTCCGACCACAACGATTCTGCCGTTCGACTCTTCTACGCGCTGATACAGTAGCCCGCACAGCAAGAAATGACCGTAATGATTAACGCCAAGATGGCTTTCGAAGCCGTCTACGGTAAACTCCTGCTTGGCGACTTGTGCTATCGCACCGTTGCATATCAGTGCATCAATGTGCGGTACATTAGCTAGTACGCTATCAGCAGCTTCACGCACAGAACTCAGGGCTGCCAAATCCATTACGTAAAAGGATACTTTTACATCTTCACCAAACTCCTGCTTTAGTGAGTCAATCGCGGCTGAGGATTTAACCGCGTTACGGTTGAGCATAACGACGCTAGCCCCTTTTGATAGGAGTATTCGGGTTGCTTCAAAGCCTGCTCCGGTATTGGCGCCGGTGATCAGAAATGTTTTACCTTCTTGTGATGCTAAACGCGCAGGCGTCCAGCCCTTTGTCGATGAATTAGTGTCAGTACTCATGCTTGATAAATTCTCTCATTGAAGCCGACACTATATATTCAGCAAATAATCGAACAAGACGGATTACTCTCTAATACTTGCCTATTTGTATCGCGACGGTTGATGTGAGTATTTTCTACTGTTAGGTTAAGCGGATGAGCAAGCAGCAGATAAAGAAAATCATTGAAAATAGGCTCAGCCATGATGGCATGGTTGATACGGGTATCAAGGGTGTGCAGCTGTTTAGGGTAACCGAGGCACATCAATGCGCACCTGCAGTCTATGAGCCCACGGTTGTGGCAATTGTCAGCGGTACCAAAGAGGCGATACTCGGCGGTAAAAAATATGCTTACGACAGTCGTGAGTATTTGTGCTGCCCTGTATCACTTCCCGTGGAAGCAGGCACGCCCTCAGCAACACAGGAGGATCCACTACTCGGTGTTTATATCTCACTGGACACGCAAGTTATGACGGAGCTTGCATTGGAGATTGAAAGCACGACGTCTTCCAGCGTGAAACCTTTGAACTCACCCACCTTGGGTTTGACACTGGCTCCTTGGGATGATGCATTCATGAGCTCACTGTTGCGTCTTCTACAACTCAGCGAGAATCCAACAGATTCCGCTGTGCTTGGTAACGGCCGTCTTCGTGAGCTTTACTATGCGGTTCTGAAAGGCAAAGCGGGTGAAACTGCCCGTCGTGCATTCGGAGTTGGCAGCGAAATCGCGAAAGCCATTCAGTACCTGTCCGCTCATCTTAATGAGACCATCACTATTGAGGAGGTCGCTGCGCAAGCGGGAATGAGCCGCGCCGTGTTCCATCGCAAATTTAAACAAACGACAACGATGTCGCCTATTCAGTTCGTAAAATCGATGCGATTAAACAGTGCTGCCATGAAAATCGCTGTGGGTAAAAATGTGAGCGAAGCTGCGATGGAGGTGGGCTACAGCAGCGCTTCGCAATTCAGTAGGGAGTTTAAGCGCCTATACGGGCAGTCGCCAAAGCAATGGAGTCACTTTAATCAGCTTCCGTCACATCGC
>JAHDGK010000007.1 GCA_020627685.1 Granulosicoccus sp. | reverse complement strand
CCTATCGTGCCTACGTTGACATGGGGTTTGGTTCGTTCGAATTTTTCCTTAGACATCAGGTCGCTGCCTCTACCGGATTAAAGTTGTTCTGTCGTCGGCCTGGAAACATGGTCGCGCGACGCCGCGACTGAAATACGTTTTTAACTACTTAATAACTGCTTGCACTACTTTTGACGATCTTTAAACACTAGCGCACTCAATGGAGCTCATAACCGGAATTGAACCGGTGACCTCTTCCTTACCAAGGAAGTGCTCTACCGACTGAGCTATATGAGCACTTTAAAGACGCTGGCCTGCCTGGATTTCTGGAGCGGGTGAAGGGATTCGAACCCTCGTCATCAGCTTGGAAGGCTGAGGTTCTACCATTGAACTACACCCGCGCTTCAAACTAGTCCAGAAATACGGAACAGAAAAATCTTAATTACCGTACAACTCTTTGTTTTCACTACACAACTCTCGGAAAACGCAGAGCCAAACTGCTTGCACTGATGGTGGAGGGAGGAGGATTCGAACCTCCGAAGGCTGAGCCAGCAGATTTACAGTCTGCCCCCTTTGACCGCTCGGGAATCCCTCCTTCAGGCAAGCCGATAATTATGGAACCTTATCTTCTATCTGTCAACAACCCGTGCAATTTTAATGCGCGAGAATTTGACTTAAGAAAAGCTGCGTTCGTTCGGACTGAGGATTATTGAAAAACTCGTTCGGCTCATTCTCTTCAATAATCTGGCCACCATCCATGAAAATGACGCGATTCGCCACCGTTTTTGCAAAACCCATTTCGTGGGTCACACAAATCATGGTCATACCTTCGTGAGCGAGCTCAATCATGACATCCAGCACTTCTTTGATCATCTCAGGATCAAGTGCCGATGTAGGCTCATCAAACAACATGATTTTAGGATTCATACACAAAGAGCGAGCAATTGCCACACGCTGCTGCTGACCACCCGAGAGCTGACCAGGAAATTTAAGCGCCTGCTCAGGAATCCGAACACGCTCCAGATATTTCATTGCCACCTCTTCCGCCTCTTTTTTAGGCATCTTTTTGACCCAGATGGGCGCCAAGGTGCAGTTTTCCAAAACCGTCAGGTGCGGAAACAGATTGAAGTGCTGAAACACCATGCCGACTTCACGGCGAATAGCGTCGATATTTTTCAAATCATTGTTGAGCTCGATGCCATCAACGTTGATTGATCCCTGCTGATGTTCTTCTAAGCGGTTGATGCACCGAATCAGCGTTGATTTACCCGAACCTGAGGGACCGCATATGACGATACGCTCACCGCGGTTTACATTCAGGTTGATTTCTTTAAGTACGTGAAACTGCCCGTACCACTTATTCATGTCAGTGATTTTAATAACTGACTCGTCGCTCACCTGCATGGAGGCTGGCGCTGCTTGATTCTGGTCGAGTTCCATTATCGTTTGTGTCCTGTGTGCAGTTTGTCTTCAATGTACCGGCTGTATAGCGCCATGCTGTAACAGCATATCCAAAATACGATAGCCACAAATGCGTAGCCTGTATAAGGCACCGACTTGATGGACCAGTTAGGGTCCGCAATAGACGCTTGGACGATTCCTAATAAATCGAACAAAGCGATGATCAATACCAGCGTCGTATCTTTAAATAATCCGATAAAGGTATTCACGATGCCGGGAATAACAATTTTGAGCGCTTGAGGCAGGATGATGAGCCGCATCATCTTCCAAAATGGAAGACCCAGTGCCATCGCACCTTCGTACTGCCCTTTTGGAATTGCCTGCAGACCACCTCGTACCACTTCGGCCATATAGGCGGACGCGAACAGTGCCACCCCAATAACCGCTCTGAGCAGCTGATCGAAGGTGACTCCAGCTGGCAAGAACAGCGGGAACATGATGGTTGCCATGAAGAGCACCGCAACCAAGGGAATTCCTCTCCAGAACTCGATAAAAATCGTACAAAGCAGACTAATGATCCGCATTTCAGAGCGCCGTCCTAGCGCTAGGACGATACCTATTGGCAAGGACGCAACGATGCCACTTAAGGCGATGACCAACGTGAGTGTAAACCCGCCCCACTGAGGTGTTTCAACAATAGGCAGCCCCATAGCTTCGTTTCCGTACATCATGAAAAACGCAAAAATGGGGTAGATGACCAACATAAAGAAAGCCATCAGCTTTTTACCGGGCGTACGCTCCCAGGCTAGCCACGCAATTCCAACGGCCAGAATGACCAACAGAATATCAATTCGCCAACGCTCTGATTTTTCGTAGAAGCCATACAAAAATTGCTCCCAACGTGACGTAACAAATGTCCAGCACGCACCATCTGGATTGGCACGACAGGCATCTGAACCACCGGTCCAAACTGCATTGAAAATCAACCAGTTCAAGGCCGAAGGCAGCGTATACAGGACGAGCAGTAAAGACGATATGGTTAAGATGCTGTTAAATGCACCGTTAAACAGATTGTCTCGAATCCAAGGACCTACACCATCTGTTTTAATTGGAGCGGGCTTGTCAGGTAGATCACCTGAGTTGACAACGCCGCTGTAGCCAGTTGAATTATCCATAGCCATCCCCTAGCGCTCCACCAACTTGATTCGCGAGTTGTACCAGTTCATAAAGCCCGATGTGAGCAGACTCAACGTGAGGTATACGGCAAGAGTCATTGCCATGATCTCAACCGCCTGCCCCGTCTGATTCAATGTCGTGCCCGCAAACACGGAGAATAAATCTGGATAAGCAATGGCTGTTGCCAGACTTGAGTTCTTAGTTAAGTTTAAAAACTGACTGGTCAGAGGCGGCACAATGACCCGCATTGCCTGAGGCACGACAACCAGCCGCATACGATGTGTGGGTTTGATACCCAGAGCTGATGCTGCTTCTGTTTGACCATGGCTGACCGCTTGTATACCCGCGCGAACAATCTCTGCGATGAACGAGGCGGTATACACAACCAGCGCCAAAAGGAGAGCTACAAATTCCGGGATTACGGTGACACCACCCCTCAATGAGAATCGCGACATTTCTGCCGGTTCAAAATTCAGCGGACGCCCCATAACTAGATAGGTAACAAGAGGAGCACCAATAATCAGCACCAACCCTGTTAAGAAAACCGGGAATTGCTGACCCGTTTTCATCTGCCGGATGGCCGCCCATTTTTTTATCACCCAAGTGACAATAATGGCGGCAAAGAATGCATACCAAACGTTCTCAAAACCCGGCTGACCAACCGGCTCGGCAAAAATCAAACCCCGGTTGTTAATTGAGAAAAATACTTTCTCGCCGGCTTCGTGCAACTCGCGAGGACCAGGCAATGGTTTTAACACCGCGCTATACCAGAAAAGAATCTGCAACAGAAGAGGAACGTTTCTAAATAATTCGATATAGAACGTGGCAATTTTTTTGACCAACCAGTTACTGGAAAGCCGGGCTATACCCACGATAAAGCCCAAAATTAAAGCCAACACACAGCCTATAAAAGCCATGATGATGGTATTCACTAATCCCACCAGAAATACGGTGAAGTAGCTTGATTCCTCAGAGTACTCAACAAATGGCGTTGAAATGATGCCAAAGCCTGCTGATGTGCTTAGGAAGCCAAAACCGGACGCTAAGCCCCGCTGCTCCATGTTCGTCGCAGTGTTATTTATTATCGCGTAAACAAACCAAGCCAGCACAGCAACGACTGCAACCTGGTAAATGATGGCGCGCTTGTCCGGGTCACGCCAAAACGATGCTTTGGGCGCCGCACTTGCAGCCGATGAGGAATTGTTATTTGCCATACATAGAATCCGTTGGGTGCAAAAAGGGCCGCGTGAAGCGGCCCTCTAGATCTACAGTACTAAACAATATTAGCGCTGAGGAGCTGCGTACAGGATTCCACCTTGTGACCAAAGTGCATTTACACCACGGTCAAGTTTCAGAGGAGTATCTGGACCAACGTTACGGTCGTAGCTTTCGCCGTAGTTACCAACAGATGCGATGATGTTCGCGCAGAAGTCGTTACCCAGGCCAATTTTTCCACCTAAGTCGCCTTCTGTACCCATCAGACGCTTGATTCCTGGGTTAGCAGAGCTAGCCATGTCAGCAGCGTTTGCAGAAGTAACGCCCATTTCTTCAGCGTTGATCATGCAGTTCAGAGTCCAACGAGCGATGTCGCCCCACTGGTTGTCGCCATGACGAACTAGAGGACCCAGTGGCTCTTTAGAAATGATTTCTGGCAGTACAACATGATCGTCTGGCGCAGACAGCTTAGTACGCTGTGCAGCAAGACCTGAACGGTCAGTGGTGTAAACGTCACAACGACCAGCGTCGTATGCAGCTACAACTTCGTCAGCCTTTTCGAAAGCAACAACGGTGTAGTTCATTTTGTTTGCACGGAAGAAATCAGCAACGTTCAATTCAGTTGTTGTTCCTGTGTTTGTGCATACAGCAGCGCCGTCCAGCTCCATTGCGCTTGATACGCCCAGGCTCTTAGGAACCATGAAACCTTGACCGTCATAGTAGTTAACACCAACGAACTCACCGAAGTCAGAATCGCGGCTCATAGTCCAAGTAGTGTTACGAGAAAGAACGTCGATCTCGCCAGAAGTCAAAGCTGTGAAACGAACTTTAGCTGACAGAGGAGTGAATTTTACTGCATCTGCGTCGTTGAATACTGCTGCTGCCATCGCACGGCAGAAGTCAACATCAAGACCAGTCCAGTTACCTTGATCGTCAGGGTTAGAGAAACCAGGCAGACCCTGAGATACGCCACACTGTACGAAACCTTTTTCTTTTACTGCGTCGAGGGTTTCATCAGCGTGTGCAAAACCAGCTGTTGCTGCCAAAGCTGCTGAAACCGCAATCGTTTTAATGAATTGCATTAAGAACTCCAAGTTAACTTGTGAAATATTCTAAAAAATTTAGGAATTTTTTGTAAACCGGCTGTGACCGCCTATGTTCCCGCGCGGAACTTAACATATTCCTGGCAAGACAGACAATCGAAAAATGCTGGTCCACGACATCGTTCACGACTCGGCCAATCGCCGCATCCAGTGCGTGACCCCGATGTCCCGAAGAACATCACAAAACAGGGGCGTTCAGATTCGCTTTTGAGAATCGAGGCGAGTGAATTGTACCCTTTTTCGACAATTTTTCACCATAACAGCGGCTAAATTTGTTTCGATATGTGGAACATCACGAATATCACGGACTTAGCGCGACTGATTAGTTACACAGATCTCAATGTATACAGTATCCGCTTTGCCCGGCCTTGCCTGAGAAGGATTAACGCGCTGGCAAGCTCACAGATATCTCGCGAAGCAGAGACAACATGCTAAGCGTCAGCGTAGGCGGCTCGGGGTATCGAACCACCCGAATCCCATTGACCATGGTGTTGGCAAACGCCGCCGCCAGACTTCCGCTGAAACTGCTGCCCAGATATTGGGTACTAGCGGCTTCGGCTACAGGGTCCACACGGAAATGACGATTCCAGAGCTGACTGCCGTCACGTAAGTCTATAAGCGTTGCAGAAACCCGAGTCACACGCTGCGTCGCCAAAACCTTTTTTTCACGATCTGCGAGCACTTTGCCGTTCCGGTTTAATACCGGCTCTCGCCTGGCAGGCAGGTTAACCACGTAATCCTCTTCAAGCCTGGCTAACACGATGCGTTGAGCCGGGAGTCCTGCAGACATCAACAACTGAATATCTCTACTTTCTAAGCGCCCGTTCTCTGCCAAACGATTAAGAATATCGTTGACGCGTTCCGCACCGAGATATTGACGCACCGTGGATGCAGGTATCACAGCGAATGCTTTGCGCTCATCTAACAGTTTACTGAAGTCAGCGGCGAGAGCATTGCGGTTGATGTTGGACTTTAGCCCGTTTTTTGCTGCTACTCCAAGAACGGCAACACCCGTGCTAGTGTAACGCCCCTGCTGAATAGGAGGCGTAGAACAAGCGCTGAGGGTAATAAAACACGCTAACCCGAGCCATAGATATTGGTGAAGCCTAATTTTTGCACCGTTATTGGGCACATGTGGGGAACGTGTTCGCCCGAGCGTGACTCTATAAAGACTCAATATGTTCATAAAGCTGGTTCCGAGCACGGCCACCGTATCGCGTTTAAAGGACAAGCAACACACGTCTGCCCCTAGCATCGTCTTGAGTATAGACAATGATCTGAGGCTGGCTTTTTTACGAACTCAATGACTTTTATAGTTTCTATTATTAAGAGTTAAGCGTATCCGCACTATAATGTCCGCAATTCTGATGGAGAGATGTAATGACTGACAGCACGATCACATTGAAAACGGCAGACGGCCGGGAATCGGCCCTTCCAAGAATCACCCCTACTCACGGACCCGATGTAGCGGACGTGCGCTCTCTGTACAAGGACACAGGACTCTTCACTTACGATCCCGGTTTCGCGACCACTGCTAGCTGCAAGAGCGCAATAACTTTCATCGACGGTGACGAGGGCATATTGTTGTACCGAGGCTACCCTATCGAGCAATTGGCCGAACACAGCACTTACCTGGAGGTCTGCTACCTCCTCATGTACGGTGAGCTGCCGACACCTGAGCAAAGCACAGACTTCAATCACATCATTTCTCAGCACACCATGGTCCATGAGAATATCCGTGATTTTATTGACGGATTCCGATACGACGCCCACCCAATGGCTATGCTGGTAGGTACTGTCGGCGCGATGTCATCGTTCTATCACGACTCATTGGACATCAATAACCCACTACATCGCGAGATTTCGGCTCAGCGTCTGATCGCCAAAATGCCCACTATCGCGTCTTATTGCTACAACCACTATCGCGGCATGCCGTTCATGTACCCCGATAACAACCTTAGCTACGTAGAAAACTTCACCCGCCTGATGTTTGCGGTTCCAGCTGAAGATTTTGAGCCCAACCCGGTGGCTGTGAAAGCCCTGGAACTCATTATGATTTTGCACGCTGATCACGAGCAAAATGCAAGCACCTCTACAGTGCGCCTAGCAGGTAGTTCTGGTGCAAACCCATTTGCCTCAATTGCTGCAGGCGTGGCTTGTCTCTGGGGTCCAGCCCACGGCGGTGCCAATGAAGCGGTTATCAACATGCTTGATGCCATTCTATATTCCGGCGAAACCATCGAACAAACCATCGCTAGAGCGAAAGATAAAAACGATCCTTTCCGACTCATGGGCTTTGGTCACCGTGTATACAAAAACTTCGATCCGCGTGCCAAACTCATCCAGAAGATGTGTCACGACCTTCTTAAAGATCTCGACGGTGACCAACCTCTGTTCGAACTCGCAATGGAGCTTGAGAAAGCGACATTAGAAGACGAATACTTCGTAGAACGCCGCCTGTACCCTAACGTTGATTTTTACTCCGGCATCATCCTTCGAGCGCTGGGTATTCCAATGAACATGTTTACGGTTATGTTTGCCATGGCACGTACTGTCGGATGGATTTCACACTGGATGGAAATGCACGAAGATCCTGAATTCCGTATTGGCCGTCCTCGCCAGATTTACACCGGTGCTGCGACACGCGACTACCCTCGGTAAGCGGTACTAGCAAATAGCAACATGAACTCCAAGGCCGACACAATGCCAAGCGTTACCGCATCTGCGTTCACTTCCGCATTGTCGCAAGCAGCCAATGGTGTTTCAGTTGTTACTACCTCGAATAACGGTCAGGACGCAGGCCTGACCGTTAGCTCCATGTGCTCCGTCTGTGCAGACCCCGCCCTCCTGTTGGTTTGCGTCAATCTCGACAACGAGTTTTGCCAGATGGCGATCGACAGCGGTAGCTTCGCTGTCAACATCATCCCAAGTGATTGCGTAGATTTAGCGGCAGTATTTGCAGGGCTGGGTGAGGATCCAGAACAATCTCGATTTGATGTCGGGGAATGGACCCGGCTATCAACAGGTTCCCCCATTTTAAGCAACGCCTTAGTAGCCCTAGATTGCCAACTGGATTCCAGCTTGGTTAAAGGCTCGCACAGGGTTTTCTTCGGTAAAGTGGTCGATGTGAGAACCACCAGTGGAGAACCCCTGCTGTACACCGACAGACGATTCGCTGTCGTACAACCCGTACCTTTGTGAATTTTCTATATTACTGTCAGGACGACAACGGGAAGCTTCTGCAGGCTGTACGCGAGAAGTTAGGCAATTCCCACCACGTATTCGACTGGCTAAACGATCAAGATATTCCACTAGAGAATATCGACGCTGCCATTGTCTGGTTGCCACCTGATCATTTTTTCGAAGGGCTTCCCAACCTCACCCACGTTTATGCACTAGCCGCGGGTGTTGACCATCTGCTGAAGCATCCTGGCCTGCCTCCTCATGTCAATGTCGTCAGGCTTCGTGACGCCGGCATGGGTGAACAAATGGCGGAGTACGCCTTGTTGGGTACCCTCATGGCACAACGGAAGATGGTGCAAATTTCAATTGCACAATCTGAGAATCAATGGCGCCACGAAATCAGTGCAGATACGGCTATTAGCACCCGAGTAGGCGTTTTGGGTGCCGGCGCACTGGGTAGTAAAGTCGCAGAACGACTCGCCTTAAATAATTATCCAGTGACGTGCTGGAGCCGCTCACCACACACGCTTCCAAAACCCATAGTATCTATGCACGGTGCGAACGAGCTGGATGCATTTCTTGCGCAATCCAATGTTCTCGTCTGCTTACTTCCGTTGACAGAAAACACTCATGGAATACTGAACGGTGAGTTGTTTGATAAATTACCGACCGGGGCTTTTCTTATCAACCCAGGCCGAGGTGGGCATTTGGTTGATAACGATTTAATAGAAGCCCTCGACTCAGGTAAGCTCTCTGGTGCTCTACTGGACGTATTTCATGAAGAGCCGCTTGTGAGCAGCCACCCTTTCTGGAATCACCCTAAAATTATCGTCACGCCACACGTTGCTGCCAAGAGCGTGCCGGATAAATCAGCGGATCAAATTATCGACAGTATCCGACATGTCGAACGCGGCGATCTGCCACCCGGCTTGGTCAATCGTGACAGAGGATATTGAGGGCGCCAGGCTTGCGATAGTACGCAGCACGATTTGTCTGACCAGCTCTGACTCCATTTCTGAACGCAGGATCCTGGCTTCGTTTTCTTTCCCCAGTACGCCTTTTTCATCGTAGGTGTATTCGCGTATGACCTCTACCCGATTCAGACTCTGACTTTCTGAGTAAACGGGCTCTTTGCCGTCTATGGATTCTGCTATCAGCATGTCTACTGCATGGCTTAATTCTAGTTCGCTGACGCGGCCGGTACTACGAACAGACACAACGCGTTCTTTTTGCTCTTCACCGGTCAGTCTGAGCATGATGTCCGCCTCGTCCCGGTTGGGTGCAATAGTAAATGCGGCATCAACCAAGGCATCGCGAATGTCATCGGCGATTGTGAGGTTTCGTGAAGAGTCTATGTAAATACTGCCTAAGTCTGACAAACGCGTGACACTGCCTCTGGGATGGAAGCCACATGCTGTTACTAAACTCAAGGCGAAACAGAGGCCGACAACGCGTCCAGAGCGCAAAACACTTGTAAGTTGACTCATACGGATACCTGCTCTTCTCAATACTTCACCGTGTTTTCCTATTGTACCTGTTCCGTCTGCGGTTACACTGATGGCATGCACCAACTCCTGCTAAATAGAGAGATCTACACGCAATTTGTTCAGGAATCACTACCTGAAGCAAAACGATTTCTCTGGATCGTCACGGCTGACATCAAAGATCTCCATATTGATGTCAACAACCGCTTTCAACCGCTTCTGGAAGTGCTCAGTAGTCTGGTCGAAAGCGGCGTCGCTGTTAGGCTAATCCACGCTAAAGAACCCGGCCCTCGATTTCGCGAAGAATTCGACCGCTTTGACGCATTAATCAACAACGATTTATTCGAACGCATTCTATGTCCAAGAGTCCATACCAAAGCGATCGTCATTGATGGTCGCTTAGCCTTCGTTGGTTCTGCCAATTTGACCGGCGCAGGCATGGGCGCAAAAAACGCAGATAGACGAAATTTCGAGGCAGGATTCGTCTTTGATGATCAAGCGCACCTAGCGCAACTCATGACATGGATTGACGAATTGTATTTGGGTAATCATTGCATTAACTGTCAACGCCGTGCGTACTGCCCGGACCCTATTGATGAACTGAATAGATAGACACAATGAGTAGCATCCCGCCGACAATCAGCCCAGAGCAACTCATCAGCGAGACGCTTGAAACCTTGGACATTGTTGTCGCACATGATAAGGATTGCCTCGCGGAGACACAGCATTGGTTAGACAACCCAGGGCTGGACGATCCCGCATTGACGGATTGGTCCTCACTGCCCTTCGTCACTATTGATAACCCTGACTCAAGAGATTTGGATCAAGCCCTACTAATAGAACAAACTTCGTCCGGATATAGAGTTCGCTATGCGTTAGCTGATGCGGCTTATTACATTCGCCCGGAGAGTGCGTTGTTTCAAGAAGCCTTGCGACGCGGTACAACCTACTACACGCCCTTAATGGCAGCCCCCATGCTCCCGGTAGAACTGTCTGAGGGGCTGGTGTCGCTCAACCCATTGGTTGATAGACGGGCTTTAGTGTTCGACATGCACGTAAATAACGATGGCAGCGTGCGAAAAACGACGGTTGTACGCGCAAAGATTTGCAGTCAGGCAAAACTCAATTATGCAGGGGTTCAAGACTGGCTGGATTCCAACACTCCGGCTGATAAACCCTACGAAAACTCTTTGTTATTGCTTCGGGAACTGGGAAACAAACTCATTAATGCATCAGAGCTACGTGGAGTCGTTAAGTTTGACCGTACGGAAACGCACATAAAAGTAGAAGGCGATCCTGCTCAATTTAAATTATCTGTTCGCAAACGATACGACACAGAGCGCTACAACGAACAAATTAGTCTGATGTGCAACATGCAAGGTGCAGAAATGCTGTTGGTTCTGCAAGGTGCCAGCAATGTATTACAGGCGATTTTCCGAGTGCATGATGCACCGTTGCGAAAAAGCCTTAACGGTCTCAGGGAAACGATCGATCAATTTTCTCACTTACAAGATGAACCTGCTCTGTGGCGTTGGAATAAGGATCAAAGCTTATCTGAGTACCTAGACCAGCTACCTGACTCTGAGAGTGACAAACGCAAAGTACGCTCTATACAACGACAAATCATGCAGGCGCAACGAGGATCAACATATGAGCCGGAAGCATCCGAGCACCACGCTCTAAAAGCCGCTAGCTACGCTCGTTTTTCCTCCCCCATGAGAGAGGTGGTGGGAATATTTACGCATAAAGAATTACTCGAAGCGCTTGGTGCGGATGCCTCCGAAAATCACTTGGATGAAAAACTTCGGGATTCAGTGATTGATGCCGCAACCATGGCTAGATCTAAACAACGCCAGTTGGACAAAAAAATAGAGCTTGCAGCATTGCATCAGGCGTTTTCAAGCGAGCTTGTCAGCGGAAAGTCCAAAAGCCACATGGGCACTATTATGGGAATGAGAAACGATCGCCTGTATGTCTCTTTAGATGACACCGCGTTAGACATCAAGGTTTACAAAGATGACTTAAACGCCGTACTGGAAACCGAATATACGTTGAGCAAAGCCATTGCAACGCCCTCCTCAGACAACAAACCAAGCTGGCAGCTGGGAGATTTTGTCGCACTAAAGCTTCTGCGCTACGACAAAGAACGCTCCCGGTTTGTTTTTTCTATCTCTCACGCTTAAAGACAGTTAATTGACACACCATCTACAAATGGCTAGTTAAAAAAGTTAACGAGCTATAGTGCACCGTTCTTGCATGTATGTGTTACATCGGTAACGCTCGCCTACGTCGTTGAAACATTTCTAAACCACGGCAATGCGCAGAGCTATACTTTTTGCAAATAGACTCGGGGTATCGAAATGGCAAAAGCAGCTAACGGTGTTGGACCTGAACACCCACAGGTAGTCGTTCTCTTTGGAGCAACAGGCGACCTAGCAAAGCGTAAGCTTATTCCGGGGCTGTTTCATTTATCGTCTTCCTCGTTTATCCCCGATTGCCGAATCATTGGTACATCCCTGACCGAACTCAACGCAGAAGAATTTCAAAATTTATGTTTAGAAGCTTTAACTGAATTTTCCTCTCGTGAGGTAGACCCTGAAGCCTGGGAGCTTTTTAAAAGCCGATTAGATTATGTATCCGGGTCAGCTGGTGCAAGCGGTTTACAAAAAGCGGTAAAGCGTGCTCAAAAAGAGATTGAAGGCGAATCGCGTCTACTGCACTACCTAAGTGTCCCACCCAATGCTGCTTTATCAGTTATAGAGTTGCTGGGCGAAGCGAAACTCATTGATGACGCCAAAGTCATTATGGAAAAACCTTTCGGCGTCGATTTGCAGTCAGCGATAAAACTCAACGCTGAAGTTCATAAGGTTTTTAAAGAAGAACAAGTGTTTCGTATAGATCATTTTCTGGGAAAAGAGCCTGCTCAAAATATTTTAGCGTTTCGCTTTGCTAACGGTTTGTTTGAGCCTATCTGGAATCGCAACTTTATTGAGCACATTCAAATAGATGTCCCTGAAACACTAGGGCTGGATAACCGCGCAGGGTTTTACGAGAACACCGGTGCGTTCAGAGACATGGTAGTCACGCACCTGTTTCAAATTCTGGCCTTCGTTGCAATGGAGCCCCCGGTTGCATTGGAACCCAATTCCATTAGCGAAGAAAAGAACAAAGTATTTAGAAGCATGATGCCTATTCAACCTCATCATGCCGTGCGCGGGCAGTTCACGGGTTATAGAGACCTTGAAGGTGTTGACCCTGAATCGGATACAGAAACATTTATCGCATTGAAGTGTTCAATCGATAATTGGCGATGGGCAGGTGTCCCCTTTTATTTAAGAACGGGCAAACGTTTAGGCGAAGGCCAACGCATAATCTCTATCGCATTCCATGAACCACCGAAGAGTATGTTTCCTAAAGACTCAGGCGTGGGTCTACAAGGACCGGATCACTTAACATTCGATCTATCTGATTCTTCACGCACGTCACTGTCCTTTTATGGAAAGCGACCGGGTCCTGGAATGAAACTGGATAAACACAGCTTGCAGTTTGCTATGGATGAAACCAAACACATTGGTGAAGTGCTTGAAGCCTATGAACGACTCATACTGGATGCGATGAGCGGTGACCACACATTGTTTACTACGTCCAAAGGTATTGAACGCTTGTGGGAAGTTTCCGCCCCTTTAATCGATTCACCACCCCCTGTGAGCCGTTATGCTCAGGAGTCTTGGGGACCAAACTCCATACATCAATTGATTGCACCCAGGGCGTGGCGCTTACCGTTTGAGAGAAGTTGGCGGGCTTAACGGGCCTCCAATGACCCAGTGTCACTATGTGCACTCTTGACTCCTAGGGTAGATACGCTAACAATAAAGCGCGAAAAATGTACCCGGTTACATTTTTGAGTATGTAAGAAAAACTTACACCGATTTTTACTCTTTCAAGAGTGTCTATCACATGAGCTCAGATAAAGTAACGCATGACCAACAGCGGGTAAGTAGCGCTGAAATAGGATGGCTGTACAGCCCCGAAAATTTGGGACGTGGGCTTTCCGGTCGGCATTACTTTGGCTTTCAAACGAACAAACGGCCTCGACTTCTGCGGCCTGCAACGCCTGTGAAGCTGGAACTCAAAGCTAGCGACCTTCTCAACATTGAAAACGTTGATGGTGCTACCCCGCTCCTAATACTCACGTTCAACGAGCGTGGAAACTCACAGTTCGATGCCATAGGGCTTGCTGAAAACACGCAGACATCTTGCGATTTGAATGCGCAAGGATTTAGCGTTATCAAACAGTGGTATCGGCAACAAGGAGGCGGCGTGTCTGATGAGCACGCCAACGTTGCCGCTGTTTGTATCTTTGATGATGAAACTGTTGCTGGTGAACACTTCTCTCTACGAGTTGAACATGACATCACTGCTTGGTTTCTCATACACCCATCGCATGTTTACTCAGCTAAGCGTCTCTACGAAGGAGGCATGGGCGGATCGATTACGCTGGATCATGTACGTGATGGCGCTGCTGCTAATCCACTACCGGATCCCTTCGGCGCGGTAAGAGAAGAATTTACGGTTCCGGCGGGAACCGCCAAAGCCTATGAACTTAATGCCGGTGAAACCGTTCAAATCATTGATGTTCAGGGCCAGCAATGCTCTGACTTTATGGCAATGAACGCTCGTTCACTGGCGGCAGGTAAGGAACGGTATATAGACTCGACCGTTACACGGTCAATGACTAGTGGCGCTTACCCTATCCCAGGTCTGTTCGATAAATTCTTCGATCAGGATTTACGACCTCTGTTAAAACTTAAAATTGATACGGTCGGACGGCATGACACCTTCGCTTACGCTTGCACAGCCAGAGGGTATGAAGAACGCGGATTTTTTGGCCACCTAAACTGTACGGATAACATCAGTCACGCGTACGCACCCTTTGGTATCTCACCTAAGCAGGCATGGCCTGCCATTAATTTTTTCTTCAACTCCTGGATAGATCATCACGACAATCGACTTCGTAGTGACGAAGCCTGGTCTCGCCCCGGCGACTACATTGCCATGGAAGCTATGAATGATCTGGTCGCCGTAACAACAGCTTGTCCGGATGATGTAGACCCGATCAACGGATGGCATCCAACCGACATTCATGTCCGAATTTATAAAAAAGACACACCTATTCAACATGCTGTCGCCTATCGACCCGAGCCCGAATCGGAGGCTATCTTGACTGAACATTCCGCGTTTCATGAACGAACAAGTGCCTTAACTCGCAATTTTGCAATTGCACGGGACGTCTGGTTACCGAGCTCCTTTGAAAGTACTCGGGCAGCCGAGGAATACAATGCTTGCCGCGATGCCGTCGTTATACAGGACATGTCATCACTTCGTAAGTTTGATGTACTGGGACCCGATGCTGAAAAACTGCTGCAACTAGCCTTAACGCGAGACATGAATAAGTTAAGCATTAACCGTGGTGTCTATGCGCTTATGTGTGACAAAACCGGCTGCGTTATCGACGATGGCACCTTATTTCGATTGAGCAACGAAACGTTTCGATGGTGCTGTGGCTCGGATGACAGTGGTTTGCATCTGAAGAAAATTGCTAAAGACGCAGGTCTGAACGTTTGGATTAAATCCTTGTTCGCAGCCATGCCGAATCTGGCCATACAAGGACCGAAAAGTCGCGAGTTAATCAATCGAGTTGCCTTTACGCAGCCAAATCAGACCGATTCGGAACAACTACGCTGGTTCGGCTCCACCATCGCCCGTCTATATGACCGTGAAGGCCACCCCTTCCATCTCACACGTACTGGCTACACTGGAGAACTGGGATATGAAATTTTCTGTAGCACCAACTCTGCCATACCGATTTGGGATGCCCTCATCAATGAAGGAAAAGATCTGGGTATTACACCGATGGGTTTAGAAGCCTTGGAAACCATTCGCATTGAAGCAGGCTTGATGGCAGCCAATGCAGAATTCACCAATGATGTTGATGCGTTTGAAGCCGGATTGGGTTTCGCGGTTGATTTGAACAAGGCAGACTTTATCGGAAAACCGGCACTCGCAAGAAACTTGGAACAACCCAGACGGGTTTTAACCGGTTTAAAATTTTCCAGTCAAGAAGCACCCGTGCATGGAGATGGTGTGTTCGCGGGAAGGCGGCAGATAGGTGTTATTACCAGCGCAACAAATTCCCCCGCACTCGGTTGCGCAATTGCGATGGCAAGAATTGCCGTCGAGTATGCCGACAGCGACGAAAAATTAGAAATTGGGAAACTTGATGGACACGGCAAACGCTTGGACGCGGTACGCTGCAGCATCCCTTTTGTTGACCCGACAAGAAGCCGAGCCAGAGCATAGCAACTTCAGCGTAGCGAAATTCAACTTGAGACCCTACGCAGCTACGATTTATCCGCGGCACGCTCAGCCATCCCAATACCAGCCAACACCATGGTTAGCCCTAAGAAGTGATACCAGCGGAAGGCTTCCCCCAGAATCAGCACGGCCAACAAAGAACCAAAGATAGGGACGAGATTTAGAAAAAGGCTCGCCCTATTGCTACCAATAAGCTCAACACCACGTGCATGACTTAACTGGCTGATAAGCGTTGGAAATATAAGCAGGTAAACGAGTACCATCCACCCTTTAATGCCCGGCATCACAAACGCCTGTTGGCTTAATTCCCAACCGGCGAAGGGAATAGTCATAACAAACGCGCTGGCCGATATGATGCACAAGAAACTGAGCCAATGAATGTTAGGGCGCCAGCGTAAACCGAATGTATATCCTGCATAAAAAACGCAGGCGACTAGCATGATCGCATCACCTTTATTCAATCCTTTGGTGAAGAAAGTCGTTGGCTCACCCGCTGTCGTGGTTACCAATACACCGAACACTGATATGAAAAGTCCGACTATTTGCAGTGCCCGCACTCGTTGAGACAAGATAAAAAAGTTGGCCAGCATAATGAGCACAGGCATAGATGCCTGCTCAATGCTAACGTTGATAGCGGTTGTGTAGTTCAGCGCCCAATACATGAGTAAGCTGAACCCGGACATACCCAATGAGCCGAGTAAAAATAAGGTGAGCCAATGCTTTTTTATTAACGGCCAATCTTGTTTTAAAGGTTTCCAGGCAAACGGAAGCAGCAACACGGCCACACTCAACCAACGCAAACTAGTAATAGTAAAGGGTTGCCACTCACCCACTGCGAAGCGACCGGCAACTGCATTACCACCCCAAAATAACGGGGCGATAATGAGCAGTATGTAAGCGTTTCCAAATACTACTTTGGCTAACGAGCGCACTACTTAGCGACGATATTCACCAAACGCCCCGGAACCACAATGACCTTCACTACGTTGAGACCCTCTGTATGACGCTGTACATCAGCGTGCGCCATGGCTGCGGCCTCGCAATCATCTTTGCTGGCGCTAGCAGACACTGTGACTGACGCACGACGCTTGCCGTTCACTTGTACGACGAGCTCAAGTTCGTCACGTGTCAACGCAGCCTCATCAGTCTCTGGCCAAGCCTCGTTCACCAAGGCTGTCGTATAGCCCAGGTGCTCCCACAACTCATGGGTGATATGCGGCACAAACGGGCTTAGCAATCTGACCAGTGAACTGCAGGCTTCAAACAGCACCGCTTTACCGGCATCAGTTCGATCATCAAACTTGGCTATGTCGTTAAACAATTCCATCATCGATGCGATAGCAGTATTGAACGTCATACGCCGCTCAATATCATCCGTCACTTTCGCAATGGTTTCGTGCGTTTTACGACGCAGCGCTTTTTGATCACCGTTAAGATTATCAACATCAAGTTCGGCTTCAATAAACGAGGCATCGATCGACGAGACCTCTCGCCAAACCCGCTTTAAAAAGCGATGCATACCTTCTACACCACCCTCTTTCCATTCCAAAGATTGATGCGGTGGTGTATCGCTCATAGAGAACAATCGCATGGTATCGGCACCATAGCGTTCGACCATCTCCAAAGGATCCACACCATTGCTCTTAGACTTGGACATTTTTTCGATACGACCAACGGTGACAGGTTGGCCATCACTGATTAAGGTTGCACCCGAAATACGACCTTTGTCGTCGTACTCAATATCAAGTTCTTTTCGGTTGTAGTACTCAGGCTTGCCGGAATCTGTTTCGCGGTAAAAAGACTCAGCCACAACCATGCCCTGCGTTAGCAGACGAGTAAACGGTTCGTCGCTGACAACCAAACCGACATCGCGCATCAGTTTATGGAAGAAACGTGCGTACAGTAAATGCAATACAGCGTGTTCAACACCACCAATGTATTGATCAACCGGCAACCAGTAATTGGCGCGCTCATCCACCATTTTCATGGCATCCGGGCTGCAAAAACGCGCGTAATACCAGCTGGATTCGAAGAACGTATCGAAGGTATCTGTTTCACGCGTACCTGGCTTATCAGTACCCGGAACGGTTGTATTGATGAAATCAGGATCTTCCTTAATAGGAGACTTTACGCCGGAGAACGCAACGTCTTCAGGCAGCCGAACCGGTAAGTCTTCTTCGGGAACAACATGTACGTTGCCCTCTTCATCATAAATGACCGGAATTGGGCAACCCCAATAGCGCTGTCGCGAGACACCCCAATCACGTAAGCGATAATTAACCTTACGTTCGCCATTAGCCGTTTTAACCAGGTGATCGGCGGTGGCCTCGAAGGCTGCGGCATAATCCAGGCCGTCAAACTCACCCGAATTGATCGTCACGGTATTTTCTTTGTCCGTGAAGGCCCCTTCGCTCAGATCGACTGGCGCGTCGTTAGATTGAATAACTTGTTTAATCGGCAGACCGTATTTGCTGGCAAAATCAAAATCGCGTTGATCATGACCCGGCACTGCCATGACGGCTCCGGTACCGTATGAATACAGTACAAAATTCGCCACAAACACAGGGACTCGCTCGCCAGAGACGGGATTGATGACTTCCAATCCCAGTGGCACACCGCGTTTTTCCATCGCTTCCATGGCCGCCTCAGACGTGCCTGTGCTGGTGCACTCGGCAATAAAGTCCGCCACTTCGGAATTTCCAATGGCCATCGCCTTGGCAACCGGGTGCTCCGCGGCTACCGCCATGTAGGTCACCCCTGCCACGGTATCCGGGCGCGTTGTGTACACGCGGATGGAATCAGCAAGGCCGTCATTAGTGACATCCAGAGGCTTGTCGCCGCGACCGGCTAGTGCGAAATCGAACTCGACACCTTCAGAGCGGCCGATCCAGTTTTTCTGCTGCGTGCGAACAGCCTCAGGCCAGCCCTCGAGTTTGTCAGTCTCTTCAATCAGTTCTTCGGCGTACTGAGTGATCTTTAAAAACCATTGCGGAATTTCCCGTCGCTCAACTTTAGCGCCGGATCGCCAACCGCAACCGTTTGCATCGACCTGTTCATTGGCCAGAACGGTACCCTCAACCGGGTCCCAGTTGACCACCGCCATTTTTTTGTAAGCCAGCCCCTTCTCGACCAATTTGGTAAAGAACCATTGCTCCCAGCGGTAGTACTCCGGTGTACAGGTGGCCAGCTCTCGAGACCAATCGTAGGCAATACCGAGCTTTTGCAGCTGCTCGCGCATTTCATCGATATTGGCGTAGGTCCACTTAGCCGGAGCTGTATTGTTTTTGATTGCGGCGTTTTCCGCCGGTAAACCAAACGCGTCCCAACCCATGGGCTGAAGCACATTGAAACCTTGCATACGCTTGTAGCGAGAAACGACGTCGCCAATGGTGTAGTTACGCACGTGACCCATGTGGAGACTGCCACTGGGGTACGGAAACATGCAGAGACAGTAGTACTTTGGAAGCGTCGGGTCTTCGGTGACTTTGAACGCCTCGTTAGTATTCCAAACAGACTGCACTTCGTTTTCTGTGCGGCGGAAATCGTATTGGTCCTGCATGAGAAACCTTTGGTAGTAATGACATAGGAAATTGCGAGCCCCTAATATACAGGAGCCAACAAATGTGCGGCTGAACTCTCTATACGCTTATAGCTCGTCTTATGACGAGCACAAGTTGTACCGAGGGTGTGAGTCTAAATGGCAACCTAATTTAAACCGACTCAGCACGCCACCAGACCATAGAAAAGACATGCTCTGCTGTGATTGACAATCGCAACTCCAAGTCTTTTGAATCACAATGGCTAATCAATTCCTGAGAGCAAAATTTAATGGTGGGCTGCGGTGTGTCTAAACCACTCAATTCCACGTCGTGAAAGCGGATAAATTTGCCAAACGACGGCCGAAGGCATTTGTAGAGACTCTCTTTGAGGCTAAATAGCGCGATACCCTGCCAGTCTTTCTCCTTTTCAAGCGCTAGCTGCTCTGCCTCGGTTGCTATTTTCGACAGCAATCGAGACGACAAAACCTGCCTGGGCTCCAGATCTATACCCAGAGCCTTCGCCGTTCCTGGCCCTTTTCGAGCGACCGCTGCCACCGCCCAATGATCTGTGTGGCTAACACTCCCCATAAAGCCTTGAGGCCAAACAATGGAACCGTCATCAGCACGCGGCAGTGGCACAGCTGGTTGCCCCAGGCTAATTAAAAGATCACGTGCGCACTTCCTGCCGCTGGAAAACGTATTGCTTCGTTTGGCGCCAAAGCGACTAGCGAGAGACAATTCATCAGGGTGCAAATCGACGGTGCAATCCTCAACCGCCCGAGCGGTAATAGACACAGGCAACCCCGCCCATTCTGACGGATTGCTCAAGGCATCAATCGGATTCTCGATAGGCACCAACAGTCTCAGCCGACCGGGATATCTTCGTAAACCGCAGAGCGCGTCTCTGGAATGGGATAGTTATCTTCAGCCCGATAGGTAAAGACCAGCGACCGTTTTATAACATCCGATTCATTCTGTCCGGCTGCATGCAGAGTTCGGGAGTGAAAGAACAACATATCACCCGCCTCTAATTCAACCGGGATTGCCCGCGAGAGAAGCTCCTCATTGACGTCTAAATCGGTTCGTAGGAACAATGACGCATCGAATTGCCCCGGCTCAAAATCCAGTGTGTGTGATCCGGGAATGACCAGCAAACCGCCGTTTTGACGATTTTCAGGCCCCAGTGCTAACCAAGTGCTCACCAGCTCCCGGCGATCAAAACGCCAGTAACGAATATCCTGATGCCAACTCGTCACGCTGCTGAAGCCCGGATGCTTAGTCATCACGCAATTGTGGTGGTTCTGTGACAGCCGAATTTCTTCAGAACCAATGAGTTCTTTCAAAAGTGTCAGAACCTTCGGGTGCTGTCCGATTTTCTGGAATAAGGAATCACGGCCAAAGGCATGCAATAAACGTCGGGGAGTTTGTCCACCCGGCGCACTGCGCGAGCTTGGCGCCCCAGGGTAGTGAACATCAGCTTCAAACTCTACCGGTGCCAATGCCGGTGACAGGGATGAGTCTATTAATGACACCAATTCACCCACACCTTGCTGCGATATAAGCCCTTTCGCGATGTAATAGCCGTCGCGATTAAAGTCATTTACCGCTGACTGAAGTTCGCTCACTTTCAATTCCTCAAATATTACTGCAATTGCAGATAGTCCACTTTCGCCCTGACCCGTACACTATATCGACTGATACATGATGACTGGACCATGAGTAAGCACATACTGATCGAGAATGCCCACCAGAACAACCTCAAGAATCTCGATTTGTCATTGCCGCAAGGTGAACTGATCGTCATTACCGGTGTAAGCGGTAGTGGCAAATCTACTCTGGCCTTTGACACGATCTATGCGGAAGGGCAACGCCGCTATGTAGAAACGTTCTCCCCGTATGCGCGACAGTTTCTTGATCGCATGGATAAACCCCGGGTTGATCGGATTGAGGGCATTCCCCCAGCTATCGCGATCGACCAAACCAATCCGGTTAGAACGTCCAGATCGACGGTGGGCACCATGACCGAACTCAACGATCATATAAAACTTCTCTTTGCCCGCACGGCAAAACTCTTCTGCGAAAAATGCGGACAAGCCGTAAAACAGGACACCGCTGAAAACATCAGCAATCACTGGTTTGATGAACAAGCAGAACAGAGAATCATGGTCACCTTTCGGGTACCTATTCCCGATAATTTTGACGCCGCTGAAATTCAGGACTGGCTGGCCAGACAAGGTTATACCCGCGTTCAAAAGCAAACCAAAAAGCACATAGATGTCATACAGGATCGTCTCAAAACCAATCCGGATAATCGCGGACGCTTTGTTGAGGCGGTAGAAGCGGCCTTACGGTATGGCCAAGGCAAGGTAAGCGTTCATACACTCGATGACAATCGGGAATCGTTGACAGAATCCACCTACTCCACCACCTTGCAATGTGAAGGCTGCGGTATTAAATATCGCGAGGCTACACCTGCAAGCTTTTCTTTTAACTCCCCCATAGGGGCTTGTGAAACTTGCAAAGGCTTTGGACGGGTCATCGGTATCGACTACCGTCTCGCTATTCCTGACACCACTAAAACGCTCAGTGGTGGCGCTGTTAAGGTATTCCAAACAGAGAAGTCTGCTATCTGCCAACGCGAGATGGTTCGGGCCGCCAAGAAACAAGGCATCCCTCTAGATACTCCTTATGAGGAGATGACCGACAAGGAGCAGCATTGGGTTGTTTACGGTGACGGCGCAAGCGGCAAGGATCACTGGTACGGCGTGGTCGGTTTTTTCAACTGGCTGGAAAGCAAGTCGTATCGTATGCATGTCAGAGTCATGCTGGCTAAATATCGTAGTTATGACGAATGCACCTCTTGCTTTGGTGCAAGGCTAAAACCTGAATCTCTGAACTGGCGAGTCGGTTCATTAGAAGATGCGTCGTTAGTTTTGGACCCGACTCATCGTCATCGTCCTGCACACAGCTCCATTTCAAAAGCACGAATGAAGTCCCTGCCCGGACTCAATATCGTCGATATCATGAGGCTGCCCTTAGATAAGGCCATGCAGTTCGTCGAAGAAATTGCCAAAGGACACACGGATGACCCAACAGAAATGGTTGTCCGGGAAATGCGCTCACGCCTGCTCTATCTGAACGACGTCGGATTGGGTTACCTCACCTTGGATAGGCAATCCAGAACTTTGTCCGGTGGCGAAGTACAGCGAATTAATTTGACCACAGCGCTGGGGACATCGTTAGTCAATACGCTGTTTGTTCTAGATGAACCCAGTATTGGATTGCATGCACAGGACATGGATCGAGTTATCAGAGTACTGCAACGACTGCGTGACGCCGGTAACACGCTCATCGTTGTAGAACACGACCCACAACTGATGATGGCAGCCGATCGCATCATTGATATTGGACCAGGACCGGGGGCTGCCGGTGGGCAAATTGTTTTTAATGGCAAACCCACCACGCTACTGAATCATAAAAAGTCACTGACAGCGCAGTACTTAAAAGGTGAAAAGCAGTTGAGCTTTTCATCGACAAGCCGTGGAATTCGCGGCACTGATAAGTTAGTACTCAAAGGGGCAAGCGGACACAACCTGCAAAACATCAGTATCGAAATACCGCTGAACCGTCTGGTGTGTTTAACCGGGCCTAGCGGTTCAGGAAAATCAACACTGATTCAAGACACTCTGTTTAAAGCCTTGTCAGCGTTGAAAGGAAAACCCAAAGAGCTGGCAGAGCCTTACAAAGACATCCAAGGCCACGAGCATTTCACGGACGTCATACTGGTAGACCAATCGCCCATCGGTAAATCAGCCCGGTCGAACCCGGTAAGTTACACAGGTGCATTCGAAGCTATTCGAAAGCTTTTCGAAAAACTACCCGAATCTAAAGAGCGAGGATACAAAGCCAGTTCATTCAGTTTTAACTCAGGCATGCGCTGCCCGGTTTGCTCCGGTAATGGCTTTGAACATGTAGAAATGCAGTTTCTCTCTGATGTGTATTTACGTTGCGCTGAATGCCAGGGACGACGCTATCGCTCAGAACTTCTGGAAATTAAATTGTTCAATGCGCATCAGAGCGAAGGCTACTCCATTGCCGATGTGCTCGACATGACAGTTGACGATGCATTGGAGTTTTTTGTCGACGACAAGGCTGTCATCCTCGCGCTTACCCCTCTCAAAGATGTCGGACTTGGATATTTGCAACTGGGTCAACCGGTTCCCACGCTCAGTGGCGGTGAAGCTCAGCGATTAAAACTTGCAGCCTACCTAGGTCAAGCAGCCATGACGCGTTCTAAACGCACCATCGCTGGCAACACACTGTTTCTGTTTGACGAACCCACCACCGGCTTGCACTTTGAAGACATCGACAAGCTACTCAGCGCGTTCGAAAAGCTGATAGAGCAAGGGCATTCATTAGTCGTTATTGAACACAATCTTGATGTCATCATCAATGCCGATTGGATTATTGACTTAGGCCCAGCAGGCGGCGCTGATGGCGGTAAAGTAATTTGCAAAGGCACACCCAAACAAGTGATGGCCCACAAACACAGTGTTACTGCCGCCTCATTAAGGGAGTATCAAAGTGCTACTGACAAACTGCAGAAGGACAGTATCGCCGAGAAACACAATAACTACGTGACACACACCAGCCACGCTACCAGCCTGAAGCACGATTCCATTGAAGTACACAAAGCCCGTGAAAACAATCTCAAGAACATCGATGTAGATATCCCGCGTAACAAGCTAAGCGTCATTACCGGAATGAGCGGTAGTGGTAAAAGTACGCTCGCGTTCGACATCGTTTTTAACGAAGGACAACGCCGCTATCTGGAATCTTTAAATGCATATGCAAGGCAGTTTGTGCAACCGGCTTCACGCCCGGATGTCGATGCCATAACCGGCATCCCCCCGACTGTGGCGATTGAACAAAGAACCAGTCGCGGAGGTCGAAAAAGTACTGTTGCAACGATGACTGAGATCTATCACTTCTTGCGACTGTTGTTTGTCAAACTCGGCATTCAGTATTGTCCTGATTGCGAAGTTGAAATTTCCGCGCAATCTGTTGATGCCATTACCGCACAGATTATCAAACGTCATCGCGGAAAATCTGTTGCTTTGTATGCCCCGCTCATCGTGGACAGAAAAGGCTATTACACAGACTTAGCGAAATGGGCCCTTAACAAAGGCTTCGAGACATTACGTGTCGATGGAGAATCCACGCCTACGGATAACTGGCCAAGATTGGATCGATTCAAAGAACACACCATAGACCTACCGCTGGGCTCGATAAAAGTGGATGTAAAACTAGAAGCAGAACTTAAAGCGCTGATCCAGCGCGCCGTTGATTTCGGTAGCGGTGTCGTCAAGATTGGCAGTTCGACTGCTAACGAGCAATTATTCTCAACTCAGCGAGCATGCCCCAGCTGCCAACGCAGTTTTCCAGAACTAGATCCGCGCATGTTTTCTTACAACTCGCGACACGGCTGGTGTGGCGATTGTTTTGGAACCGGTGAAATTATCCCAGGCTTTGATGAAGAACAAACCGGTGAAGAACGCAACTGGCGAACGAAAGATGAAGACCCTATTGAATGCGCCAGTTGTGAGGGACAACGCCTCAAGCCTGAGTCATTAGCGGTGTATTTCCAGGATTGGAATATTGCCGACTACACTACCTTGACCATTACTGAGGCGGCAAAAGTATTCTCCGATATCTCACTGTCTGAACGTGATGCCACTATCGCCCGAGACAGTTTAAAAGAATTGAATTCCCGGCTGTCATTCTTAGAAGAAGTTGGCTTGTCATATTTATCGTTAGAACGCTCTGCCCCCACCTTAAGTGGCGGCGAAGCACAACGAATAAGATTGGCAGCGCAGTTAGGTTCCAATTTACAGGGTGTTTGCTACATCCTTGATGAACCCACCATCGGTCTTCATCCACGTGATAACCGTATGCTACTCAACACGCTGTCTAAATTAAAAGACAAAGGCAATACCATTGTTGTCGTTGAACACGACGAAGAAACCATATTAAGTGCCGATCATATTATTGACATAGGCCCAGGTGCTGGAGTGCGCGGCGGCGAGATCGTCGCATCGGGCACTGTTGCCACAGTTCGTAAAACACCCGGCTCTGTGACGGGCAAATTGCTTGATGAACCTTTAAAGCATCCGTTATATCCAACACGCACAAAGCCTGAGCATGTCCTCCATGTGGAAAAAGCCTCGCTACATAATCTGCACAATGTCAGCGTCGATATTCCACTGCAACAACTGGTTTGCGTAACCGGTGTTTCGGGTTCGGGGAAAAGTACGCTAATTCGCAATGTCGTTCACGATAATTTGCGCGTTCTAAACGCACAGAAAAGACAACGCAAACTTGGTGAACTTATAGGCTGTGAAAATTTAACAGGATGGGAAAGTATTTCCCGCCTACTCGAAGTTGACCAAACCCCCATTGGTAAGACATCGCGCTCCTGCCCGGCAACTTATATCGGTTTCTGGGACAACATTAGACGGTTGTATGCAGATACAACCGAAGCGCGTATTCGCGGTTACGATGCCAGCCGATTCTCCTTCAACACAGGCTCAGGCCGCTGTGAGGAATGCGGAGGACAGGGAATGCAACGCGTTGAGATGAGCTTTCTTCCCGATGTACGTGTGTTGTGCGAGGTTTGCAATGGACAACGCTTCAACCATGAGACTCTGTCTGTTCAATACAAAGATAAGTCTATAGGCGATGTGCTAATGATGAATGTAGATGAAGGTGTTGAGTTTTTTGAAAGCCACAACAGCATTCATCACGCATTGAAACTACTACAAGATGTAGGGCTTGGATATCTCACCTTGGGTCAACAAAGTCGTACCTTAAGTGGTGGAGAAGCTCAGCGCATTAAGCTGGTCTCTGAACTGGCTAAAGCCAAGCCGTCGGTAAAAGACTCGTCTGGAAAAAGTATTGTTAACGTGCACACGCTGTACATTCTGGACGAGCCTACGGTCGGCTTGCATATGGCTGATGTCGCAAGATTAATACATGTCCTGCATAGACTCGTCGATGCAGGAAACTCGGTCATTGTCATTGAGCACAATCTGGACATCATGGCAGAAGCTGACTGGATTATTGACATGGGACCTGAAGGCGGCGTTGGCGGTGGTAAGGTAGTTGCCAAAGGCACACCGAAGAAAGTGGCTAGCTCTAAACGCTCCAGAACAGCCCCCTTTCTTAAAGAGATGTTTCGGGAGTAGCGGATATGGCAGACAGCTTTTTCACCAGTGAGGACAACCTCTGGTTCGAACCCACGTCTCATACCCGAGGCCCGTGGGATGAAAACGCCTGCCACGCTGGCCCACCCACCGCGTTGCTTGCAAGGGCCGTCGAGCTCCTATTACCTGATCAACGGCTCACTCGCTTGAGTGTCAATTTGATTCGCCCTATTCCGTTTCAAAAAATACGCATCCAGACGGCTATCGAACGCCAGGGTCGAACGGTAAGCACCACATCAGCTGTGCTGCTTGATGAATCAGGAAAATCGATCGTGACTGCCGCCGGCATGCATTTAACTCCAGCCCCGCCGCAGAAGATGCCAACTCAGCACATTCCAATGGGATCACCCGATGAAGCCAAAACGGGATTATTTCCCATCACTCAAACGCTTCACGGTAAACCCGCATTCAACGGAGATGGCGTCGCCGTTCGCTACCCGGAAGGACAGGATCACCTGCCAGGGCCCACAACCGCCTGGTTGAAAACCGTGCCGTTGCTGGACTACGAAACCCCTAGCCCGTTCCAAAAAATCTGTCCACTAGCCGATTGCGGCAATGCTTTCGGGCGCAATGCTGACCCGTCGCAAGTCACTTTCATGAACACCGACCTGACCGTGGTGCTTCACCGGGACCCCGAGGGTGAGTGGTTAGGGACACAAAGCTCCGGTTTTTGGGAGCCCAACGGCATAGGACTGGCCGATGCCATGTTGTTTGATGCTACCGGCGTCGTGGGGCGAGCTCTGCAGACTCTGGTGCTTCGCGCCCGATAGTTTCCCTTAAGAAGTAACCTGTGGCACGTTATGTGATTAGTCGAAGGGACACCTTTGACTTTAGCGCTTGCGTCAGATGGACTTTAAATTATTTGCCTGCAGCAGTGTTGCCATAGCATCGTTTTCCGTGCTGCTTTTTGACTATGCGACGTTTTCGCCCAACACGGTTGCCTCACCTACACACACTGCGTCAGTAAGCACGGCAAGCGTTAAATCCACTGCTGACAGTCTGCTCATTGAGCCAAGCGTAGACTCGGAAGTAGCGCTAGTGAGCGTTGAAGCTGCGACCACTGAACTGGCTGATACAGTACTTGTCTCCCCCCCGGAACGGCTGAAAATTTTCGACAGCCCGATGATTGCCAGCGTTCTAAAACCAGTCGGTTTGAATCGATCGGACTGGACAGTCAATGAAGGCAGCCTGTGGGTCAGCAGCAAGCCTTTCGAAACCCAACAAATGGTTGTGATGCTGGATCCCGGACACGGTGGTACAGACCCGGGAGCTATCGCGCACAACGGACTTGTCGAGAAACACCTAACGCTTGATATTGCGAAACGCACACGCCAACACCTGGCCAAGTATCCCAATATCGACGTGCAATTCACACGCGACGATGATGCCGGTATGTCACGCTCAACGCGCGTGAAGAAAATACGCCATAGCGATGCGGATATTGTTATCTCACTTCACTTTAACGATTTGCCTCAAAAGAATATCGCACTGGTAGAGACTTACTATGCCGGTATGGCCAATATCGAAGATAGTTTAAGCCGAAGAAGTGCTCACGGGCATTCACACACACACGGCAGCCATTCAATACACACAATGGCAAACGCGGACTTTTCATTTACCCAGGGGTCGAAACAACTCGCCCAAATGCTGCATAAACATGTTTATGGTGAAGTTGAACAAGACAACACCGCAGCTCAGGACGCAGGCGTAAAAAGTGACACTTTGTTTGTCCTGACCCAGAGCTATAAAACCGGCGCTTTGATGGAACTGACCTGTCTTTCACACCCTGGCGAAGCCGATAAACTGTTGACTGACGAGTACCGTGATCGTTTATCTAAAGCGTTAGCGTCAGCCATACTGGAATACAGACGCACGCAAATTAAGTCGCCTCTAATCACACCTCCGGGCTATTCAAAGCCTGCTTCAATTGTGAATTGGACCCCAGACAACATGAATCAACTTTTCAGAGATCCTCATTCGGTTTAAACACGCAATTTGGCCTCATTGTCATTGCTTGTGCGGTCGTTAATCTGATACAAACTTAAGTCGTCTTATGCCGGCTTGAATTCGTGAACACACCCCATCTCATTACCTCATTGGAGGAACTGGAAAGCCAGTACCCGGCCCCTCGCCGCTCATCGAGTTCGAAAGTCCAGAATTGCCTCACCGACGCAATGAGAAATTGGCTGGCACATTCGCCGTTCTTCGTTTTATCAAGCGTGGCTTCCGGCAGTATCGACTGCTCTCCACGTGGAGATAAACCCGGCGAAGCTTTTCAGGTTATCGATAGCAACACCATCGCAATACCCGACCGACGCGGTAACAACCGCATAGATACCTTAAAAAATATTTTGAAAGACCCACGAGTTGGCCTGGTCTTTCTCATTCCGGGTATCGAGGAAGCTCTGCGAATTAGGGGCACTGCCTGTATCTCAGTCAATCCAACGCTTTTGGATCGATTCACTCTGGACGGCTCCCGTCCTGTAACCGTGATGCTAATCACGGTTGAAAGTGCCTATGTACAAAACGCACGGGCAATAAGAGCTGCCGACTTATGGAACAGCGACTCAAATGTCTCATCTGAGGATGTACCGTCGGTTGAAGAGCTTTACAATCGGCCGAAATTACCAACCTAGGCAACCCTCCAACGGGAGACTCGCATGCTCAAAGAATCGGTTATCGAAATACACCGCAATATCAACAAGCCGATAGCCGCGGCTGTGGGCTTGCCTAATGAGCGTTATACCAGCGATGAAGGTTTTATCGAGGACCGCGAAAAAGTTATCGCACCCTCCTGGGCCTGCATTGGATTTGTAGACGATCTACCGGAGCCTAACTATGTCTACCCGGTCGATTTTATGGGTCTGCCACTACTGATTACCCGTGACAACGATGATGTCATTCGAGTTTTCCACAATGTGTGCAGCCATCGAGGTATGCACCTGGCCGATGCTCCGTGCAGAACTAACGGGCTGGTGCGTTGCCCGTATCATAGTTGGACATATCAGCTGGATGGAAAACTACGCGGTACTCCGCATATTGGCGGTTTCGGTGTTCATGAACACCCGGAATTTAACAAAGCGGAAGGCGCCCTGCGCGAAGTAAGAACTGAAACCTGGTTAGGCTGCGTATTCGTTAATTTGTCAGGTACCGCTGAAGACTTCCAATCTTATATAGCCCCTTTAACACGGCAATTTAATGAACTGTGCTCTGTAGATGAACGCCAACGGTTTGTCTCTGACAATCAATCAGGACGTACGCAGTTAACCGTGAAATCCAACTGGAAGCTTGCTGTTGAAAACTACCTTGAGTCCTACCATTTGCCTTCAGTTCATCCCGAGCTCAACCGTATTTCACCGCTACAGGAACATTTCTCTTTAGACTACTTCGCCCAAGGGGCAGGACAAGGCAGTTTGAACTACCAGCGTTTGAGCATTGATGACAAACAGCTTCCAAATCTGGCCGGATGGCCGGAAGATCAAATGAATAAAGCGCTCTACCCGACGCTCTACCCGAACACGCTTATCGGTTTGCACTCCGATCATTTGTTTATCATGATGCTGCAACCCATCAGTAAAGATGAGACGGTGGAACATGTGCGTATCAGTTATGTTGGAGACGACGCCTTAGATAGCCAGTACACTAAGCACCATAAAACCATGCTGGACAATTGGAGCGAAGTTTTCGGTGAAGACATTTTTGCGGTAGAGCGAATGCAAAAAGGTCGAAACTCGCCTGGGTATCTGGGCGGAAAATTTGCTCCAGCCATGGATGAACCCACTGTTCATTTCCACCGCTGGGTAGCACAGTGCTTGCTCAGAGGGTCAAACACTGAGCCTAGTTAGTTATGCGTTACCTCGATGGAGAACCACCCAACCCGGATATCCCCTACGGGGAATCCATGCATGACATGATCACTCTATCAATGGTCCTGTCTCTGGTCATTGGGGTCTGTCTTTTCATAGCTGGTAGGCATGGCAACATCATGTGGATGAAAGCCTGGAGTATCGGGCTCATCGTGTTGAGTCTTGCCTATCTCATCGCTGACAAATTAGGCTTTATCTAAATTCCCAAAGCCCGCCCTCCTCGAACCGTCACTTGCATGCATCACGTGGCGCGATCACAATGAATATCGGTTAAGTCTATTCACGTGAGGAATTCGATATGAAAGGAGCGATCCAACGCGGTATTTCACTGGCAGCGGCTGCCCTGGCAACGTGTATCGCCAGCCCCCAAGTGTTGGCAGCTGACCTTCCAGACCTTCAGGGTCGGGAAGTCGTTGTCGTTACGGAAAACGCATACCCGCCTTTACAGTTCGTCAACCCGAAAACCGGTGAGGCAATTGGTTGGGAATACGATGCAATGGCTGAGCTGTCCACCCGTCTTAACTTTACAGCTGTGATTGAAAACTCCAGTTGGGATGCGATGATTCCGGCCGTTAGCGAAGGTCAGTACGATATCGGTATGACAGGCATCACCATTCGAGACGATCGTCGTGAGAAAGTTGATTTTTCCGATGCCTATATGCGCTCAGAAATGTTCATGCTAGTTCGAGCTGATGAAACGCGTTTCTCAAGCGGTGAGGAATTTGCGGCCATAGAAGACGGACTTATCGGTGCGCAAGCAGGAACTACCCCTTTCTACACAGCAGTTTACGAAGTTCTGGACGGCAATGAGCAGAATCCTCGTATCAGCCTCTTCGAAACATTCGGTGCCTCTATTCAGGCCTTACGTACTGGCGATGTCGATCTAGTACTCACAGATGGAACGGCCGGAGCCGGTTATGTCGATGCTAACCCCGGTGTATTCAAACTCGTCGGCGAAGCGATGGGAACCGAGGATTTCGGATTTATATTCCCCAAAGGTTCGGACCTGGTTGACGCGATTAATAGCGGGATAGCCAGCATGAAAGCCGACGGTACAATCGATAAGCTAAATACCAAGTGGTTCCTGGAATATAAAATCGGTCAATGACCTAAGGGCCCTACCCGGCCTTAACAGAGATCGATATTTTGGGACGTAATAGCTCTACTCAAAATGCACATGACACCACGGATTTTCCGTGGTGGCTTGTATTGACATTGAGCATTGGCGCTTGGCTCGGGTATCAGATCATTAGTGATGATTTGTACTCCGAAGTATTTTCTATTCTCTACAAAGGAATTGGCGTTACTGCGTTTGTCACCATAACGGCGTTTTCCCTCGCATGCATTCTTGGGCTGTTGCTAGCAGCTGCCGTACTGTCTCCGTTTCTCATTTTACGCCAGGCCGCGCGTTTCTATATTGAAGTCATGCGCGGTATACCCATACTCGTATTGCTGTTTTATATCGCCTTTGTCGGAGCCCCGGCAATCGTGGCCTCAATCAACTACGTCTTTGGCAGTTGGTTAGACAGCCCAATGCGAACCCGTGATTTCCCGTTAATCTGGCGCGCCATCATTGCACTCACCTTGGGCTACTCAGCGTTTATCGCCGAGGTATTCAGAGCCGGCATTCAAGCCGTAAGTATTGGCCAGAGAGAGGCTGCTCAATCGCTCGGGCTATCGCCCTTAAACAGATTCATCTATGTCACGTTCCCGCAGGCGTTCAGAACCATTCTTCCTCCACTTGGAAACGACTTTATCGCGATGATTAAAGACTCAGCCTTAGTCTCTGTGCTGGGCGTTGCCGATATCACACAACTGGGAAAGATCTACGCAGCAGGTTCGTTCCGATTTATGGAGACCTACAACATCGTTGCGTACATCTACTTGTTGGTCACCCTACTTTTGTCGCTAGCATTAAGACGCCTTGAGAAGCGCCTAAGACAAAATCAGCAATGGGGTAGCGATAATTAAAGTCGCTTTAGAGCACGCCGCCGTGAGCGCTCAGTCTCCGCTTCTGGAACACTGTTTCCAACACCCCACGTAACTGGCAACCCTATATCCGTAGAGAGAACGTCAGGCTTGATAGTCGATGTGTCGGTTTGCTTCGCGTGGTATTGCACTCTTAGTAAACCCGCGACCAGAGTTTCCAGCGAATGATGTCCTACGGTAAAAACTCGACGGTGCTTATGCACACGCAGCGAACCGAATTCTTTATTAAGCAGTTGTCTCAACAAACCATTAACAGCAAGCGCAACGGATTTTGGCTGGTCGGCAGCAATCCGGTCTATGTCGTCGATACCAACCGTCGCTTGGTAGATCAGGTTTTGTCTAATGGAGAGCAGACTTGCCGTGGCTCTATAGTCAGCAGCTTGTACTGTTTTACGCCGTCCCGACTTTTTAAATAGCCGAGCCATATCGACTATCTCAGCAGAAGTTTTTATGTCGTGTTGACTGCTCAAGAATGATGTCCAGACAAGCTTTTCTAATCTAAAAATTAAGTTGTCAAAGCTGTAAAACTACAACTCAAGCAACGCGAAGTTTGATTAGTTTACCCTGATAAAATTAGCTGCGGCAAGCTATCGAATCATTTCGTGACATAGTCATTTTATTGTCGCAATTCATGATGAATTACGTCATATATTTGTCGAGTATGGCAGCAAGTTCAGGTCTGTTTTCGCGTACTTCTTCGTCTGTCAAGCCCTCTAAAGAATGAGGAAACTTTAACCATCGATCTGTTTCGTGCAAATAATAATCTGGTGCCTGTCCTGTTTGATTACGCGTAGGTTTGTAATAAGGAACAGCCACTCTAATATCGTGTGGAACGTTGCGGCGGGTTTTCTGTTTAAGCGTATCGATAATCGCCTGTACACTTTTACCTGTGTCGTAAACATCATCGACAATCAATAATCGATCATCTGCACTAATTTTTCTAACCAGGTAGTTCATGCTATACACCTGCACGCGACTAGCCTGTTGATCAATATCGTGGTAGGACGATGTGCGAACTGTGATGTGGTCTGAGTGTATTCCTCGATAGGCAAGAAGCTCCTGCACGGCAATTCCCATGGGTGCCCCACCCCGCCAAACTGCAACAATAAAGCTAGGGCGGAAACCGCTTCGGTATACCTTTGCTGCCAGCTTGAACGAATCTTCCAACAGTTGCTGGGCATCCAAATACAGTTTTTCACTCATGAGTCATGTCCGGTCGTCAGCGTAAAAGCGATGGTTCACGAAGAGCCCCGTCGCCTACGGTAGTTTAACGTGTCTATGCTGATCAAAGCGTGTGAAACCTTAAGCCCGCCCGTACATCGCTGCAAACGTCACTAATTTGCCAGACAAACTCACGAATAGGTACACTTCCGGCCATACCCATTGAGCTTGCTGCTTACTGTGACTGTCGCCCAACGAAAAACTTTTGTCACCGAATCTGAACTACTACACGATGCCTATCGACTGGGTGTTCAAATAGCGCAGAGTGACTTTCGTCCCACATTTATTGTCGGTTTGTGGCGCGGCGGGAGCGCTGCCGGAATCGCCGTACAAGAGTGTTTGCAATATCTGGATATCCCAACGGACCACATCGCCATTAGAACCTCTTACAGAGGCTTAGCCAGCTATCAGCAGATGGTCGATAACCCGGAGACAGAAATACGCATTCACGGCACACAATACCTGCTGGATACCCTGAGCCACACAGATTCGCTGCTGATTGTGGATGATGTCTTCAGCTCAGGTTTGACGACGAGTGCCGTTATCCGGCGATTGACAGCCCGGCTGAAAAATAACATGCCTGAAGATGTCCGCATTGCCGTGCCTTGGTACAAACCGCTTTACAACAGAACGACCCTCACTCCCGATTTCTACGTCAATAAAACTGACGACTGGTTAGTGATGCCCTACGAGCTAAGTGGCCTGACTTTTGCGGAAATAGCTGAGAATAAGCCCTGGATGCTTCCGATTCTCAAAAGCCTGGACGACGTCAACCCAACATGAGTGATGCACTTCCGCTGTTTCTCAAAGGCCTCGCGATGGGGGCCGCTAACGTAATACCCGGAGTTTCAGGTGGAACGATTGCGCTGATAACAGGCATCTACGAACGTCTCATCAATGCCATAAAGCGGTGCGATATAAGCGCTGCAAAACTGCTGCTCAAAGGCAATGTGAAAGGATTTTGGCAGCACATCGACGGACGATGGCTATTCATTTTGATGGCAGGTGTAGCCATCAGTATCGTCTCTCTGGCCAAGCTGTTTGAGTATCTGCTGGAACATCATGAACGCTACACCATGGCCTTCTTTTTCGGACTGATCGTGCTGTCTATTGTTTTCGTTGCTAAGCGTGTTGATCAATGGAATACAAGCTCAATCGTCTCCCTGCTTGTCGGTACGGCAATCGCTATCAGTATTGCGATGTTGGCGCCGGCGTCCGAAAACGACGGCGCTTTCTACGTATTCCTGTGCGGCGTTTTCGCCATAAGCAGCATGATTCTGCCAGGGTTGTCTGGCTCCTTCGTCCTAATACTGATGGGGAACTACGCACTCGTACTCGGTGCAATAAGCTCGCTGGCCTTTGACATTCTTATTCCTTTGGCGATTGGCTGCGGATTTGGATTAATTGCGTTCTCGCACATCCTATCGTGGGTTTTCAAACGATGCCCCAATCAGACACTCGCATTGATGACAGGTTTTGTCATCGGTTCCCTGGTAGTTATTTGGCCCTGGAAGAATGCGATTACTAAAACTGTGGAGCGCGTGGGTAAACCACCTAGAGAAGTGGTAACCAGTTATGAATGGTTTATGCCGCTGCTGCAGGATGCAAGCACATGGATCGCAATTGGCTTAATGCTCTTAGGAGCAATAGCCATCGCGTTAATGGAATACGTGGCGGGAGAACCCGCCAACGATTAGTACCGTACGCAAGCAGGGTTTAGTAAAACCCGCGTTCTATCGGTTATCGACGGTATTGCCGCTTACGCTGGCAGCTCCCGGTTTCAGCCCTACTGTGTTATCGATAAGCTGGTTGTTACTAATCACGACAGACGAATTCAATGTACTGCCCTGATTAACAAAAATGCCCCAGGCATCATGGTTTCGCACGGTGTTGTTGGTAATCAACGTATTGCTAACCGATTCTCGCCCTGGTATCGCGAGCTCTATGCCACTCACACCGGACCCCATGGTGGATTGGATAAAACAATTTTCGCAGTAACCGTCTGCTATCAAGTTATCGCGAATGGTCAAGCCCGATGCCTGAGCGATATACATCTGACCACCTCCAGTAAAACCGGTACCGTATCTTGGAGCAACCTGCCATTGTCCTCTCCAATGGTTTCGACGAAACTCATTGTTGCTGACAATGTTAGTGCTGGTTGATGACCCGGTTACGCCTAACAACGCCAGACCGTTAGTCTGGTTATCGTGAAACGTTGAATTCTGAATTTTGATATTGGTGGAAGCCTTATCGTCGTGGCCGATATACATTCCCAATACGCCCGAGTTTTTCAAGGTACTGTTGGTAAATTCAAAACCATTCACCTGCTGCACATAGACAACGTAGCTCTTACCGTTATCTATGGTGACATTGTTCAGTTTGATATCTGAAGATGTACGGATGTGCAACATCCTCGGGCATTTGTCATCTACAACGCACGGAGCCACTCGAGCATCATCATCCAGAGTCCAGTTTTCGAGTGTGATATCTCTGGAATTAGTCACATCTAATAGGCTGCACTGGCGCTGCCCGCCTTGTCTTAGCAATTGGTGTCCATTACCCACGATAGTCAAATTAGATACATTATCGAATCGCATTAAAGCGCCACCGGTGGGACAACAGTTTGCACTGGTACAACTTAAATCTGCTTGGATGTTTATACGATCAAGCCCTTGAGCAGCATTCGCGCAATCATTTAAGTCAGACAAAGAACGAACGACGCAATCACCAGACTGAATGCTCGATTGCGTGCTAACGACAGACGCGTCGTCATCGCTGGGTTGTTCGGGAGCTGGCGGCGGCGGTGCCAACACTGTTGTTGGCTCACTTACTTGCGCTGTTGGAGATGCGCTCGCATCAGGCTCATTGCTTTGTTCATCGGAGCTGGTGGAATCATTACTCGCCACTGTGTTCGAGGTTTGGGATTGCGAACCTTCCGCCATTTGCTGGTATGTCGCAGACACTTCAACAACTTGGCCTGCAAATTCAGCAGGATTGAAATACACCGTGTAAGACTCACCCGGCTGCGCACTATCAGAAACCGGTGAAACTTTGAAGACGTGTTCTCGGTCTGTTGATAGCCCATCGATGAAGAAACTCGACGCGTCTAGCACACCTTGCGAGAAGTCATTATGGAAGACTTCTACGCTAATAACTTCTGACTCAGAGCGATTCCAGAACAGCTCGACAGCGCTGTTTGAATACGCGACTAATTTAACGGCAGATAGAAGCGCTGAAGTTCCGGCGCTGCTTGACTGCGGGAGAACTTCTCTAATCGGAGGTTGGAAATTCGCGGTGCTGAACGATACGGCGACTTCATCGGATCGGGTTTCATCAGCCAACACACCTCTGACGCCAAAACGGTGAAATAGGGCTGGATCGAGTGAATCTACGAAATAGCTGTCAGCATCTATTGTCGCAACGACGTTGCCGTTGTAGGTGATTTCTACGAGCTCCGACTCGACTCTCGTCCATTGCAATTCTGCTGCTGTGGAGGAGTAAACCAGTGCTCGTACATCCGAGGGCTCCCCCTCAGCCAGCGCGTTAGAAAGAAATATATTGCAGAATAAATAGACTAAAATTAATTTAGCCGCGCTCGCAGACTTGAACACTTTTTTCACCAAAGCCATGTAGTTAAAACTTCCCGGGACGAACAGTGCCATCTGTCAGCAAAGGTTACAAGTGAACATCAATTAATCTACATTTTTTCGAAAATAGACTAAGCATTATCAATGAATCGTAAAGCTCGCCCAGCAAACACGATATGAACCATCGGCTTCGATCAATCGCTGGTGTTTTGTGCGGCTGCGTACTCGTTTTTCAATCCGCGTGTTCATTAGATTCGAGTAGTGTGCCGACTACCGCTGCATCTGCAAACCCCATAGATGTTGCAGCGATGACTCCAGCGGTCGTAGCGCAACCCGGGCCGGTACTTAACGATAACAAGATCATCCTCGCACCCCCTCCCGATCCACTGGAAAGCATCATTGAATTACCCAATGCCGATGCAGAAGCCGCTACAGCCAATGGATTGATCGCTGCAACGAGTCTTCCATCTGGCTTGTCGGTACAAGGTAATTGTTTTTATAGAGACTCTCAAATTGCTGCCAGTAATGGAAAATGGCGTTTTGAACTCGCGTCGGGGTGCTCGATTACGCAGGTGGGCCAGACTTTACTAAGCGCTTCACACGCAATTACGCTCAATTTAGAGGCTCAAAATTTCTCATCGCAAAAAGCTCACTTATTAATTGAAGTGCTTGCTGTCGGTGAAGATGACTCACTAGATGTTCTCAATTCCCGTCACCTGTTTATAGATAATGGCAAACCCAACTGGGAAGCCGTGCAACTGATCAGTCCTTACGGCCAACATGCAGAGGGGGAAGGCAAAAAACTGGGTGTGCGTGTCAGCAATTTGAGCGATGAAGCCGTCGCATCTATTGACGAGATTCAACTCAGTCTTTTTAATCCGGCTGATAGCGAACACATAATATTTACTAACACCTGGGACCAACACTGCAACCGGCTATGGGCAGGGCGACATTTCTGGTCAAATCGACTGCAAGACTGGCACGTCGTTAATGAGCGTCTGGAAACCCGTGCGCCTAATCGATATCAGCCACAACGTACAACCCATCGAATCACCTCTGAACTTTCACAGGCCCCCGCTCCTTTCACATTAAGCGTAGATACCGGCGCAGTAAATAAAGCTGGCAATGGCTCCTACAGCGGTTTTCTTATCGGTGCTGGAGGAGACATGGATTATCGTAGTGCTTCTCTGATTCACAACAGGCACGGTCATAACGGCGGAATCGTCGCTGGCATCAATAACCTTGGACAAGTTTTCATACGAGATAACGGTGTTGATAAACGAATTCTCGCCATAGGCAAGCCTAGTGCAAAAGCCACACAGGGTACTTCACTGCAGCTGGATGGAACGTATCATCAAGAGGGCTTTTACACACTCAACGTTTATGCACTTGACGAAGACAATAACGTTGTTACATCCACTACAACGAATATAGATGCAGTCAGATTACGTGGAAACATTGCTTTAGTATCCACGGCTGGTGAGGGCGATACCGCACATTGGTTTGATAACTGGATGGGAGCGGGTTCAAAGCTGCGCGAACGAACCGACCGAGAATTTGGGCCTGTTCTATTTGCCAGTTATACCCTTAACATTGACACGCTAACGTTAAATGCACAGTACCCACCATTGTGTACAGACGATATGGCTGACCCCACCCTTGAAGTATTACAGCAAGGTGCATGGAATCCTCTTGCGTCCGCCACCATAGACCCGGACTCATTCACTGCCCGTTTCGTCGTCAACAACTGGGACGCAGCGAATAGCTATCAGTATCGCGTGGTGACACAGGCACGCACCGACACGGATACCGATTCATACTTTCATGGTGTTGTTCAAAAAGATCCTGTTACTGAAGCCGAAGTCATTATCGGTTTATACAACTGCAGACCGGGTTTAACCAACAGCGCAACAGAAGGTTGGATTCAACAGAACTTCAACGATCCATTTACATGGACTCGCGATCGAATCGTGTTCCCTCACGAGGAATTGATAAACAATTCGCTAGAACACGACCCTCATCTGGTCGCTTTCGTTGGTGATCAAATTTATGAGTTTGACCCCAACGGCCTTGTAGAAACAGAACTCCCCGACATGATGACCGACTACCTTTGGAAGTGGTTTCAATTCGGTTGGTCGGCAAGAGAACTCATGCGCAATACGCCATCGTTTGTACTGCCTGATGATCATGATGTCTATCAAGGCAACATCTGGGGCCAAAGTGGCGTCCGCGCGGAAAACGAAGAAGACGGTGGTTACGTTTACCCGGCATCGTTTGTCAACATGGTACAACGCACTCAGGCAGGCAGCCTTCCTGATCCGATCGATGGTGCACCGGTAAATCAAGGCATTAATGTTTATTTTACTAGCCTGACCTATGGTGGCGTAGGCATAGCGGTCCTTGAAGATCGAAAATTTAAAACCGGCCCGTTCACGGCATTAGAGGATCAGCAACTGCTGGGCGAAAGGCAACACCGCTTTCTAGAAAGCTGGGCTGAAGATTGGGCAGGTCAGTCCATGAAGTTGGCAGTGTCTCAGTCTCCGTTCAGTCAGAGCACAACCCATTCCGGGCGGGGGTTTAAGAAATTGAAACGAGACTGGGATTCAAACGGTTGGCCAAAAACCGGCAGAGACCAGGCTGTATCTTTATTGAGAAAAGCTTATGCACCGCACATCAGCGGCGACCAACACTTAGGGCTGTCTCTTAAGCATGGCGTGGAGAATCAAGACGACGCTGTATACGAATTCGCAGGCCCTTCCATGCTTAATATATTTCCACGGGTATGGGACCCACTCAACGAAGAGGATGGCCCCGGTGACAAAGACCTGAACAACTTAGGCGCTTACCGTGACATTCACGGTAATTTGATTACCGTTCTCGCTGCCGCAAATCCATCGGTCTACTATGATGGCTATGACACTTCAGTCAAAGTCGATAAAAACAGCTTGGGTATCGGTTACGGCATAGTGCGAGTTAACAAACCCAATAGGCAGTTTACGTTTGAGGCATGGGCGGCGAATAGCTCCCCGTCAGACATTACCGCTACCCCCTACCCCGGATGGCCGATCACCATTGATCAGACAGCTAACGACGGGCGAATACCTTCAGGCTTTTTAATTCCCCGAGTCGCGGCAACTGCCGAACCCATAGTCAAAGTGTTTAATGAATCGGACAGCAGCTTGATTTATGCAAGGAGATACTCGTCGTCCATCGTGGATTTACCCGTGTACGATAGTTCGCTTAGTTATCGTGTTCAGCTGCTTGACGACAATGGCTACTTTGAAGAATTTACCGGACAAACCCCGCAATAGTGTCTCTTGACGCATGCGCCGCTGAACAGTCACGGACCAATTGACTCCAATCACGCCGTACAATTGTGCAAAGAATCAGTAATTCAACGGTTTTTCGAATCAGACACCGTGAATTTTTCAGGCTTTGGCCGTAAAGTAAGCTATGAAGCTGAAATACCAACTTTTCATCATTTTACTGCTGGCCAGCGCAACGCTGATAGCCGGTCTGTACGCGTTTAACACATGGAGTTTTTCGCGTGGCTTCGTCAATTATATTACTCAATCCCAAACCAGCGCTCTTGAATCACTCTCAAACTCCTTAGCGGAAGGGTATTCTGAAAATGAAAACTGGGATTGGATACGAGATAACGACAATCAATGGCGTCGCATCAGCGCGCTGGCCATGCGAGGATCTGCAAAACAAGGATCAAGACGCGACAACTCGCAAGAGCAGCCCGGTACTTCAGAGCGAAAAAAGCAAAAGTCGGGCAAGGGCCGTGACCGTTCAAAGCACCCTCCTCCGCAACTTGTATTGGTAGACAAAGATAAGACTGTCGTTGCCGGTCGCGAAAGAACCGATAGAGAACTCAGCTGGTTCCCGATTAACTACGATGATGCCGTAGTCGGATACATCGGCTATATCGTCAGCGACGGGCTTCCAGGACAACTTGAGAGCGTGTTTGCTGAGCAGCAACGACGCAGTCTGGCATGGGTATCCTTACTTATGGTTGCTATCTCTGCCGTTCTGGCGGCGATTATCGCGCCCAGAATCGTGAAGCCTGTTCTCACCGTCAGTAAAGCTGTCAGCGAGATCAGTCGAGGGGACTTTGACCAGCGGGTTCAAACCAACCGCCGTGATGAGCTCGGTGACTTATCACGAGATGTAAACCATCTCGCCTTGACGCTTGAACAAAGTCGTACCGCCCGGCGTAAATGGATTGCAGAAATATCGCACGAGTTGCGCACCCCGGTTGCTATTCTACAAGGAGAGATTGAAGCGATTGACGATGGCATTCGTCCATTCGATTCTCATACCCTAGGCTCTCTCCAATCAGAAACCCTGCGACTTAGCCGGCTGATCAGTGACCTGCATGATCTATCGCTGTCAGATCTCGGCGCGCTTGAATACCAAATGGCCCCCATGCGGTTACAACGTCTTGTTGAAGAGCGAATCTCCTCTGGACAAACTCATCGGGTAGAAAATGGGATCTCTATTAATTTAGAAGGCAACGCTGCCGATTCAGAAATTATCGGCGATACCCAACGCCTTGGGCAGATGCTGGATAACATTTTACAAAACTCTCTTAGGTATACCGACGATAACGGTCACGTACAAATTACGCTGCAAGAACAGGACGACCAGCTACAAATTCTATGGAATGACTCTGGGCCCGGTTTAGCTGACGAAGACTTACCACAGCTTTTCGATCCGCTTTTCCGCGCCGAGCAATCCAGGAATCGCAACAACGGTGGTGCAGGACTTGGGCTGGCTATTGTCGAAAAAATTATTACCGCACATCGCGGCTCAATCTCAGCCAGTCACTCTTCTTTGGGTGGCTTGCAATTGGAAATACTCATACCGCTACATGATTCAAAGTCGAGCAATCCTACATGAACATCAGCATTGTTGAAGATGAGCCAAAACTAGCAAATCTACTCAAGGACTATTTACAAAACGACGGTTTCAACACGTCAATTTATCATGACGGAAGTGAGGCTCTGGACAGCCTTATGAAAAACCCAGGCGATTTGATTTTGCTGGACTTAATGTTACCCGGTACAGACGGCATGAGCATCTGCCGCGAACTGCGTAAGCATTCAAATGTTCCTATCATCATGCTCACAGCCAAAGCACAAGAAATTGATCGGCTGCTAGGGTTGGAAATCGGTGCTGATGATTACATTTGCAAGCCGTTTAGCCCCAGAGAAGTCGTTGCTCGCGTCAAAGCTGTACTACGACGAACAGGCACTACACCGCAGAATGGCACAGACGCTAGCACGCCTGAGACAGCATCAGACAGCTCTTTTGTCTTTGATGAGGGAACGGCAAGCGTGCGAATAAATGAGCAAGTGTGCCCTCTGACCGCCGTTGAGCTACGTCTACTAGGCGCAATGCATGAGAGACCTGGACAAATATTCAATCGCGCTCAACTAATGAGACGTATGTACGATGACAACCGAATAGTCAGTGATCGCACCATAGACAGTCACGTCAAAAAACTCAGGCAGAAACTCGAAACGGTCGATGAGGCAACTAGTTATATTCACTCTGTCTACGGGATCGGTTATAAATTCGAGATACTGGAAAACGAATAGCATAGCTACATAAAAAAGCGGCTTTTGCACTATTCAATCAACTGTTCCCTATTTCTTACACAATGTTTACACGATTAAATCCGATGATATGTACTCACACCGAGAAACTGATTTGAAACAGAATTTCGGAACAACATCGTTTTAACTCACGGAAACATTATGAAAACTTCAACTATCAAAAAAAGCATTATTCCAGCACTGATCGGTTCAGCTCTGTCATTTTCTGTCATCGCAGCAATGCCTGCACTTCAGGATACTAATGGTGATGGTGTTATTAGCGCTGAAGAAATCACTGCCATTCGCGATGCTGCCCGCGCTGAAACGCTTGCAACCTATGATGTTGATGGCAACGGTGAGCTGTCTAGAATGGAACGCCGCGCAATGAAAGATGCCCGATACGACGCAACTCTTTTAGAATTTGATGCAGATGGCGATGGCGAATTGTCTCGCGATGAAAGACGCGCTGCCCGCGATGCACGACGTGCTGCGGTCGAACTTCAGTTAGACGTAAATCAAGATGGCGTATTGTCTGATGAAGAACGAGCTGGCTTCGATTCATTGAAAAAAGATCGCGGTGATAAGAAAGGAAAAAAGCAGGCTAAAGGCAAGCGCCACGGAAAAGGCTTCAAGAATGGTGATGCCGAAGAGACTGTTCAAGAAGAAGTTTAAAGCGTGCAGGTAGATCGTGTGAGCAGTTGTTCAATCCTTATTCCATTGAAATAAGTTAACCAACTGCTCACCTACTTGCTTTTACTCTATCTTCCTGCTTTGACCTTTTTACCAACAGCATCAAAAGTAAGCCGAGGATAACGGTGAGATAGGCCATAGGACGAGCCGTTCCATCATGCATGACACTTACAGCAACCGCTGCCAGTCCGGCAGTGGTTTGCTCAATCCCACTCAGCATTGCTGAGGCTGAACCGGCATTTCCCTCGATTGATCGAAGCGCTCGACTTGGCGCAACAGCAAACAACGGCCCCATACCAAACGCCATAAACATGTAGGTTGCTGTTAATGTAAACGGTGTCATGTAGCCGGCGAAAATAACGATGGCAAACATGGCCGTTCCGGCTATTAACAGTTGAACACCCAGATTCATTAGCCTGAACGGGTTCCATCGATCAGCCAATCGGGATGCCAGTAAACTACCTAGAAAAAAAGCTAAAACAATACTGGCCTGATAGTAACCGAACTCATCTGCCGGAATTTTCAGAAGATCAATGATAACGAACGGGCCAGCAGTGATGAAAATGAACATCATGCCCAGGCATACACCCAACATGGCCGAGTGCACCATAAAATCTGAATTTATGACAAGTGCGCGATAACGACTAACAATATTTATCGGCTTCAGCGCATTGACGTCAGGTGATTTCGATTCGGGAAGCAAACGAACAACAACGCATAACGTAAACAGTGCCATACCACTGATCACCCAAAAATTCGCCTGCCATCCCCAGGTCACGTGAATATAGCCGCCCAGAATAGGTGCGGCAGCAGGTGCAATCGCGATCACCATGCCCAACAAAGCCATCGCTTTAACCTGTTGTTTTTCCGTGTACAGATCTTTGATGATGGCAAGGCCGACCACAGCTTCCGCAGCTGCTGCAATCCCTAGCAGAATTCTAGCAACAATGAGCTGATCGATTGTTTGGGCAGCTGCACATGCAAGACTGAGCAGAGTTACCGCCGCTAAGGAGACAACCAACACAGGCTTACGCCCGTACCTATCCGATAAAGGGCCGTGTATTAACTGTGCAATGCCAAAGGCCAGGATGTTAAGGCTAATAGTTAGCTTAACTTTAGTGGCACTGGTATCAAACCAGCGCACCAAGTCGGGCAGACTTGGGCTGTACATATCGGTTGAACTAATACTGACGCTGGAACCCAACACCAGAATTCCGACCACCAAGCCAATACTAGGAACGACCGGGCTTGGGGTCGGAGAGGCAGCAATCGCCATAAGGGGCGCGACCTAAAACAAAAGAATGGGCGCACAATGTACGCCCATCACAATTACATGGCTAGTGCTTTGTCGATAACAACGGCTGACCAGGCACCTTCAGGTTCCTTACTGATAACAGGATCGGAGCCACCGGATAACAGCGTTTGAACAGTGCGCTCGTAATCGGCCACATCAAGTGATCCGTCGCTGCCATCCGTTAGCTTATTGATTTCACGAACCATGCGTTGCTGGTGCTTTTCAGTTTGAGCACCACTGGCATCGTTTTCTAAGACGATATCAGCCGCCTCATCCGGGTTAGCACGCGCGTATTCCCACCCTTTCATGCTGGCCGCGACGAAACGAGCCATCTTATCGACGAACGCATCGTCAGCCAGATTTTTTTCCAACACGTACAAACCATCTTCCATGGTAGAAACACCTTGGTCTTCATACTTGAATACAACCAGTTGGTCTTCCGGGATGCCGGCATCGATGACCTGCCAGTATTCGTTGTAGGTCATAGTAGAAATACAGTCTGCTTGCTTTTGCAATAAAGGATCAACATTGAAGCCTTGCTTCAGGACTGTGACACCATCATCACCACCTTCGGTTGGAATACCCAGTGAAGACATCCAGCTCAGGAAAGGATATTCATTGCCGAAAAACCACACGCCCAAGGTTCGGCCACGAAAATCTTCCGGCGACGTAATTCCTGTTTCTTTTCGGCATGTCAGCATCATGCCGGAGCGTTTAAACGGCTGCGCAATGTTGACTAGCGGTACACCTTTCTCTCGACTCGCCAGAGCCGACGGCATCCAATCGACGATGACATCCGCACCACCACCCGCAATGACCTGCGGAGGGGCAATATCGGGCCCACCTGGCTTGATGGTGACGTTTAGATCAGCTTCGTCGTAAAAGCCCTTGTCTTGTGCGACGTAGTAACCCGCAAACTGTCCTTGCGTTACCCATTTTAATTGCAAGGTCACATCGTCGGCAGCTACAGCATTGAGCGAGGCACTACCCAGTACGGTACCGATGACTGCAAGCCCTGCTCCTCGTATCAGTTTCTTCATGCAACATTCTCCTTTAGCTAATTGGAGTGATTAACCCCTAATGGATGGATGCCAAAAGGTAAACACCCTCTCTGTCAGTGCAACAGCACCATAAAACAATGAGCCTGCAACCGCCGCGACCGCGATTTCAGCCCAAACCATATCCACGTTCATGCGCCCTACTTCCGTGGAAATTCTAAACCCCATACCCACCGTCGGCGTGCCGAAAAATTCGGCGACAATAGCGCCAATCATGGCCAGAGTTGAATTAATTTTCAGCGCGTTAAAAATAAACGGCAATGCTTCCGGTAAACGCAGCTTGAACAAACTTTGCCAATAACTTGCAGCGTAGGTTTTCATTAAATCATGCTGCATAGGTGTCGCAGCAGAAAGACCCGCAACGGTATTTACCAGCATGGGGAAAAAAGTCATGATAATGACCACAGCAGCTTTAGATGGCCAGTCAAAACCAAACCACATCACCATGATCGGTGCGACACCCACTATAGGCAGTGCCGATACCAGATTCCCTATAGGCAACAATCCGCGCTGCAAAAAAGGGGAACGATCAATAAGAATGGCAACCACAAAACCGGCGCCACATCCGATGGCATAGCCAATTAACACCGCTTTTAAGAAGGTTTGCTGAAAGTCTGCCCAGAGTATATGCGGCGAGCTAACAAAACGTTCAGCTATGAGACTAGGCGCGGGCAACAAAACCTGCGGCACATTAAAACCTTGCGTCAGCAACTCCCACAGTAGTAGTAGCCACACGCCAAATAAAACCGGAATGATGATGTTAAGCAGACCCGCGTACGAGCGGGATAATGTTTTGATAGCCGACAATTGCTCAACACACATCCAGGCCAACAACCATGCGGCAATAACCTGAAACCAAAAACCTAAAGGTTGTCGGCTCTCAGCAATATTCACCTGACCCAATAAAACGTAAGCGGCCAGCAAGGATGCAACACCTGTTGCTACAGCAGCTGTTAATCGCGATTGAGGTATTACTCTAAATGAAGCGTACGCGGCAACAAGCAAAACAGCAGCCAACCAAATTTTGCCACCCAACACTAAACTGAGAAGACTAACCACACCGGCACACGACAATAAAGCGCGTTCCATAAATCGGTATTTCACGGGTGTGACTAATTGATCAGTTGCATTCGCGTTGCCGGCAATGACGGTTTGAGCGGCGTTTGTATTCATCTAGAGAGTGCCTCCAGAGGAATTACTTTGCGCCAGTCCCATTCGGCGGTTGACCCACTCACCCACCAGGCCTACCAACATGACAAGCGTCGCAGCCAGTATTGATGCAACAACCAAGGCCGACCAGATTTGTATTGTCTGACCGTAGTAAGAACCGGCTAGCAAACGCGCGCCAAGACCTGCAACAGCACCTGTTGGTAACTCCGCAACAATGGCACCAACCAATGAAATAGCCACGGCAATTTTCATACTGGTAAACAGGTAGGGCAAGGAGGTCGGCAATCTCAACTTGAAAAACGTCTGCACTGCTGACGCATTGTATGTATGCATTAAATCCAGGTGGCTACGCTCCGGTGAATTAAGACCCTTTACCATTCCCACAACAATGGGAAAAAAACTTAAGTACATAGAGATAAAAGCTTTGGGCAGTAGCCCCTGAACACCGATCGCATTTAAAACGACGATGATCATGGGTGCTATTGCCAGAATGGGAATAGTCTGTGACGCAATAATCCAGGGCATCAAGCTTTTGTTAAGCGCCTCGTTGTAGACAATGGCAACGGCCAACACGATTCCAAGCAAGGTTCCCATTAAAAAACCTAACATGGATGACGACAGTGTGATCTGAGCGTGATAAATCAAACTGCGTTTAGACGTGATTTTTTTCTTGAACGTAGTGTTGATGATTTCTTCAACCACCTGATGCGGCGCCGGCAATACCGGACGCTCCTGCTGCATAGTATTACTAACCATCGTTGTGAAGGAAGGTGTCGTGCCGGCTCTCTCGGCAACGCTCTTTTCCCACGCTAAATTCATCACAACCGTAAATACATACCAAAGAAGGACGATGGCAGCGACAACAACGACAATAGGAAAGAAAGCAGATTTTTTCACTGGGCCGAACCTGCTTGAAAAAGCTTAGCGAAGTGCAGCTTGTTCACAACCTCATGCACGACAGCCATGAGCATCATCATGCAACCTCATCGTAGCTATGCCCTGCCCTGAGTCCGTCGCGGACGCGATTTGCCAACGTTAAGAATTCGGGTGTTTCTCGAATGGACAGTTCTCTATCTCGCGGCAGATTACTTTCGATAACATCGTGAATCCGACCCGGCCTAGGCGACATGACCACAATGCGATTGGATAGGTATACCGCTTCAGGGATCGAGTGAGTGACGAAAACAACCGTCTTATTGGTCTGTGCCCAAAGCTTCAACAGTTGTTCGTTTAGATGATCGCGAACAATTTCGTCTAGTGCTCCAAAAGGTTCATCCATGAGCAGTAAATCGGGCTCGACGGCAAGCGCGCGAGCAATTGAGGCCCTTTGCTGCATCCCCCCGGATAACTGCCATGGGTATTTCTTCTCGAAGCCCGCTAAATCGACTAGCTCCATATTCTTTCTGACCCGCTCACGAATAACCGCAGCATCTAGTCCCATGATCTCCAACGGTAACGCAACGTTCTTTGAAATAGTGCGCCATGGATATAAAGACGCTGCCTGAAACACATACCCATAGGCACGGGCCAGACGAGCCTCATGAGGCGTCATACCATTTACATCAATAGAGCCGGACGTAGCTTGCTCAAGATCAGCAATGACTCTCAGCAGCGTTGTTTTTCCACAACCGGAAGGACCAATAAACGAGACAAAATCGCCTCGATTAATGGTCAGATCAATCTCGCTTAAGGCGTGAACATCACCATCACTGGTGGGAAACGTTAACGACAAATTGTTAACGTTAATAACAGACTCTGTTTGTTGAGAATTATTGCTCAAGAGATCAGACACCTGCAGGCATTTTTGACGGGTCACGCATAACAGGATGCGGAGCCGTTAGTTCTTTCCATTGTGACAACGCACGATTAACGGCAGGGAAAGCATCACGAGCGACAAATTTTCCGTGACCCTCCTCGGTATTAACCTCATCTTCTTTTACGACTAACTTTCCACGGGTAAGCGTGAAGCGTGGAAGTCCTGTCAGCTCAAAGCCTTCAAAGACGTTGTAATCGATGGCCGACTGCTGCTTCTCTGCGCTTATGGTCTTCTTACGCTCTGGATCCCAAACGACAATATCCGCATCAGCTCCTTCTAAGATGGCACCCTTTTTAGGGTACATATTCAATATTTTCGCAATGTTGGTGGACGTGACCCCGACAAACTCGTTCATGGTCAGACGCCCCGTGTTTACGCCTCTAGTCCAGAGTACGGACAATCTATCTTCCAACCCACCGGTACCGTTGGGGATCTTAGTGAAGTCACCGATACCCATGCGTTTTTGATCGGTTGTAAAAGCACAATGATCCGTTGCGACCACCTGCAGACTTCCGGCAGCGAGCCCTGCCCACAACGAATCCTGATGTACGGCACTTCTGAACGGAGGTGACATGACACGACGTGCCGCATGGTCCCAATCTGGGTGTGCGTACTCAGACTCATCAAGGGTCAAATGCTGAACCAACGGTTCACCAAACACACGTTTTCCATTCTGCCGTGATCGCCGGATGGCCTCGTGGGCTTCTTCACAGGAAACGTGCACGACATACAAAGGAACACCAGCCATATCGGCGATCATGATTGCGCGGTTGACGGCCTCCCCTTCAACTTGCGGCGGGCGTGAATAAGCATGCGCTTCAGGGCCGTTGTTGCCATCGGCCATCAGGCTCTGTTGCAGTTGAGATACAACATCACCGTTTTCTGCATGCACCATAGGCATAGCGCCTAGCGCTGAACAACGCTGAAAGGATGAATACATCTCTTCATCGTTGACCATCAACGCGCCTTTGTAGGCCATGAAGTGTTTGAATGTATTAATACCACTGTCGACGACGGTTGCCATCTCTTCAAACACTTGTTTGTCCCACCAGGTGATGGCCATATGAAAAGAGAAATCACAGGATGCTCTGGATGTTTTGTTATCCCACATTTGCCGGGCTTCAATTAATGACTGCCCCGGCGCAGGTAAGCAGAAATCCACGACCATAGTGGTACCACCGGACAAGGCTGCTCGTGTACCTGACTCAAAGTCATCGCTTGAGTAGGTGCCCATAAACGGCATTTCCAGATGAGTATGCGGATCGATACCACCGGGCATGACAAAGCAGCCTGAAGCATCGAGTGTTTCGTCTCCGCTCAGGTTTTGACCAATTTCAACAATAACGCCCTTGTCGATTTTCACATCGGCAACGTAGCTTCTATCAGCGGTAACGACCGTTCCACCTTTGATAACCTTGCTCATGGTCTCTCCTAATTTTCAGTGACTTAAACGTACTCTATAAAATTCTCAATCGACGATCTGGGCGGTTTCAACAACAGCATGGAAAAGTACATTAGTACCGGCAGCTGCCCACTCTGGTGATATTTCTTCAGCCTCGTTATGCGATAGGCCATCTACGCACGGACACATCACCATAGCCGTTGGAGCGACGCGATTAATCCAACACGCGTCGTGACCCGCTCCTGAGACTAAATCGCGGTGGCTATAGCCAAGGCGATTAGCAGCAGCCCGAACAGCCGACACACAGTTTTCATCAAACTCTACCGGATCAAACCCACCGACCTGCTCGATTGAATGCTGTAGCCCGATACCTTCAGATATTTCTTTAACACCGGCACGAAACCGGGTTTCCATATCACTAATAACCGCTTTATCGGGATGACGAAAATCGACGGTGAAAACAACTTTGCCAGGGATGATATTTCGAGAGTTCGGGTAGACATCGCAATGGCCTATCGCGCCCACGGCATTCGGTGCGTGGCTCAGTGCAATCTCATTGACTAACTCAGTCATACGAGCCATCCCAAGACCTGCGTTGACCCTCATTGGCATTGGTGTCGACCCGGTATGACTCTCTTTTCCGATCAAGGTAACTTCAAGCCATTTCAAGCCCTGGCCATGAGTCACGACGCCAATATCTTTCTCTTCTTTTTCGAGGATGGGACCTTGTTCGATATGCAATTCGAAAAACGCATGCATCTTTCGATCACCGACTTCTTCATCACCGAGGTAGCCAACGCGTTTAAGTTCATCGCCTAAGGTTTTACCTTCTGCGTCTTCACGAGCGTAGGCCCAATCTAATGTGTGCATACCGGCAAATACACCCGAGGCCACCATGGCGGGTGCAAAGCGAGTACCTTCCTCATTGGTGAAGTTAACCACCACGATAGGATGTTTAGTCTTGATGTTCATATCGTTCAATTGACGAATGATTTCAAGACCACCAAGAACACCAAGAACGCCATCGTACTTTCCGCCCGTGGGTTGGGTGTCCAGATGACTGCCAACATACACAGGCAATGCATCCGGATCAGTCCCTTCCCGACGGGCGAACATCGTACCCATCTTATCGAGCCCCATGGTGAGCCCGGCATCGGTACACCAACGCTCAAACAATCGACGCCCTTCAGCATCTTCATCGGTCAAAGTTTGCCGATTGTTTCCACCAGCGATACCAGGACCAATCTTTGCCATCTCCATTAGCGAGTCCCAAAGACGCTCGCTGTTGATTCGCATGTTGCTGGTTATCGCCATATCCTGCTCTCGCTAGTTACACGTTAGAATTGCTCAAACGTACGGTGCCACAATTGTATTTACCAACCTACGGCGAACGTCAATACTAGGTAGGAAAGGTAAAGACTGCGCCCGACTTTATGCCTGTAGGCCAACGACTGGTTACGGTTTTAAGTCGTGTATAAAAGTGAACACCTTCCGGTCCGTAAATGGAATGATCACCAAACAGTGAACGCTTCCAGCCGCCGAAACTGTGATAAGCCACAGGTACTGGTATCGGGACGTTGACGCCAACCATACCCACTTGAATGCTGTCTGCAAACGAGCGAGCCGCGTCACCATCACGGGTAAAAATAGCTGTGCCGTTGCCATACTCATGGTCGTTAATCATGGTGACCGCTTCGTTGTAATCATTGGCACGAACCACCGATAAAACCGGCCCGAAGATTTCTTCTTGGTAGATCTGCATGTCGGTGGTCACCTTGTCAAATAAGGTACCGCCCAGGAAATAGCCGTTTTCATATCCTTGCAGAGTGACATCACGCCCATCAACAACAAGATCGGCACCCGCCTCTACACCTGAATTAATGAGTGAGGTGATTTTTTCTTTAGCAGCTGCGGTAATAACCGGCCCCATTTCAGCATCAGGGTCATCTGCAGGACCGATACGCAGTGCCTCGACTCGAGGTCGTAGCGCTTCAACCAGACGATCAGCAGTCTCTTCGCCAACCGGCACCGCTACAGAAATAGCCATGCATCGCTCGCCTGCTGAACCAAAACCGGCTCCCATGAGCGCATCGACAGCCTGATCCATATCTGCATCGGGCATAACGACCATGTGGTTCTTCGCACCGCCGAGTGCCTGAACGCGCTTTCCGGCTTGAGTACCGCGGTGATAGACGTATTCGGCGATAGGTGTTGAGCCAACGAAGCTGATGGCCTGCACCTGCGGATTATCCAGTAAGGCATCAACGGCTTCTTTATCGCCGTGGACAACGTTCAGAACACCTTCAGGTAGACCTGCCTGATGCAGAAGATCAGCCACCATCATGACCGCGGACGGGTCTCTTTCGGAAGGCTTCAGTACAAAGGTGTTACCGCAGGCGATGGCAACCGGGTACATCCACAAAGGCACCATTGCGGGGAAATTGAACGGTGTGATGCCAGCGCAGACACCCAGCGCCTGACGATCAGACCAAGAGTCGATCTGTGGACCTACATTTCTTGAGAACTCGCCTTTGAGCAACTGAGGAATACCGCAGACAAATTCAACAACCTCACGCCCCCGCTGCACTTCGCCCAAGGCATCATCGTGGGTTTTACCATGCTCTCGGGAGATTTCCCGGGCAACTGCATCCGCATTTTTAATCAATAACTCATTGAAACGGAACATGATAGCGGCGCGCTTTAACGGTGGCGTCGCAGACCATGCCGGAAAGGCCTCTGCAGCATTGGCAACAGCTGCATTGACTTCATCGGTGGTACTGAGCCCAAGCTCATCAATCGCTTCCCCGGTTGCAGGGTTGTACACCGGTTGAGAACGACCGCTTTGGGAAGCTACTAGCTTTCCACCTATAAAATTATTAATCATCTTGAGAAGGACACCAGATCTATTACTGCTTGTTATTGAATGCACGCTATCGTATCTTGACCATCTGGTCAACAATTGCGAGCAACGAATTGACTCACTCAGATGTTCCACGAAAACGAACTCGAATCCAAGCGCAGAACGAAGCCCGAATAATACGCGCTGCGATGGACGTTTTCTCGGCTAATGGCTATCGTGGCGCAACTGTTGATCAAATTGCCGGTTCGGCCGGTATGTCAAAGGCGAATGTCCTCTATTACTTCAATAAAAAACAGGATATCTATACCGCTGTTCTCGAACAGACACTGGGGATTTGGCTGGACCCGCTCGATGAATTAAACCCTGACGGTGACCCGATCGAAGAACTTTGGAAATATGCTTTGCAAAAACTCCGTTTTTCGCAGCAGGAACCCTTGGCATCACGCCTATTCGCCAACGAAATATTACAGGGCGCCCCTATTATTCGGCCGTTTTTGGAAAACGAACTTAAAAATCTCGTGATGAGTAAATGTCAGATAATCCAGCAATGGATTGATCATGGAAAACTCGCCCCCGTCTCACCGCTGCACCTACTGTTTTTTATCTGGTCAAGCACTCAACACTACGCCGATTTTTCACCGCAAATTAATGCTCTAACTCAAGAGAGCGAAGACGAGCTATTTGCAGATGCAGAAAAAACGCTGAAACTCTTGCTGACTCGAGGTTTGAAACCCTGAACAGATGTCAGTCAGAACAACGCCCCTGCACTTTCACTAATACGCCATGAGCGAACACGCCGTTTCTTTCGTGCCTGTAGAGGGCACTCACGTTCATACGCTGATATTAGGCACCATGCCTGGCCAGGCATCTCTCAACGCCGTTGAATACTACGCGCACCCACGTAATGCACTTTGGCCGATTCTCTTGGCGCATGTCTCGCAAACACCTGTCTCGTTTGAATCTGTCACCCGCTTGAACTACGAAAAGCGTTGCGCGTTAATAAAAAAACATGGCATTGCTCTGTGGGATGTTTTAGCCAGCTGCGATAGGCCCGGCAGCCTTGACAGTAAAATTAAAAGATCCACCGAGGTAGCCAATGATATTGCAGGGCTTGTTGCAAGACATGCAGCGCTTGAGCGCATTATTTGCAACGGGCGTACCGCACAGGTGCTTTTTAAAAGACACATTGAACCTACTCTGCCACGTGCAGTAGCAATGCTTGATAAACCACCCTACCCGAAAACCTCAGAAGCTATCCGGGTTTTCACGCTTCCATCAACCAGTCCTGCTATGGCAAGCCTGACCCTTACCGAAAAGTATCAGCGTTGGGCCGATGGATTGTTAGGGTGAGTCGTCCAATTTGCATACTCGGAGCTTATTGGCACATTCGTGCGCGGATCAACACCTGATGTCATTTGCTCCATAGAGATACAATTTTCAACAGGGCACACGCTTACACATAAATTGCACCCTACGCATTCTTCATCAATGACTTCGAATTTACGCTTACCATCGACAATTGAAGTAATTGCCTGATGCGAGGTGTCTTCGCAAACGATATGACAACGGCCACACTGGATACATAAATCCTGATCGATAACGGCTTTACTGATGTAGTTAAGGTTCAAATTCTGCCAGTCCTTAACATTGGGCGTAGCTTTACCGACAATGTCGTTAACAGATTTATAACCACTCTCATCCATCCAGTTAGACAATCCTTGAGTTAATTCTTCAATGATTCGAAAACCGTAAGTCATGGCCGCGGTACACACCTGTACGTTGCTGGCACCTAAAGCCAGAAATTCAGCCGCATCTCGCCAAGTGGTAACGCCTCCAATCCCTGAGATCGGTATCCCTGCTGTATCGGAGTCCCGCGCAATTTCAGCCACCATGTTCAGTGCAATCGGTTTGACAGCTGGACCACAATATCCGCCATGCGAGCCCCAACCGTCTATAGAAGGCTCTGGTGACATAGTCTCCAGATTAACGCTGATAATAGAGCTGATTGTATTGATCAACGATACAGCGTCAGCCCCACCCTCTTTAGCTGCTCTAGCGGGGGCTCTTATATCGGTGATATTCGGCGTCAACTTCACAATCACAGGCATGTGCGTATGCTGCTTACACCACTGAGCAACCATTTGGATGTATTCCGGCACCTGACCGACTGCAGCTCCCATACCGCGCTCAGACATGCCGTGAGGACATCCAAAGTTAAGTTCAACTCCATCGGCACCGGTGTCCTCTACTTTCTTGAGAATGTCTTTCCAGTTTTGCTCTTCACAGGGGACCATTAAGGAAACAACAACGGCTCTGTCGGGCCAATTGCGTTTAACTCGCGTAATTTCATCTAAGTTAATTTGCAACGGGCGATCGGTTATCAGTTCGATGTTGTTCAATCCGATAAGCGTTCTGTCACTTGAATGAATAGCGCCGTATCGGGGACCGTTTACATTCACGATGTTCGGGTCTTCACCCAGTGTTTTCCAGACAACACCACCCCAGCCCGCTTCAAACGCTCTGACAACGTTAAGTTCTTTATCTGTTGGCGGCGCCGATGCCAGCCAGAAAGGGTTGGGAGATTTTATGCCAAGAAATTCACTGCTTAGATCAGCCATTTGCCTACCCCTTTAACGCTGTGTGAATGGATTCTGCGGCAAGCTTGCCATCCTGAACCGCAGCTACCGTTAAGTCTTCTCCGCCAGCAATGCAATCGCCACCTGCCCATACTTTTTCATCGGATGTTTGGCGCTCATGGTTAACGCTTATGCGACCATTCTCTAAGGCTAATTGCACCGCATCATCGGCGTTATCAAACGCTTGCCCGATAGCACTGAGCACTCGCTCACACGGCAGGGTCACCGTCTCGCCCGATGGTCCGTAAACGCCATCAACCACAGACATCTTGGCAAACTCAACGCCTGACACAGCTCCATCGTTACTCAAAATTCGCAGCGGTTGTAACCAGGTGCGCAAAACAACGCCATTGACCTTAGCTAAATCTTGCTCGAATTGACTGGCGTTCATGCGCTCTTCGCCGCGCCGGTAAACCAATGTGACTTCTTCGCCGCCGAGCATTTTAGTTTGTACAGCAGCATCGACAGCAGTCATACCACCGCCAATCACTACAGTGCGCTTGGCCACATCCAGAGTTGCATAGTCTTCACATTGGCGTAATTGAGAAATAAAGTCGACCGCGTCAACGACACCCTCTTCGTCTTCACCATCGACCCCTAAACTGTTGACAGCACCCAATCCAATTCCGACAAAAACAGCATCGTAGTCATTTTTAAGCCCGCTAAGGCTAATGTCTGCACCCAATATTTGATTCTGTTTTAACGTGATGCCACCAATACCCAAGATGTATTCAACTTCCGCCTGCGCAAACTCATCGACGGTTTTGTATGCGGCGATACCGTACTCATTGAGGCCGCCCGCTTTCTCATTAGCATCGTAGATATCAACATCGTGACCGTACATGGCAAGCCGATGTGCACAAGCTAAACCTGCTGGCCCTGCCCCGACTACTGCCACTTTTTTCCCGGTGACTGCGGCCCGTTTGAATGGTTGCTCGCCGGTTGCCATCAAGTGGTCAGTTGAATAACGCTGCAGCTCACCAATACGCACAGGGTTATCTTCGGCGGTATTTCTTACACAGGCTTGCTCGCAAAGGGTTTCGGTTGGGCAAACGCGGGCGCACATACCCCCGAGAATATTTTCATTAAAAATGGTTCTTGCCGACCCTTTCGGATTGTCCGTACCAATTTGACGAATAAACAAAGGGATATCGATACCGGTGGGACACGCTGTCACACACGGTGCATCAAAGCAAAAATAGCATCGATCAGACTCTACACTCGCCTCATGCCGGCTCAGAGGCGGATGTAAATCCTGCTGGAGCTGTTCAAAATTCCGGTTCGCCATTGCTTTGGGACTCCTAGAGCTACCACTGGTATGCTTGGATTAAAGCAATTTTTTTCCAAATGGTCAATTTTTATGATGAGCAACGATTCCACGGGCAATGCAGCGGAAGTTGGGAACGACAAGATGGTGTCCTCGAACACCGACAGCTGCACGAAACCCGGATGGATGTCTGCCTTGCCCGATCGGCTGGGTCAGCAAATTGAATTTCTGCTGGCCATTGACGGATTAAAATCGATCAACCGCGCCAGCCGACTGGTATCTGGAGAGCGATTTGAAAACAGTGCCGAGCATTCCTGGCACCTGACCCTGTTTGCCCGAATTTTGGCCGAACATGCGAACGAACCGGTTGATGTTGAACGCGTTGTATTCATGCTCATGGTGCATGACATCGTAGAGATAGATGCAGGAGACGTCCCCTTGCATGCCGCCAATCAAAACCCTGACATTCAGGCGATTGAGCAGGCGGCCGCTACCCGCCTCTTCGGATTGCTACCCGAAGACCAAGCCAATTTACTCCGGCAAATCTGGGACGAATTTGAAGAAGCCAACACGCCGGACGCGCGTTTCGCTAAAGCGGTTGATCGCCTACAACCGGTACTGTTAAACGCGTTGAATAATGGCGGGACCTGGCCGGATTTCCAAGTGACGTTAGAACAGGTACAAACCCGCTGTTCGCAAATTTCCGGTGGCTCAGATGCGTTGTGGCAAATGGCCAATGATATTTTTAACGAGGCTGCCCGGAACGGCTGGTTGAAAACAACTCCACCAGCTGACTAGACATGACATCTGCAAGCTGTGATACATCATGGATGGTAGTGGCTTTTGCATAGTATTGCCGAACATCATGGCCTATTCCCACAGCAACCAACTCGACTTCATCTTGACGTTCAATTTGCGCAATCACATGTCGCAGATGTTTCTCTAAGAAACGACCGGGATTGGTAGAAAGCGTTGAATCATCGATAGGCGCGCCGTCAGAAATCATCATGAGAATTCTGCGCTGCTCCGTGCGCTGCAACAAACGCGAGTGAGCCCATTGCAAAGCTTCACCATCGATGTTCTCTTTCAGCAGACCTTTACGCATCATGAGGCCTAAGTTACGCCGTGATTGACGCCAAGGCGTGTCAGCTGATTTGTAAATGATATGGCGTAGATCGTTTAATCTTCCCGGGTTTGGTGGGTAACCGGCAGCGACCCAACGCTCGCGGGCCTTACCCCCTTTCCATGCACCAGTTGTGAATCCAAGGATCTCCACTCGCACGCCACATCGCTCTAATGTTGCCGAGAGAATATCCGCACAAACAGCAGCTACTCGAATAGAACGACCATGCATAGAGCCGGAGTTATCCAGCAGCAAGGTTACAACCGTGTCGCGAAACGGCGTTTCAGATTCCTGCTTGAAAGTTAGCGGCATCATGGGCTCAGTAAGCACACGCGTTAACCTTGCAGTATCCAGCTGACCCTCTTCTAAATCGAATTCCCATGAGCGTGTTTGCTGTGCCATAAGCACTCTCTGCAAACGATTCGCAAACTTACCAATGGAGCGTTGCAGGTCACCCAAATGTGAATCGAGAGTTTGCCTTAGGCGCGTAAGCTCTTCCGAGTCGCACAGGTCCAATGGGCGAATGACTTCGTCGAATTCTTTTGTGTAAATATGATAATCGTTGATGGAACGTCGGTTCGCTTCTCCAGCGGTCGTGCGCCATTCACTACCCGGGTTCTCCGATGAGCGCTCAGGCTGGTCATCATCGGGTTCTACCGTGTCACTCGCCTCTTCAGCACTGCCTTCATCATCAACCGTTTCCGACTCCCCGTCGTCCTGCATGGATGTGCTATCGGACTCGCCCGCATCGGAATCGTCTTCGGGGCTTTGCGATTCTTCCGGTGTGTCGTTCTCATCGCCAAAATCTTCAGGGTTCTCGGCAGTCTCACCATCATCAATGTCTAATGAGCGAAGTAACTGACCTAAAGAGCGCGCAAAACTTGCCTGATCATCCAGTTTAAAATCAGCATCATTAAATTTTTCTGCAACATCATCTTCCAACCAGCCACGCCAATCAGACAGCGCATCGGATGCACTGGGTGGCAGTGGCCGAGTACCCAGTTTTTCCCGCAGATAAAGTGTCAGGGCATGGTCTATTCCAAGTCGAGGTTCAGCATCGCCGAGCGGTATGGCCGGTTTGGCAATCGTGTCGAGGAGTAATTGATAGCGACCGTCTAAGGCTGCATCCAGGTTACGACCAATGCCTTCGAATTCGTTACTACCGAGCAGCTCTACACGAGTTTGCTCGGCCATTGCGTGCAAACGCTGCGACGTATCGGTAGCAGGCTGATAGCGCGCATGCGTAGAAGGATCATGATGCTGTTTATGTAATGCTATTGCATCACTGCGACCGCGAGTTTGCTGACGTTCCAATGCTGTTGCGTCATCGGGAATAGCCGGCAACACCATACCTGAAACTTCTTCGGCCTTTTCATCAAACGTGATATCGATAGACGTGTCTTTAGCTATCGCACGTGCGCAGGCACCCGTAGATTGCTTAAACGCAGCACGCACACCAAACCCGTCGCTACCTTGCGGGGCGGGAACACTACCGTCGGCCCCGACAAGACTGTCTAAAGGTCGGACATCACTAAATCGTTGATGCTTATCAGCCGTCAATGTCCTTCAGCTCCTCACCGAATACACGCTGATACAACTCGGCAATGAGCGCTCGTTCAGCAGGATCACACTTGTTAACGAAGACGAGTTCAAACGCCAAGCCGACATCTTTAAAGAACGTTATGTTCTGCGTCCAGGTAATAACCGTTCGAGGACTCATCACAGTTGCCAGGTCGCCATTGCGGAATGCGTTTCGCGTAAGGCCAGCCAATGAGACCATTTGCGCAACCAGCTTCTCCCCTTCCGGGTTTTGTAAGTGAGGCGCTTTCGCCAAAACTACTTTGCACTCTTGCTCGGCTGGCAGGTAATTCAGAATGGTCGTGATTGACCAACGATCCATCTGCGCCTGGTTGATCTGCTGCGTGCCATGGTAGAGACCCGTCGTGTCGCCCAAACCAACAGTATTGGCAGTTGCGAAAAAACGGAACGCAGGATGAGGCTTGATAACACGACTTTGGTCCAGCAATGTCAGCTGTCCAGCACTTTCCAAGACTCGCTGGATAACAAACATGACGTCTGGGCGGCCCGCATCATATTCATCGAAAACCAGTGCGACGTTTCGTTGATAGGCCCAGGGAAGAATGCCGTCCTGAAATTCGGTAACTTGTTTCCCCTCTTTCAATACGATGGCATCTTTACCGATTAAATCGATTCGGCTGACATGGCTATCCAAATTTATGCGTAAACACGGCCAGTTGAGACGAGCTGCGACTTGTTCGATATGCGTCGATTTTCCCGTACCGTGAAACCCGGAAATAAGCACACGCCAATCGTTCGAGAAGCCTGCAAGAATGGCCATCGTGGTGCGAAAATCAAACAGGTAGGAGGGATCGATATCTGGCACCCGATCAGTCCGGACTGAGTATGCGGGTACTTGCAGATCTACATCGAGGCCAAATGTTTCTCTCACCGACACAGTCGTATCGGGCATAGGGGCACTAACTAACGTATCGTTTTGTGTCGAGTCGAGCATGGATGCAGTCAAATGGTATACAAAGACGTTATCCTACACGTCCAGACGGCAGCATTTGCATGCTGACAGTGTGTCGGAGCCTAAAAAATGAAAAAAATTTTATGCTTTCGCCCGTATGCTTAATATGAAGCTCGATTTTTAACCAAAACACTAGGTGTCAATAGTCCAGATATTGATCGATATTTAATCCAATTAGACAAGTTCGCTAAGCAGGAAGCCCACGTTAAAATGGATAGTCTGACCGTTCCACTACATCGAAGACGAATCGGCATCATGGCCGAAGTTCTCGGAGATGCTAACCATGCCGCCATGGTAGACGCGGCGGTACGCACTTGCGAGTCACACGGATTCTCCACCCTGGTTGTATCCTCGGGTACGTCTGAGTCTGAAGAACGCTACGCCTGGGAAACGTTGAGCCGGAGCGATTGCGACGGCCTGCTCATGACGTCCGAATACCTCGATAATGATTCGCTGGCTCGACTGATGAGCACCCGTCAGCATGTGGTTTTAGCAAACCTGCACAATGTACACGTCGGCAGCATTGCAGCCGAACACCTTATTAGCCAGGGCCATCGACAAATTGCTGTGGTGACCGGACCTCAGCATCGGTTCAGCACACAGCACCGCACTGAAGGCTTTCTTAAACAAACCGATAAACCGCTTTGGCGAAACGTCAGCCTTGAAACTATCGAAGCCCCCTTTTCATTTAAAGGCGGCGCACATGCTATGCGCATTTTGCTATCTAAAAAAATCCAACCCACGGCCGTGTTTTTTCATCACGACATCATGGCTTTGGGTGCAATGGCAGCCTGCAAAGAACAAAGCATAAGAGTGCCTAACGATGTATCTATTCTGGGTTGTGGCGATATAGACGCGGCGAGCCAGAGCACACCGGGTCTTAGCACCATCTATTTACCACTGGCAGCGTTGGGTAAATTCGCCGCCACCCGCCTGATTAATCAAATAAACGGGGTTCGCCTGGCTCCCTCTAAAGAGAGCGATTCAAAACTACTGGTGCCCACGGTCGAAACTCGTAACAGCGTTAGAGACATAACTAAAACAATGCTGCCTGGCACTGACAGCGTTGTCAGCACGCGTGAAAGAGACTGTCTGCAATGGGCAGCCAAAGGCAAAACTTCCTGGGAAATGAGCCAAATACTGGGTATCAGCGAAAGCACCATTATTTATCATTTGCGCAATGCGACCAAAAAGCTGGATGCTGCAAACAGAATGCATGCCGTTGCAAAAGCACTTAAAGCAGAGCTCATAGAAATATAAGCCTCCGGTCTTTTTACCGAATCAAAGCGGTCTCTTTAAAGCGCAGGGATGTGCATATATCACCAAACTAGTTGGCAAATGAAGCATTGCCAATTGGATGGTTTTACGATGAAGCGACTCAAACAATTTCCCTTGACCAGCTGCGCGCTAGTCGTAGCCAGCACCCTAATGCTCACAGCTTGCGGCGGTGGAGGAAGTAGTGCTGCCGCACCAAGGGCAGATGATGGAGCGATAACTGTGATGTCTGACGTACGGCTCCGAGTCAGCCTACCCAGTCGCATGCAGAACATCACAGACGCTATTGAGGTAATCGTGACCGCCGGCGGTGATAGCGTCACCATGGACGGTGCCGATGGAGAGTATTCAGCGAGTATCGCCCTGCCAAGCAACCGCAACTATCCGCTTTTTCTTCGCGTCCAACGCGCATCAGACACTCTGATACTGGCGTCAGCTCAATCCAGTGTTCAGACCGATGCGGCAGAGTTAACGTTTGCTATTCCGCCACAACTCTTCGATACCAACTTTGATTCTGACAGCGATGGATTTACCAACATAGCTGAGCTGGAAAGAGGTACTTCGCCAAACTCGGTGAGTGAAGATTTTGATGGTGATGGTTTAGCCAACGATTCAGACAGTGACGATGACAACGATGGTGTTCGTGACGCTATCGATGCATTCCCTCTCAACCCTAACGAGTTCAGAGATACCGATGGCGATGGCCTTGGAGACAATGAAGATCGAGACGATGACAACGACTCTATTCTGGATGTTGACGACAGGTTTCCGCTAGACCCGAACGAGAGCCTGGATCTTGATTTAGACGGCCTGGGCAACAGCGTCGACGATGATGATGACGGCGATGGCACCATCGATTTGGAAGACCCCCAGCCATCAAATCCAAATATCACCGGCAACGAAGACACCGATGGTGACGGTTACCCGGATCGCGATGATGCCTTCATCTATGACCCGACCGAACACAACGACAATGACGGTGACGGAATCGGCGATAATGCTGACCCGGATGATGACAACAATGGCATTCCCGATGATCAGGACAACTCTGTTGTCGGTATTCCCTTCACCTCCAACGCACCTGTCATTGACGGGGCCTTTGGCTGGTGGGAATGGCAGGCAGCTGCGCGCTCTGATAGCCGAGGTAATTATTTAGGCATCGACCATCTGATTGATGACCCTTACGACATTCTGACCGATCAGAGTAACCGCGACTACAGCTACTGGCGAGCAATGCACGACGGAGAGTATTTATACATTCTCGTGAAAATCGGCCGTGAGCAGCCAGCACAGCGTTGGAGCGACTCCACAGACATCTGGCATGACGACAGCGTGGAAGTCTTTTTGGATATCGGGGACGACAAACAGATCAACTACGGCTTGGATGATTTCCAACGATTATTCCGATACCAGGACGATGCTGATGACGCACAAGTTGACGGTTCAAACTCCGCACCCGGAATGATCTCCAACTACTGCTCCAGCCGTGGGATGGCAACGGACTGGAACCACAGCACTTATTACGAAATAAGAATTAACTTAGCATCTGTCGGCTTAGGCGTCGGAGAGCGTTTTGGAATCGATGTTCAATACAACGATGATGACGATTCCGGAGTACGGGATGCAAAGTGGGCCTGGTTCTCTCCTTCTGGCAGTGACAACACATGGCAGAACCCCAGCTTAATGGGAACCGGCATTCTCGCACCGGAGGTGGTTGTAACACGGCGTGACTAGGGGTTAAAAAAACCAATCAGTAATGACCCCGACCCCTTACCGCTACCGTTCATTTGAGCTGTAGCGGTTTTTTTATACCCGCGAATCAAGACTTTTTGAAGTGATATTTCAGACAAAAAAAAGGCGCTCAGTGAGCGCCTTTTTTCAATGACCTTTAAGCGGAATTACTTAGCAGCTTTACGCTCTTGGGCTTCTTTGATTACAACGTCTGCAACGTTCTTCGGACACTGACTGTAGTGACTGAATTCCATTGAGAACTGACCACGACCGGATGTCATCGTGCGTAGGTCACCGATGTAACCAAACATTTCTGACAACGGTACGTCTGCCTTGATGCGTACACCAGTAGCACCTGGCTCCTGCGACTTGATCATGCCACGACGACGGTTCAAGTCACCGATAACATCACCGACGTGATCATCAGGTGTAAACACATCAACCTTCATGACAGGTTCAATGATCTGAGGACCCGCTTTTGGAATTGACTGACGGTAAGCACCCTTTGCAGCAATTTCAAACGCCAGAGCGCTGGAGTCAACTGCGTGGAACGCACCGTCATTCAGAACAACGCGGAAGTCGAGTAATGGATAGCCGGCAAGAACGCCTTCTTCCATAGACATCTTGAAGCCCTTTTCAACAGCAGGCCAGTATTCGCGAGGAACGTTACCACCAGTAACCTTCGATTCGAATTCAAACCCTGTACCCGGATCTGCAGGCTCGATAGTGTAGTCGATACGACCGTATTGACCGGAACCACCTGACTGCTTCTTGTGAGTGTAGGTATCTTCGATAGGCTGAGTGATTGTTTCGCGATACGCCACCTGAGGCTTACCCACTTCAACTTCTACACCGTGAGTACGCTTCAGAATGTCGATCTTGATGTCCAAGTGCAGCTCGCCCATTCCCATAAGAATGGTTTCGCCACTTTCTTCATCAGTCATAACGCGGAAGGACGGATCTTCTGCAACCATCTTACCGATAGCAACGCCAAGCTTTTCGGTACCTGCTTTGTCGATTGGAGACACAGAGATAGAGATAACCGGATCCGGGAATACCATAGGTTCCAGAGTCGCAGGGTTCTTAGCATCAGCAAGCGTATGCCCTGTCTGAACATTTTTCATACCCAGTACGGCAACGATGTCACCGGCTTGAGCAGAATCGAGCTCTTCACGAGAGTCAGCATGCATTTCCACGATCCGACCAATACGCTCCGTTTTACCGGTAAACGTATTCATAACGGTGTCGCCTTTTGCAATTTTTCCGGAGTAAATGCGGATAAACGTCAACGCACCGTAACGGTCGTCCATGATCTTGAATGCAAGCGCACGTAAAGGACGGCTCGCATCAACGATGGCGAATTCACCCGTCTCGTTACCTTCAAGATCAACTTCCGGCTGTGGCTTAACTTCAGTCGGGCTGGGCAAGTAAGAAACCACGCCGTCCAGCATAGGCTGGATGCCTTTGTTCTTGAACGCTGAACCACAGAAAGTCGGGAACCAGACTAGATCGATGGTGCCTTTACGAATGCACTTTTGCAGTGTTTCGATATCTGGCTCTTCACCTTCAAAATAACGCTCCATGGCGTCATCGTCCATTTCAAGTGCGCTTTCAACCAGCTCTTCACGGTACTTAGCCGCAATTTCAACCATGTCTTCTGGAATGTCAGACAGAGTGTATGCAGCCGGATCACCTGAGTTATCCCAGATCCATGCTTTTTGAGTCAGGACATCGACAACGCCTGTGAAATCATCTTCTGTACCGATTGGCAGAGTCATAACTAATGGGCGAGCAGCAAGAACGTCTTTAATCTGGCCGACAACGCGATAGAAATCAGCGCCCATACGATCCAGCTTGTTGACGAAAATACAACGAGCAACTTCAGACTCGTTGGCGTAACGCCAGTTTGTTTCTGATTGAGGCTCTACACCACCCGAACCACAGAAAACACCGACGCCGCCGTCGAGTACTTTCAAAGAACGGTAAACTTCGATAGTGAAGTCAACGTGTCCCGGTGTATCGATGATGTTGAAGCGATGGCCGTCCCACTCACAGCTGGTCGCAGCCGACTGGATGGTTATGCCTCGTTCTTGTTCCTGATCCATGAAATCGGTGGTAGCTTCACCATCGTGAACTTCACCGGTTTTATGAATTTTGCCCGTGAGCTTGAGAATACGCTCTGTGGTTGTGGTCTTGCCCGCATCAACGTGGGCAAATATGCCGATGTTGCGGTAGTTGGAAAGGTCAGTCATCTTGATGCTCACGCTCTGGGAAAAAAGGCCCGGTAATATGCGGTTATCCGGACGTTGCCTTGCTGAAAAACGGACAAAGCACCCCTCTGACCCGATCTTTGGGAAGAGCCGCTCCTCATTTTGTACCCAAGCTAAACTTGCAAGAGCCGGATTAAGGAACCACCTTCACCGTGAAACGGACCAAACTAGGTGCCTGACGCAGTAAACCCGCAATTCTACCCAATTTTGGGATGGTCATGTCATATAGCAAGGCTTATTCCGCAGGTATATCGACCTATTAACGTTAACCGACCGAAAAGCCTGCAAATATTGTCAAAAAATTATGGAAAACACGCCCCAAAATAATTCAGACGACGATCCGGAGCAGCTACCGCCAGATGCAGCCGGTGCAATCGGGGGTTGGATGATCGCCCTGCTCTGGCTAATGTTGCTTCTGGGCGGGAGTTTATTGGCTAACCAATGGCTCACTGCTCGCTCGAATGCGTCCAAACCTTATTGGAATACCTCGGCTGATGGAACGCCAGAGCTCGTTTTGAAATCCGATCGATACGGCCAGTATGCACTTGCTGGTAGCGCCAACGGTGAGCCGGTTGAATTTCTCGTGGACACCGGCGCATCACAGATCAGCATTCCGATACTTGTTGCAGACAGACTTAACTTGACTCGGGGCCGAAGCTATCCGGTTCAAACAGCCAATGGAGAAGTCACTGTTTATGCAACAGAGCTCGATGAGGTCTCAATCGGACCATTCACGATGAAAAACGTGCCGGCGCATGTCAATCCGGGCATGAATGGTGATGTAGCCCTACTCGGAATGAGCTTTCTTCGATATTTTGAGCTCAAACAAACCGGTGGAGAGCTGACCATCAGCGCTCCATAAACTATCCTACATAGGCAAATTGGGAACCTTCCGTAATTTTCTGGTTCACAAGCGCTATATCCCTCTTTTCCGGGTAACTAGATTGCAAGGTTCTAACCCACAGGGCAGTAGCAGCAAGGCCACATGTCGCGGTAATATAGGGAGTTGTGGGTATGCCCCTGTACGGTTTATGGAGTAGGCAGTAGGACGTCATGCACATCACGATCATCATGGTTCTGACCTACATCGCCAGCTGTGCGCGTATAGCCACGGCGCCCTGGCGATACTGGCAATTGAACGCTCGCTACTTTTCGGCCGAACAAGGCGTGTTCTCCAAGCTGCTCACCGACGAGCTCATCCCAACGCGGTGGCGACTTCAGCAGACCATCGACACCGAAGCACTGACCCCGACAAGCTACCCGGTTTTTCTCAAGCCTGAGTGGGGACAAAATGCTCACGGCATTCACAGAGCCGATGATGCATCACAATTAATGACGCTTCGTGCGCGGCTCAAGCAGCAACCTCAACGGTATTTGTTGCAGGAAGCAGCACCTGGCCAGCGAGAATTCGAACTCTTTAGTATCGATGCCGACCGAAACGACGATTCCCACGATGTCTTCACCATCACCGAGGCAATCAACGATAGCGAAGACTTCCCGATCAACAGCAAATACAACCGGTTTACTCGCTATTCCGATGTGACCAGTCAGTTCTCTGCTGCCGAACAACAAAAGCTGGCTGGTTATCTTTCCGAAATCGGCCAGTTTGGTATCAGCCGAATGAGCGTCCGTGCCGATTCCAACGAAGATCTCGTAGCGGGGAAATTCCACGTCATTGAGATCAACCTGTTCTTACCCATGCCTATCAACTTGTTGGACGAGACCTACAGCTGGGCAGAACGTTGGCGGTTCATCAGAACGTCAATGATGAGTCTGGCTCACGCAACCAAGCTCATCAAACCTGCTGATGTAAAACACCCTATTTTTACCCGCATGATGCTGTACGGACGCGGTAAAGCTGAACAAGCCAACTCTGAACACACTTCTGACATAGCTAAGATCGGCGAGCGCCACATACCATCGTGAAATCCATTAAAACGCTCGTCTACAAATGGGTCAGCCAGAAGTACATGGCTGGCTGCAGCAATTACAATTCTCTGCAGGTTCGCAAAGCGAGTCGTTCGAAGCGTCAAGCTCGCGAAATGTTCGCCAAGCATGATATTCCGCATGCAAAGGGCACGTTGTTCATCAACCCGTGGACTGCACACAAGTTTGCCAAGGAACATGGCTTCCCTCTTTGCATTAAGCCGAATGTCAGCGGATTCTCGCGAGGCAGCCACTTCCCCATTCGCAACTACCGGGAACTCTGGAAAGCAGCACTCTGGGTCAAAGTCTGGTGGCCTAGCAGCATCGTTGAGCAGTATCTGCTTGGCGCGAACTATCGTGTATTGGCAACACCTGATGAACTTGTCTCAGTAATACGTCGCTACCCGCCGTTTGTAGATGGAAACGGCAAAGACTCCATCGCCTCCCTGATACAGGCTGAGAATACTATCCGCGAATCAATGGGCTTATTTCCGACAATCTACCCGATTGCTCAATCCCAACAAACTATCGATTACTTGGCCAAGCAAGGTTTAACACTTGAAAGTGTTCCAGCCGCCGGTGAAAGAATCTACACATTTAACCGTGTCGCCCTCGCTCCAGGCGGTGTTGTTGAAATAATTGATCAGACCACGATCCCCGCTGCCAACAGAGAACTTTTCCTAAAAGTGATCAAAGCATTCGATGCCAAACTGTTCGGCATCGATGTCATCTTTGAGAAAGGTATTGAGACAGACTATCGCAAACAGGGTTGTATTTTCCTGGAAGTTAACTCACGCCCCTACACTCGAATGCATAGCGTCCCACGCTACGGCGAAGCCGAAGATCTGGATGCGTTCTATAACGAAATGGATTCACTAGTCGTTGCCGATTCAGACACGTTTTAAGCTGTATTGAACACTGAACGCAGCCCCCTATTCTTTTACCAATTTCTTGGGGCACACTCCCTTCTTATTGGCTTGCTGCCGTTTTTTCTGCCTGTCTTTTTATGGCAGCATGGCGTTGGCTTGGAGGGACTGTCTCTACTAATCGGTGTGTCGGGACTGAGCTTCGTTGCCGCATTGAGACCATGGCAACACGCATGGCGCCAACTTCAACCCAAAAATCTATTACTGCTGACCTTCGTGTTCGAGCTGGCGCTGGTTGGATGTGCCGGATGGTTCACGACGATTCCCGGCAGCGCCTTGTTTGATACAGGTGACTCAACTGCAGCAAAACCGCTTGGCAGTATTTTCGTTGCCATGACAGTTTTGGGAATTGCCAATGGTGCGTACAACGCTTTTTTCTGGACAACACAACGCAGTCTGTTTTTACAACAGTTGGCAGGCAACAACACGGGAAAGCAATATGGCAATTTTCAGATTTTCGTCACCGTCTTTTTAAAAGTCGGCATATTGCTGGGAGGCCTGTTGCTCGATTTTGGTGGCTTCCTCTGGTTGCTTGCGCTATCGGCAGGTGTGAGTTTCGCAAGCTACAGTTATTTGGCGAGCAAAGCTTACAGCCGCCTTCCAGACGACAATTCAAGCATGTCCCTTCGGCAAAGCCTGACTTACACAGATACTCACGGCTCGAAAAGTACTTTCGCACTGGATGGTATTTTTCTTTACTTGGAGAGTCATTTCTGGACTCTGTCTCTGTTCCTAGTCGTTGACCAGGACTTTAGCCGCCTAGGTGTAGCTGTTGTATTGTTGGCTGTCGTGTTTGCGGCCCTGTTCTACTTAATTAAAAACCGCATTGATCAACTAGCGGTAACAAGGGTTTACACCGCAGCTTGCTGGCTATATGCCGGTTCGTGGCTTCTGCGCTTTACGCTCGATGAGAACGCGGAAGGTGCAGGATATCTGGTCTCATTGATACTGCTAACCTTTTGCTCATCCTTTTTCCGGCTCGCGTTTAATAAACGCTTTTTTGACGTCGCCCGGAAGACGGGGGCTGTCAATTACCTGCTCATTAAGAGCTATAGCTCGCAAGCCTACTTAGGTATATTCTTTCTTCTCACCTGCATCACCGTCCAACTCCTGCCAGTGGATGATATAAAAATTCTTCAATATGGCTATGTCATCGCAGCACTTTTGTCGCTCGGTTATCTAAAGTACCGAGATCAGTAACTATAGGTTGTGTTACCCTACTCCAGAATTCAATCGGAGATAAGATGGGCGATACATTTACAACCCCACCCCTACAAGAGCCGAAACGGTTCACGTCAGCCGCCGATGCGGTGCAATGTCTGGTCGAACTCTACGACCGAAATACCCTCTTCCTAAGGCAAGCCTTTGCCAATTACCTGGAAGGCGAACAACCCGAGCACAAGGTCCGTGTCTACTACCCGGAAGTGCGTTTCAGAAATACCACCTACGCCCGCGTTGACTCAAGACTCTCGTACGGTCATGTCGATCAACCAGGCTTGTATACAACAACGATTACCCAACCTGCCCTATTCCGCGGCTACCTTACCCACCAACTCAAGTTGCTCATCGATAACCACGATCAGCCGATAGAAATAGCAGAATCAGATGTACCTATCCCACTGCATTTCGCCTTAGAATCCGGGTCATCTCTAGCGGTGAGACGACCGCAGAAAATAACGACTGCACTTCGCGATGCCTTCGACGTACCCGACATAGCTCAAGTCAACGACTACATTGTCAACGGCACGCAAGAGATCGAACCAGGTTTACCCATGCCTCTTGCACCTTTCCCGGCACAGAGAATCGATTACTCACTGCACCGTCTGGTTCACTACACAGCCACTAAACCAGAACACTTTCAAAATTATGTTCTGTTTACTAACTATCAATTTTACATCGACGAATTTTGCCGCATAGCTAGAACTATGATGAGCTCCGGGGACTCTAACTACGACTCGTTCGTAGAACCCGGCAACGTTATTACACAGAGTGGCGACGATGCACCTAGCGAAGGCAGTGCCCCGCCGCGCCAACCGCAGATGCCCACATACCACCTTAAAGCACGAAACGGTTCAGGCATCACATTGGTCAACATCGGAGTTGGCCCATCAAATGCCAAGACTATTACGGACCATATCGCAGTACTAAGACCCCATGCTTGGCTTATGTTGGGACACTGTGCGGGCCTTCGAAATAGCCAGGAACTCGGAGACTACGTATTAGCGCATGCCTACGTTCGTGAGGACAAAGTGCTTGATGCTGACATACCCGTGTGGGTCCCTGTACCTGCCTTAGCCGAAGTTCAACAAGCGCTGGAAGGTGCTGTAGCTGAGGTTACCGGATTAAACGGCTATGAGTTAAAGAGAGTCATGCGCACCGGAACCGTGGCATCTATCGACAATAGAAACTGGGAGTTGCAGGATCAGCGCGAACCGGTAAGACGACTATCTCAATCCAGAGCCATAGCGCTGGATATGGAGTCTGCCACCATCGCAGCTAACGGGTTTCGTCTCAGGGTGCCCTACGGCACACTGCTTTGCGTGTCTGACAAACCCTTGCAAGGTGAACTCAAACTGCCTGGTATGGCATCTGAGTTTTATCAAAACCAAGTGGCCCAACACCTTGAAATCGGTATGTTGGCTTTGAGCAAAATGAGTGAGATGAAATCTGAACGACTTCATTCAAGAAAACTTCGAAGCTTTTTTGAAACAGCGTTTCAATAAACTGCTTAGCTAAGAAGCTTGTCAGTCAACGCCAGATAAGCCATATCAACAAACGAGGCTCCTAAACGCATACTGCGTTCAGGAGACCACCCAGTATGCGGCCGAGGTGTATCGGCCGTATCCTTAAACGGCATTTCCAACGTCATGGCTAGACAATTAAAGCTATGGGCCAGCTGACTACTGCACACTGACATATTCGCCTTGCCCTGGGGTGTTCGCGGATAGCCATGTGCTGTTTGGAAATCCGGATTTAGCGCGCTCCAGGTTTGTTTGAAAGCGATGAGCCTTGCATTTTTTTCTTCATTCCAACTGCTCAAACCTTCAGTGCCGGCTATGAAGTTGTAAGGCAGAGCCTCATCACCATGCACGTCTAACGCTAAATCAATTCCCGTCTCAGTCATTTTCTGTTTAACCAGATATACCTCAGGGCTGCGCTCCATACTCGGGGCATCCCATTCACGATTCAAATTGACCCCAAGAGAGTTGGTTCGCAAGTTTCCAAGAAAGCTTCCATCCGGATTCATATTCGGAACCACATGTACATCCGCTAACTGACGCAAGGCCCGACTCGTTGCGTCATCTTCATCAAGGAGGCGATCGAGAAAACCCTCCATCCACCATTCTGCCATTGGCTCACCAGGATGCTGCCTAGCAATGACCCATAACTTTGAACGCGCCTGATTGACCGGGTCATTCATGGATTCCGTTGGCAGCGCAGCAACTTTCAAATAATCTATGCGCCGGCCTTGATGGGTAAGCCCTAAACTCTGGTACTCCACCCCATTAGCACAGGCAGCCGCAGCGATTAAATCTGCATGCTGATCTAAGGTGTACGGTGCGAAATAGGCAAACCAGACTACATCTGCATCTGTGTTCACGTCCCATGACAGGACGCCGCCCTCATACTCACACGGTGTTCGGTACCAGTGATGTCTATCCTGAGACGTCACAACATCATAGCCTTCCCAGCCCTTGGCATATGAAGACTGCCCTGCATTCACAATCTCGAATCGGCATTCTTGCCCGGACAAGCCCGACACGCTGAAAAAGAACCACTGATAGAACTCTGAAGATGTGTCCTGCCTAATCGCTAGCTTAACGGGAGCACCGTCACGGCATTCGACGACTTCGATATTTCCACCATCGAACTGGCTATTGATTTGAATAGTCATAAAAGCATTCTGCAGATTCAAAAGTTAACAACACAAACAAAAAAGCCGGAGAATCACGCGATTCTCCGGCTTCTATAACACTTCAGAACACCATAAAGGCAGACTGAGTGGACCGTTTGCTCCCGTTGTATATCAGACTACCAGCAATGGAGTCCGATTCGGGTGAGTCGGTTTTACTGAAGTACACCACCGATAGAGTAAGTGATTGACGCACCGCCATCACCAACAACAGAGACAGGGAATCCGCCAACTGTCAGAGCAGCTTCGGTTCCACCCACTGCGTAGCTGTTACCCGTGAAAGAGGTGAACGTTCCTGCAGCAAGCAGAGCCGCTGGAGTCAACTTGTTACCCGTTGCAATGTGATCGTTGACAGTCAAAGCCGCACCACCTAGAGCCGCATCAGTAGGCGCGAAGATTGTCCATGGATCACCATCTTCAGCCAGGTCTAGCTTCTGCAGGCCGTATGCAGCACCGAATGTAGACAGGAATGTTGAGTAAGTACCCGCATTTTCAAGAGCCGTCTGAGCCGCTCCACCTGTGCCACCACCCGTTGTACCGTCAGTGGTTCCATCAGTTGTGCCGTCAGTAGTACCGTCGGTTGTGCCATCAGTCGTACCGTCAGTTGTTCCGTCAGTATTACCATCTGGAGCCGCTGGAGGAGTCAGCAGTGAACCGATAACGTGTACGCGGCCTTGAGTAGATTCCTGGTCAGCAGGAATGACATCTACTGTATCGATACCGACGTTGTTTACAGATACACCGGAAGGTGCATCGCTGGATGTAAATGTCAGAACCTGAGTTGTTGCGCCATCAACCAAAAGGGTGTTCGCTGTTGCTGCACCATCACCGGCATCAGTAATAAGTTGGCTGACCGCAGTTGAAGACACATCACCAGAGATGACGTGATACTGAAGAATACGAACGAGTTGAGCACGGTTAGCTTCTTCGAGCAACTGAGCTGTTGTCAATGTGGCATCGTCACCGTCATTGTCTAGCGCTGTGAAGGCAGCGTCAGTTGGTGCGAAAATAGTGAAGGCGTTTGCCGGGTTGTCTAGAGCATCAGCCAGACCTGCTGTCGTGATGGCTGTTTCCAAAGTGTTGTGATCAGGGGAGTTGGCAATGCTATCGAAAGCCGTTCCACCCACACCTGGTGTGGCCGCAGGATCAGTCGGAGTCGGAGTTGTAGTCGTGTTGTTATCGTCTGATGAACAACCTGCAATTACGATACTCGCTGTTACAAGACTGAGTGCAAAGTACTTCTTGATCATAATTGATCCTCGTTATTGAATTATTAGTACCACACCGACGAATCGGTGCAGAGTCTGAAACTTACTTTTGGCGCCCCAACGAAGCACCGGCTCATCAACCACTAATGCTCAGAATATTAATATCCGGCAAAGACAAACCTTTGCTTCGTTGCGGGTCTTGTAAAGAGCCCCCGAAGGAAGCGATCGATCGCTGTGATTTTTCTACGTTAAAGGCCACGCAACTGCGAATGTTAGTCAATGGGTGGTTTATTTCAATGTTAGTTAGGAAAGATTAAACCGAGCAGAGTGAACATAGCGTGAATATGAATATTTATCTCTATGAAATTGTTAACAATTAAGACAAACCGCGAAACTATTGCAATAGCGAAATAAGTCACCGTGTTGCAGCAAGCCGCCCTACTGAATCGTCAATCCACCGTGCCAACTGTATAGAGGAACACAAATTAATTTCCAGGATCGGGATACGGCTAACGAGACAGAGAGGAAATCGATGAACCCGCCGGTGTAGACTACTCACCTTGGCCGGATTAAATGTAATTTCTGGAGATGATCAGCGCGGCTTCAGCTGAAAAAATTGGCCGTCCTTGGCCGCCGTGGGCTCCATGCCTCAATACCACTTGGAGGAGGAATAACGAAAGTCACCACACTTTCGATGATTGTAGTCTACGCAATAAATGACCGTTTACATGTGAAGCAAAAACAATTATGTCACGCCAAATTGTCAGCAATCGGGGTGATCTAGCCCAGATTATAGACAATCGATTCACAACTGATTGCCGTAACCCACATCGAGTGCTGATCGTCATCGAAATGGCGCCGCCGCTTTGGCTGGAAACCTTCGCGCATAGTGCTCAGATCAAATTCATCCCGGCAGACACATTGGCCGATCGAGCCGATCAAATCTCGGCACTTTTAGGACAAGAACACGAAATACTGGCTCATGCGGTCAATGAACCGATGGATGCAGGCCTGCTGGCCGCTTTAGCCGGAACCTTAACTCACGGGGGAACCCTCGTTCTTGCACTACCCCAGCAGGCAGAGAAGTTCGATAGCACAGGCAGGGTAGAAGATTTCAATACAAGCCATTTCAGCGAACGATTCAAAAAACTTCTTTATAAGGCCGAACACAACCACCCGGAGCAGATCGTTCTGGTGCAGGTCAGTGAGGACGCTTCGGCTTCGACAATGCCAATGCCCGCAGCGCATAAAACAACGGATAACAAATTCACACCAAACCCCGCCAAATCAGCATCAGAAGAACAGGATCGATTGTTAAAAGAGGCTTATGACCATCTGACGAATTCTGACAGGGCTTGCGTTTCAATCGTCGGCAAAAGAGGTCGAGGCAAAACATCACTTTTGGCAAGAATTGCCAACCGAATTCACGCATCGGCCGGTACCTACAGTGTAACTGCTCTCAACAAAACAGCCCTTACGTCGTTTCATCGACAGACCGACCATTCCAGTACCCGTTATTTCCAAACAGCAGCGGCGATACCGCTCAAGGACAATCAAGTGGTTCTGGTGGATGAAGCCGCAAACTTGCCGATCCAGGTATTACATGAGCTGCTACTTAAGCACGACAAATTAGTTTTCTGCACAACCGTCGAAGGATATGAAAGCGCAGGCCGTGCGTTTCAAACTCGTTTTTCAAAACAACTGCGCGAAGCGTTTGACAGCCCTTTGTATTTAAGCCCTGCTCATCCATGGCGATGGCGTAAAAACGATCCTATAGAAAATTTTATCGACCGGCTGGTTCTCAATTCCTCCAAAGGAGGAAGCTCAAACGACGACATCCAGCAGCAAGCCCCTTACGACTTGGAAGAGAGCAGTGTTCATTTCGTACAAATAGAACAGAGTTCCTTAGCAAGCTCAGAAGAATTATTGCAGAACGTCTACGGACTATTGCGCGATACCCATTATCAAACCAATGTAAAAGACCTACAGCATCTGCTAGACGGGCCTGACATTCAAATCTGGGCATTGAAATCGACCAACGCTACAGACATTATCGCGGTGGCTATCGTGAGCATCGAACCGGCAATTGAAGCCTCCCTTCATAGCGCTATCGTTGATAAGCAGAGACGTTTACCTCACCATTTACTCGCTCAACTTCTGGCCCAATGCGCAAATAATTCATTGCCTTTGTCAAAGCGACTGGCACGGGTTACACGAATCTCGGTACACGAAAATTTCAGGAGAATCGGGCTGGGTTCGAAACTTTTAAACGCGATAGAACATCACCTGTTGTCATCGGTGAACAGCGATGAGCGAATCGACGCTATCGGCGCCAGCTTCACCAAGGACCCAGTGAGTGTTAATTTTTGGCAGAGCAACGGGTATAAGGAGTTTCATGAAGGGTTTAGAAAAAACCCAAGAACCGCACTGCCATCAAGTGCAGTTTTAAAATCGAATAGCGATGATATAAGCACTGTGTTGCAGACGGCTATCGATATTCACACCGATAATCAACTCTGGCGTGAACGATTCGCAAACTCCTCACCGTATCAGCATGATCTGCCAGAACAAGTGCCAGAGAGTGACCTGCGGTTATTGAATCAATTTGTCAAAGGGTATCGAAGTGCCCACGACACCTTTGCTGCCATTTGTCGTTTGGGGATTCGCCGTCATACCCCATTGAAGTATGAGAGTGGATTATCTAGTCGCGCTCAGGAGAAAAGCATTAGGCAGCAAGTCGCTGCATTGCTAACTGAATAAAATACTGCAGCGATAATTTCCTAGCGCAAGCGTGCCGGAAACTATTTTTTACATAACAACAGCTGACCGACATCCGTTCGCTCAAACTTGAACCCGGTTTCACAATAACTCAAATAATAACGCCACATACGCATAAAACGTTCATCAAACCCTTGTGATTGAACTTCTCTGGCGACTTGTTCAAATCGCTCACGCCAACGCTCTAGGGTTATGGCATAACTTTGACCAAACCATTCTGTGTCGACCAATTCGAAACCGGCATTGTCTATCAATTCTTTTAAATGGGTTTTGCTCGGGAGCATTCCGCCCGGGAAAATATAGCGCTGAATAAAATCAGGACTGGCACGATATTCGTCGAATCGATCTTCAGCAATGGTAATGACTTGTAGCAAGGCTGTTCCACCCTGCTCTAGCAGCTCATTGAGTTTTGCAAAATAGGTAGACCAATACTGTTCGCCTACGGCTTCAAACATTTCTATGGAAACGATGTGGTCATATTTACCTTCCACATGCCTGTAGTCCTGATGGCGGAATTCAGTGCTACCTCTTGATTGCTCGTTCTTCACGATGCTGTTATTTTCACGAGCGTAACTGAGTTGTTCATGTGACAAGGAAATACCTTCAACGTGGCAGGCTGTTTCATCCGCTAGTTTTTTAGCCATGGCACCCCAACCACATCCTATCTCCAGCACTCGCGCATCGGGTTTCGGAGTGAGCGCATTAACAACCCGCATGAGTTTCGAGTCTTGTGCGCTCTCAAGTGATTCATCGTCGCTGAATAATGCCGAAGAATAACTCATGGAAGGGTCAAGCCATAGGCGGTAAAAGTCGTTGCCAAGATCGTAATGAAATTCGATGTTGCGTTGACTGCCTTCCACTGAATTTCGGTTACGACCATGCCGTAGCACATTCATCACACGCGAAAATTTTCCACCGGTTGTCATAGCGGAGACCGCGTCCTCATTATTCATGATGACCGTAAACAAATTTCGTAGACTGTCCGTACTCCAATCACCTCTTAAATAGCTTTCGGCAAATCCGTTTTCACCCGAGTGAATCATCTGTTTGATCGGCTTAAAATTATTAAGCACGATGTGGGCGTTCTGCGAAGGATCATCGTGAGCATTACCGTGACGTGAAATGTGCCCGTCAGGCCAGGTGACACTCAGCTGTCCCTCGGAAATACCATCGAGCAGCCGATCGAATCTGCGCCCGATGATACTGCCCAGACTCTGCTGTAAGCGATAGGCTAACGGCATAGACGGGCCAATAGGTTGGTTTTCTAACTCAGACATTGTGATGTAATTTGGTGGCGTTATATTGTGTTCTAGCTGGAACCCTTAGGCTGGTGCTTAAACCAAGGAACGCCTTTGATATAGAGTCGAAGTGCTTCCCAGTGAATACCAAGAACAACCTTTGCACTCAGCAACGGAAACACCATAAAAAATTTTAACAAACGTGAGGCTGTCAGTTCCTGCTTACTCGCTGTATAACTGGCTGTTATCAGTAATCCGTCTTCATCGTTAGCTCTTATTACGATGACCTGCCGTTCATCCGGCTGGTTAAGACGGAACTGATAGGACATTTTCATGTGCGCAAATGGCGATACAAAAAGCTCTTTATCAGCAGATTGGTTTATCCACTCTGACGATTGCGCGTCAGTGGATACCGGCAGTACATAGGCGTGCCTCTCACCGAACGTATTATGAACCTCGTGAACTACCGCGAAGCAGTTCCCGTCGGAGTCCAGACAATAAAACAAGCTCAGAGGATTGAAGACGAAACCGAGTATTCGGGGATAGCAACTCAACAAGACACGCGATGGAGATTTTTCGATGCCCGCCTCAGACAGCTTTCGATTAACGTAACCAACAAGAGGCTCATCTTCAAGCTCTCCAAAATCGGTATCGTGGAATCCGAACAGATTGAATCGATTATGCGAGAACAGCCAAAGCGAGGAATCCAGTGACTCAACTTCGGACAAATCAAGCAACAACGTAAAAACGGAATACTTCAACACGTGTTGCTTGGGTCGGTTTCTTCGATGGAAAACCTGCCCGGAGTAAAGACAACTCTTAAATCTCACGCGGCAGCCTTGCGTACTTCACTCAGGATGGGCGCTGGTACGACAATGCGGCCCGAAGGATTATCCACCTGCCAGGGTCTTTGCAAACCACCCAATTGTTCTGCAACTGCAAACCCGGCTTGCACGGCATCTTCATGGAATCCTGAGCCGAAGTAGCTTCCGCAAAACCAGGTTCTGTTTTTACCCTGCAACGACCACAGAGCTTGCTGGGCATCCCAGGTTTCGGCAGTAAAGATGGGGTGTTGATATACCTGAGTACGCAGAATAGTCTCTGCCGGCGGGGGCACTGACGGATTGAGCGTCACCATGTACTGAGTATCAGAGTCTATGTTCTGCAGTTTATTCATCCAATAACTCAGGGAAACCTGTGAATGATCATCACCCGTATCTTCAACATAGTTCCAGCTACACCACGCCCGGCGTCGCTTCGGCATCACACTGGTATCCGTATGAAGAATGGCCAGATTCGATTCATATTCAAATGTTGAAAGTAATTTTATTTCATCGTTAGTCGGCGTCTCTAGACATTCAAGCGCCTGATCGGCGTGTGCGGCTATGACAACATGATCAGCACTTATCTCCTGCCCCGCTCGGTCTCGAACGACCACGTGATCATCGTGACGCTCAATACTGCTCACCGCAAAATTAACAACAACGGAGTCCTCGCCCAATGATTGTTTTACGGCATTCACGTACTGTTCGCTGCCACCCGTGACCGTACGCCATTGTGGGCGATCGGTTATTTTAAGTAGCCCATGGTTCTCGCAAAAGCGGATAAAGGAGGCTGCCGGATAGTCGAGCATACGGGTTTTTGATGTCGACCAAATCGCCGCACCAAACGGCAGTAAATGATCCTGTATGAAGTCCCTCGAATAGCCTTGCTGCTGCAAATAATCCCCCAGCGACAATTCCGAATTTTCAGGGATATTGTTTGGCGCTTCGCGGTAGAACCTCAGGAGATCCTTGAGCATCCGCCAGAATCTCGGCTTGAAGGGCATGGTTCTCTGCGCAAGCAATCCTAGCGCAGGTCCGCCGGCATATTCGAACCTTCCGCTGTCTCTGGAAACCGCAAACGACATATCGCTGTCTTCTGTGGCCACGTTCATGGTTTTGAACCATTCGGTGAGATTGGGGTAGCTGGGCTCGTTGTAAACAATAAAGCCGGTATCGATTTTTCGCCCCTCATCGCCTGGGACCGTTGCTGTGTGGGCATGCCCGCCCAGACGGTCATCTTTTTCCAATAACGTGACGCGGTGCCGCTTTGACAGAAGCCAAGCTGCCGATAATCCGGCCGCCCCGCTGCCGACAACAACTATATGCAATCTGCGATCTTGAATCATGGCGAAGAGTCTACTCTATCGTGTTGAACACAGTAAAATGCTACGCAGGCAGAATGCATAAAGATCAGATCCACGCGATTTTAAGTAGCGTATGACTAAATAAGCATGAATACTTCAGCAACAACTCAACCGAAGCAGCGCAATGACGATGCGGCCGCCTTGCGTAAACGCATGGGTGACAATCTGGTCGCTATCGGGGAACGCAAGGACGAAGCTGCGTTTGCCGACGTCTACAGCTACTACGCCGGCCGCGTGAAGTCGTTCCTCATGGGGAAAGGCATGACGGAGGAGATCTCCGAAGAACTGACCCAGGAGATTATGATCACCGTCTGGCGGCGAGCTGAGAGCTATGACCCTGCAAAAGCCGCTGCCAGCACGTGGCTTTTCACCATTGCCAGAAACCGGCGTATTGACTACCTTCGCGGGAACTCCCGAATCGAGGTGGAACTGGACGACGAAATGCTCGATGTCGACAACACAGAATCTGACTCGCAGGAAAAGTACGTCGATGATGAGCAGGCAGCTGTCCGCTTGAACGAAGCTTTAGAAAAATTGCCGCATGAGCAGCGGCAGGTCATGCATTTATCGTATTTCCGTGGCCAGAGCCACGGTGCCATTGCCAAATGGTTAGATCTTCCGATTGGCACCGTTAAATCAAGAATCCGACTCGCCATGCAAGCCGTAAGGATTAGTCTGCAAAGCGATGGCGGAAACCTGTAATGAGCCAACAAAACAGTAAAGTGAGTATTGTATGAGCGTGTCGCATCATTTGACCGATGAAACCCTTCAAGACTATTCGGTCGGCAGCCTTAGCGTGGCGATGGAAACACTTGTGGCTTGCCACTTGACGGTTTGCCAGCATTGCCGGGACAGAGCGACTCTCGCCGATCAAATCGGCGGAGAAATGTTCGATCAGTTCGAAGCAGCGCCCATGGCGCAAACACCTGAGCAATTACTCAAGCAAGCGAGCCTGTTATCCGGCTCTCATGCGCCAAAGGTCACGCCGCAGCCCAAGCGCTCATTCAAAGATGTTCCCAGACCATTGGCTCAGTTTCTCCCCGCAGAACTGGACGAATTGGATTGGCGCCGAATCGCCCCTGGCATCAAACAAATCAATCTCAGCGAACAACATCGAAGAATGGGAGCTTTCAAGCTCCTGCACTTGGCGCCGGGTGTTGTTTTAAGCGCTCACTCTCATAACGATAGAGAGCTCACCTATGTCGTTAAGGGCTCTTATCAAGATGAAATCGGAAGGTTCAAAGCCGGCGATATTGCAGACTTGGATGGAGAAGTTGCCCATCAACCGGTCGTCGACACGGATGAGCCTTGTATCGCGTTAATCGCCTCGCACTCCCCTGTTAAGTACAACGGGTTGTTCGGCAAAATTATGCAACCTTTCGTCGGAATCTAGAATCAAGGGCATCGCACAAGCGATGCCCGTAAATGCGGTTTAGCAATTACGCGGTTCTGTAGCTACCGTCTAAGACTGATTGCCACCACGTTGGGTTGTCCAAGTACCAATCCAAGGTCTTTTCTATTCCCACTTCAAACGACACCGCGGGTTCGTAGCCGAGCTCATCGCGGATACGCTGCGTATCTATGGCATAGCGAAAGTCATGGCCGGCCCTGTCGGTGACATACGTAATCAGTGAGTCACACTGCTGCTGTTTAGAGGCAGGACAATCGGGATAAGCACTTTGAAGATTTGCGTTATCAGCAAACCGGTTATCCATAAGCTTACAAATCAAATTGACGATATCAATGTTGGTCCATTCATTGACACCTCCAATGTTGTACGTTTCGCCTATCTGCCCTTTATTAAGTACTTTCTCAATACCCCGAGCATGATCTTCGACGTATAACCAATCGCGGATGTTTTTACCATCACCATAGATGGGCAAGGCCTTGCCATGAAGCAAGTTAATAATAATCAGTGGAATCAGCTTTTCGGGAAAATGGTACGGGCCATAGTTATTCGAACAATTACTGGTCGTGACATTCAAGCCATACGTGTGATGATAAGAACGCACTAGGAAATCAGATGCCGCTTTACTCGCAGAATATGGCGAATTAGGGGCATAAGCTGTTGTTTCAGTAAATGCCGGATCTTCCATACTGAGTGTGCCATAAACCTCATCGGTTGAGACGTGATGAAATCTGTGCTCATCCGGTGCTAAGCCTTCCGTCTGCCATACAGCTCTGGCAGCTTTGAGAAGACTGTGAGTACCCAGGATATTGGCTTCAATAAATGCATCAGGCCCTTCGATTGATCGATCGACATGACTCTCGGCGGCAAAATGCACCACTGTCGTAAGCTTGTGCTCACGCAGCAGCTGTTTCATCGTTTCAGTTTCATTGATGTCGCACTCAACCAATGAACAACGCTCCGACAAGATACCTTCTAAGTTGGCACGATTACCGGCGTACGTCATAGCATCGACAACAACAATAATGTCATCGGGATAAGTGTCTAGCCAATAGCGAACAAAATTGGCACCTATAAATCCGGCTGCGCCGGTAACCAGCATACGTCTCACATGAGCTCCTTAAGCATTGTGCGTAGATCCTCTCGCCAATGTGCAGATTTGATGCCTAGGCGTTCCCACGTATGAGTAAGCTCTAAAACACTGTAGTGCGGTCGAGCCGCAGGTGTCGGATATTGTTCAGTGGTAAGCGGATTGACAGTAGCGTCGGCCTCCAGCAATCCCATGCTCCGAGCCTCTTCTGCAATGGCGACGGCAAAATCGTACCAGCTGGCCGCACCTGCCCCGGTCCAATGCATGACGCCCGCTGAGCGTTTTTCGGCGGCAACCCATAGCGCACGCGCCAATGAGTTTGCCCAAGTGGGGCTTCCAATTTGATCGGCTATGACGCCTACTTCGCCACGCTCCTTCATCAAACGAAGCATGGTTTTCACAAAATTGGCACCGTGGGAGGAATACACCCACGCGGTGCGTACAACCAGCGATGAATCAGGATTGTTTTCAGCCAAAATTCGTTCACCGGCCAACTTCGTTTTTCCATAAACACTGACGGGATCAACATCAGAGTTTTCAACAAACGGTGAACCGTCTCCTTTGCCAAAGACAAAATCTGTCGAGACATGAATCAGATGTGCATTTAATTCAGACGCCGCTATTGAGAGAGTCTCAACCGCATCGGTATTGACTGCAGCCGCCATCTCTTGCTCTGTTTCGGCTTTATCCACCGCCGTATAGGCCGCGGCATTGATGATGACATCCGGTGCAAGTTGGCGAAGCTCACTTAGCACCCGCTCGCGATCCGTGATGTCCAAACGCTCGGCGACGGTGAGCAGATTAACGTGTGCTGGCTGTGTTCTTAGCAACTCCCAGTGAAGTTGCCCGCTGGCACTACCGGTTATAAAGACATTCATTAGTCAAATGTATCGCACTGAGCCAGAAGAAGTCCGTCTGCATCTTTTGCTGCGAGCAAGGGCTCGGTGCCATTGATCAAAGGCCAGTCGATTCCAACTGCCGGGTCATTCCAGATCAAGCTTCGTTCATACTCAGGCGAGTAGTATTCTGTGCACTTGTATTGAAAGTCTGCAGATTCTGAAACAACGTAAAAGCCATGAGCAAAGCCTGCAGGCACCCATAATTGGCGCTTGTTGGATTCAGAGAGCAATACACCCACCCATTGACCGAATTGCTTGGAAGACTTTCGCATATCAACCGCGACATCAAAGACCTCTCCACTGGTGACACGCACAAGCTTTCCCTGTGCATTCTTTATTTGATAGTGAAGGCCTCGAAGCACACCCTGAGAAGACCGGCTGTGATTATCCTGTACAAATGTCGTGGGCAAACCATGCTCCTCAAACATTTGCTGATTCCAGGATTCCATGAAGAATCCCCGGTCATCACCGAATACTTTGGGTTCAATAATTTTTACTGAATCCAGCGCTGTGTCAATTATCTGCATACCGACAGTGAATAGCCTACGAAGAGGCTCATTTCAAGCACGGGATGTTCCAGCCAGCAAAAGGGGGCTGGCTGGAAACAAGAATAAGGCGTTGTGCCCTACCTCATACGCTCGCCAGCAGGGTCGTAAGCTGCGCGCAGAGAGGCCTCTGCGTCAAACATTTGTCCACCCACGTCAATCTGCCACTGCTGTGACGCTAGCCAATCTGTGGTAACCGGATCAGAACTTTTTACATAGCCAAGGCCTACAGACGCGCCCAGGGTATGCCCATAATTGCCCGAGGTTAGATAACCGACACACTGACCATTCATAACGATTGGCTCGTGGTGGTAGAACAGCGGCTCAGGATCTTTCAGGACAAATTGAACCAGACGTTTATTCAGATGAGACTTACTGTCTTTCTGACGAGCAATAGCATCATGACCAATGAAAGGAATGGACTTGTCCATCGCACAAACAAAACCCACACCGGCCTCTAGAGGCGTGTCTTCATCTGCAACATCATGACCGAAGTGCAAAAATTTCTTTTCTATCCTGCAGCTATCCAGAGCGTGCAAGCCTGCGAGCTGCAGACCGTGCGCTTGCCCCGCCGCCCAGAGACGATCAAAGGTAGGTACCGCCATATCAGTTGGGACACACAACTCCCAACCCAGCTCACCGACAAACGACACTCGAGTGACTCGGATAGGCGCATAACCCAGCTCCCCATTGACACTGCGACCGAACGGAAATGCGTCGTTCGATAAATCTAGGTTAAGCAGTGGTTCAAGCATCGCCCGGCTGTTTGGTCCCATAACGCCGAATACGGCATATTGATTAGTGACATCAGTGACCGTGCAAAAATCGTCTGCACCGATATGTCGCCGCAGCCAATCGAGATCCTTATGCGTGGTTGCTGCACCGCTAATGACCATGAATTCAGTTTCCGCAAGACGCGTGACAGTTAGGTCTGCCTCGATGCCGCCTCGCTCATTGAGCCAGTGTGTGTACACAATTTTCTCAGCACTAACATCGATATCGGCTGTGCATATGCGTTGTAAAACGGACACCGCATCGCGGCCCTGAACGAGATATTTAGAGAAACTGGATTGATCGAACAAGGCAACCGAATTGCGTGCAGCCGCATGTTCTTGAGCTGAATAATCAAACCAGTTCTGTCTGCCGAAACTGTATTCGTATTTAGGCTCAACGCCTTCTGGTGCAAACCAGTTAGGACGCTCCCAGCCAGCAACCTGGCCAAAGCACGCATTATGCTCTGTTAAGCGCTGATGAATGGGTGAGAGTCGTGCGTTACGGCCTGTTTCAAATTGACGGAAGGGATAGTGTCGCTCGTAGAGTAGTCCCAATGATTCTTCAGCACGCTCGGCAGCGAAAGCCTGTGTTCCCATAAACGGATACATACGGCGGATATCATTGCCCCAAAGGTCCAATGGCGAGTGACCGTGATGCATCCATTCGGCACACACTTTTCCAATACCACCTGAACTTTGAATGCCCACAGAGTTGAGACCTGCAGCAACGAAGTAGCCTTGAACCTCGGGTGCTTCACCGACATGGAATTGATCATCGGGCGTGAAGGATTCCGGTCCACAGAAAAAACTGCGCCAACCGACATCACTCAACATCGGCACTCGTATCATGGCGTCTTCGAGAACAGGCATTAGCTGCTCTTCCATATGACCGGGAAGCTCATCAAACGAGAAGTCTTCCGGTATCCCGTTCTGGCCCCAGGCCAACGCTTTTTTCTCAAAGGCACCGACCAGTAAACCTCCAGCGTCTTCTTTAATGTAAACGCACTTGTCGTGATCTCGCAGGACAGGCAAGTCAGGTGTTACCAGATCATGCTTTTCAGTGACTGCGTAGTAGTGTTCGCAGGCGTGCAAAGGAATATTCACACCACTACGTTGTCCTAACTCTCGGGCCCACATTCCGCCGCAGTTGACGACAAAGTCTGTCGCAATGGTGCCTTGATCGGTAACCACACCTTTGACACGCTTGTTCTCGATGAGCACGTCATCAACTCGAATGCCTTCTATGCATTTTGCGCCACGCATTCTAGCGCCTTTGATGAATGCGGTCGTAATTTCGATAGGGTTGCCCTTGCCATCGTGTTCGACAAACGTGCCTCCAATAAGCCCGGACGTATCAACCAGCGGGAATAACGCTCCTATTTCTTCAGGCGTGACCGAATCGACCCGCGTGACATTGAAAGCATTGTTCATGGCAGCAACCCGACGAAGCTCCTCCCAACGAGCTTCACTGTGGGCTATAGAGAGACTTCCTACTTGCCGAAAACCTGTGGACTGGCCGGTCTCAACCTCCAGATCGTGCAAGAGACGCATGGAGTATTCGGTGAGACGGGCGTGGCTCTCGTTGGCCCGAACTGTCCCGATCAGGCCGGCAGCATGCCACGTTGTGCCACAGGCAAACTGTTTTCGCTCAAGCAAAACGACATCTTCCCAACCTAATTTGGCCAGGTGGTAAGCGACACTGGCGCCGGTCACTCCTCCCCCGATAATGACCGCACTTGCCTTGTTCGGAAGCGATTCAGACACTTGGAAATACCTCAGCTTGTTAAAGGGAACGTCCGAGATACTTGTAGCAAAAAACCCAAGCCAACTCGACCTACAGACACTTTACCGCTTTGGTACCAGAGGCACCCGTCACTGGACGAACTAAAGCCGTTCGCAGTCGGTGGTTTACTGTGTACCGGGCTTCACATTTGCCCAAATGGTGAGGAAGGTGTCAGTAAAAGCCGCCCTGTCTTCTGAAATCCAACGATCGAGTTGGTCAGCGCTCACCCAGCGACCATCGTCGATTTCTTCGGCCTGAAGAGTCAAGGGCTGATCAGAGCGTGCCGTGTAGATCTGGGTAAATTCAAAGCCGTTGCTACTTTCCGGTGGCAATCGACCGACGGGGATTAAATCGTCTGCAGACAACACAACTCCTAGCTCTTCCGCTAACTCCCTGACGGCGCATTGCAGGTAACTCTCGCCGCTATCAACATGACCAGCTGCACTGGTGTCCCAGAGGCCCGCGCTATTGTCTTTTGAAAGACTCCGGAGTTGTACGAAAATTTGATCTTTTGAATTGAGTAAAAGGATATGCGCGGACCGATGTATGAGGTTGTCCTTATGAACCTCTTGACGGGTCGCCCGCCCCACTACCTTGTCGTTTTCATCAACGACATCTAGCCATTCGTTTTGTACCGATGACACCGGAGTCGATTCAGCCGGCAAGAACTTTTTTGCGCAACTGCTTCACGTGTTTCTGTAAATCACGATCTTCAGCAAGCTTGTCCCTGAAGTAGCGTTGGTTCCGACTCATCGTCGTTAGATCGCGATTAAATCGATCGGCCATTGCCGTCAGAGTTGCAATATTGAGTTCCATTGCGAGATACGTAATGGACTGCCTGATCTGACTCTCTCTTCGTGCCCGACTTTCGCTTTTTAGCGCAAGCTCTTTTATTCCTTCTTCGCGGCACACACGCTTGACCAATTGGTTTTCTGTCATTGGAGCAGGAGCAACTTTTACAGGCTTCAACGCCTTCTTTACAAACTTCTTGTCGCCCAATACGCGACCACCTTCGGAACCTCGCACCAAATCGGTGCGCTCGGTTTCATCCTTACCGGCATCGACAAAGCGGGCAAAAGCGTTCTTTGCTGTTTTAGATGTTTTTCCGAACGTGCTGAGTACGGGACTTGTACTTAGCCAAGAGTGCTCTTCAGTTCCCATATACGCCGCGTGGCTGGTCCACTTCGCACTCGAGGCGTCTTTGGATACTTTTGATCTAACAGGGTTGTTATGAATGAATCGAACAAGATCGTTTAGGTATTGATCTTCATCAATAAGAATTGCCTTGTAACGGCCATGGAACAGCGGCCCGCTTCTTTTATGTTGCTTGTTGAAGTATCTGGTGTAACGAAAAGACAAATTCTGCATGACTTTGGACAATGGTACATCGCCCACCTTAACAGCCATCTGAACGTGGTCTTTAGCCCAACAGTAAGCAATTATGGTGTGGTCAAAACGCGCAGAACCCTCTCCTACCAGAACTTCCCATGCACGACGATCTGACACGCCCTTAAATATGGCCTGATTTTCCAAGCCTTTGAGAATGACGTGGTACACAGCGCCTGAGAAGTGAATCCTTGGTTTTCTAGCCATTATATTTTTTGCAGTTTCGTAAACGTCTTTAACTGTGGAATGCTACGTGAACACAGCCTTATAAATTGATACATTTTGCAACACGCAAAATTTTTTCTCGACTGCCCGATTTGCGGGCATTCGAACCTGTAGACCTCGCTGATCATCTAAGGTTTCGTACGGCTTAAGGTAATAACCGGATCTATAATAGTGGGTGAAGAAACTAACAAATATCAATTCTCACCCTGACGCGCACAATACCCTAAACTTAGCCGTTATCTGGCCCCTTTATTGATAGATGGGTTACAGGTAAAGCCCAACAACCAGGTGTAGCATTCAGTGAATGATTACCGTAAGGAGAAGATAAGTTGAGTGTATGGCTAGAGCGTCGATCGGAGTTAGAACGCAATCCGAGCCGCGGCTTCAACAGCACCGGCCAGGATAGTCAGTATCAACGAGATCGTGCACGAATAATTCACAGTGCATCCTTTCGAAGCCTACAGTCCAAAACGCAAGTCCTGGGACTGGGGGAGTCCGATTTTTACAGAACACGACTGACCCACTCCTTGGAAGTTGCGCAAGTGGGTTCTGGCATTTGCGAATGGCTGCGTGATCAGAAAAGCAATGAGGCGCATGTTGATCTCATTCCCTCCTTCAGCTTGATAGAAGCCATTTGCCTGGCCCACGATATCGGCCACTCGCCATTCGGGCATGGTGGAGAAGTAGCTATGAATACCATGATGCGCGACCACGGCGGATTCGAAGCAAACGGCCAAACCCTAAGGATACTGGCAAGACTAGGCGAATACTCCCCCTCCTGCGGACTCGATCTGACGCGAAGAACGATGCTTGGCACAATCAAGTACCCGGCATTTTATTCTGAAGTCTGTGAGTACATTCCCGTTGAAAACGAAAACTCTCTGAACATCGATCACTGGTCTCCACCCAAGTGCATATACGATGCAGAACGCGATGTGCTCGATTGGCTACTCGAACCTTTCTCAGAAGAAGACCGAAGCCGGTTTTTATCGCTTGAACGCCCAAAGCCCGGCCATGCGAAAACAAAATACAAGTGCTTTGACACCAGCATCATGGAGCTGGCTGATGACATTGCCTATGGTGTACATGATCTGGAGGATGCATTAGCGTTAGGTTTAGTCGATCGCGAAGCTTGGCAGGAAAAAGTCGTTGCCGTGCTTGAATCTTTTGATTCAAACCCCGTTAATGACCGGATGGATGAGTTCAATCAGTTATTGTTCAGCTCTTCTGCGAAAGACCGTAAACACGCTATCAGCCGTCTGGTCGGTTACCTCATACGCAGTATTTATATTGATGAGCAAGACGGCTTTGAAGCAGATCTGCTTCGCCTACAGGTTCGCATGGAAAGCATGGCCTATAAAATCTTACTTCTGATAAAAGACTTTGTTATGCGCGACGTGATATTTCGCCCTGAATTGCAAATGCTGCAATACAAAGGGCAACGCGTGGTCGTACGACTCTTTGAAATTTTCGCTGCCAACCCTAAACGGCTTTTACCGGTAGCCGTTTACGAACAATACGAAGAATGCGGCTATCGCGCAATTGCCGATTTTCTGTCTAGCATGACTGATGTGTCGGCTGGCAAGCTGTACCACAAACTACTCAGCCCAACGTCTGGCTCGATATTCGACAGACCGTAGTCAACAATGTCAGTTCATGCAGCTGTGTAAACAGCCGCATGAACTGACAACTGTCTTATAAGAGTACTTGTTCCACACCACCATCGTTCGCACGATCTACGAATTCGTTAGCCCAGTTTTCACCAAAGAGCCCTTTGGCCAGCTCGACAACGATGTAATCCGTATCCATTCCCGTCTCGTCTTTATATCGGCTAAGCCCCTGCACACAAGCCGGACAAGACGTCATCATTTTCACACTATGCGATAAGTCTCCGGAGGCCACATTGTTAGCGGCAAGGTTGGCTTGCAACTCCTGAGCTTTTCGCTGACGTACCTGTGTTGCGATATCAGGTCGGGATACTGCGAAGGTTCCAGATTCACCGCAGCACCTGTCCGACTCAGTCACGCTTTTACCTAATAATGCTTCGGTAACCTGCATAGGCTGATAGGTTTTCATGGGGCTATGACATGGGTCGTGGTAAACGTAGTGTTCACCGCTCACCCCGTCCAGCGAGTAGTTTTTTTCCATCAAATATTCATGTATGTCCAGCAACCTGCAATCTGGAAATATTTGTCCAAACTCGTATTTGAGCAATTGATCCATGCACGTACCGCAGGACACAATAACGGTCTTTATATCTAGATAATTAAGCGTGTTCGCAACACGATGAAACAAGACCCTGTTCTCGGTGGTTATTTGCTTACCTTTATCCACATCGCCGCTGGACGTTTGAGGATAACCACAACACAGGTAACCCGGCGGGAGTACCGTTTTACTTCCCGTATCGTAAAGCATGGCCAAGGTGGCTAAACCAACCTGACTGAACAAGCGCTCCGAACCACACCCAGGAAAATAAAACACAGCCTCGCTGTCTTCGGTCGCTTTTTCCGGATCACGGATGATAGGTACGTATTCCTTATTTTCTATTCCTAACAAAGCTCGAGTGGTTTTGGCAGGCAACATTGACTTGCCCGGTAGCTTTCGGTTTACAAAATGCACGACCTGCTCAATCGGAGGAGTTCCGCCATTGGTGTTTCGAGGCTCACTTTTGGCATTCACTACTTTAGGCAGCCGCCCTACCACTTCATTAGCGGTTCTCTGAGCCTTGAATCCCCATTCGATCATGCCTTTTCGCATCACTTTAATCGTGGCAGGATCTTTTACATTCAAAAAAGCCATGGACATTTTCGTGCCCAGATTGAAATTCTTTTGACCGCGATCGCCCAGGATTTTTCGCATGGTGATAGAGACTTCGCCAAAATCAATATCTACCGGACACGGCGTCAAACACTTGTGGCAAACCGTACAGTGGTCCGCAATATCGTTCATCTCATCAAAATGACGAATAGAGAGACCTCGTCTTGTCTGCTCTTCATATAAGAAGGCTTCGATAATCAGCCCTGTGCCAAGCACTTTGTTGCGCGGGGAGTACAGTAAATTTGCACCCGGCGAGTGAGTCGCACACACAGGTTTGCACTTGCCGCAGCGCAAGCAATCTTTAATGCTATCGTTCAGTGATCCTAGTTCGCTTTGCTCAAGAATCAGCGCTTCTTGCTGTACTAATCTAAGCGACGGCGTGTAAGCATTCTCAAGACTTGAGCCTGGCATCAATTTGCCTTTATTGAAGTGACCATTAGGGTCAACTTCGGATTTATAGTCAGCAAAGGCATTAATGACTGACTGGTCCATGTACTTTATTTTCGTCAGACCAATGCCGTGTTCACCCGAAATTACCCCACCGAGCAACGTGGCTAACTCCATAACTCGTTCAACAATACCTTCAGCTTGCTGCAGCATCGTGTAGTCATTGGAGTTAACAGGAATGTTGGTATGTATGTTCCCGTCGCCTGCATGCATATGAAGTGCAGTAAACAAACGCTGCGGGCGCCATTTCGCATGGATCTCGTCTATTCGCTTACAAAGCCGAACATATCGGTTACCGGAAAAGCGCTCTTTTAAGGGTTTTTCAACAGACGCTCGATACGAGATGACATCATCTCGCCTTAGCAGAGCAAGCACACAAGTGTCAGCCTCAACTGGCTCTCTCGATTCTCTTAAGGCTTCTAGAAAAGCCTCATCGGAGGCTTGCAATTGCTCATAGAGTTCACTCCAGCGCTGGTAAGTTCCGTCGAGCACCTCAAGCGCTGCATCAAGACTATCGCGGACAATGGTTTTCGTTTCATCACTGTCATCCAACCCCACCGCAGCCAGGGATTCTCCTTCCCCGCTTCGCAGCAACTGGCGTACATGCTCAAGCATCATGAGTTTGTTACTCAGTGCATGCTCAATGTTTATTCGCTCGATGCCTTCACTGTAATCAGCCAATCGCGAAAGCGGTATAACAACATCTTCATTGATCTTAAACGCATTAGTGTGCGCGGCTATCGCAGCTGTGCGGGAGCGTGCAGCCCAAAACTGACTTCGAGCTTCAGCGCTGACAGCAATAAACCCTTCCGCTCCGCGCTTATTAACCAGACGAACCACGCCGGATGCAACACGCCCAACCAAGTCTGCATCATCACTAACAATATCTGCCAGCAACAACATCTTGGGTAGCTCGCCTCTTGCAGCCTTGGCACTGTACTTAACAGCCTTGATATACCGATCATCGAGATGTTCCAGGCCAGCCAGCTCAATACCGTCAGTGTTGTCTATGTAGTCTTTAACCTCCGTGATACCCAGCACGGCCTGCCGTAGATCCTTTCCGTAGAACTCCATACAAACCGTTCGGATATTGTCCGGCATGCGATGCAGGATGAATACTGCCGACGTGATCAACCCATCGCAGCCTTCCTTCTGCACACCGGGTAAACCACCTAAAAATTTATCCGTAACGTCTTTGCCAAGACCTTGCTGGCGCAAACTCGAGCCGGCTGCATCGATAACCCAGGGCTCTCCTATTAAGGCGCCACTCTCAGCATCGCTACGAGTCACTTTGAAACGCACCGACTCCTGTAAGTGAATTTTTCCTAAGTTGTGGTCAATCCTTTCTACATCTAGCCAGTGGCCATTAGGATCTACCATGCGCCAAGACAATAAGTTGTCCAGGGTTGTTCCCCAAATGACCGCTTTTTTGCCACCGGCGTTCATGGCTATATTGCCGCCAATGGTAGAGGCATCTTGAGAAGTGGGATCCACCGCAAACGCTAATCCTTTTGCAGATGCATCTTCAGACACCCTCCGAGTGACGACGCCAGATTCAACCTTGATTGTATGCACCTGTCGCTCAGGGTACTCATCAGTAGCCGCAAGTGTCGTGTGCTCAATGGGCGCTCTGGCATCGAGCTTTTCGATATTGATAACCGCTGTTCGCGCATGCAAGGGAATAGCGCCGCCCGTATACCCGGTACCGCCTCCTCTTGGCACAATAGTCAATGACAACTCAATGCACTTTTTTACGATAGCCGGCAACTCGCGCTCGGTATCTGGCGTGATAACGACGAACGGCAGTTCTACCCTCCAGTCCGTTGCATCTGTTACGTGAGACACACGGGAAAGACCATCGAATCGAATGTTGTCCGGGTGCGTGACGCCTCGCATTGCCTGGCGAACGGTTTTTCGATACGCCTGCATGTCGGTTAGGCGTGTCTGGAAATCCTGAATAGCTGAATTGGCGAGCTTTATCAGAGTATCGACTCGCTCATCACCGGACTGGCGGTCGACAATTTGACTGACGCGGTGACCAAGCGCACCGACCAGCGCATCGCGCCGACGACGGTTGGTCAACATGTCTTCCTGAATGAAGGGGTTGCGATCAATAACCCAGATATCGCCCAACACTTCAAACAACATTCGCGCTGATTGCCCGGTTCTACGCTGGTCGCGCAGACTTTGAATCAGCCGCCACCCTTCTTCGCCCAAATATCGCAGAGTAATCTCACGATCCGAGAACGAGGTGTAGTTGTAGGGAATCTCCCGAAGTTGTTTTGGCGGGAGATCTAATGGGGCGCTAGCCAACGGTGCATTCATGACGTAAACAGTACACTTATTGACGCAAATGTATAAGGATAATTTACAACGAAAAACCTTGGACGCAGGTTCACTGTTTGTACGCTACCAGCAGTCGATCGTATTCCCCGGACAAAAAAAAGCCCCGACTGTGCGGGGCTTTTTTACTGCTAACACGCCAAAAGGCGCAAGCAATATTAACGCTTAGAGTACTGAGTGGCTTTACGTGCTTTACGCAGGCCGACTTTCTTACGTTCAACTTCACGAGCGTCGCGGGTTAGGAAACCTGCGCCACGTAACGGTGAGCGTAAGGATTCGTCATAAGCTAACAGAGCGCGAGAGATACCCAAACGGATAGCACCGGCTTGCCCGCTACCACCACCGCCTTTAACAGTGATCTTGAAATCGAAGTTTGACAACGTCTCTGTACGCTCAAGTGGCTGGCGAACAATCATGTGAGCTGTCTTTCGACCAAAGTACTCATCGAGAGGCTTATCGTTAACGATAATTTTGCCACTACCTGAATTCATGAATACGCGAGCGGTTGACGACTTACGTCGGCCAGTCCCGTAGTACTGTTGTGCTGCCATTATTTGAGCTCCAGAGGCTGTGGCTGCTGAGCCTGATGCGTATGGTTTGCATCAGCGAACACACGAAGCTTGCTGTACATAGCACGACCCAGAGGATTCTTTGGGAGCATGCCTTTTACAGCCAACTCGATGATGCGCTCAGGGTGAGTCTGCTGCAGCTTCTCGAAATTGGTTGACTTAAGGTTACCGATGTAACCAGTATGGTGGTGGTACATCTTGTTCTTGGCCTTGTTGCCGGTAACGACAACTTTGGCTGCATTGATAACGACCATGTAGTCGCCTGTATCAACGTGTGGCGTGTATGTCGCCTTGTGCTTTCCGCGTAAACGGAGTGCGCATTCGGTTGCTACGTTACCGAGCGTCTTGCCTTCAGCATCGATAACGAACCATTCACGTTTAACCTCTGCAGGTTTTGCGCTAAGGGTAGTCTTGTTCACTATGGGGGTATCTCGGTAGGGCATGTTCGAAACTAAGCCCGCCATTGTAAAGCAGGTTTTGCCGAAGCTCAACTCTCAGGTAAACATTTCATCGATTGATTGGGTGTTGTGACCAATGTGACACACTCCCCAGCTTCTGACTCAAGACGTCTGAAGATTGAACTACTATTTAAATCAGTAGTTTACAAAAAAAAACAGCGCGATCCGAAGATTGCGCTGATTAAACATCCTTTGGGATGATGGAGGAGAAAACTACACTTGCGTGCCAGAGATGTTGCAATCGGCAGGCCACTTCTCCTCAGAAATCAAATTTAATTAAAAAAAATGCCTCAAAGTCTTGCTAAAGACCGTCAGCACCTGCTTTTCGGCAAATAACTGACACTAACTGCATGGCTATTTCCTATTTAAACGAGTCAACTCGGTTTAACCCGACCAAGACGTTTTTGGGAACTGACTCACCTTTTAACCTTTCACGACATTCCGGCTAACATATTGGCTAGTCAGGTCGTCAACCTTTTGCCTTTCTTCCAATACCGCATGCGGTAACCGTTAGGCGTCAAACTTTCAACGAGAATTCCGCCGTATCAAGCTGCTCAAAAACGGTTGAAAAACCACGTCAGCTCTCGATTATTTCCCAGCTATAGGTAATCTCCGCGCTCTTTTCGAGCATTTTTGTCGCGGAACAATACTTATCTGCCGAGAGGTTAACTGCCCTCTCCACGTGCTTGGCACTGAGCTCTTTGCCCCAGATTTTGAAGTGCGCTTTTATCTCAGTAAACACTTGAGGAATCTCCGCAGCCCGCACTGCATCAAGGCTTACCTCCACATCAATCACGTTCTGGCGGGACTTTTGCAACATCAGCACGACATCAAAGGCGGTGCAGCCACCGAGTCCTAATAGGACCATTTCCATTGGCCTAACGCCTAAATTTCGCCCACCGTGTTCCGGTGACCCATCAAGTACGACTGAGTGACCACTACCGGACTCACCAACGAAGCTCATATGATCAAGCCATTTAACTCGCGCGTGCAACGTTACTTTCCTCTGTGTTCAATTTTGGACATGCGAAATGGCGCCTCTTCCATTGAAGAATTTAAAAGTTCCGCCGATCAATGTTTGACGTTAGACAAAAACAGACTGGAAGGCCTACCCAGACCTATCCGGTTCTTGCGCAAACTTTGAGTACGGAGAAACATATAATGCTGGCGCCTCGTATCGTACCGCCACCTGTTGAATGGTTGGATCTGTTTTTAAGAAGCAGTCACCGAAGACAGTACCCGGCAAAAACGACCATCATTCATCACGGTGATGTGCCTGAAACGTTGTACTACATTCTTGACGGTTCTGTCAGTGTAGTCATTGAAGATGATGACGGACGAGAAATCGTTCTAGCCTACTTAAGTGCAGGCGACTTCTTCGGCGAAATGGGCTTATTCGATGAAAACTCTCAGCGTAGTGCTTGGGTTGTTGCCCGCACTAAGTGTGAACTTGCTGAGATGAACTACGATCAATTTCGACGTCTGGCCGCTGATCAGCCAGATCTGCTCTACGCTCTGACCACTCAAATGGCTTCAAGGTTGCGTAAGACCAGTATCAAAGTACGCGACTTAGCGTTCTTGGATGTTACCGGTCGCGTAGCGTCAACACTACTTGATCTTGCAAAGATGCCAGACGCGATTACACACCCCGATGGAATGCAAATTCGCATCACCCGTCAGGAAATTGCTCGCATCGTTGGCTGTTCGAGAGAAATGGTTGGACGCGTGCTCAAAGAACTGGAAGACCGTGGCTTAATACATGCCCGCGGCAAGACGATGGTCATTTACGGTACTCGCTAAACCGGCGAGTACTGTTTTAGAACGATACGAAGGCGTGCGGCAGATCACCCACTTGGGTGATCCGCACCTAATTCGTTACTAAGAGAACATCTCTTTCAAGGCTGTACCGGGATCATCAGCCCGCATAAAAGCCTCACCGACCAGAAAAGCATGCACGTCAGCTTGACGCATACGCTGAACATCCTGCGTATTGAGTATGCCGCTCTCTGTCACTACCCGTGTACTGGAAGGTATTTGATCCAACAAATCTATTGTTGTGTCCAGGGTGACATCAAACGTTCGTAAATCGCGGTTGTTAATTCCCAACAACATCGGATTCATTGCAAGACTTCTTTGCAATTCAGTTGCATCATGCACCTCGACCAACACATCCATACCAAGCTCTACAGCTTGTTGATAAAGACCGTGCATCTGTTGATCATCCAGGGCAGCAGCAATTAGCAGGATACAGTCAGCACCAATGGCTCGCGCCTCTGCTACCTGATACGGGTCGACGATGAAGTCTTTTCGAATAACCGGTAAGTTACAGGCAGCTCGCGCCGCTTGAAGAGCAGCTTCACTGCCTTGAAAGAAATCTTTATCGGTCAGCACCGATAAACAGGCGGCCCCTCCGGCCTCATAACTTTTGGCTATATCTGCAGGGTCAAAGGGATCCCGAAGCACCCCTTTACTGGGCGATGCTTTTTTAACTTCAGCAATGACAGCCGCATCACCTGCAGCCAATTTGCGATTGATAGATTCGGTAAAACCTCTTGGACTATCCGCTGATGCAGCCTGATCAAGTAAAACATCGATAGATACAGACGCGCTTCTTTCACGAATCTCTTCGTGCTTGCGCGCTATGATGCGCTTGAGAATATCCGGGACATCAGTGGCCATTGTTTTACTCTGCTTTAAATCCTTGAGAAACCTGCACCAACTCCGCGAGCTTAGTTTGAGCAGCTCCACTACTGATTGCGGCATCGGCCAACGCGACGCCGTCTTCGATGCTCTCTGCCACACCTGCTACGCACAAAGCAGCACCAGAATTCAGAACCACGATATCTCGTGCTGCTGAAGCTTCATTTGCCAGAACAGACTGGATCTTGGCAAGACTTTGCGCCGCACCGTCAACTTTAATCTCGCTGAGGTCGGAATTTTTCAATCCAAACTGTGACGGTTCGATGACATATTCAGTGATTTCACCATTGCGTAAATGGGCGACCTGAGTTGGGCCACTGATACTGATTTCGTCCATACCATCATGGCCATGAACCACAATGACATGGTCACTACCCAGTTTTTTTAATACTTCGGCGATAGGTCTAACCCACTCTTTCGCATACACGCCCAACAGTTGACTGCGGGCACCCGCTGGGTTGGTTAATGGGCCAAGTAAATTAAATACGGTGCGTACGGCCATCTCTCTGCGCGGTCCGATAGCATGTTTCATTGCGCTGTGATGACGGGGTGCGAACATGAATCCGAGACCCACTGTGCTGACACACTCAGCCACTTGCTCAGGTGTTAAGTCAATATTGACTCCAGCCTCCTCGAGCAGGTCGGCAGCACCTGATTTACTGGAGACAGAGCGATTACCGTGCTTAGCGACTTTAGCCCCAGCTGCAGCTGCAACCACAGAACTGCAAGTGGAAACGTTAAAGGTACTAGTAGAGTCTCCACCTGTACCTACGATATCGATAGCGTTGTCAAAGCTTAAGGCAACACCATCAGACAGACTGCGCATGACGGCCGCGGCGGCCGCAACTTCGTCAACAGTCTCACCCTTCATTCGAAGTGCAACCAGGAAACCACCAATTTGAGAAGGTGTTGCTTCACCGGTCATAATCTGGCGCATGACATCTTCCATGTCATCAGCTTGCAGATCCTGCCGGGCGAGCAGTTGTCCTAAAGCCTCTTGAATTTTCATGATTGTCTCCTAGCTCAAGAGCCCAGCGCGTTTAAAAAAATTGGCTAACATCGCGTGCCCATGTTCACTGCTGACCGATTCAGGATGAAACTGCACGCCTTCTAACAAGAGATTCTTGTGCTTCACACCCATGATCTCTTCTTGTGATCCATTTGCATCCTGAGTCCATGCTGTCACCTCAAGTTCGTCTGGCAAGCTAGCCTGGTCAATAACGAGCGAATGATAACGCGTTGCAGTGAAAGGGTTTGGCAGCCCTTCAAACACACCGGTGTTGTTGTGATAAACGTCTGACAACTTACCGTGCATAATTTCTGTAGCCAACACGATACTTCCGCCATAGTGATGACCGATACTTTGATGACCTAAACAAACACCGATTATAGGTACAACACCCTTAAATCGTTCCAGAATATCCAGAGTGGCACCAGCAGATTCAGGGCGACCCGGACCGGGTGATAGCATGATGCATTGCGGGTTTAACGCCGCAAGCTCATCACAACTTATTTTGTCGTTCCGATAAACAGATACGTCGCAACCCAGCTCCGCCGAGTACTGTACGAGGTTCCATGTGAACGAGTCATAATTATCGATAACAATCAACATTATGATTCCCCCTCTAATTCATCGAACATCGATGGTCTTGCATCAAGGCCTGCTTCTGCCATGGCGACTGCGCGAAAAATAGCGCGCGCTTTGGCATGTGTTTCCTGCCATTCGCTTTCTGGATCAGAGTCGTAAACAATACCCGCGCCCGCCTGAACATTCAGCGTACCGTCTTTAATGACAGCAGTTCGTATGGCTATTGCGGTATCCATGTTCCCGTTCCAGGATAGATAACCGACGGCTCCCGAGTAAACACCCCGCTTCACAGGTTCGAGCTCCTGTAAAATTTCCATAGCGCGGACTTTGGGTGCGCCTGACAATGTGCCCGCTGGAAACGTTGCCCTCAGCACATCCATTGGCGACATTCCTTGTTTTAACTTGCCAACCACATTCGAAACGATATGCATGACGTGCGAGTAGCGTTCAATGCTGAATTTATCAGTCACTTTGACCGAGCCGGTTTCAGCGATTCGTCCGATATCATTTCGCCCCAGATCTATCAGCATAAGGTGCTCTGCCAACTCTTTGGGGTCTTTTAATAAAGACGCTTCGTGCGCCAAGTCTTCGGCTTCATCAGCGCCTCTTGGACGTGTTCCAGCCAGCGGTCGGACCGTCACTTCCGAATCCTCAAGGCGCACCAGAATTTCAGGGGATGCACCCACCACTTGGTGATCTCCCAGATTCAGATAGAACATATACGGCGACGGATTAAGCGTTCTTAATGAACGATACAAATCTAAAGCGGGTGCGGCAAATGGAATGGACAATCGTTGCGAAAGCACCACCTGCATGCACTCGCCCTGAGTGATGTAGTCGATGATTTTCCGAACAGCGGCTTTGTAGCCCTTTTCAGTAAATCCACTCTTAAAGTCAGATTCAGTGACGGCAGTCGCCTGGTGAGCGTTGTTTGTAGCCGGTAAGCTGCCACGTATTTTGTCGTGCAACTGAGCAACTCGACGTAAGCCCTTTAAGCGGGCATCAGCCTGCGCGGGATCGACTAGAACGATGATAGTCAGCTTGCCGCTGAGGTTATCGAAAACAACCAGCTCATCTGTCACCATCAGCAGGATGTCAGGATTATCGATGGGGTCAGGATGCGGGTTATCGCCCAACCGCGGCTCAACAAATCGAACGGTATCGTAACCAAAGTAACCGACAAGACCGCCGGTGATAATCGGCAAGCCTTCGACCTGTGGAATATTAAATTGGGACTGGTAATCTTCTATCCAGCTCAATGGATCTTCAATTGGCTCAGCCGGACCTTCCACACCGTCCTGCTCAATCGAGACGCTTTTACCCCTCACTCTCAAGATCGTCTTGGCGGGCAATCCGATGATGGAGTAGCGTCCCCATTTTTCGCCGCCTTGCACCGATTCAAATAGGAATGTGTAAGGCAGATCTGCCACCTTCCTGAAGGTGGACAGGGGATTTTCAAGGTCTGCTATGAGCTCGCAGCTCAATGGAATACGTGTGTACCCTTCCGCGCGATAGCGGTCAAAATCTTCGGGGGTCATAGGAGGTCAACTCACAACAAAATTAGAAACTTGAACCAGGGTTAGGTGAAACCCCAGTGCGGCGGTTAAATGCGGTCGATCAGCTTCGCCAGCGCAGTTCCATGAAGAGCATGTTGAGGTTGGATATGATCATCTTGGTGTAAATAGTGCCCTTATAGATTGCTACCCGTCAAGCCTCTCGTATAATTGTTTTGAATTTCGTGACTTTTTTATCTCCTTTTCACATCACCAGTGAGCCACATAAATGAGTGTAATTCGCCAAGACGACCTGATCGACAGCGTTTGCGATGCCCTTCAGTTCATGTCCTACTACCACCCTAAGGACTATATTGACGCGGTGCATGAGGCATGGAAGCGCGAAGAATCCACCGCCGCCAAAGATGCCATGGCGCAAATACTGGTCAATTCGCGCATGTGCGCGGAAGGCAAACGCCCGTTATGCCAGGACACCGGAATTGTCACCGTATTTGTCAAAGTGGGTATGGACGTCCAATGGGATGCCAAACTTGACCTGGCCAGTATGATCAACGAAGGCGTTCGCCGTGCATACACTCATCCGGACAACACATTAAGAGCCTCAATACTCGCAGACCCTGCCGGCGCCAGAAAAAATACCGGCGATAACACGCCGGCTGTTATCCATACAGAGGTCGTGGCTGGTGACAAAGTCGAGTTCGAAATAGCAGCCAAAGGCGGAGGATCTGAAAACAAATCCAAACTGGTCATGCTGAACCCAAGCGACAGCATCGTTGACTGGGTCGTTAAAACCGTACCCACTATGGGAGCGGGCTGGTGCCCACCCGGCATGTTAGGACTCGGCATAGGCGGAACCGCAGAAAAAGCGGCTGTGCTTGCAAAGCAATCTTTGATGGCCCCTGTTGATATACAACAACTAAAGGACCGCGGCCCAAAGAATCGCATCGAGGAGCTTCGGCTCGAAATATTCGAAGCCGTCAATGCTCTGGGCATCGGTGCACAGGGTTTAGGTGGGCTTACCACGGTGGTCGATGTAAAAATTCTTGATCATCCGACGCATGCGGCTTCAAAACCTGTTGCGATGATTCCAAACTGCGCTGCCACCAGGCATGCACATTTTGTATTGGACGGAAGCGGCCCTGCTCTGCAGAGCCCCCCCTCTATGGATGACTGGCCAGCAATCACCTGGGATGCAGGTGCCGGTGCAAAACGCGTAAATCTGGACACAGTCACCCCGGAGGAAGCTGCAAGCTGGAAGCCGGGAGAAACGCTGTTGCTAAATGGCCGGATGCTGACCGGACGAGATGCCGCGCATAAAAAAATACAGAGCCTATTAGAGGCCGGTGAGTCACTACCCGATGGCATCGATTTTCGTGGCAAGTTTATTTATTACGTCGGTCCTGTCGATCCGGTACGTGATGAAGTCGTCGGTCCTGCCGGCCCGACCACATCAACTCGAATGGATAAGTTTACTGAAATGATGCTAGCTGACTACGGGCTACTCGGCATGATCGGTAAAGCCGAACGTGGTGAGGCGGGAATTAACGCTATTAAGAAACATAAAGCGGTCTATCTTATGGCTGTTGGTGGTGCTGCGTATCTTGTATCAAAAGCGATTCGCGAAGCCCGCATAGTGGCGTTTGAAGAATTAGGTATGGAAGCTATCCACGAGTTTGTTGTTGAAGACATGCCGGTAACCGTAGCCGTAGACTCAAGCGGAGAATCGGTTCATCAGACAGGCCCGGCACTGTGGAAAGGTAAGCTTGCGAGTGGTGAAGTAAAACCCGTATATTTTAAGTAATAATTGTATTTATTCAGCCACTATAATTAAAACAAAGTTCACAACTATTGAGTAACGCTTGATCATGAAACAACCCGCACTGCGTTCGTTTTTATGCATTAATGTTCCACTGTTAGCTCGCATTAAAAACCTGCTAACAGTTATCGCTGTCAGTGTTGTATTAAGCGCCTGTGCATCTTCAGGTGGCACGAGTGATTTTGGCAATAGCGCTAGTGGCAACAGTAGCCGTGTCAGTGTCTGCAAAGCTGGAGACCGACAAATCCAAAGTAGTAGTCAGTGTCTTCAAGATGATGCTGCTTGTTACCAATTAAGTAACAACCAATGGTGCACCGGTGAACGGGGAAATATTTGTCCCGCCGGATCATCAGAACTACCTGTAGGTATGTCTTGCCCAAGAGGCAAACGCTGCTTTAGTGTCAGCGAATCACTACGTTGCACGATAAGTTGATCACACTATAACGTTCGGAAAAGAGGTGCAGGTCGCTGATCTGCACCTGTATTACACAAGCCCCTCTCAGCTCGTCCTTGTAGCGCCGATAACGGATTGATATTTATTGATTAGTCCATTGCATGCCGCGCTCGTCCACAGCAACAGTTTCACTGCATCCTGATCATGCTTCCGAGCACCCTGTTGATCTGTGTCATGTATTTGATACGTGCACACAGGTTGAACGTGCATCATGGGAGCTGATACGGGAAACCGTGGCAGAAGCGCAGAAGCAACACGCGCACGAAATTCATATCGAACCCGACGAAGAATGCTGGCGCCTGCGTTATCGAAGCCCGTTTAATTTTGTCGAAACCCGAATCAGTAATGTGGATGATTACCAGAGCAGCCTGACGCTACTTGAAAGTTATTTGTGGGACAGCTCACACACTGACTCACCTAAGCGTGGATGGTTTGGTTTCAAGGCTGAGTCAACCGAGCAATTGCTGCAACTGGATGTTGTCCCTAGTGCTCGCGGCAACACCTACCTCATTACCTTCTTACAACCTTTGAAGACCCCTCCTCCCCGGCTCGATGAACTCGCCATGACGAAGGGTCAGCAAAACAAAATTCGCGATATTCTCAGTCAACCCAGTGGCATGATGCTCATCGCCAGTGATGTCACGCATGCCAGAGCAAGAACCGCCAGAGCCTTTGCGCAAGAGCTCGTCTCTCCAGACAAGAAGATTGTTTGCGTTGATAGCCCTGGGCATCCATTGCTACCGAGAACGACTCAACTCGCCATGGACACACCACCCACAACACAGCAAGTGCAAAACTGGCAAGCTATGTGTCGATTAGGGTGTGATGCCATCATTGCATGCCAACCACTGGACGACGGGCTGGTACCTGAATTGTCCAGGATCGCGACCGAACAAACATTTGTGGTGCAAAGTGCTCGAGTAAAAAATGCTGTAGATGCGATTGCACGGCTACTTGCACTCGGCGTGCGTAGCGAAGCCATCGCCCGGAGCCTCTCTGCAGTTGTGGTTCTAAGGCAAGCTCAGTGCGTCTGTCAGTATTGCCGAGTGAGTCAAATCCCGGATGATGCCGGGACAAGCTGGCTCGCGGCACATAGCCCTATTAAGCCCAACAATATTAATGATTGGCTGCGGCACAGAATGCGTTCGTCTTTCAGCAAAGGCGCTGGCTGTAGTCGTTGCTCTCAAACGGGCGTTGGCAAAGCTCTGGAGATTTACGACATCGTTCCATTGGATGATTCTGTTAAAGACGCGCTCTATGATTCAGATATCCGCTACGCCCTCTCATTACTGCAAGAGCAGACGTCACTCCCAGGGCAGTTATTAAAACTTGCACAGGAAGGAATCATCACGTTGGACGAAGCTATGAGACTGGTTCCTCTCAAGGAAAGCCAAAACGATCCGTACCATTGAGTCGGTAACAGACGTCCTAACGTCTTACTAGGCAGCTATCTCAATCGAGCACATCACGCAACCTATTGTTGCGCAACGTTAGCTGCTCTCTAAGCCGCTTCTGCATCCCCGGCTGAATCTCCGGTATTCAAGCCAGCTCCACCCTCGATAACGGTAAGCTTCGGCACTCGCGGAGTTTCCACCTTGTCCCGATGCCAGGTGTGAGCGGTACTCAGGTTATCTGACCAGACAATTCCAGTAGAACCGTGATCACTGATGCGGCGATACAAATTACCGTTCAACTGATTTCGTTGAACCAGGTACGCTCTAAATGCCTGAAAGAGATCCTTATCGACGCGCTCTTCACAATGCCAGAAGTCATCTAACTCCCCTTGCTCGGTTAAACCGGGGATATCGTAAATTGCATCACCTAAGGTCTTCACAGGTGTTCCGTGAAACAAAGAGGACATTCCCACAGTACTGTTTATTAAGACCGTGCCTTGTGCATGTCTTAACAACGTCGGTAGGTCTACATCGTGGACGTAATATACACGCCCCTGTAGTCCCAACTCGGCCACTAAGTTAGCAAAGAGACTTGTGTAATCGGTGTATCCGCGATCAAGCGGATGGTGCTTAAAGACAATAGCTTTATTAGGCGCTGCGTGTTCGCGAAACGAACTTAGCACTTCACCGATAAAATGCTCGATGGAGTTAAAATCTGAATGAACAACAACCTGCATGTCACAATGAACTTGCAGCGGACAAACAAAGTAATTTTTATTGAACTGAGGGATAAGCTCGCTCAGCACGTTACTCTCACGCCGAGAGTACAACCATTTTCGAATGCCTGAGCGTATCCAACGCGATCCTTCTGACAGCCAACCGAATGGACGGTGGTGTCTATAGTGAGGGAATCGCCCTGTTCGTGCGGCACTAGCCCAGTAGTAAATCATGGAATAGAGCGCAGTATACTGAAATACTTTTCCAGGCTGTTGATGCTCATCGGGTAACTCAGGGGCAGCGGTACTAATCTCCAAATGCCCTTTCATCATAGTTGAATGACCATTAACACCGTCTTCTTCAAGCGTAATGAAGTTGGGTCGTATATAACCTTCTTCAAACACAAATACTCGAATATCAAGGCGGGCTGCAACTTCTCTGGCAATTCGATGATACGCACGGCAATCACCGAACAAATAGATTCGCCCGATATTACGGTTGATCATCAACCGCTCAAGCCAATGCTCCCAGTCTTCAAGCTTACCTGTGTAGTCAATAGCACCCGAGCGCCGATAGAAAAATCTATCACCACCGTTAAAATTGATTTTCGTGACTGCGAATCCGCGAGCTGCAAGGTCGTCGCCAAAACGCGAGAAAAACGGCCCAATCGGTCCCTGTAAAAGCAGAACATTACGGCGCATAGCTCAATCCTTTTACGATATTGACAACCTTTCTGACCTGTCTGCCAGACCAGCTATTTTCATTGTTATTCAAGGCTTGCTCCTTCTGTCGCTGTATAGCCCTTACCATCTGCTCAGCGGATACAAATTCACCGGACGCAATGTCTACGTATCGCGGATACTTAACCAGTGTTAGAAAAATGAGTTCATCCAGTGTTCTTTGACGACTACGTCGCTCATTTACAGCGTGGTCTTCAGTCAGACCCCAGCCGGAATAAAACGGAGAGCCATACGTGACAACTCGCTTGTCCCGCATTAAGGCTTCAAACCCGGATAGTGATGTCATGGTATGCAATTCGTCACACGCCTCTATGCAGGTAATGATCGACGATTCAGTATCGACAACATCTGCACAAGACTGCTCAGTAAACGGGTCTACCTTGCCTTTGCGATTACCTGCCTGCACATCGGGATGTGGTCTGTAAACGATCCAGGCATCAGGCCGGATTTTACGAACCGCCCTAAGTAACGCAGCGTTAGTGTTGACCTCTTTGCAACCGCGTTTAATGGATTCATCATCCTCAACCTGACCTGTGACAAGAACACATAATTTATCGGCAGATCCATGAACTTTTGAATCGTTTGCAGCTACATCGTACTTTGACACCCGGGCATCGATAATCATTTTCGCCAGGGACCTGCCACGTTCTAACTCTTGTTCGCTGCAATTGTATTCAGCTAACAGTGTCTCAAGATCACTGCTAGCCTTTGGGTCAAAATATAAACCTTTACCATCCACAACCAGAGAACCAGGTGCTGTGAAATTCGAACCTAGGCCGGCTGAGCGTATAAAGCCATCCTCAAGACGCCAGACAGGTAGATTCGTCGATGATTGTTGATCTGCATACCGTCTGAAGCCCCAGGTAACCAAGGTATCCGCATCACCTGTGTCATTCTCATCACCGAAGCTAACACTGCCATCCGGCGAGCGTAAAAACTGTTGGACGTAACGGCGTTTCCATTGGGTGATACCCACACAATGAAAGTTATGAGCGTTGCGACGAAAGTTTTCCTTTTGAATGCACACGTGAGCCAATGTCTGATGTAATTGCCATGGCGCACCGCTCATCGGTGAGCAGTATCGAGCAAGCTTTACATGTGTGGCGTGAAATATTTCATCGATATGTCTCAACCGAATTCTGCGACCCACTCGCTGACGCTCATCGGCTAATCCCCAACCTGCATAAAACGGCAGACCGAAAATCGTAACAGGACGTTCGCATAAAAGCGCTTCATAGCCCAGTTGAGATGTACCGACATAAACTCGAGCGGCAAGTTTTACCCAAGGAAACGGGTTATCGTCCCCGGCAACAACAGGGATATCCAACGACTTCGCGTAGTCAGCAAGATAACCTTGACGCCGGCCCGATACAACATCGGGGTGCGTCCTAACTATGATAGGGAGTTCAGGATTTTCATCGATGGCTGAATCCAGCATCCGTTTGAACGTGGCTTCATCCATAGCACCATAACGCACTGACGCATCGTCACGGGTTTGATCAACGACCAACACAAAGCTATTCTGGGTGAGTTCTTCATAAACGACGTCACCCTCTTCATCATTAGCAACAGGTACGGCAGGAACGCGGGTTGCGCAGTAGTTATACTTGCAAATCTCATTGCTAACTAGAGCTTCTCGACAAGAGGCAGCATAAGCCAATGCATCAGCATCGCAGTGCTCGGCGTACTCTTTATCACTCAGATTTAAGTATCGCTCAATGGCCGATGGCTTAGTCGAATCATAGTAAACGCCCTCGTCATCCACTAGTACCGAGTAGCAGGTGCGCGAATGCGCATTTTTAGAAGAGGTTCTTATCCAACCATCTTCAAGATACCAAACCGGCAGTGCCCGACTAGCGGCATATTCCAAAGCTGCCTGCGCCGATTCCTTTCGCCCCCACACCAGCACAACATCGGCAGGTAATGCCTGTTTACGAGCTTCACGAGGCGACAGTACTTTCTCAAGACCCAGTAACTGAGCGAGGTGTTTGATTTTCAGTATTCCGGGTGACAAAGCTACCGCCACTTCCGGATTGGATACGTTAGTCGCTAACGACTCTGCGTCAGGATTGACACGTTGAACCGATAGCGACGACTTCACAGCACCATCCACATCATGATGGCGGTTAGAACAAACCCGAGAACGACATTTTGCCCAAGCTTGATTAAATCATCGCGCCTAGTTGCAGACTCACCACGAGGAATATCGGGTAAGACTGATGCGGGTCCGTCTTTATATTGGCCTCTGATCTCGTCGAGTCTGTCCAGCTTTATACCAGCAGCATCCGCATAGGCCACAAACGTATTAATAGCTTGTACGCCCTTGTCACCCGGGTTTAAACGCATCAGCTGCGTCAGGTGATTTAGCGCCTGCATATGTACACCTTGTTGACTGGCAACATGCCTGACGTGACGGAGATCTTTCTCCAGAACAACAATTTCTTCTAGATGCTGTTCAAGCTCTTCACGCTCGATCGCTTGCGGTCCATGCGCCTTGACAGAGGCTTCAACGGCTGTTGTAACCATCTTGGCCTGCTCTTCTGGTTTTTCATGAACACCCAACTCGATCATCGCATTGAGCATATGAAACTGAACACCGTGCGCCAAAAGCTCTTCACGTATTTCATGGACTTCTGCCATGAGCCCGTAAATTTCGTCGACGGTTCGCTTAATCAGATTGTTGTGAGTAGTCTCAGACTTGTTTTCTTCCTGAGCTGCACTGGAAGGCGTGGCAGGTTTATCTGCCACAGCTGCCGTTATAGGCGTCACTGTCGCGGTGACAGACGCACCCGAGTTAGTCTTGGATTGATCGTTTACATCAGCCGCTTTTGCAGCATCTTGTCGATCCAGTGGTTGGGCTTGGGCAGACACTTAATATCGTCCTTGCCTAACCCGCTTTACGAAACGGCACAACGTTTTCGTGTGTCTCGTGTACAAGCCCACTCAAGTATTGCCCGTATTTGTTCTTTAGTAACGGACTGGCAAGCGCGAGAAGCGCTTCATCACCGATCCATCCGTTCCGCCAGGATACTTCTTCAGGACAGGCAATTTTCAATCCCTGACGTCTTTCCAGCGTCTCAACAAACTGACCGGCTTCGAGCAGAGAATCACCAGTACCTGTATCCAACCAGGCGTATCCTCGCGACATACGCTGCACGTGCAAGTCACCTCGGTCCAGGTAAACCTTGTTTACATCGGTAATTTCAAGCTCGCCTCGTGCTGAAGGTTTAATGTCCTTAGCGATATCGACAACATCGTTGTCATAAAAGTAGAGTCCGGTCACGGCATAGTGAGACTCCGGCTTTTCAGGTTTTTCTTCTATGTGTAATGCCTTACCCGCGTCATCAAATGAAACAACGCCGTAACGTTCAGGGTCGCTCACACGATAAGCAAAGACACTGGCTCCGGATTCTTGTTCGGATGCTGAGTTCAGCAGACCAGCCAAATCATGGCCGTAGAAAATGTTGTCGCCCAAAATCAGCGCTACATCATCATCGCCGACAAACTCTTCACCGAGAATAAACGATTGAGCCAGACCATCCGGTGACGGTTGAACCGTGTAGGTGATATTCATACCCCACTGACTTCCATCGCGCAGCAACTGCTGAAACAACGGCACATCTCTCGGGGTTGAAATGATGAGTACATCCTTGATACCAGCCAGCATCAGGGTGCTTAGCGGGTAGTAAATCATAGGCTTGTCATAGACAGGCAGCATCTGCTTGGAGACGGCCTGAGTCATAGGGTGTAGGCGAGTACCTGAACCACCGGCTAAAACAATACCTTTCATAATTCTGGAATTTCCATTCTGCGGTAACCTGCTTCACGCAAGAAACACGCCGACACCACATCGATTCCAGATCAAATCAATTCTCGATCTCCCGAGCGGGAGTTACCCGGTTATTTTTCGCACCCTAGAAACAAAAACGGCCCAGACCGCTGGGGTCTGAGCCGCTTGGTAAAACGGTTATTTCAGCTTTTGGTCTAGCGAGCCGCCTGAGCGAAAGCGTGAACCTTGCTGTCGCCTGCATCCAGCAGGTCTGCAAAGTAGGCAATTGTCTTTTCAAGACCCTGCTCAAGCTTCACTTGAGGCTCCCAATCGAGCTCTCGCTTAGCCATTGAGATGTCTGGACGTCGCTGTGTAGGATCGTCGCTCGGAAGCTCCTTGAACACTAGCTCAGAGCTTGAGTTAGTCATAGCAATGACCTTCTCAGCCAACTGGCGGATCGTGAATTCGTCAGGGTTTCCGATGTTGACAGGCCCTGTGAACGAGTCATCTGTGTTCATGATGCGGACAAATGCCTCGATAAGATCTAGGCAGTAGCAGAATGAACGAGTCTGGTCGCCTTCACCGTAAATGGTGATTGGCTCGCCAGTGAGCGCCTGCATAATGAAATTGGATACCACTCGGCCATCGCTTGGATGCATGCGCGGACCGTAAGTATTAAAGATTCGCCCTACTTTGATTCGCAGGTTGTGCTGTCTGTGGTAGTCGAAAAACAGAGTTTCTGCACAACGCTTACCTTCATCGTAGCAAGAGCGGAAACCGATAGGATTTACATGGCCCCAGTAGTCTTCACGCTGAGGGTGCTGATGCGGATCGCCGTAAACCTCACTGGTGGACGCCTGGAAGATCTTTGCGCCGGTACGCTTAGCTAGGCCAAGCATGTTGATTGCACCGTGAACACTGGTTTTAGTGGTCTGCACAGGATCGTGCTGGTAATGGATAGGCGAAGCAGGACACGCCAAGTTGTAGATTTCGTCTATTTCGATGTACACCGGGAAAGTGACATCGTGGCGCATCAATTCAAAGCGAGGATTGTCGAGAAGATGCAATATATTTTGCTTGTTTCCCGTGAAGTAATTGTCCATGCAGACGACTTCGTGGCCTTCTGCCAGCAGACGTTCGCACAGGTGAGATCCCAGGAACCCAGCGCCACCGGTTATCAGGATTCGTTTGCTTGATAAGTTGCGCATACCAGACTGAATGTTATTCATAACGACAGTTGAAATTCCGTTGAGCTGAGTTTAATCATTGACCGCACTCTATTGCGGGCAACCTAGAACTATAGAGCAGTAATTAAGAGCAGATTCAGGCTTTTTGCTTGTTTGCCTTTATCCGATGCCAGAGGGGAACCGATTGTGCCAGATTTTAGACGATTGCGACGTTTATCACACTTATGTGTTGCGATAGTTAACGTCATGCAATTGTCGGAAATCAACAGCTGCCCACCTCGTATTCTCTATCTAGCGTCCATTTGGAGACAAACTTAATAAGTGCTAGGTGCAGTTTACCGGTTAAATTTTATCCAAAACGGCTTTGATTGCATCGATTGACACCTCAAAGCTAAGCCCAGCAGTACTGTGCTGTGTATCTGCAAAACCTTGAGCAACTTTCGAATCTACCAACCGGGGGTAATCCTCTTCAGGGTTTTCTAAAATGGCGTAATAGTGGTGTCCGCAGTTGGCTGCCAGTCCCCAGTAATAGGGAAAGACGTGCCGGCTGAACATCTCGATGATTTTCACACCCGGGCGGCAGAAAACCATATTTGTCAGTCCCCCACCGTGAGGAGACATCACAACATCGGCCCTTGAAAGCAGCGCCGCCTGCTCTGCAACGCTTAATCCTTCCATGGCTTTAATGGTAAAACCTGCCTCCTCCAGCAGAGGTATAAATTCATCCTCATTGGAGATACCCCGGCGAACACCCTTCGGGCGCGAAATATACAGTTTTATTCGCGGTTCATCTGACGGGGCCGCGGGATACAGATGCTTCATCCACTGAGGAGTAAAACGGTGCATTTTCAGGTTGATTCCACAATTGAGATCAATGTGTAAAAGCCTGTCACATCGCAGATTGGGTTGTTTCACCGTCTCGACTATCCGAGACTTATCAAATCCAAATCGCTCAAGCGTTTCAATCTGCCATTTCCCGGTAATCTGTCTGACCAGAACTTGATCAATGGAATCCAGACTAACGCCATCGCGTTCGAGTAAGCCCAGTTTCGGCAGTATTTCTGTCATCCAGTGGTAGTAACAATGGGCTCCAGCAGAGGTAGCCAGCATCAACGTCGTTCCTTTGAATCGACGCCCGCGACGCCAAAAGCCAGCAGGCTTCTGATCAGTAGGAATTCCGTGCCGTATAATTTCACGACCGGCTTTATCATGCACCCACCAAGAAGGCCCGGTAAAATAGACTTGTGCGAACGGCACATCGTGCAAAGTGACCTCGTTACTTTGCATAGAGATTTCAGCCGCTTCATGTGCACTGTGCTGCTGCACCATTACGGGCAAGTCCAAATCATAGCGCTCGCTTTGAAGTAGAACGCGTGAAGAGGCAGCTTCAGTATTCAAACCTGTGGAACTATCCTTTGCTTGCTCGCAATCGGCGCCTCGCTGCATGCCGTCTCTATCAGCTTGTTTCCAATCCTGCAGATGTTTGAGCGATTTCTTTTCCAGAGCGCGCATGTCAATGCTGAGCTCTGGATTTTTAAATAAGGAAATTTCCTGATTTTGAGTAATGACAATATCCGGCCTTACTCGATCCACATAATCATAGTCGATCCCGTCCGCCCATACAAAATGAACTTCGGAAAACGTTTCGGCCAACATTCCTGTGATAAGGGTACGGCTATCAGCTGCATTCTCATCACCAAAAATGACAACGGAGTATCGCGAGGCTTTCTCATGATGATTTTCGAACACCACATGCGCCCCTTCAGCAAACTCCGATTTAGAAAGTTGGGCACTGCCATTGTCAAAGCTATTTCTACGAAGCGCTACAAGTTCACTTTCATAACGAACTTTAGAGCGCAGCCAATATCGATATAGGCGCGTTTGCTGGGTGCTTTCATTAACCTGGCCGTCATCTAAGTTCATCGGTCGCACAGCTTCGCTGTATGGATAACCTAACAATTGATTGTTAATGGCAACCCCAAGAGATGAACACAAAAGCTGACACGTCATATACGCCGACCAAGGCGTCCATCGTGTATCGGAAAGCCAATGCAATGGGTAACTGCCCTTCTGTCTTTCAAGGTAGGCTGCGGGGCTTATCAAGCATGGCAAACCTGCTTTATAGTTTTTAGTCAGCTCAGCCAAAGGGCTGTATCGATCCTGCACCTGAAAATTAGACGACAAGCCGTCAAGGTATTCATGCATCATGGACGCCTTATCCGGTACAACCACGTGCAAATACCGACAGCCCATTTCGCTTAATCGGGTAGTCCGGTATTTAAGCTCGTCTTTCCACTGATCAATGCAGTGATTAGCGCGGGCATCCCGAGCGTATAGCATTTGTGCATTCTGACGAGAAAACAACCACCCATCTCGCCCTTCCAGCGTGGATTTAATCGCAGCCTCAGGTTCAGTTGAACTCGGAGCGTAGGTTTCCCTGATTCTGGGCTCCTGTAGTACCTCGGGACGCATCAGGCAACCTGCACTCTCTCTGTCGGCAAATTAAATTGAACACGTAATTCAGCGGCGTAATCATTCTGGTTGATTCTCACCTCTTTGTTGTCAGACACGTTAAGCGCGTGAGTATGCATGGCGAGAATTTCATCCAGATGATGCTGCAAGTCCAGCGCCTGAGTCACACTGGATGCATGCCTGCGATGAACATTAAGCGAGTCAGCAATATAGGCAATAGAGCAATCTGGGTTGTCCAGGCTTGCCATGTATAGACGCCAATCACCGACCAGTGAATATTGCATGACCTCGTTACCGAATTTCTGAAGCGTGTCGCGAAGGTGCTGTGAATCCCAGACGACAGAACTTACATTCATGATGACGTTTCGTACGGACAAAGCATCTTTTACAAATTCTCGGCCACCCATTAAAAATGAGCCGCTAAACAATTCTTCATTTACCTGATTAACGTAGTAGTCGTAGCTGCCAGCCAATTGAACATCCCTGCCATCTATTTGTTCAGAGTCTGTAAAGCTTAAGCACGTATTGTATTGAAAGGCAGCTACGGAACTTGATAGAAACTCAGGCTTGGCAAGATCATCCGCCTCAGCTATCCAGGTATGCGTTCCACGGCACAGAGACAGTCCATTTGACCATTGACGGAAAACGTTGCCGCTATTGCGTTCATTAGCGACAATTTTAATTTTTCGCTTGGCAAGCTTCGCGCTCTGTTTGATTACTTGCAAACTGCTGTCTGTAGAGTTGTCATCTAGAACGATAACTTCGAATACCGGCATATCCTGATTAAAGATAGTCGAGAGTCTGCTGGGTAAATACGTCTCATAGTTGTAGTTTGGAACAACAACAGACACCTTCTTTAATTCAGGCTTAAGCAGTTGTAAAAGCTCAAAACAGTAGTCGTCCAGCTGACAATGATTTTCCACATACGCAACACGATTGCTACGGCGTTGTTCAGTATCGCGATCAAGCGCATCTGACAGCGCCGCCTCCAGAGCTTGTTGATTTCCTCGCTCGACGGCATATCCGTATTCTTTCATGACATTGTCAAAACCTGTCGCCCCCTCAAACAGGACAACTGGCATACCAACGTTCATAGCTTCCAACACCACTGTGGGGTATGGGTCTTCACGAGAGGTCAGAAATAAGACATCGGCCGCCGAGTAATAGTCTGACATCTGACTCGTAAAGCCAATCAGGTGGATTCTATTCGCGAACTCAGAGTGTTTTAAATCTGTTTGCACCCAGCGTTGCATGTCGATGGAAATTGCACCGGCCCAGACGAAATGAACATCTTCTCGGGTCTTCATCCATTGCTCTGCAGCCTGTAGAAACAGGTCAAACCCTTTTCTTAAATCTGCATACCCAACGTTGAGCACAAGTTTATCAGTGGAAGATACGCCGAGTTCTTCTCTGATTCTATCCCGTGCATTTTGATCATACTCCACCTGCATATAAGTGCCTTGAGGCTTAATATGTTGCTTTCCCGCTTGAGTGTCAGCAAACTTTTTGAAACCAGCACGAACAATCTCTGATGGGAATATAACGTGGTCAGCGTGCTCGTCTATGAGTCGCACATTTTCTTGAAGTGCATACTCCTCTATGAGCATGGGCATTTCATGTATCAACGAGATAACGCTAACACCTGCATCTTTGAGAACAGGCACGAGATCACCGGTCACACACGTATTACAAATCGCTGTATCAAACGACCCGTTACTTAATAAACGCTGCAAACCCTCGGTTCCAATCTGAGAAAGGACATAGGTGTCGGCCACATCTTTGTAGCTATCCACCATCACCCCGCCGTCTTTGAGCAACACGGTAACCTGCATTCCAAATTGCTGGCTGTAGAGGGTCGCTAGGGAGATAAGCAACATTTGCGCGCCATGCTTGTGTGCGTCGTGACCGACGAGCAGAATACGCTTGGAACTGTCAGCATTTACACCTGCCTCCAGCAAGTCCGAGACAGGCTGAGTAAGCAATCCGCTTAACCCGTGAACAGCACGTTGGGTAGCGTTCAAATAGGCATGGCCAAAGTGAACGTCAGGCTCAAGGTAGGCACTTTCCGCCCATTCATTCCAGGCATTGATGAAAACAATCGGCTCTTCCTGAAAGGGGTTTTGTTGCGCATGATCGATGATACCGTTCAACCAACGCTCATAATTCTGAGGTGTGGAACCGTGTAGCACCATGCCACGCCCTTCTCGTCTGGCATCATTATCCCAATGCGGGGAAACCGTTTTAATAATCGGAAAGTCTGACGCCTCTTCGTTGAGTGACGCATCAATGATCTTTTCGTAGCTTCTGACGTGACCAGCAAACTCTGGATCGAACATTGTCAGCTCCTGATTCATATCAGGAACATCCAAGGCGACTTTGTGAGGTGGAAATTCAACCGCGCCGTCTAGCCCGTACACTGTAGGGTCGGAATCACCAAACCCTTGTACCATGAGTATCCATGGGGCGACGCCTAAGGCATCTGTCCACAGCTGTCGCCAACGCGCCAATGTTTCCTTTGCATTAGGAAGCAGGCCTGGTCTGTACAGAATAAACAGCGGACGTCCGTTGACCTTCATATAACGATCATTGGACATATAGCGAACCGTATCAGCAATAAAAGCTTCTTCGTCTGACTCTAAGTAATCTTGCTGAATGAGTACTTCGCTGTCATGACCGTCCCAGGTACGGGTCCAGTTCTCATTCGCCCACATGATGCAGAAGTCCTGCTTAATGTCAGCATCATCAGCAAACTTATCCAACGGCATATCCATGAGCCGTTTTCCATTGAACCAGTAATAGTAAAAACAAAACGCTTCTATACCGAACGAGCTGGCCATTTCAGACTGAGCTCGAATCGTGTCAATGGAATTTAAATCGTAGAAACCCAAATCGCGCGGAACGCGAGGCTGATAGTGTCCATCAAATCTTGGCGCACCGCGCGCGACATTTCGCCACTCGGAGAAGCCTTCGCCCCACCATTTATCATTTTCATCAAACGCATGAAACTGCGGCAAGTAAAACGCGACAGATCTTACGCGTTGACTTAACGTGCGAGAGTCTATTCCACTGGGCTGTTCAAATTCCGGCCCGGCGTTAGCAAAGTACTTAATAGTATTGAGTACGGATGCCGATGTGACTGCCGGGGATGCTACCTGCGCATCGTTTGCGGCATGTTCAGCTCCGGCGTGAGAAACTTGTGCAATATCTGAAGCTTGCTGCAGTTCAGGAGCCTGAGATGCGCCTGATTGCATGCCAAAAAGTCGCTTAACAAAGTGTTTAGATTTCCGTCTGTACCGAGCGGCAAGTTTCGCCACGCGTCGCCCCCTAGGGGTATCGTTTTTCCAGGCCCGAGCTTTCTTTCTCGCTATTTTGAAGGGTCTAATGACAACTTGACGCATTGATTTCATGAATCAGGTAACTTTGTAATTACATGTCCAAATGTCTGGAAACATGTTTGTTTCGTTACGCCGACTCTTGCAAAAATACGGCCAGTGGTTCACAAAAACAGGACGTTTGCGCCTAACCTAAAGGGGTAATTTCTGCAGAATTTGCTCGACAGCTGACAAGTCCACATCAAACGACTCATTTTGAGTTCGCCATTGCAAGGCTGGATCGGCGTGCGCCTGAGCAATTCGATGGTTTACCAGTCTGGGAAAATCCTGAACGGGATCTTCAAGGATGGCATGGTAACGGTGCCCGCACAGCTCTGACAGGCCGTAATAGTAGGGGTAGACGTGTCGGCTGAGCAGTTCAACAACCGGAATACCCGGCTTACAAAAGACCATGTTAGTTAGCGCGCCGCCATGAGGCGCCATAAGTGCATCTGCTCTGCTTAAAAGCGCTGCTTGCTCGGCCACACTCATACCTTCCATGGCGACGACCGTAAATCCGGCCGCCTCGACCAGCGGTTTAACCGCGTCTTCATTTAAGATGCCACGTCGAACACCCTCTGGACGGCTGATGTATAACTTTAAGCGCGAGGTATCATCGGGTGGAGATAGAAAGGTCTGTTTCAACCATAAAGGTACAAATCTGTTCATTTTCAGATTGATACCGTTATTCATATCAACGTGAAGTAGCTTCTCGCAATGCCAGAATTGCTGGCTAACCGTCTCTACAATTCGGTTGGGGTGTATACCAAGCGCTGCCAGAGTCTCACGTTGAAACTCACTTGTAATTTCTCTAACAAGGAAGTGGTCGATCGAGTCTAGTGAAATGCCCTGTCGTTCTAACAATCCCAGTTTAGGCAGGATATCTAGCATCCAGTGGTAGTAACAATGTGCCCCGGCACTCGGTGCAAGTAGAAATGTGGTGCCCGGTAGATTTAAGTAATCCTCTCGAAGTAAGTCGGCTTCTTTAACTGGGTCTACACCATAACTGTAAGCATTACGGCCGTTGGGTGTCCGAAGCAAACAACTGCTGCCATTGAAAAACACGTTCGGGTGTTCCAGCTCTAGCAAGGATACTGGGTTGGTCTGCATAACCAACTCCTGATGCGCCTTATCACATCCGGGCTGAACAACGGTCGGTGGATTCAGATTGTACGTCTCCTTACCCAATAAGCTGGATTGGCGACTATCTGTTGCAACAGATGATAGGTTATTCGCACTAATTCCATGTTGACACGCAGTCTCCACAGACTGCTCTGTGGCACGCAGGCGTTCAGCCGCCCTGCTTCGCAAATCACCACTATCACAGGGTATTTTCGTCATACTGGCTTCAGTCGACTGGGAAATAACGACATCTGGACGCACTTGACGAACATACTCCTGATCGACAGAGTGGCTCCATACGAAATGCAGTTCTCTAACGGTTTCAGCCAACATACCCGTCAATAAATTCTGCTGGTAATCGCTGTAAGAATCACCAAACAACACAACAACTTTATCTATTGCGGAGTCTGAGTTGTTTTCGTAAATGACATGACTGCCTTCACCATTCATCAAAGTGTCATGAACAGAGCGTAACTCCTGTTGATTCTTGGTCGCACTAACATCCAATACCTGTTGAGTTAATCGCTCGATATTGATGTTTTCACGGTAACGAACCAACTCGTTTGCGTACACCCGTTTGGAATAACGGTTTAACTGATACGTTCTAATAGTCTCGGGTTCTATAGCGTCAGCTGAATCAACTGACACCGATTGAGCCAAGGCCATGACTGCACTAGCCTCTGTGTAGGGGTAGTTCAGAATGTCAGTATTAGTAGGAATGTGTAAACGGCTGCACAACAACTGATAAGCCATAAAACAACCCCAGGCTGTCCAATGGTTATCTGTCTTCCAAAAAACCGGATATTTTTCGATACCTTGCGTTAGGTACGGTACGACGTTTAAGAAGCTTGACAGCTCCGCTTCGTGTCGACTGTGTAATTGCCGAATCGGGCTACCATCTGCATTAGCCAGCGTATTCGTGTAGTGGCGATTCAACAATGTCAATTTGTCCGGCACCGCTAAATGGACGTATTCAATGCCTCTTGATGCCAGTTGCTCTTCCCTGCCGCGCAACAGCGCAACCCACGCTTTGGCTATATCGGGAGTAAACGAGGAATCCGATTGATAGAGATTTATGGCGCTGTGTTCACCACCGGTTAAAAACAACCAACCATCGGATCCTGCTTGTACGTCAACAGACATGATAATTTCCGTTGTCGCTAGATATTCATTGCAACCGAAGTAGCGATGGCCACTTTGTATAAGATATCCGCCAGTATCGAGGCCAGCTGAAGATTCTTCGTGGGCACCTTTGGCATCACAATGATTTCATCACCCGGACGAACAACCGGATTTTTATCAGTCGTTACTTCGCCGTTCGCATGGATGACAACCAGGCGTCTTTTTTCGGCGTGGTCTGTAAAGCCACCAGCTAATGAAATATAGTCTCTGGCACGTAACGATTCCCTATACAAAATAGCCTGGGTGACGAATACTTCGCCGCTCAACAAGACTGAATCGCTGCGTCGCGGAATTGAGATCGTATCCCCTTGTTGCAACAGGATGTCAGCGACCGACCCATTGTTTGCAACCACCAGCCGACCCGATGGCTCAGCCTCACGGGCTCGCTGTACAAATTCGCTAACAAGCTTTGCTTCCTGAGCACGAATGCGAGCCTCCGCATCGGTATTGCTTGACGCAGTCAGGTAGCGTGATTCCAGACGATTTAAGCTTTCTTCCAATGACTGCTTTTGGCGCTCTGCTACCGACTTTCTTCGCAAAGACAATGCACCGACATCGGCCAGAACAGGGTCAACAGCAATGTAGTCGAGCACCTCTTGCAATCGCGTATCACGCGGTACTGCGTAAGTTGAAGGTCCTAAGTGCGCACCCTCCACTTCGACAACAATAATCGTATCGTGCTGATCGGCGCTGAATTTTACAGCGTCGCCATTTTCTAAGGTGTAGTTATTGAATTCATCAATCGGCAGGTACACTGAAAACGGTTTTGATTGGCGGATACCTGAAATTGCCACATAGGATACTGCCGGCTGAATAAGCGCCTGATCAGTGAGCTCCTGCCCTATGGCATTGTCACTCTTCAATTCGAAGACGGCCGAGTTAGAGACATCACCAGTTACCGTCACAATGCTGTTTCTAACGCCGACAACGATGGTATCGCCGTCCTGAAACTGAAGCGTCGGTAAAACACCTTTGGTGAGAAACTCATACAAATCGATGGTAGTCAGCAATTTTCCGTTACGCATGACTTCGATATCGCGGTAACTGCCGCGCTCTTCGTCAATGCCACCGGCCTGATCAATAAAATGCAGCACCGAGTTGGAAGGAATACCACTGAATCGTCCGGGCTGCGGCACATAACCAGTCACGAACACAGCAACGGGTTGGGCACCGTTTAAGCTGGTGTAGACCCGCACGTTGTCGGTAAAAACTGAACGCACTGAGTGCGTCACCCGTGAGTTCAAATCGCGATTGGTAACACCACCGACTGTCACCGGCCCGACTTTGGGAATGAAAATATTGCCACGTGCATCAACGGTCAAAGCTTCGTTGAATTCGATTGCGCCCCAGACGCGAACCGAAACCCGATCTCCGGGTTGAATGACGTAGCCGGGGTTTAATCCGTCTTCAGCATCATTACTAAACCCGCCGTCAAACAAATTGGCGCCAAACGGTCGTGGACCACTGGAGCGGTGTTTATTCCCGTTCTGAGTATTTCTACCCGTCTGGTTCTGTAGCAGTTCGGCTGTAGTTGACTCAACAACTAAGTTGTTGAGATCAGCGCCCTGCAAGGACTGAGACTGTACGGGAACGGCAAAAAAGCCTAACAGTGCGAGTAACGTGATTCGTTTTGAATGCGCAGAAAGCATAAGCTTCAAAGCAGAGTTATTTAGAATAGTGCAAACCATTGAGCAATTTGAGTGCCCAAACAGGTTATCTGCCAGGTTATTTCTTAATGACCCATATGATCTTTCAGAGCAGACCAGAGCAAACCGAAAATCAGGTAGGCCAAAAAGGAGTACACCATGACCGTGATGATTTTGATAAGGCGTCTAGGCTCTGTGGCTGCATCAGGCAAGCTCGGCTCGACAAATGTAATAAGGTACTGTTTCTTTCGCTGAGCCTCTATACGGGCAGCCTCGAACGAGGCCAGTGAAGCTGCGTAGCCCTGCTGTGCTATTTCCTGCTCAAGCACCAGCGGCTGATAATTTCCAACAAGGCGCCCTAACCCATCTGCCCCCTCGCCAGTGACACGGCCCTTCTCCAATCGCAGCTGCCGCTCGAGAGCATTGATCCTGTTCTTTAAAACAACCACATCAGCAGAGTCTTCTCGCATGTAGGCCATCGTTTCAGCCAGAGTCGCCTGAGTTTCACTCAAGCGTGATTCAATGGCAGCAATTCGACCAAACAACGCGACGGATTCATCTTGTGGACTGATGGAATCATTGGCAGATTGGAACTGATTGATGTCCAATGATGTTTTGCGTAAGTGTTCGACCGCACGATCGACTTCCGAGCGCGCAGAGCGAATTGCATCCTCTTCCATTCGATTGGACAAGGTATTGACTAATTCTTCATTCAATTCAATGATAAGTGAAGCAATTTCCTGCGCCATTTCAGGCGAGAACGCCCGAACCTTGACGGTGAGTACGTCACTCATCATGTCACGCTGAACGTTAACCCGGTCTTTGTAGTAACGAAGGATTTCCTGACGCGTTGCATCACTTTTCAAGCGCGATATGACGTCAACATCCTCACTACCATAGTGCTTTTCGAAATCAATTCGCTCGCGTAGCTTGTCGAGAATATCAAGAGATGACACATATTCCATAACGACCATGGAATCCTGACCACCAGAAGATAGGACTGGCGAGGCTAACAGTGCTGTTAAGCCGTTAGTGCTGATGCCACTTTTTGCAGATCGAACGGCAACCTTGGCTTCCGAAACATACATGTCCGAGGCCAAAAAACCATAGTAAACGATGGCAAATAGCGTAGGAATACCTACGACTGTTCCCAATGTTTTTAAAATCGCCTTCATTGAATCTCTTGCCTTTACGCCAGATGACTAACTGATCTAACGTGGTTTGTTTTGCAGAATGTTGTACTCAAACAACGCTTCTTTGAGGTCTTCATATAACACTAGACTCCCCTCATGCAGGATCGCGGCCATGTCACAATTACGTCGGATAGTCTGTTCGTTGTGAGAGACCAGGATGACCGATGCATTTGCTCTACGCTCTTCAAAAGCCATGCGGAATTTTTCGCGATACCTTGCGTCACCGGTCTCAAGAGCTTCATCCACCAGGTAGTATTCGAAGTTACATGCCAAACTCACTGAGAACGCAAATCTGCCTTGCATCCCTGCAGAATAACTCTTCAGAGGCTCGTCAAAATATTCACCTAACTCAGAGAACTCCTGAGTGAATTCTTCAACATAACGGGTACTTTCACCATAAATTCTCGCAACGAATCGAGCGTTTTCACGAGCCGTTAGATTCCCCTGAAATCCGCCGGAATAGCCCAAAGGCCAGGACACTCGCTGGTCGCAATGAACAGAGCCCGAATCTGGTGGCTCAGCGTCACCAATAATTCGGATAAGCGTGGATTTACCGGCACCGTTTAAGCCCAGAATACCTACGCTTTTTCCCACAGGAAAATCTAAGCTGACGTTATCCAGGACAACGCGATACCCGTTCTGTGTCCTGTATTTTTTATTGACATTGCGCAGGCTAATCATTTTTTGACGATAGCGCTCTTATGCACTGCCTGATGCATTAACAATCCAACTGCCAACGTGGTAAATGCCCAAGCGCTGGCATACGTCCAACTGCCGTAAGACGTTTCAAATTCATAAAAGAACTCGCCTCTGACCAGCTCAATCATGTGCAATACCGGGTTGTAGAGTAAAAATTCGCGAACAGCGGCAGGCAACGTATCTACTGTGAAAAACAAACCAGAACCGAAGTACAGAGGACGGCTCATGACCTGCGTTCCAAATTGTTTAATAGAGGGAATAAGCGGTTCTAAACTGGCGAATAGAAATCCCATACCCAGCCCGAGAACGCACAGCAAAAGACAGACAAGCAATACACCCAGCGGGCGCTCTACCCTGACTTCAAATCCCATAAGATGTGCCATGTACAGTAGAAATCCCAACACAAAAAAACTAACCAGGATCTCCAACAGGCCACGAGCAATAATGACGTCAAACGTTGTTACTTGAGGAAACGTCAATAGATTCCGGCTATTGCTTATAGCGCCTTGCATACATCCCCAAGGATCGCGAAACAATGCATAAGTGACAAACCCAACCAACATAAAGGGCACCAGCGGCATACCACTGGGACTATCATTGCGAAGGTTTGCGAAAATGGCGACGAAGACAGTTACACCGACCAAGGGTTCTATAAGCGCCCAAAGAAAGCCTATCTTGTAGTTACCGTAACGTGTTTTCGTTTCTCTCAGAATCAACGCATTGATAACGCGGATCTGTGTAGAGATAGCCGCTAGAATGCGGCCAGGGGTTATCGAACTATCCGCAATGCCTGTGGACAGCGTGTTCATATCAACGTCTACCCGTTATAAATTCTTCCACTTCACTCAAAGACTCTCCACTGGCAACCGCTATGGCGGCCCAGTTGGCAGGACCTGCGCTATAAGTACCAGCAAAATTCCACACACTTTGAACATCAAATGAAGCAAGATTTAAATGCGCCGCTTCAAACGTTGCGCCAAATAACTCTACGCCACTTGGAACATCCACCGCTGGTGCAGGCACAGCTTCAACATTTGCAATGGCTTCGTTGGTTGAACTCTTAACCAAGGGTTCTTCAGTGACTGGGGCAATTTGCGATGTAAACAATGAGCGTGTAAAACTCCACTCGCCGTTATCACGCTGGCACATCACTCTGTCCGGCTTTGATGGAGTTTGCATCTCAACCTTTAGGCAGTGTCGTCCACTGGCCGAATGGTATTCAGCGAGCACCCGAGCCTCACCCGGATCGGTGCTTTTGACTTGAGGAACATCAATGATCGAACCTAGAGCCACTTTGAACGTGTTAGTCGGTAAAACAGGATCAAACGACGGCATTGCGGTTGATTGAGGCAAGGTTGCGCAAGCACTTAAACCTAACACCGTTGCGATCAATAGTAGTCTTGTCGGCATACTCATTAGCATGTACATCAAGCCAGTAAATTAATTAGTCGGATAAAAGTAAATAATTACTTTTGATGGTTTGCGAAGATCTCAAGCAGTCCACAGACTTGATCTTCCTCACCTTCTCTCGCACCGGTCACAATAAGTGCTCTGATTTTATATTTACGCATCAGCACCTCAGCATCGCTCACCATGGCATCTGCTGAAATGGTCACTGGTACGGGTGTCATGAAATCTCGGACTCTCTTATCTAACATGGTTGGATCCATGATGAGAGCGCGACGTAAATCACCATCGGTCAATATGCCTAGCAGCCGATCATCTTCCACGATAATGGCCAAACCAAGACGACCGGAGGTCATACAAAATATGGCTTCACGAACTGACTCTTCAGGTCCAATGATAGGAAGGTTGTCCACAATCATGGTGTCACCAACGCGAGACAATAGACGACGTCCTAGCATTCCACCAGGATGAAACTGTGCAAAGTCTGACGGTTTAAAATCACGTGCACGAATCAGACAAACCGCCAACGCATCACCTAGCGCCATGATGGCTAGTGCTGAGGTGGTCGGTGCTAGATTGTTCGGGCAAACTTCTCTTTCAATATCCACTCTAAGAGTGACATCAGCTTGATTACCCAGAGTCGTATTGTCTGAGCCAACCATACCAATAATTTTGTTACCAAAATATTTGAGTGAAGGTATCAGCTTCACCACTTCTTCAGTCTCTCCGCTGTAAGAGATCATGACGATAAGATCGTCCGCTGTGATCATTCCAAGATCACCATGAATGGCTTCTCCCGGATGAACATAAAAACTGGGGGTCCCCGTTGAGGCAAACGTTGCCGCAATCTTTTTTCCCACAATGCCTGACTTACCCATGCCAGAAACAATGACTCGTCCCTTACATCCTAATATCAGGCGTACTGCGTCATCAAACTCACCACCTAATCGGTTAGCAATCGTCGACAAAGCTGTGCTCTGAATAGTTAAAGATTCAATAGCAGTCGGAATAAAACTCGAAGAATGCTCATTGGAGCGCGAGGATCGTTGAGTAAGGCTCATCGTGTTATTTTTTTCAGGAAATCGTTAGACTGAAAACTACTGTGAAACGTAAGACTTGCCATTTTCGTACCAGTGATGTGATCCACTTAAAATGCAGCACATTTAGTTGACGAAAACAGTTAACTTACTTTGGAATACTGGTGCTTGATGGCGTGCACCAAACGTCTCGCATAACCTGCTGGAGGCTTTTCAGGAGGCGGCGGCTCACTGTTTTTTTGACTCTTCACTGCCTTAAGTTTGGCAATGGGTTGTTTACTTTGAAATAGCCCCGCAATGAGCTCTTCGAGCTGCGAATCAAGGTTTTCAATCGCAGGCAATTCAATTTCTTCTAAAGGGTACTCAGAGAAATTGTCGTCAAAGCCCCGACCCTCTAACCAACGATCTGCGATCCACTGGTTATCGGCGACGAATCGCTCATAAAAGGCGACTGCAGAAGATCGAACAGGCAGTACTTTGCCGAAGTCATCTTCGATCCCCTGAACTGCCTCAAGCAATCGTCCTCGAATCTGTTGCTTCGATTTTCCCTGTAAACATGCATCACCTGCTTGCAGTTCGTTAAAGCGTCTTAGGAGGCTCAACGCGGTACGGGAGAGTGCTTCGTTAACCGAACTGGGAGATACCAAATCGATATTCAGCTTATCGATGCCGGTGACGTTTTTAAAGTCAGCCACAACATCGTGATCAACGAGACGGGACTTTTCAAAGAGCCGGACACGAATGGCATCTTCTCCGAAAACATCACTCCAATTTTGTAAGAGCTCACGATAGTTGTAATAAGGACCTTGGGCATTAACTGTTTCAAAAGCAAAGTCATTTTGCCCCCCTGCCCTGACGGCTGTGCTGTGCGCGCTCAGAGCATATTTATCCTGACGTCGCAGATACACGAGCACTTCAATTTCGTCGAACATCGGGCGAAGCAGTCTCGCTGCGCGCTTAATTTCACTGACCGTCGTGAGTCTGGATTGAAGATGCTCAGCGGAGTAAACCACGGTCGAATCTGTATGCCGCTGCTGGAAAGCGACCACTTCTGCGCTGTGTTTGACAGCAAACTGGTCCTTCCACAGCGCCAGATCGGAAGCGTCGTTAATATCCAACTCCGGGGGCGCAAGATCTGGCTCTGGCGCTTTTTTCGCGTAGACAACCAGATTCTGATTGCTGAGATATCCTGCTGTTTCCGAAAACAGAATTCCCTTGGCACCCAATTTAATACGGTTGGCGTACAGAAAATTCTGTATTGACGTCGTACCCGTTTTCTCAGTTCCGATATGGAGGATGGCTCTTTTCATTTACGGCAAAGTGCTCACAAGCGGTGGACCATTTGTATTCCGCTAACGTGCAATTACTTCGCCAAAGAGCCCGAGAGGTGACGAGCGTTGTTGAACTACCCCTTATGCATCAGTCAGTTATGCAGCTAACAGTTAAGTTAACTGCGGTAATTTTCCGTGTATACCGTGCGCTGCAGCCAGCGCTTCCTCGGCAGAATCCGCCAAGCAATTGATATGGCCCATTTTTCTACCCGCACGCGCCGCAGCCTTTCCATAGAGGTGCAAATGTGCTCCAGGTGTCTCGACGACGCGCATCCAGTCAGGGTTCTTCTCCGTCCAGACGTCCCCAAGCACATTAATCATGCAAACCGGGGACAGGAGCGCAACACTGCCCAACGGCAATCCACATAAAGCTCTCATCTGCTGCTCAAATTGCGATGTAACTGTTGCGTCGAGTGTGTAATGCCCACTGTTATGGGGTCGTGGCGCCATTTCATTGAACAAAACATTGCCATCAGCGTCGATGAAGAACTCGACCGCGAGCACTCCCACGAAATTCAACCCGTTAGCTAATTTCAGTGCCTGAGACTCTGCACAAGCCAGGATTTCCTGACTTAGTCCGGATGGCACCGTAGAGGTGGAAAGGATACCGCCGACATGCACGTTTCTGGACAACGGAAAAACAACGCTTTGACCGTCTATCCCCCGGGCCAGAACCACAGATACCTCAGCTGCTAGGTCTATTCGTTGCTCAAGCACGCAGGCTGCACCTTCAACGGCCTGAAAGGCAGCCGCCAGTTCTTCTTCGTTATGGCAAATATGCTGGCCTTTGCCGTCATAGCCCAACCGTGCAGTTTTTAAGATGGCAGGAAAAGTGACGGCTTTTGCAGCTGAGGTTAGGTCCGATTCTGATGTAATGGATGCATAGGGTACCGGCGAGAGTCCGTGTGTTTGCGCCGTTTTCTTCTCTAGATCGCGATCCTGGGCCACCTTGATACAGTCAGCTGACGGCGCCACGCGGCAGTGAGAACTCAACATGTGCAAGCTCTGGGAAGGTACATTTTCGAACTCTACTGTAACCGCATCACAGGCTCTGCCTAGTTTCTCAAGCGCTTCCATATCGTCGTAGTGGGCTACGACAGGGTTTTCTGCAAGCTGCATGGCCGGGGCGTTTGCATCCGGATCCAGCACCCACGTGACATAGCCCATTCGTCGGGCTTCAATAACAAAATAACGCCCTAGCTGCCCGCCACCGATCACACCAATACTGGCTCCCGGCAGAATCGGTGCGCCGCTATCTGAGTAAATTGCGTTCATGAACCCGCCTTTTCCGGCGGTAACACCATAGCCTGAGCTTTGGCATTCTGGGCTGCACGAAAATCAGCCAACTTCGACGCAAGCGCAGAATCGGATGTAGCGAGTATCGCGATAGCAAACAAGGCCGCATTCGCTGCACCCGCTTCGCCGATCGCGAAGGTGGCAACGGGCACGCCTTTAGGCATTTGGACGATTGAGTAGAGCGAATCCTGACCGCTGAGATAACGGCTTGGAACCGGAACGCCAAGCACCGGCACTGTCGTTTTTGCAGCCAGCATACCGGGCAGATGCGCTGCTCCTCCTGCACCAGCGATTATGCTGGTCAAACCGCGAGCTTGCGCTTTTTCAGCATACGTGAACATTTCATCAGGCATTCGATGCGCGGACACTACAGATTTTTCATGTGGAACCCCGAATTGCTCTAGCAATTCGACCGCTTTTTGCATAACGGGCCAGTCGCTATCGCTGCCCATCAATACGCCTACCTTCACATCCGTCATGATCACTATCTACACATACACTGTTGAACAGCAAAGTATACTGGAGCTACTTTCAAAGCATTAGCGAAACGTTCATCCGCATGAGCCAGATTGTTACAGAAAAAGGCCTCCACACGAGTTCCATAAGCTCACTAAAGCTGCAATACCGCGGAAAAGTGCGGGATATCTACGAAATTGATGATGCTCACTGGCTCATCATCGCAACTGACAGGGTTTCAGCATTTGATGTCATTTTGCCCAACGTCATCCCGGGCAAAGGGAAATTACTGACCTCTTTAGCCAATTTCTGGTTCGATCGCGTTAGAGCGATGATTCCGAACCATCTCGCCAATATCCCATTAGAAACCGTTTTACCCGATCCAGCAGAACGTGCACAGGCCGAGGGACGATGCATGATCGTGAAACGACTCAAGGCCATTCCGGTGGAAGCAGTTGTTCGTGGCTATTTGATTGGATCTGGTTGGAAGGACTACCAGGCCAGCGGGGAAGTTTGCGGTAACGCCCTACCGGAAAATCTCGTGCAGGCTGACAAACTGCCCAAAGTGCTGTTTACGCCCGCCACAAAAGCCGCAGTCGGAGATCACGATGAAAACATCAGCTTTGAGGTGATGGCCGACACCATAGGTGCTTCTTTGGCAGATGACATTCGACGAGTGAGTGTTGCCATCTATAACGATGCGGCACGGTACGCCTTGGATCGCGGGATCATAATTGCGGACACCAAATTCGAATTCGGTCAGGACGCTTCAGGAAATCTCGTGTTAATGGACGAGATTCTTACACCGGACTCGTCAAGATTTTGGGAAGCCGATACCTATGCACCAGGCTCTAGTCCTGCCAGTTATGACAAACAATACGTGCGAGATTGGCTTGAGACGTTGGATTGGGATAAAACGGCGCCGGGACCGGATGTACCAGACGAGGTCATTCAAGGGACCTTGTCTCGATATCGCGAGGCAGTAAACCGCTTAACCAGCTAGATAAAAAGTTAATTCCCGTAACGAAAAAAGGCACCGAAAGGTGCCTTTTTTCTTACTGACGTTTCGAGAAGACTTATTCAGTCATTCCCTGAAGCGTTTCCATCAGTGAAGAGACAACTGGTGTCAGTACCGGACCAACACCCTCTTTGTTGAGCTTGGTATCCACCAGAGGCTTCAATCGAGCCATACCGCTTTTCACTACTCGAGTCAGCGGAGCCTTAGCCGTCTCAGGCACTGAAGCAAACTGCTCAGATACTTCGTTCAGCATGCTGGAAGCAGACTCAAGCGTCGGCAGCGCAGATTTTGCACTTGCTTCGTCGCTTACGCCAGACAACGCAGATGAGGCAACTCCAAATACGCCACCCAACTTACGGCTAATGCCACCTAAGCTGAATGAACCTCTTTGAACAATCGCAGATGTCTCTGATTCTTCAGTCACTTCTTCTGTTGCGTCGGCAGCTTCTGTCGTAGCTTCCTCTGCAGCGTCAGCAGC
>JAHDGK010000097.1 GCA_020627685.1 Granulosicoccus sp. | reverse complement strand
ATTAGAAAGGCCAGGCACCGTCTTTATTGACAAGTGTCTGGCCTTTTTCTTTCTGGTTTACTAACTAATCACATACAACGTGTATTAGCGCTCAATAGGGCAGTCTTCTTTCGAGATTCCCATTGCTTCACAAACACTTTCCAGTGCATCTGTTACGTTTTCGATTGAGTGCTCTGTGCCTTCAAGCGTGAGCACTTCTCCGAATTCGCAGTCAGACTCTTCCATACCCATTTCCTGGCAGGTGTTAAAGAAGTCTTCATCCATTTCTTCTTCACTCAGAATAAAGAAAGTGCCTTCAGAAAAGTCTGCATTATCCCAGTCGATTTCTGACGCAAAGTTAGCTGCACCGAATTCAGGTTCCATGAAGTCACCATCAAAACCTTCTTCTGCTTCAGTATATTGAGCGCTCATAGCTTCGAATTCTTCATCAGTCATTTCGAAGAAATCTATGGAGTCTTCGTTGCCAAAAGCTTCTTCGGCAAAGTCGATGTACTCAAGGTCGCCTTCCATGAAATCACCTTCAGAGATTTCGTTGGCGTAGTTCAGTTCACTCTCGTCAACCTTTTCCCAGTTTTCAGCTTTAGTGCAATCGATGCCTTCAGCTTCTTCGCAGTATTCTGCAGATGTCACTTCACCTTTGTCATTAAAGGTATGGCGTGAGTGAAATTTCTCGTTAGTGCCGTCGGCCAATGCGAACGTCGATGTTGATCCTAGACGTCCGCCATCGTCGTTGGCAACCACGTTTGACGTTGTGGTGCCTGTCTCATCACCATAAGTCCAGCTAGACTGAGTCTGCGCTTCAATATCGTTTTTCTCACCACCCAACTCACGCAGCTGCATCGACAGTTTGTGCTCAGACTCATCGTCTTTGCTTTCTTCTATAAAGGTGATTTCGCTACCTTTTTCAGTTTCAGCATACACAAAGCTACTGTTAAAGGTGCCACTCATACCATCGTATTGCCATTCGCCATCCATCTTAGACAGAATGCGACTTTGATCTTCGTTCCAACGATACTCTTCAGAGACCTTGTCCGTTTCTTCAAACGTTTCGCTGAAGGAGATAGCGTGATCATATGATGCATCTGGCTTACGCACATATTCGATATCGCGACCTGCTAGGTACACAGACGCATCCCAATACTCTGCATCTTCATCGTCGTCGTTGTTATCAGTTGTCAGAGTGCCTGCCGGGATAGAGCACGTTTCCCCATCTGCAATAGCACTACAGTTACTGACGATTTGCTCCCATACGCCTTCTAAGTCAGACAGTTGATACTGAGTGAACTCTAAGCGCTCGTGTAACATATCCGCTTCTATGAACAGTGCACTCATAGGGACTTCATAAGAGTCCTGCTCACTGATAACCTGAGCCATTTCTGAATGGGTTTCGCGTGTTACATCACCTGCGGTTTCGGTGTTGTCGTTAGTTTCATCACTCGCATCGTCGTTATCTTTTTCGCCATCTGAGTCGTCAGACTGCTGCAAACTGCGAGGCATTCCAAAGTTTAGCGGGCTGTTGCTATTTGAATCATTGTTAGCCAGCGGGCCTCCTGCAGAGGTACTGGTGCCGCCTGCACCGCAGCCTGTCAACACTAGAGAGGCTACGATAGCCAGGGGATAGAGGGGTAACTTCATAAGAGTGTCCTTTTTGTGAAATCGATGATTTAGGTTCCGAAATTGCTAAATTGGTGCAAATACACCAATTAGTTCTGTAGTTATCGTAAGTGAGGGCTAAATCTTTAGGGCTTTGGTGCGATAACACTATTAATGAGTTGTTTCTGAGCTGGGTTTCATGGAAAAAACACGAGCTGCAGTCCTACAGGCACTTGGTAAGTTGCTTAAACCGTTGGTTAGGCTTCTACTAAGAAATGGCATCGCCTATGGCGAGTTTGCTGATATGGCTAAGCAGGCATATATAGAAGTGGCGAACGCCGATTTTGCTGTGCCCGGGCGCAAGCAATCGCAATCGCGTATCGCGGTTATCACTGGCATACACCGTCATGAGGTAGCCAAGTTTCTAAAGCGTGATGAAGATACAGACACTGAAAGTCATATAGGTCGTCACAACCGCGCGGCGAGAGTTATCTTCGGTTGGCAAAACGACCCGGCGTTTAGTGAACTGGGTAAAGCACGACAACTCACACTAGATGAATTTTCAACCTTGGTTGTTCGTCATGGTGCAGATGTGACAACACGCACCATACTCGATGAATTAACCAGAGTGGGTGCGGCGCGTACAACAGATGAAGGCAATATTGAACTATTAGTTGAAGCCTTCGCACCCCAAGACAGTATTCAAGACCTTATATACATCTTTGGTGATTGCAGTACAGACTTATTAGAAACGCTGGACCATAACTTAAGCTGCGATGCTGATGATCGTCGCCTGCAGATGAGCGTTGTCTATAACAATTTGCCCGATGATGTATTAAGAAACTTAGAACTCGTCAGCCGCGACAGGGCAATGGAGTTCTTAACCGATCTCAATAAGTTCTATGCAACACAAGATCGCGACACTAATCCTTCAGTAGAGGGAGAAGGGCGTAACCGGGCGGGGCTCGGCTTGTTTTATTTTCAAAGTCCCAGCCGTGGAGAGAACCAATCATGATGTATTCAATTGTTAAGCATTCGCGCACACTGTTGCTTGTGGCTGCGGTCGCTGTTTTCACTACAGCGTGTAGTGGTGGGATAATCGGTACCGCAACCGGCCCGTCTACCGGCGATGATTTAAAGCCAACCTACAGGCTTAAAACGTTTCCATCAAAGTTAGGCCCGAAAATACCTAAGACACTTCAGGCTACCAATTCTGAAAGTACACAAATATTAGCCAACCCAGATGCAGGTGTGTCGCAAAGCTGGCAGCAGCTATCCCCGTCGGTTACCCGTGCGGATAGCACTCGTTTGCTGGTGCAGGAAGTGTTAACACTGCTGGACACTGTATTTGCGACAGCACTGTCAACCTGTGGTGAAGCTCCTACGTCCTGCAATATGCCCGAAGGCACCGTGCAAGCGCAATATACGCAGGAGGTTATTGATCAGTTGCAAGTACTTGTTGGTTATGACGCTAGTAACGCCGGCGCTAACGAAGAAGCCCCTTACCAGGATAAGCTAGGTAGCTGGATTACCTTTGCCGAAATACACTACGAAAAACTAACAGATGATTTATATAATCATTACCTTGTCATCGATAAGGTTTCATTGCTAGCCGATCGTCTATTGGAAATTGAATGGACAGAGGATGCCTCCGATATTAGTTATGCCGTAATAAGCGAAGACAACACGGGTTTCTCAGAATATTATCGGTATCAAAACCGAAGTACCGGTCAGCACTTTAACTTCCACTGGAATACCGAACCCGATGATGAATTTGACCCCATTACGTTTGAGCTAAACGCTGACTTTGAAGACACAGGCCCGGTCAGCTACAGCGCCTTCTTAAACGGTCAAACTATTTCCGGTCGTGCCAGTGAGCTGGAAGGCTATGCCTCAGCCATGCAATACGAGTTGTCTGGTGGTACCAGTAATTACTTTCAAGAGTCTTTTTCTGTCTTTGGAGAACTCATCGATATACGTGATTGCGTTGCTGAGACAGCGTTAGACGTCGATTGCTCTTTCGATGAGTTTGATAGTGAGCTGTACGTGTCAGAAGAGGAGTTTGATGAATACGATTTTGACTTTGATTTCGAGTATGCGGAGGTCATCGTATCCAACATACCCTTAACTATTTTCGAGTTCGAAGTCCGGCAGGGCAACGCACCCGCCGGTGTGTTTCCTAATGTTTATTGCCACGGTTTCCAATATCCGGAAATTCCACCGTCGGCAGAGACTTTTTGTTTTGTGGAGCCCGATGAGCTAATTGCCCCGGTCGTTGTGGGTTTTGATGAGTTCGGGCGAGAAGTGCCACTGCCTGAGGCGACGATAGAGATTGTTAACGCTGACGATGATTGATCACTAAGATAGTCCCAACCTGATAAGGGCCGGGACTATTATTTAACGTCTGTTTTATGCGTTAACGTCAACCACTACACGGCCCTTCACTTGACCTTTCAAGATCTGGGAGCCTAACTCCGGCAGGTCGGCTAAAGTAGCTGGCTGAATCATGCTCTCCAGCTTGTCCATAGGCAGGCTTTCCGCCACGCGTTGCCATGCAGGCAATCTGTTTTCGAACGGTTGCATCACCGAATCGATACCCAAGAGGTTCACCCCACGCAGTAGAAACGGGATAACCGTGGCCGGTAAGTTAGCGCCACCGGCAAGACCAACAGCCGCCACTGACGATCCGTACTTCATTTGACCGAGAACACGAGCCAACATGGCGCCACCTACGGCATCTATGCAGCCTGCCCAGGATTCCGCTTCCAGGGGGCGTTTGACAGTTTCGTTGATCTCTTCGCGGGCGACAATGGTTGCGGCGCCTAAGTCCTTCAGGTAGTCCGCTGTTTCCGGGCGGCCAGTCACGGCGGCTACTTCATAACCTAAATTGGCCAGAATGGCTGTTGCCACCGAACCTACACCACCGGCAGCACCTGTGACCAAGACCGGGCCGTCTCCGGTTTTCAGTCCGTGGTTTTCCAGGGCCATGACCGCCAACATCGCGGTAAAGCCTGCTGTACCCACTGCCATGGCTTGTTTCGTGGATAAACCGTCGGGCAGTGGCACCAGCCATTCTGCCTTTACGCAGGCCTTTTGCGAATATCCACCCCACCAGGCTTCACCGACTCTCCAGCCTGTCAGGACGACTTTGTCGCCTTCTTTGAATTTGTCGTTGTCAGAGCTGAGGACGGTGCCTGCGAAATCAATCCCGGGGACATGGGGGTAGTTACGCACCAGACCGCCGCCAGGGCCCACGCACAAGCCGTCTTTGTAGTTAACCGTTGAATACTCGACGGCAACCGTCACGTCGCCGTCTGGCAGCTGAGAATCTTCCAGGGTTTGAACCGAGGCGGAGGTTTTGCCCTCATCGTCCTTCTCAACCAGCAATGCCTTAAAACTCATGCGTATTCCTCTTTCCTGATCATGTGCGTGTGTGATGGGCTTAATGGTAAATCAAAAGTGGGCACCGTCACGCAACGAGATCCTTTAAAATATCCCAATCGGCACTGTTAGTGAGCCCAGCGTGGCCGACCAGAGCCGATTTTTTCACCTAAGCCAAAAATGGAATATCTACGCTATTTAATGGCGTCCAAAAGAGTATGTCAGCTACCCCAATAATCAACTTGTCCGGATATCGTTTTGTCCACCTGGATGACCTACCCGATATTCAGTCACGCCTTAAGGCCGCATTGGGTGAGATTGGTATGCAGGGTTCGGTGATGCTGGCTAGCGAGGGTATTAATGTCTCTCTTGCCGGAAGTGCTGACGCGGTAGAGCGTACCCGAGCCATTTTTGATGAAGACCCGCGGTTTGCAAAGCTTTGGCTAAAAGAGACTGTGTCTGACTACGTGCCGTACAGACGGCTACGCATAAGAGTACGCACGGAGATTATTGCCTTCGACGGTCAGGACTCAGAGCGCTTACAAGCCGCACGACCCACAGCTGCGGCGATCGCTCCCAAAGAACTTAAGCGTTGGCTGGATGAGAAGAAGGACTTCACCTTATTTGATACCCGCAACGACTATGAAATTGTGTCTGGAACTTTCCCGGCATCAACTCGCGTAGACATAAAGCACTTTAGAAATTTTAAAGACGCTGTAGAGAAAGCAATGGAGGAGGGTGAGCTTGACCCCAATAAACCCATGGTGACCTATTGCACTGGTGGCATCCGTTGCGAAAAAGCAGCGCCTTGGCTGTTGGAAAAAGGGTTTAGCGAGGTGTATCAAGTTGAAGGCGGTTTACTCAACTACTTTGCCGAATGCGGTGATGCACATTGGGAAGGCGATTGTTTTATCTTTGACGACAGAGTTGAGTTAACGACTGACCTGAAACCAACCGGAGCAGGGCTGTGTGACTTTTGCCAGTTGGCGGTTCCAGAAGGGACTGATTGTCGGTGTCAGTTGGGGCAGCATT
>JAHDGK010000006.1 GCA_020627685.1 Granulosicoccus sp. | reverse complement strand
CCCCCCGATGAGAGTGCTATGGCGATTTGAGTGTCGGCGGAAGGCGCGCCTGAATTTTCAGACAAACCCAACTCCAGCCATCCCCACAACGCCACCGCGTAAATGGCAACCGCACCCAACACAGCCAGTAACCAATCCAAGCGCCTCATCGCTGAGTCTCAATCGGGCAAGCCATCATCACTGAGAATCAACGATCAGCGTCATTTGAGTAAAACCCGCATCGCGGAGAAGTTGAGACACCGAGAGTAACTCGGCGGCGGCAAGTCGGGCATCCGGCTTTATCGCAACTTTCCCATCAGCAAGCTTTTGCCTTTTCAAAAGTTCGGTTAAGTTTTCAATCGCTATCACTTCACCTTCTATTGATAAGGAGCCATCTAGAGCCAAGCCGATGATTAATGACTCTTCATCAACCGGTGCGGAACTTTGCATCTCCGCCTTTTCAATGTTGTCGGTGGTTTTTAAGGTGCCGGCCAACATAAAAAATATCAGCATCAAAAAGACAATATTGATCAGTGGTGTCAGATCAATTTCAAGCCCGCTGGATTTTCTAGGAGTACTGAAATTCACGGTGCACTGCCGTCCATCGATATCCTCATCACACCGATAGATTTCATCATTGAGATGAGATCAAGCAAGCTTTGAACATCAACGCTATCGCCAACGCTTATTGATACCAGCAATTCTGTATCGTCTTTTAAGCGCACACTTAGGGAGTCCAGAAAATCTGCTTGGCTGTAGCGGGTTCCATCAAGGAGAATATCGTTAATCTGTTCGAATCGAACACTTGCCCTGTTGATCTCTGTTTCTACAACGGCCGTACTCGAATTTGACTGAGAGATTAATGACAGGCTGCGCTCTTGCGAAAAATTACTCGCCAGCATGAAAAACAGCAGCAGTATAAAAACGACATCTATCAGCGGCGTTAAGCTAATGACAGATCGACTACGTTTTGTCGAAAGCTCAAGATTCACAGATGGGATTTTGCTTGGCTACGCGCCGCAAAAGAGGTAAACACACGCGTGGTGTAATCTTCCATAGTATGCGCACACCGGTCCACACGCCGATCAAGCCATTGATGCGCAACCAGTGCCGGTATTGCAACAATAAGCCCTGCCGCGGTGGTTAGGAGTGCTTGCCAAATACCGCCTGACAGAAGTGCTGGATCGACTTGATTGCCTGCACTTTCCAATCGCTGGAACGCCTCGATCATACCCAGCACGGTTCCCAGCAAACCCAGCAAAGGACTCAAACTCGCAACCAGCTCTAACGCTCTTAACCAACTGCGAAGACGTTCAATGTGGTTTTTAGCTATCCGTGTCACCTCTTCTCGGACCCGGGGTTCCGCATGCTCAGCAAGCAGCCCTTGCATAGCCGCGTCCATGACACGGGCAACGGGTTGTCGAGGCAGCTCTTCCAATAAATTGGTAGATTCGCGCCAGTGTCCCTTTCGCCATTCACGAAGACTATCGCCCAACACGTCTTGATCGCCGATACCCAAGCGCCAGAATTGGAACAGTTTCGCCAAGGTTAATGTGACCGCGAAAAAGGACATAGCCAACAATATCCACACCACCGGGCCACCAGTGTGCAGGAGCTGCAACAGCGGCTCAATGCGTTCCAAGTGTTCAAGCATCATGATGATGTTTATCGGTTAGGGACTAGTCGATTCGTGTAAGCCACTGACGCGTATCAGGCACATTGCCCCATTGAATAGCGTTGAGTTCATCACGCATGTTACGAATGACAGGACCGGGTTTGCCATCACCCACTTTATATTCCCGACCGTCGTGTATCAGTGTTCCTACAGCAGCCACTACAGCTGCCGTGCCGGTTAATCCAGCTTCGCAATGGGGTCGCGCAGCGCGTTCCAGAAGTTCATCGATACTCAATTCCCGTTCAGAGACTTTCATGCCCTTATCACGAGCGAGCTCAAGCAGGGACTCACGAGTGACCCCGTGAAGAAACGATTCATCGAGCGACTTAGTGATGACTTCGTCACCGTCAACCAAAATAAAATTTGCAGCTCCTGTCTCTTGCACATTTCCACCGGGGCAAAACAGCACCTGATCCGCATTGGCTGATGCTCTTGCGCGTTCGATATGCTTCAAGGCACTGGCATAGTTTCCACCGCCTTTGACCATGCCGTGATCGGGCCCGCAACGGACTCCTTGATCGTCTAACAATAGTCTGAGGCTAGCCTCGCCACCGGAGAAGTAATCGCCCACTGGGGACAGCAAAATGTACTGTATCGCGGTATCAGAGCGAGCCGCTGCCTTACCAATTGCAGGTTCGGTCCCTATGTGTGTAGGTCTGATATACAACGATGCCGGGGCATCGGGTACAGAGTCTTTGTAGTGCGCTACGCTGTCAACAATCATTCGCTCAGTTTGCGCAATGTCTAATTCGGGCAAGCACATCAGCCTTGTGCTTTGTGCAAAGCGCGCGATGTTTTTATCCATGCGAAAGATAGCAACGCCACCATCGGCTTGGCGAAACGCTTTCAGCCCTTCAAAGCAGGTACTCGCGTAGTGCAGTACATGAGCGCCAGGGTGCAGCGTCAAACTGTCGCTCGGCACCATTTTTTCTTGGCTCCATCCACCCTCGTAATAGCTGATCGCCATTTGGGGCAAGAACTGAGTGCCAAATTCACCTGCCATACCTACTTCCTCTTCATAACAAAATCTCGCCAGCCAACCAGGCGCGAGTTATTGGATTAACTGTGTGTTCAAAAAAATCAACGCGCGAGCTTTGCTCGACGATCTGTCCCTGGTGCATGAGAATCACTTCATCGGCCATTCTCTTCACCTGGCCCATATCATGACTGACAAACACAATGGTGAGACCATCATTGACCGCGCGTTTGAGTTGCTCTTCAATTGCCTGAGTTGATGCTGGATCAACGTTGGCCGTTGCTTCGTCCAGAAATAGCATATCAGGCTTCAAGGCTAAGGCACGAGCCAATGCCAGCCTTTGTTGCTCTCCACCGGATAAGCGCTGTGCAGAAACATCGACCACGGCCCCCAAGCCGGCAGTTTCAAGCGCCATTCGTGCCTGTTCCCCCGCCTGCTGACGATCCACGCCTGCAGCCCGTAAAGCGTAGGTCAAATTTTTCAGGGCCGACCTGTTAAGCAGCACTGGGCGCTGCAACAGTAAACCCACACGACTCCTACGGTTGTTATCTGCAGGTGTGGAATTCCACTTGATCACTCCCGAATCCGGAACCAACAAAGCCGATAGCGACTTAACCAACAAAGATTTTCCCGCGCCATTAGGACCGACAATGGCTGTGCTTTTAAATTGGCCCAGTTGCACTTGCGGGATATCCAGAACGAGCCTGCCAGAACGCTCGATCTTTAAACGCTCCCCGGTAATGGAGCTGACAGTGCTCATGAGGAACGCTTCTCAGAAGGCCGGCCGTATGACCCCAACGTAAGCACGGCGGCATTAACCAGCAGTGCAATTAGCACGAGAACAATGCCAAGACCCAAAGCGAGACTTAAATTACCCTTTGAGGTTTCCAGCGCTATCGTTGTCGTCATGACGCGTGTGACGTGGTTGATATTCCCTCCCACGATGATGACCGCACCAACCTCAGCTATCGCCCGCCCAAATCCTGCAAGCAAAGCTGTCATCAAACCGCGTCTGCCTTCCCACAATAGTGTTTTAATGAGCGCCGTTGAACGAACGCCTAAAAGCGATAATTGCTCTCGATATTGGAGATACAAGTCCGCTAGAGTCTCTCGCGTTAGCGCGATAATGATGGGTGTAATAAGTATTGATTGAGCAATGATCATCGCAGTGGGCGTGTACAGCAGCTGCAGTGGCCCCAACGCGCCGGCATTGGACAACAACAAATAGACCACTAGACCCACAACCACCGGTGGCAAGCCCATCAACGCGGATACGATCGTGAGAATAACCGGGCGCAATCTTGACTGTGTAGTCGCAAGCCAGGCACCAGCCGGCAAGCCGACAATGGATGCCACAATCACAGCAGACAGACTCACTTGAAGAGACAGCAGAATGATTTCGCGCAGGTCACCGTCGAAGGCAACAATCAGCCGTAATGCTTCAAAAAATGCCTCGGAAAAACTCTGCATTAGCTGGCACTAAACCCTGAACCAAGAAGCACCAATTCGATCCAAACATACGCCCACAACAACAACGTTATGAGCACTGCAGCAGAACCGAGATCTTTTGCTCGTCCGGCTAACTCATGATATTCGCTCCCTATACGATCAACGACAGCCTCTACGGCACTATTGAGTAATTCAACGATAAGGACCAGCACAGTGACGCCGATAAGAGCCACACGTTCCAATGCAGACACATCCAAGAAAATTGCCAGTGGGATAAAAATGACTGCCAGCAGGAGTTCCTGCCGGAAGGCAGCCTCATTTTTGACGGCGGCTTTGAGTCCGTTAAACGAGTAAACTGACGCTTTTACAACCCGTTTAAATCCTGTGTTTTTTTCCATACGATGAAAATGCCCAATCAGGCACACCGAAAGCTGAGCGCTGAGGATACCGCGCCACGAACCTCTCCGGTGCGGTTCTGCGCAGCATTTAGCCGTTTTCTGAGATCTCTTCTCGTTGTTTTCTCACTGTGTGCCATACCGGCTTACTCACATGCGGATGACAAGAGCCAGGATGACGCTGCTCAGACTCCTGCTGTCGTCGCGCTGGCGTCAAGTTTCCGAACACTCTGGCCAGCCCTGGCAGATGCGTACGTTAAAGAAACTGGCAACCCAAATCCGTTAGTGAGCTTCGCATCATCTGGACTGCTAACCACACAAATTCTGCATGGGGCCCCTTTTGAGCTTTACCTGTCAGCGGACGAGGCAACGATCGATAGACTGGCCTTAGCTGGAAAAACAAAACAGGAGAAATACGCTTTGGCCAAGGGCACATTGTCGCTGGCTTGGCGTGGCGCCGGTGCACCTTCACTGAGTGAGCTTGGCACGTTGATGGAAGAGAATAAGTCTCTAAAAATTGCCATAGCAAACCCCAGGCATGCGCCTTATGGCATAGCGGCCATGCAAGCGCTCGACAACGCAGGCTTACATCCTTTGCCGAACGGTAAACTGCTTACTGCCGAGAACGCATCACAGGCGCTTCAATATGCGCTTAACGGGGCGGCCGATGCGGCTCTGGTGCCCACCATACTGGTACAACAATTTGGCGATGCAAATATTATGGTGTTGCCAATCGATGAGGCCAGTTACCAAAGAGTCGTGCACCATTTGACACTACTTCAAGCTGCCGACAAACCTGCGGTGACACTCAGTAATTGGTTAAAAACTCCACAAGCCCTGACAATCATGCAAGGATTCGGGTTAACCGCTCCTTAAACATTGCGCGTACTCAATGTCACCCTTTCTTGTCTCATTCAAACTCGCTATCTGGACAACCATTATCTTGTTGCCCATTGGTATGTTGCTGGGACGATGGCTAGCGTTTGCGCGGTTTAAGGGTAAAGCCTGGGTTGAATCCTTAGTACTTCTACCGTTGGTACTTCCACCCACGGTAATCGGCTACTACTTGTTGCTGGTGTTCAGTCCAGAATCATTTAGCGGCAGTTTGGTCGCACAATGGTTTGGACAACCCTTAGTGTTTACGTTTCCAGGGTTAGTGGTGGCCTCTGTTATTGTCAACCTACCGTTCGCCGTACAGCCCATGCAACTCGCCTACAGCTCTCTTCCGCTGGAGGTTCGGGAAGCCGCCTGGGTTAGTGGCCTCTCATCGTTTGAGACTTGGTGGCATATTGAGCTGCCTCAGATCTGGCAGGGTATTTTAGGTAGCGCCACGCTCATTTTCTCGCACACCCTCGGAGAATTCGGCGTGGTCTTATTGGTGGGTGGGAATATCGAAGGTAGCACCCGCACCGTATCGATCGCGATATACGATCACGTACAAGCATTCGACATGCAAAGTGCGGGTTGGTATAGCCTGGCGTTGCTAGTTCTATCGCTGGCAGCGTTGTTGGTTGTTCGCATCAATACACACAACAAAGCGGGACACGCATAGAACCCGTCTATGAGCGTTAACACTCACCCGCCTGCTGAACTAGACCCATCAGACAAATCGCTTTGGGTGTCATTGCGCAATCAATCAGCACCGATACTCAATGTAGAAATGCAATGCCGCCCCGGCGAGATGCTCGCTTTAGTGGGTCCATCGGGTAGCGGTAAAAGCACAGTACTACGCACCATAGCCGGTTTACAAAAGGTCGACTTCGGGCATATCCGCTGTAACGGCGAAACCTGGTTGCACACTAAGCATCGCAACGATGTAAAAGTACAGCAGCGCCATGTGGGTATGGTGTTTCAGCACTATGCGTTGTTTCCTCATAAGAGCGTGGAAGAAAACGTTTCTCTGGCCATACGCGGCTCAACGCGTGCCGAGAAAAAACAGATTGCCGCAAGCTGGTTGGAACGGACCAACATGACCGGTTTGGAAAAACGCAAACCCGGCCAACTATCCGGTGGACAGAAACAACGTGTTGCACTGGCCCGAGCATTGGCATCCAACCCGTCGGTGCTACTTCTCGACGAACCCTTCTCTGCGGTTGATCAACAAACTCGACGCAAGCTCTACCGAGAGCTAGCAAAACTTCGTCGCGGTTTGGATATCCCCATGGTTCTAGTGACGCATGATGTTGGTGAAGTTCAGCAGCTGGCTGACAGCATGTGTTTAATCCACAAAGGCCAAACGCTTCAACAAGGCTCTGTACATGAGGTTATCAGCGCCCCCGAAAGTAAGGCGATTGCAAAATTGCTGGGACACCAAAACTTGTTTGCAGCGAGCGTATCCAATCAGGACTCAACGCATACGAGTTACGAGTTGGGCGGTACTGAAACTCTTCACGGAGAGCCATCAGATTTAGCACCGGGTACACGCGTGACATTACTTATCGCACCCAGCGCAATCTCTTTGGCAGACAACTCTTCTCACGATAACGCCGAACACAATGTACTACATGGTGTAGTTAGAGATGCCGTCAGCATGGGGGATGAGTGGTCGATCACCGTGCACCTACACACCGTAACCAAATCACTACGATTTCGCGTACCCCAACACTTGCTCAGTTCTAGCCACGTAGCAGCCGGTAGCCCGATTAGCGTGAATATTCGACGCTCTGGTATATTAGCTATTAACGATACACACTCAATGTAACGACACAATGTTGACTCGGTTTTTTTCTGGATCAAAGCGATCGTTTAATGATCTTAGTGAACAGGAAGTGTTGGCTTTAGCCATCTCTTCAGAAGAAGATGACATGCGCATCTACCAAGCTTATGCAGACGGGTTGCGTGAAAGCTACCCTGACTCTGCGCGCATGTTCGATGCGATGGCAGACGAAGAGAATGTCCATCGATCGCAGCTCATTGCTTTGCACAAGAAACGATTCGGGGATGTTATTCCTCTCATTCGCCGAGAGCATGTCAAAGGATATTACGAGCGGAAGCCTGACTGGCTGGTGCGCCCACTATCGATAGAAAAAACTCGCGAGATGGCGGCGAATATGGAGTCGCAAGCCGAGCGCTTCTACCGCGTTGCCGCCTCCCGAGCTAAAGATGCCGATACTCGAAAGCTTCTAGGTGATCTGGCATTTGCCGAAGCGCGGCACAACGAGGTAGCTGCGCGGCTCGAAGAGCAACTCGTACCCGAAGACGTTAAAGATAAAGAAGACGAAACGGAGCGCAAGCAATTTCTCCTGACCTATGTGCAACCCGGACTAGCCGGTCTCATGGATGGCTCAATATCCACATTGGCGCCGATATTTGCAGCAGCGTTTGCAACGGGTGACACCTGGAATACGTTTCTCATCGGTTTATCAGCCTCTATTGGCGCCGGTATATCTATGGGCTTCACTGAAGCTGCGCACGATGACGGTGTCCTAACAGGACGAGGCTCCCCACTTAAGCGCGGTCTGGCCTCAGGAATAATGACCACCATCGGCGGCTTGGGTCACGCTCTGCCCTACCTTATCCCCGATTTCAACACGGCAACCACCATTGCCATCGCAGTGGTGTTTATTGAGCTGTGGGCAATAACCTGGATACAACACAAGTACATGGAAACGCCCTGGGGAAGAGCTATGTTTCAAGTCATCCTAGGGGGATCGTTGGTGTTGGCAGCGGGTATCTTAATTGGCGTTGCTTAACAAACGCTGCTACCGCCGAGAACCGTCTAACTCACCCGAGCGCTGGCGATGCCCGCACGTATCGGCGGCTCGTTAGGCACTTCGTTTACAAAGCCCATTTGAATGCGCGCCTGTAGCGCTGAGCTATGCACGCTGACGCTCACACCACCACCCAACTCAACGAGAGCGGAAGTGGTTGCCAGAAGAACCTTCATACCTTGTTCTTTATCGCGCTTGGCGTTCTTGTCATCGGGTTCATGGTTCTCAGCAGACGCTGTATCTGTCGAGTAAACGAACGACACATCTGCCGAAATGGCGGCAGTACCTGCGGTGGGTCTGTTACCCGAAACATCGCGCGTTAAGAATACGATCTCACCACCTGAATGCATGAACGGCAAACTTTGCCTGACTAAATTACTGAGAGTGAGTGCCAGCAAGTAGCGATCGGCAATGACTCTGAAAGGAATCCTTTCTAACTCCAGTCGAATAGTGATGTTATCGGGGAGGAGTTCGTTGAGTTCGGCTGCGCATTGTCTGAACATTGCGTTGACATCAACAGGCACCTTGGCTAACTCGTTTACGGCACTAAAAACTGACAACTGCTCTATTCGGGAAACAGCAGCATTTGCAGCCTTTGCGATATTGCCTAAAGGCTTACTAACATCGGCGCCGGATGCCGTCATGATCTCCGCCAACTCCGCGTTGCCCACGACAACTTGCATATCATTGTTCAGTTCGTGTTTGACTGACGTGAACATGGAAATCATGGCGTCGGTCTGGCGATCGACCAGTTCGTTAGTCTGTTTTAAATAGGACTGATGGATGTGTCTGAGAATTACGATCAGAGCCAGCAGCGACAAGGACACTACGTGAGCAAACTCGTACAGTAATCCTGAGATGTAGTTGTTGGGCGTCATGACAAGTTGATCGACAATCAGACACAGCTCGATCGTTATGACACTAAATAAGGCAATGTTCATCCAACGATGAACATGAGATACCGCCCCGTTTGCCACCTGATTTTGCCGCATGATGCCAATTCCGATCAACCCAAACGCCAGCACAAGGCTGCCGAACGACAACAGTATATTCGCTCTAGGGGAGATAAAGTCTGCTAAAAATGAGGTGTAGTCTAAGGGAATAGACAATGAAAATAGCTGGCGAACCAGCGTCAATCCCACGCCAACCATAATAAACAACCCGCCTGGCTGGCCTCTGACCTTGAACGCAATGACCAGACACAAGGCAATTGCAAGCATGTGCAACACGAGGGAGTTGCCTGATCCTGCGTTAGTTGTGAACAGCGAATTCATTGTGAAGTGGTGTGTTTTCTATGCAACCGTGTTGGTGCCTGAATCACTTTGCACCGAGCGATGTATTATCGGCATGAGTGGATGCTGCGGGTGGTAACGGTTTGTAAGCCGACTCCTGAGCGACAGGCGAACTAGACGGACTCATGGCCGCCACTCTTGCACTAACGCAGGGCTCCTTCGCATTTGGCGCCAGAAGCCCCGATACCGCATCATCAGCATCCTTGATGTCGGTTGAAGTCGCAACTCTATAAAAAGATGGTACATAAGTACCAACTCTTAAATCGATGATGGCAATGCAGCCTTGTAAATCTTCATAGACCTCTGCCAAAGTTTTCCTAAGACGCAGAGCCAAAACACGAACAGAGGGATCGGTTTGCGCATCAAACGTATCCGGTTTACCCAGTGCATCCACACCGACTGAGAATGCTTTAATGCGGTCGGCGTGTCCGTTAAGCGTTTCAGTCACTATGTACCGTAAAAAGGCGGACATTTGAGGCGCGCCGGAAAATCGTCGCAACCCTAATACGCGATCGAGTTCAGCTCTTATGGTGTGTTCGTCTGTCTCAAGTGGAAACTGCTTGCTGGCATCTGAGTTCATTTAAGTATAGGTCCCGAATAACTCCTTTATACAACTCACCAAGGGCTTAGCTAAACGCACTGCCTACCTGAGGCTTGATTGGTGAGACCTTTCTAACGTCTTGGAGTATTGCGGTCTTTTGTATGCGTATGACCCAGATCTAGAGGTGATTTGTAAGATTTGGTCAGGAATATGTAAAGAGAGGCAAAAGTGTGAGCAACTCAGCCTTTGTTTTAAAAAAACATCTCAATTACGGTAACTATTTCTTGAGTCTTCAGCAGATGACTGTCACGATGTCGTTCTAGTACTGTAACGCCAAGATTGGCGCCATATGCCATTGTTTTAACGCAGCTTCTTGAACCAGAGTGAATAATTCGGCCACAGTATTAGTCGTAGACGATGATCCTCGCATAAGAGAATTACTGCGATCGTCACTCGAAGCTGAACGCTTCATCGTCTTTGAAGCACACTCCAGTGAAGAGCTTTACAAACAACTCGAAGAACAATCCATCGATCTGATCACCATGGATATTCTTCTGGATCGTGAAAATGGACTCGATCTGGTCAGAGACATTCGGAAAAACAGCGAAATCCCTATTATTTTAGTGACGGGCCGCGTTGATCTTATCGACACAGTTCTTGGACTTGAGCTGGGTGCGGACGACTACATCACCAAGCCGTTTTTAATTCGGGAGCTGGTCGCCAGGGTTCGTTCGGTGTTGCGACGGGCGCGAATTTCAAATTCCGAAGCCGCACCGGATACGCATGAGCAAACTATCGCCCCAAGCCAGGAAGTTCTGAGATTTGGTGAATGGAATCTTACACCCGGTTCGCGCGAGCTTAGAAATGCTGAAAACGAATTGGTCTCTTTAACATCCACAGAGTTCGACCTGCTGGAAATATTCCTGAACAGCCCTCAACGTGTACTCACACGCGACCACCTGATGGAAACTCTCACTGGACGCAATTGGCATCCCAGCGATAGAGTCATCGACAACCATGTTGTGCAGCTGCGAAAAAAATTGGAATCTGATGACGAATTTGAATGGATAAAAACAGTGCGCGGGTCTGGGTATTTGTTTGCTGCTAAAGTGATCAAAACCCTCGGAAAAAACAAAGATTGATACTAACGAGCCAAGGGTTGCGCTAACAGCTCGGTAAATTTTGAGAGCATCTGCTCGGCTCGTGCATCCCATAGATTACTTTTAATTGCCGCCTTACCATTTTCTACCAGCTGTGATAGCTGCTCTGGGTTCGATGACAGCTGTTTTATGGCATCACGCATTTGCTCTGGCGTGTCTACCTGAAGCACGGCGTTTTCCATATTTAAATCTGCGACCGTTCGGGGATTTAACCGTTCTGTTATCACGGCGCATCCACTTGCAAGCGCCTCATAAATACCGGTTTCAAAATCATCCAGGCTTTCACCGGAAAAATGAATATTCAGCGCAATTTTAGATTCGCGCAGATCTTCAAAGTAGCCGTCACCGTACCGCCCTTCGATGACCTCGACGAGATCTCCACAGGTATCTAGCCATTCTCTTCGGCGCGCCGACACGTTGCGATTGAATATTGCGGTTCTGGGACGATCATCGTTGTCGATAAGAGTCTCCACACCTGTCGCGTTGTGCATGACAGACACAGCTGGAAGCAGATTTTTAAAACGGCTTTCAACATAGTCAAGGCACGTATAGGTATGCACATATACCCACTGGAAAAGTTTGTTAGCCTGAAGGAGTTGATCGACATCTCGACGTCTAACGAGTTGTTCTGTACTCCAGAAAACCACAGGCGCTGAAAAATGCTCGACAACGCTCGGTGGCATTTTTTCCGCCCGCTGCAACAGTACGATGTCAGGCTTAAATTGCGTGTTTACTGCCGACAGCTCCCGTTTGATGTACCACCAAGGTAAAAACTGCCGACGTTTCTGCCGATAATCATAACGATAAACGGAGCAATCAGAACGTTCGAAGGCCCGTGAAAGCCAATGCTCGGCCCCCCAGCCTTTGTGCCTGTGGACCGCCAGATACAGAATTTTCATAAATTTTCGTGGAGAACGGCTTAGAGTTAGTCTTATTCACTAAATATTGAAATATATAAGATATATTTCTCCTTATTCACACAAATTTCAGTAAATAAAGATTAAAAAACTACATAAAAAAGACAATTAGTCTTCTCAAATCTATTCATACTCACGCAGAACGCTTTTTTCAGCACCTCCTGTTTCGCCAACGTTCCTTTCACCCAAGGCACCGCCATGAATAATTCCCACTCTTTTATCGACCTGGGCCCACTGAGAGAACAACTGCGTGCCAGATACGGACAGGAGGAATCTCAGGTTGTCACTGAGCTGCTAGCCCGTATATCACCCACCAACGCCGAGCTGGACCTGATACAAGAAAGGGCAGCCGATTTGGTTAAGCAACTCCGTACCAGCAACAATCCTACAATGATGGAGAGCTTCCTGTCTGAGTATGGCCTTTCCACGCCGGAAGGTGTTGGATTGATGTGCCTTGCCGAAGCTTTGCTCCGGGTTCCTGATGCACAGACGATCGACGAGCTTATTGCAGACAAACTGGAGTCTTCTGATTGGGCCGCGCATCTAGGACAATCAAGCTCCCCTCTTGTCAACGCATCCACCTGGGCCCTATTACTTACCGGACGACTTCTCGACAGCTCCGAGCACCCTACTCGCTCATTGTCCTCACTACTCAAACGCGTGGGTGAACCTGTCATTCGTACGGCTGTTGCGCAGGCAATGAAGATGCTCGGAAAACAGTTTGTACTGGGACAGAACATCCAGCAGGCGATTGATGAGGCTCGCCAACTTGAATCAAACGGGTATACCTATTCATACGACATGCTGGGTGAAGCCGCACACACTCGCGCAGACGCCGAACGTTATAAGCAGGCGTATTCAGTTGCTATTGAAAACCTTAGGCAAGTACCGGGCAAGTCTGTCAGAGATAAACCGGGAATTTCAGTCAAGCTCTCAGCACTACATCCACGTTATGAACACAGTCAATATGCCAGTGTGATGGAAGAGTTGGTTGCATCGGTGAGCTCTCTTGCAGAACAAGCTGCTGAAGCAGACATCGGATTCAACATTGATGCGGAGGAAGCGGACAGGCTGGATCTGTCACTCGATATCATCGAAGCCCTGCTACAAAACCCCAAATTTGCCCACTGGGAAGGATTAGGAATCGTTGTACAAGCCTATAGCCGAAGAGCAATGCCTGTTATTGACTGGCTCATAGCTGCGGCGAACAAATACGATAGAAAGATTATGGTACGCCTGGTAAAAGGCGCCTACTGGGATAGTGAAATTAAACAGGCTCAAGAGTTGGGCTTAGCGTCATTTCCGGTGTTTACCCGAAAAATAAATACCGATGTCAGCTATCTCGCCTGTGCAGAGCGCCTCCTTGAGAATCGTGATCGTATTTACCCTCAATTTGCAACACACAACGCCCATAGTGTTTGCGCGATTCGCTATCTAGCCGGGGCCGACAACGATACCTATGAATTCCAGCGACTACATGGCATGGGGGAATCACTGCACGAGTCCTTTAAAAAGCAATACCAGACTCGCTGTCGAATATACGCGCCGGTCGGTGCGCACCAGGATCTACTGGCCTACCTGGTTAGACGCTTACTCGAAAACGGTGCAAACAGCTCGTTTGTTAATCAAATAGTTGATCATCGAATCACTCCCGAGGAAGTTGCGCAGTGTCCCGTGAGAGAAGCACGGAATACGAATACGCTTGTACACCCTAATATTGCGCACCCGCTGGATCTATATCAACCACAACGTCAAAACTCGAAAGGCTTTCGAATAAACGACCCGGCATCGATTACGCCTTTAATAACCGAAAGAAACACCTATCAAACAACCCGTTGGTTCGCATCCTCCATTATTCATGGCATCGATTGCAAAACCGAATTGAAACCCGTTTTTTCACCAAACGACTCCACCGATAAAGTGGGTGAAGTTCGGTTGGCTAGCGATAGAGGTGTGGTTCATGCGCTCAGCGTGGCCAAGGATTATAAAAACACCTGGGCATCTACGCCCATTAGTCAAAAAGCGAATGCATTACGTGCAGCCTCTGATGCCTATGAAGAGCACATTGCGGAATTCTGCGCCCTGCTTTGCCGCGAAGCGGGAAAAACGATTAACGATGCCATCTCAGAAGTTCGCGAAGCGGTAGATTTTTTGCGCTACTACGCAGCGAGTGCCGAAGAATTGGAACCCTCGCTTCCTGAAGATTCAACGCACTCTCATGGTGTTGTTGTTTGTATCAGCCCTTGGAATTTTCCACTGGCCATATTCACCGGTCAAATAGCAGGAGCACTGGTGGGCGGCAATGTGGTACTCGCCAAACCCGCGGAACAAACACCGCTAATTGCGACCAGAGCCGTTGCGCTTCTCCACAGGGCAGGAATTCCCACTGAAGCCTTACAACTATTACTTGGCGAGGGCGCCACAATCGGACAAGCACTCACAGAATCTAATGACGTTGACGGCGTCTGCTTTACCGGTTCCACACTGACAAGTCGTCGTATAGAACGAGCCTTGGCCAACCGAACCTCAAATGACATTACCGAGGGCGCTAACGAAAATCCTTTTCTGATGGCCGAAACTGGCGGCATCAATGCCATGATAGTCGACAGCTCTGCGCTCACTGAGCAGGTTGTTCGAGATTGCCTCATCTCTGCCTTCCAAAGCGCCGGGCAACGCTGTTCTGCTTTACGGGTTCTGTATGTTCAACGGGAAGCCGAAGAACGCCTTGTCACAATGCTTAGTGGTGCGATGGATTGCCTAACGCTTGGCAACCCCTGGGACATTTCAACAGATGTTGGGCCTGTGATCGATACCAATGCCCATACCATGATTTCACAATACATCGATGGGCACAGACAGGCGGGCACATTGATCCATGAGTCTACAAGCCCTCTCCCCACAGCTGCCGAAACGATCAACCTGTGGATTAAACCCACACTCGTCAAAGTATCCGGCATTGAAGATATGGACCGCGAGATTTTTGGTCCGGTTTTGCATATCGCAACGTACGAGGCCAACGAACTCAGTCGTGTGGTTGAAAGTATTAATCGCAGTGGATACGGCTTAACGTTTGGCCTTCACACTCGCATTGATGATCGCGTACAACAGGTTGTGGAAACCATTCACGCTGGAAATGTCTATGTCAATCGCAATCAGATAGGTGCGGTCGTTGGCTCTCAACCCTTCGGCGGTGAAGGCTTATCGGGTACCGGGCCAAAAGCCGGGGGACCTTGGTACGTGCCCCGCCTGATGAACATCGGCGTACCGGAAGCGACCTTGCCCGATGCTTCAAATACTGAAAACACAGGCTTAGTACTCCCCGGCCCGACCGGCGAGAGCAATCATTGGCGAACTGCCCCACGCTCCCCGGTGTTAATCATTGACAACGGATCACCAGAGGTTAAAAACGTAGAGCAAGCGTCTAAGGCTTTGGGCTGCAAGACTCTGCTCATCGAGGTGGCAAAAGCGCAGACAGATCTACTTAGCGCCATAGACAGCGACAAAGCCGAGGCAGTTATTGCTCCAAAATCTTCAGCGCTGGATCGATTGATTTATCGAACACAGATGTCACAGGGAAATGGCGCTTTAATTCCTCTGCTCGATTCAGCTGATGACCCTAGCCGTTTGCTTATGGAACGTCATGTCTGCATTGACACAACTGCTGCCGGTGGTAACGCTAGTCTGCTGGGTGACACAGACTAGCGTTTCAGACCTTCAATGCATTTTTAAAGATTGGTTAGAATCCCGTTGACACTCTCCTTGGCATCACCAAAGAGCATGCGTGTATTTTCTTTAAAGAACAGCGGGTTTTCTACACCGGCATAGCCTGTCGCCATAGAACGTTTTGAAACGATAACGGTCTTTGCATTCCACACCTCAAGTACTGGCATACCTGCAATGGGACTATTAGGATTGTCCAGCGCCGATGGATTAACAATATCGTTAGCACCGATGACAATCACAACATCGGTATCGGATAGGTCCTCGTTAATTTCATCCATCTCAAGCACTAGGTCGTAGGGAACATTCGCTTCAGCCAACAGTACATTCATATGACCGGGCATACGCCCTGCAACAGGATGAATGGCAAATCGAACATTGATGCCTGCTTTTTTGAGTTGGGTAGTCAGTTCTGAAACCGGGTGTTGCGCATGCGCTACCGCCATGCCGTAACCCGGGACAATAACGACGGATTCTGAATCTTTACACAAAGCAGCGACTTCATCTGCTGTGATAGCAACGGCTTCGCCTTGAGGTTCATCAGATCCACCGTCACCAGAGCTTGGGCTTGCATCACCCCAGCCACCCATAATGACGCTAAAGAACTTTCTGTTCATAGCCCGACACATGATATAGCTGAGGATAGCGCCACTGGAACCCACTAACGCACCCACAACAATCAGTAGATCATTTGACAACATGAACCCTGTTGCTGCTGCCGCCCAACCGGAGTAGCTGTTAAGCATGGAAATTACGACAGGCATATCGGCACCACCGATAGCCATAACCATGTGTACTCCGAAAGCAAACGCAAGCAAGGTCATGACGACAAGGATGAAGGTGCCCCAACCCTTGCCAGTTTCGACAGCACCTGCTTCCGGTGCCTGACCGATAAACAGAAACAACAAAACCAAACAAACCACACCAATACCCAGATTGATCATATGCCGGCCGGGCAGAATCAGGGGCTTGCTACCCACTTTACCGCTGAGCTTTCCAAAAGCTATTACCGAACCCGTAAACGTCAAGGCCCCAATCAGGATACCCAGGTAGATCTCAACATCATGAATGGTTCTTTCAGTACCAACGTGATGCGCCTCGGGCGTAAGGTAACTGGCAAAACCAACCAGTACCGCGGCCAAACCAACAAAGCTATGAAGGATAGCCACGAGCTCCGGCATTTCGGTCATCTCAACTCGGCGAGCCAAGTACGCACCGATAGCACCACCGATGCCGACCATGACTAACAGAACGCCATAGCTTTGAACCCCATCGCCAATGATGGTCGCCAACACCGCGATTGCCATGCCGGCAATACCCGCTTGATTACCGCGTCTAGCCGTTTCCTGCTTTGATAAACCAGCAAGACTTAAAATAAATAACACTGCCGCAATGATGTAAGCAGCTGTAACCATTCCACTATTCATCATTTTATTTCCTGAACATTTTCAGCATTCGCTGAGTCACTAAAAAACCACCGGCAATATTGATACTTGCGATTAACGTCGCAACGGCTGCGAGAAAAACGACAAATCCGGACGAAGAGGAAATCTGCAAGAGTGCCCCCACGACAATAATGCCGCTGATAGCGTTAGTGACACTCATGAGCGGCGTGTGCAATGCAGGTGTCACACTCCAAATCACTTGATACCCGATAAAACAAGCCAGAACGAACACCGTAAAGTGACTCATGAAATCGGGCGGTGCGACACTTCCTACTGCTAACAGAGCTATCGCAGCCACTCCGGCTGCTATCAGTGTGCCACCCATGCCACCAGTCTCGACCTCAACCGGTGCCGCAACAGCAACAGGCGTAGATGCAGCTGGCTTGGGCGCCGCTGATAATTTAGGCGGTGGTGGTGGCCAGGTAATCTCACCTTGATTAATAACCGTTGCTCCGCGTATGACCTCATCTTCCATATTGACGTTTAACTGACCGTCTTTTTCAGGGGTAAGATCAGCCAGTAAATGACGCAGGTTTGTACTGTAAAGCTGGCTCGATTGTGCAGCCATCCTACTGGGTAGATCGGTGTATCCAATCAATGTCACGTCACCGTGCTTAATAACTTTGTCAGCTTGCGTAAGCTTGCAATTGCCACCGCGTTCAGCAGCGAGATCGACAATAACACTACCCGGTTTCATTGATTCAACCATGTCCGTGGTAATGAGCTCTGGTGCAGGACGCCCGGGAATCAAAGCGGTGGTTATGATGATATCGACCTCTTTCGCTTGCTCACGAAACAAGGCCATTTCGGCGTCGATGAATTCTTTACTCATCACCTTTGCATAGCCGCCTTCACCTGCGCCGTCTTCTTCCTCTTCAAATTCCAGCATGAGGAACTCTGCCCCCATACTTTCAACCTGCTCGGCCGCCTCCGGACGAGTATCAAAGGCTCTGACGATCGCACCCATACCTTTAGCAGCACCAATTGCAGCGAGTCCTGCAACCCCTGCCCCGATGACCAAGACCTTGGCAGGCGGTACTTTTCCAGCGGCTGTTATCTGTCCGGTAAAAAACCTGCCAAACTGATTAGCTGCTTCAACGACCGCCCGATAGCCGCCGATGTTTGCCATAGAACTCAACGCATCCATTTTCTGTGCGCGTGACATTCTTGGTACAGAATCCATTGCCAGTACAGTGACGTCTCTCGCCGCTAATGCATTCATTAATTCTTCGTTTTGAGCAGGCCATATAAAACCGATAAGTGCCGTGCCCGGTTTTAGAAACTCAACTTCGTTTCCAACACTTGCGTCTATTTGCGGTGCTCTGACTTTTAAAATGACATCGGCCTGACTGTATACAGACGCCGCATCGGGAAGTACTTCGACATCAGCTGCCCGATACAAATCATCCGAGATATTGGCGGCTTCTCCAGCGCCACTTTCAACACAGAGGGTGTGTCCAAGTTTGATAACGTGCGCCGCCGTTTCCGGCGTCATTGCGACACGTTTCTCACCTGCGAACGTCTCTTTAGGAACTCCTATCAGCACAGTTGCCTCCAATTAACGACTAATTATTCGATTCATAAGCCCGCTGCAAATGGTTGTCGCCGTAGTAACGCGAAAACGCAGGATTACCTTTTATACTGGACAAGCCCCGAGGTGCCCATAAATACTTACTATAAGAGCGCTAACTGGGCGACTCATCACTATGTGCTTAAGAGCGACGCACATATTTGGCGGCACTGGCAGCGACTTCATCCAGTGGCGCGGGTTTTAGTCCCAATGATTTAAGGATGTCGTTCGCACCCCGATACAGCAACATTTCTGCAACCTTGACACCTAAATCAACAGCCTCATTTATATGTGCTCTGGCGTCTGCTGTAATCACTGACTTTCCATCAGGGCTGGCGACCAGGCCCCTTAACCAAATCTGTTCACCTTCCAGTTCTGAAAATGCCGCTATGGGTACCTGGCACCCACCATCCAATCTTGCACTTAGCGCTCTTTCAGCCATGACACGATAGCTGGTTTCCTGATGATGCAGCTTATCCATTAATGCAATAGTGTCCTCATCATCAATACGGGTTTCTATCCCCACAATACCTTGACCGGCTGCCGGTAGGCTTTGCTGAACCGTCAACTCGGACGCAATTCTGTCCTGCATCCCTAATCGTATGAGGCCAGCTGCCGCAAGAATAATGGCGTCATATTCTCCATCATCCAATTTGCGTAATCGTGTGTTCACGTTGCCACGCAAATTGTGCACTTCAAGGTGCGGGTACGCCGCCAAAACCTGCGCCTGGCGGCGCAAACTGCAGGTCCCCACAATAGCGCGCTCAGGCAATGAGGCCAGGTCTTGAAAATTATTTGAGACGAAAGCGTCGTACGGATTCTCACGCTCCAGGATGTGTACAACCTGAAGACCTTCAGGGACTACCGCGGGAACGTCCTTAATAGAATGCACCGCTATATGGGCAATGCCATCCAGAATGGCAGTCTCTAACTCTTTTACAAACAGCCCCTTGCCGCCAATTTTGGCCAGCGGGCTATCGAGAAGCTGATCGCCACGCGTCGTCATCGTAATCAATTCTACGTTGACACCCAAATCCAGGGCTTCGACCCGCGCCTTAACGTCTTCAGCTTGCCAAAGTGCCAGGGGGCTATTACGCGTCGCAATTTTTAATGTGTTCATTCAATTGGCTTTATGAATTAAAAATGAGCGTCAAATGCCATCGCGGGGCATAAGCCAGACATTGCACTAAGAGAGAGAAGTCTAGTACTCAGTCGCACAAGGATAATACGTTTTTGCGTGAAGGAGACTCATAGGGGTGTGACGAAGGCGACTTGATTGCCCCAATAGTGTGCTGAATTGCAATCAGGATATTTCCTCGAACAATGCATTTCACGGCCCTGCCTGCCGATATTCGCGCGTCAGCATTGCAAATTATTGCAATACATCCGATCGAATCGCGTATCACGCTAGTGATCTGTTGAGACTGATCGATCTAATGGCGTACCATACGCCAAAGGCTCAAATTTGCACTGAGCCACAGTTTTTTGACCAACACCCTACTTTTGGAGTGCTCGATGATCTGGATTACAACGCTATGCTTGCTGGCAGTCGCTTTATGGCTGTTTTTCAACGCTTTGAATGAACGCCGATGGGTAGAGGCGCATAGCCATGACGAAACAGTCGCTAGTGACGAGGGGCTTCTCCCCAGCTTGACGGCCCTGACCGGCACTGCTGCCACGGCTGGCGGCACTCCAGCTGACGGACAGGAAACTGCCATGACGCGCGCTGCTGCGAAATTACAGGAAGGCAGTGGAAAGCTCGGAGAGCAACTCAAAACTGCAAAACAGTCTGCTGCTCAGATGTATGAGAAAGCGAAAGAGCCCAATGGCGTGCTGGGTGAAGACTCACCAGTGGGTCGTGCTGCAGGCAAAGCCCGTGAGCAAGCCAGCAAACTCAATCAGAAACTGGATGAGAAAATGAAGTCAGCATCCAGTCTGACAACAGGCTCTGGTGAGAACGGCGATCAATCCTTCTTGCAAAAAGCTGCGGCCACCTCTGGTGACCTAACCCATAAAGTTGCTAAGAAAGTAGCTGATTCAGCTGACGGCTTAACCGGTAAAACCAACGCAGCCGGTGATGAAAGCATCATTAGCAAGGTTGCTGGAAAAGTATCATCAGGTATGCACGCGGTTGAGCATAAAATGGAGAAGGTTGCAGCTAATAGAAACTCACAGGCCTCCACCGACAATCTGGTTAACGAGGCGTCAGCTAAGGTGAGCTCTGAAGTTAATGCAGCAGTTAACGACAAGGTTGTCGATACAACGAAACAATCGTAATACCGAACGTCGCCAAGCGGCGTTAAGAACACAAAAAAGCCGGCTACTACGCCGGCTTTTTTGTGTCTGGAACGAGAGGTTGTCAGAATTTACGTTTGACTATCCCCAGAGTGCCGGTGGAGCCGGATACATATCACTGCCTTTGAATTCAATAGGCGTGTCGCGATCTTCTGCTAACAATAAGGGCCCGTCTAAATCGACAAAGCCGACATCTTGCGCCAAGAGAAGCGCGGGTGCCATCGCCAGAGAGCTGCCTACCATGCAGCCCACCATAATGGAAAAGCCTTGCTCAACAGCGGCTTGTTTCAGCGCTAATGCTTCTGTCAAACCGCCCGTCTTGTCGAGCTTAATGTTAATGACATCGTATTTACCTTTTAGGTTTGCCAGGCTATCTCTATCGTGACAAGCCTCATCGGCACAGACGGGTAATGGACGTGCTCTTCCTTCTAAAGCAGCATCATCGGATGCCGGTAATGGCTGTTCGACCAAGTCCACCCCTAACTCCAACATGACTGGCGCCAAGGCATCGTAATCGGTAGCCGACCAGCCTTCATTAGCGTCGACGATCAGACGACTGTTAGGCGCACCGGCTCGAACCGCACGCAGACGCTCAAGATCACCCTCACCACCCAATTTTATTTTTAGGAGTGGTCTGGCCGCGTTTTCCTCAGCCGCTTGTTGCATCTTCTCAGGTGTGTCCAACGACAGCGTGTAGGCTGTTACAACCGACGACAATGAATTTAGACCTGCCAGCTGCCACGCCGGTTTGCCAGCTAACTTGGCTTCAAGATCCCAGAAGGCACAATCAACCGCATTTCGGGCAGCACCCGGCGCGAGTGCAGTTTGCAACGCAATTCTATCCATTCCCTGAGCGAGGGCATCTGTCAGCGATTGGATCTGTTCGCAGACGCTATCCAGCGACTCACCATAGCGAGCATAGGGCACACATTCGCCCATGCCCACTGCGCCGTCTTTTTCCAAGCTGACAGTGACTACGTGAGCCTCAGTTCTGGAACCACGCGAGATGGTGAACGTGCCGTCCATCGCAAACGTGTCCTGGCTGACGGACAGCTTCACGCCACCGCTCACGATAGCGCGTCTACCAAGCGATCGGCACCGTGACGGAATGGATCAACACACGGTAACTGCATTCGATCTTCAATTTCTTTCAGCAAGGCAACAGCTTCGTCTTCATTCAGCGCTGCTGTATTGACTGAAATTCCAACGACCTGGCAGTCAGGATTAACAAATCGAGCTAGCGTCAATGCGGTATCGCGCAATAACTCTAAGCTGGGTAATTGATAGTCAGGAAGGCCACGCATGTGCTCACGTGTGGGTTCATGACATAGAACCAGCGCATCAGGGGCCCCACCATGAACCAAAGCCATGGTCACACCGGAGTAAGACGCATGGAAAAGACTTCCCTGACCTTCAATGAGATCCCAGTGGTCAGCGTCGTTGTCGGGCGTGAGCCACTCAACCGCTCCAGCCATGAAGTCGGCGATGACCGCATCCAGAGGAATTCCACCTCCAGTAATTAATATGCCTGTCTGACCCGTGGCCCGAAATGTGGCGTTCATGCCTCTTTCCAGCATGGTTTTTTCCATTGCCATGGCCGTGTACATTTTTCCAACAGAGCAATCAGTACCCACGGCGAGGCATCGCTTACCGCTACGCTTCTTACCGGTTGCAATAGGAAACTCTACCTGCGGTATACGCACGTCGAATAGAGACTGATTATGCTGCTCGGCTAACTCAACCAGCTTTGCATTATCGGTTAATAGATTATGCAAACCAGAGGCGATGTCCATTCCGGCAGCTAGTGCTTCTTCAAAAACTGAGTTCCAGCTATCACTGATGTGTCCACCGCGGTTTGCGACACCAACGATCAGCGTCTTTGCACCTGCATCCACGGCTTCCTGGATCGTCATATCCGGTAAGCCCATATCGGCCTGACAACCTTCCTGGCGAAACTGACCCACACAATTCTCAGGACGCCAGTCCTTTACGCCTTGCGCTACTTTTGCAGACAAAGCATCGGGAGCATCGCCCAGAAATAATAGATAAGGGGTATTCAACATGACAAATCTTCCAGGGTATATAACGTAACTGTACGGCTATTTGACGAGCAAAAAGCCACGACAAACTGTTCTGTGCAGAACATTCTCGCGACGATTTTATAGCGAGAATCATGTGTACGCTGCGGCGAGCGTCCCATAGCTGGGGACCAGCTGAGGGTTCTAATAGGCGCCAGCGTCGACCCTACACTGAATTGAGACGCTATTTAACCAGTGATATCAAAGGGTTTTGATGTATTCCAACACCGCGTTCCTTTGCTCTTCGTCCAAATGATCCCCGAAGATATGCCCCGAATTACTGTAGCCGGAGAGCGTTGTATCGTAGATTTCGACGGGCTTCTGCCCCATATAAACGGCGGCATCCAGAGCGTCATAGTGCCAACCGATGTCGGATTGATTATAACTTTCCGGATCAGATGAATCTTGCACTCGATGTCGCCAAACCTTCGGACGCAGTTTACTGTCGAGCAAAGCCCTAAGAGAGGGCACTGAACCATTATGTAAAAACGGAGCTGTGGCCCAGACGCCGTCCAATGGCGGTGCTACATATCCAGGGCCCGGGGCGGCCATCGACATTTCCCCGAAGAAGGAGCGGTTAAACCAATCGATGTACGGTGCTCCTTCGTTTAGTGCAAAGTCCACGAGCGTAGCGTCTGTGGCAACGGTTTCTATTGGAACAAGTCGGCTCAGGTATTCCGGCGTTTCTCCGTAGGTTCCGTGGCAGCTTGAACAGTTTTGCTCAAAGATGCCCTGTCCGGTTTCAGCCAGGGAGTCGTCTACAGGAAACGGCCAGCTCGGCGGTTCAATATCGGCAATAAAGGCGCGGATATCCGGAGCATACTCATCGATAACTTTCAAAGCATCCAGGGAATCCGTGCACAGCATAGAGGCCGCCATCATGATGCGAGCGTGATCCCCTCGCCCCTCACCCAACCAGAACATGGCAGGCTTTTTACTCATTCTCCACCAAGGCGGTACGCTAACTGGTGGCGGATCGGTAGGAGGCATTTTCAGCAACGGCGTATCTGACCATTCATTGCTCGTTGCATCACGGTGAGCGATCAGTGCGAAGGTTAGATTGTTTGCCGGATTCACACCTAGGGTGTGCATTCGCGAGTACGGTGCAATTGCGGCAACCCGATCAGCGTATTGTTCCCATGATTTTGTTTCCTCCTCTCCCCGAACCAGAAACCCCGCTCGTTCTACTAGAGCAGATGCGTCGGCGGTAAAATCTTGAAACTCATTACCGAGTCCGATCACTAGCTCGCCAAACAACTGGGTGCCATGACAGGTCAAGCAATTATTACTGACTGTCGAAACGCCGAAGTCATTCGTAAAAACGTTAACACTAAAGGGCAAGCCATCAGCCTTTTCCGTCCGGTTAGGGGCTTCAACGACGGGCGCATCGCCAAGTAAACGCCGAAAAACCCGCTCTGGTAAACCACAACTCACATACGGTTCTTCGAGCAAGGCCTGATAGCCTCGCGCTGTATCGCCTTCGCGCTGTTGCGTTGCCTCTATTAACCCTGCGGTAGCGTACTTTGCAAATGCCCACTGGCGTGTTGGGTCCACTTGCGCATTATCCAACTGATCAACTATTCGACTGTTTTCTCCGGCATCAGTTTTAAGTTCAGTGTCGGTGGCAGGCTTATTATCATTGCCATCTGTTGGGGTCATACCCGCTGCGCGTTCTGGATTATCTCCACATGAAACCAGAAACATCACAGTCAACATCAACGCAAGTTTTAACTTCATCATCTTATTCCTTTAAAGAGAGAGGTTGATAATCAAGAAAACCTGTTCCTGACAGTGTGCCGGTTGTTGCACCGGCCCCGCTCACTACGACGCCACCAGACCAACGGCTCCCCATGGAGTCTTGCACTTCAGAGAGTTCAACAACCGGTTGAAGCGTCAACTCGTAGCCTCTCGACGGAATTTTTAGCACCACTGTCTTAGGATAGGACAACTCGGTGGTCGAAGATAAGTGTAGCCCTTGATCTTGCCATTCAACATCGACGCTCTTAAAGGTTGCTTGATCTTCTGAGATGAATGCTTCAACGGCCCGAGGCCCCCGCCCACTTGCGCGTTTGGTTCTATTAACCGTTAACCACAACCGTTTATTTTCAATCAATAACTGGATACGCACCTGATCAAGCAGCACAGCACCTCCAGGCAATACGGCATTTCCCCAGCGATGTGTTAGCCACATTTGGCCACGTACGGATTCAGACGCATAGTTACCTTGAATTGCCATGGCAGGGATTTCCCATTGATTCAGGAAACCACTTGAAATCGCTTGTGGGCAAGCGGAAGGCTTAGCGACGAGCGAATAATTTTCATTAAGCGCATCACGCCCTTGAGCGTGAATCGATCCGGTACAGGCACCCACATCACTAAAGGTAAAACTCGTATCTCTTACGTGGATTTCTGCAGGTGTGCTGTTCGCCAAATTCAAAGCGACCCTGGAAAGTTCTTCCCTTGTTGATAAGATCGCCTTCGATTTATCGGCCCCGGAGATACGCGCTCTAGCGATACTGTCAAACGCCCAAGCTGACTGCGCGTTTGATGTCTTAGTGATTTGCAAACGATCTATTTGCGTGGACAAACTAAGCCACTGTCCAGCTTCATTTCTTAACACCGCACGCATCTCGAAAGATTCAAACGGTGACTCAGGGTGAGCTCTTAAGTCCTCAGGAATGCTTACGTCTGCGAGCGGTTCATCCGGTAATTCCAGTGCATCGAGTACGCTTTGCCATTGCATACCCTGAGTACCCATGTTGTCTGTGTCAGCAGAGTTACTGTTGTCATTACATGCCGAGACAAGCAAAAGCATTAATAACGACAACAGTCGAGCTGGGCCTTTGTCAAAGGACATTTTAGACGTGGCAGCAATCACTAAAAGGTACTCAGCCCCGTGTACTCCATGATTCGGTATTGGAGCTTTAACCAAACACTATCGTTAGCGTATTGCTCATAGGGCACAGAGAACTTTTTACCATCCTCATTGTTCCACTGACGGTTGAAAAAGCTGATCATCTCTTGAGCTACTGGTTCAGTCGGCAGTGCCGTCAATCGAATATCGGTCTCCAAATTCAGGTCTTTTAGATTCCGTCTCGTGAAATTTGCAGAACCAATAAAAAAATCATGAGCATCGGAACCGGCTATGTGCAGCCACTTCGCGTGACATTGCTCGCCTAGGGTGGCACACCAACGCACACTGGCTCCCGCCTTGGCTAATTCTGCTGCAACCGGGCGGTTCGGGACTCCATTTTTACGACGCCCGAACGCATCGTTATTAACATCAAGCAGAATTCTGACGCGGACACCTCTACTCACGGCTTTTTTCAAAGATTCGATGATGCCTCGCTCACTTAAATAAAACATAGCCATATTGATGTCGGAGCCTGCTGCTGCGCTATCAATTGCATCGATAAGCGCTGCGTGAATTTTAGATTCACTCAGGATTTGAACGCCCAGGTTCTGCGGCTTGTCCTCAGTGGCAACATTGGCCAAAGCCTGTTTCGCAGTGGCAATAGCCTTATCTACGATAGGCAGCACGTCATGAGCTTCACTCAATTCCAACAAAGCCCGTTCGCTCTCCAACAGATCCAACACCGCTGGACCATCAAATTGAACAGCAATATTTCTGTGTGCACTACTCCCATCGTGGGGATTAGCAGAACTTACCCACCCGAAAACCCCATTACCCCCGTCATCGGCAATCATCAGCTTTCGATGGTTTGCTTTGAAATTGAGAAGTGATAGATAACTGCGAACAGATACTTTTCCTTCACCGAACGGATTCGGCAAAAGGCTGCCGTTACTGTTACCCCAGGGCCGGATTAGCCAGCGCCAAACACCCGACCAAAGAGGGTTACTGTCTTGCAACTTATTCAGTTCGGTTAGCACGACGTGAATGCCTGCAGATTTCAATCGCTCAAAATGAACAGACGGCAGGCCGCCATACACCGTATTAATGGGGTCGCTGATGACGATGATGTCTAACTCGGGAAAACGCTGTTGTTGCTCGATCAACACATCGGTGAGTTCGGAAGCAAGCGGTCGATGGGTCTCAGGCACAGGCCCCTGCCATGCGTTAAACAGGAACATATCGACGACGATGACGCTTTTTGCCGCCCTAATACCGTCAAATAGAGCACTAAACAAACTTTGCGAAAGTCGCCTTTGCCCTGCATCATCGACCCAGCTTTCGTCATTAAAAAATTGGACAGAGCCTGCAACGCGTGTTGGAAAGTCGATTGACACAGCACTGGGCGGCGGTACTAGCCCTCGAATAATCATTGAACCCATCACATAGAAAAGCATGACGAGAGTCACAAATAAACCTGTCTTTCGAATTCGATGTCCAGTCTTGAAAAAGCCCAATTAACGACCTCCTACTTTCGCTGAATTAAAACTACGTCACAATTCGAGCCGGGTGAATTGATACAATCGCGCCACCCCGTAGTTACATAGAACGGGACGAATAGGTTTGCCGGATTATTCAGGTTTTAGCTGAACTTTCCGTCAAATAACTATTAGACCTTGCAACTGCACATAACAATAAAAAGCACGGCGAACTGTGAACGAATTGTGACAAGCCTAAGCTCAGCAGTAACTGAGACACGCTCTATACTCAATGCGTCTAACGGCACGGCCAACGACGACGGACCACGTTTTGATGAAAACTTTGAATTACCCACACGCCGGAGCACCCATGCAGGGATACGCAACTGTTCCAGCAACCAGTGACGCAAAGGAATACCTCAGGCTCCTGCTTCGCCACAAATTTGGTCTTCTGATCACGTTGCTGCTGGGTTTGGGCCTGGCCTGGCTTTATTTGATCAGCACTGAGAAAACCTACGAGACAGCAGCTCTCGTTGAAGTGAATAAACCCAAGAACTATTTTAATTCTGACGGAAGCGCGAACCAGACAGACTGGAACGCACCGACGATCAAGGAAGAAGCAAATCTGTTGGCCTCACGACGGGTACTCAGCCCGGTCGTTGATGCCTTCGGCCTGCGAACGACAGCTGAACCCAAGCGCGTCCCGGTTCTCGGAGCGGTGTCCCAGCGCATACCGGTCATGGCTGACATGATCGAAAGCTTCAGTTTTGCGCAGAAGTTTGCCTGGAGCGATGCCTCCATTGACGTCGCTGAGCTGTCTGTTCCACGTCGCATGGAAGATGAAGAATTACTCGTCACTGTCCTGGCTGACGGTGAATACAGCTTGAGTAGTGAAGAGCAAGTGCTCATAGAGCAGGCAAGAGTGGGCGATCGCGTGGCGGTTGAATTTAGCAACCAAGGCCCCCTCGTTATCCAGCTCTCAGAGTTAGAAGCCCCCGCAGGCGTTCAGTTTTCGGTTGTACGCGGATCCTTGCAGGCGACCGTGACTAACTTAAGACAAGATCTGGCAACAGAGACGACCGATAGTAAATCTCGAATGATCACCGTGAAACTGCGCGGTAACGATCCAGAGCACATCGCCAACCTCACCAACGCAATCCTTGAAGAGTACACCAGCGTCAAGCTCGGCTCTCAGAATCGTTCCTCTGACGCTGAATTGCTGGTTTTCCAGGAGCAACTCCCCCGCGTTGAAGCTGAACTGCGTGCGGCAGAAGTGGCCTTATCCGAATTCCGTCGAAGTGCAAATTCGTTTAATCAAGATGCTCAGGTTAATTTCAAACTGGCTCAGCTAGACAAGCTTGAAACTGAGCTATTGGAAAAAGAAGTTGAGCGTGACGATCTTCTGAAACGCTATACCGTGAACCACCCAACGCCAAAGCGTCTGCAGAAAGCCATTGACGTACTCGAAGACAAGATCAGGCAGGTTCGCGGCACAATTCGTAGTGCGCCGAATACTCAGCGAGAATTGGCCATCCTTGAAGATGAACTCGAGACTAAACGCAATTTGTTTATCGAGATCAGTGAAAAGCTACAAAAATTACAGCTAGCCAATGTCGGTAATGTCGGTGAGGTTCAAATCATCGATGACGCATTGCCTCCACGCAAGCCAGTATCGCCAAGTACGCTGCTTGCCGTAGCCGGTGGCACGCTTGCCACACTGTTCCTATACACGCTGTACCTGACACTACGCTCAGCACTTTCGACAGTCATCAGTGATCAAGAATCACTTGAGCGGGCCTCAGGTTTGCCTGTGTACATGAATATCCCGAAAAGCTCGGCGCAACGTCGCCTTGGCAGTCCTGTCACCGTTGACCCAAGACGGTTATTACCGGGCTCTGGCGGAGATGACGATGACGGCTCAAAAGCTATTTCCGGGAATGTCCTGGCTTTATCCAAACCCGAGGACTATTCCATCGAGAATCTTCGTGGTCTGCGAAGCATGCTTGAGGATGTCATGGCTGAAGCCAACAACAACGTGCTGATGTTTACGAGCCCATTGCCTAGCATGGGCAAATCGTTTCTCAGTTTGAACCTGGCTGTTCTGGTGGCCCAGACTGGCAAGAAGGTTCTGCTTATCGATGCCGATTACCAGCGTGGACAACTTCACAAATCGCTTGGCCTGCCTTCCGGCCCCGGCCTTCCCGAAGTCGTTCGGGGAAAGAGCGAGCTGAAAGAAACTGTGAAGCCCACCTCAGTCCCTAACCTATACTGCATCGCCAGGGGTTACACCGGCGGAAATGGTTCTGAAATTCCGAGTGATAAAGAATTTGGCGCATTTCTCGATGTGGTTGCCCCACGTTTCGACATTGCCATCATCGATACGCCTCCGGTCTTGAGTGTTTCCACAGCTGCATCACTGGGCAAACACGCTGGATCTACTATCATGGTAGTGAAGGAAGGAGAAGTTAAAGAGCCACAACTCGGTGAAGCATTGAAACGGCTGACATTTTCAGGCGTTCGGGTCAGCGGTTGCATTATGAATAGCTCTTCGTCACCGACTCCAAAGCACTACACGTACTACCAAGAAAAGCTCGATTGACCGCCTTGCCGGCAGGCATTTAACTGTCAACAAGCGTGAATTGGTCATGTTTGAATAGGTTCTGTACCACTTTGGAAAGGTTTGTCGCGTTACAATTACCAAATGAGATGAACGTCACTAGTTCAAAGTTCTCGTTACGGTAATATAGGTACGACTTAATCAGTACATAGATGTACGCCACCTGAGCAAAGTGTCAAAAGCACGAATGCTCAACGAAGAACCACAAGACATAGGAGAAGTACGGTGCCGAGCGCCAACGTAGTCAATAATAATAAAGGCAAGACGGTAGTCGACCAAGTAAGTGCCAACGCAGCGACCATGGATGTCGGCCCCGTTGATGCAAAACATTGGACGTCACTGGTTGTTAGTGGTGACACCGAGACCCTGGAGCCCATCGCAGGTGTCGGTGCAGCACTCAAAAGACTCGAAGATTTCGTTTTTGGATCTATCGCATTAGTTATTCTGTTTCCTTTGATGGCCCTCATTTCGATTGCTATCAAGTTGGACAGCACAGGCCCGGCTTTGTTCTGTCAGGCACGAAGCGGTCGAAATAAATCGATCATCAAAGTGTACAAATTCCGCACTATGTATCAGGGCGGCCCCGCAGAATTCAAACAAGCCCAGAAGGACGACCCCCGAATCACACGAATCGGTGCTTTCCTTCGTCGTACCAGTCTCGATGAGCTTCCACAACTGTTCAACGTTATTCAGGGCACCATGTCACTGGTCGGTCCTCGTCCTCATCCGTTGAAGCTGGATGAAGATTTCAAATACGTTATCCCGGCACTCAGCTCACGTTACAGTGTGAAACCCGGTATCACGGGATGGGCTCAGATCAATGGATTTCGCGGCGAGACGCGCTTAGTTAGCGATATGGTTTCCAGAATCGAGCATGACCGCCATTACGTCAAAAACTGGAGCATTTTCCTGGATATCAAAATCCTGGTTATGACAGTTTTCAAAGGCTGGACACACAAAAACGCCTACTAAGCTTTAACAAAACAGTATTCGGACGACAATTAAGGCCCTTTGAGGGCCTTAATTGTTTCTAAAACAGGGAATCTAGTCGCGATAACAGCGCATGCGCTCTGCAGGAATTCTCACAATCTGCCGCTATCCTAAGTGATAAATACGGCAGGATGTTGCTCCAGAAATGAGTGTTTCAGCTCTGGGTTCGGTGCCATAGCGTCTAACTTGAGAAAACCATTTCCAGATTATGGCTATGAGTGATACAGATTCACCCAATTCGAACTCGGACGTGGGGCTGCAAAAGCGCACCCTACTCGGCTTCTTTGCCCATCCGGGAACTATCGAAGACTATCTGGCGCTGACGCGTGCGAGCATAGAGCAGTCACAGCAAAATACTGTGCTGTATCACAATTTACACTCGCTCTACAGCTACTTCACGGACAAGACCCTAAAGGAGCACTATCAGGGCACGACTGTGCTGGTAGACGGCATGCCGTTGGTCTGGCTGATGCAGCTATTCAGAATTCCAGTGACACGCAGCCACCGGATTACCTACGTCGATTTCATTTTCCCACTCATGGAATTAGCCCGTGACAATCAGTGGAAAGTTTTCCATGTGGGTCAAAAAGCGGAAATTCAACAAAATGCGATGGAGATTATCCGCGAGCGTGTTCAGGGAATCGAGATTGACGGGCACGATGGTTATTTCAATCAAGAAGCCCAGCATGAAGAAAGTCTGGCTGTCATAGATCAAATCAACGCTGCCAACAGCGACATCGTCCTCATTGGCTTCGGCGCCCCCAAACAGGAAGCTTGGCTTCATGCGCACCGACACCTGATCAATGCCTCGATCGTTTTCACGTGCGGTGCGTGTATGGAATACGTGGCAGGTGCCGTCAAAACCCCTCCTCGCTGGATGGGACGCATGGGCCTCGAGTGGAGCTTTCGATTAATTGAGAATCCGAAGCGATTTGCGTTCAGGTACCTGGTCGAACCGGTTTTGCTCGGAGCCATTTTATTTTTTAATGGTGTCGGTAATCTTGTCCGCGGTAACCGGGCCTAAGTGGTGTGACGGACGTTGATCCACTCAAGCAAAATGCGGCCAGCCCGCTGCCTGCCAATGGCATTGGCGAGGGCATCGCAGATGCGCCCGTTGTTATGAACCCTTTGTCAAAAATCACCCATAAGGCCTTCGGACTTTTGACATCGCGTTTGTTTCTCTCTGTTGGCGCTCAAGGCTTGGTCAGCGGATTTCATTTCGCACTGAATCTATTGCTCTTAAGATTAGTTACACCCTACGATTACGGCGTTTTCGCCTTCGCTTTTGTTTTAGCAATGTTTGCATCAGCGGTTAACAATGCGCTTATCTCAACGCCGCTAACGGTGTACACCCCCGTTATCAAAGACGAGTCTGAGCGCGCAGCTCAAGAAGCCATGTTTAGCACGCTCAACTTACTGCTCTTTGGCCTACTGATAGCTGCGGGGCTTATTTACGCGAAGCTCTCTGGTTTGGATGGGGGCATCTCCATGGCAGTGACGACATTCGTGGCAGTTTATTCGGCCAGACATTTCAGTCGAAGTGCCGGTTATGCACGCATGAAGCCGCTCGTTACAGCAACCGGTGATACCGTATACGTTCTATCCGGCGTGATTATCGTCGTGGCACTTGTACTGACCAACGATGAGCTCAACGTCAGCATGGTGCTTTATGCATTGGCCGGTGCCAACCTCGCTGCGATGATTGTCGAAAGAATCAGGCTGCACGGTAGAAACCGTGGCTGGTTATCTTTAGGCAAAATCACTCAATACGGCGAAGTCTGGTTGCAATCGCGCTGGGCATTGGCCGGCTCGTTAACGACTCTCTTTCTTGCTCAAGCTCATAGCGTCATTATTACTTCAACCAACGGGCCTAATGCATACGCTCCGTTGGCAGCCGGTTTTGTCTTATTCGGACCCGTCCGGGTAGCCCTATTAACTTGGCAGAATATGGTTAAACCTGAGCTTGCTGTTGCCATATCCGAATCCAGACAACTGGCAGTGCGATCACAAATTCGAACCACTACCTTCCTGATGGCAGGTGCAGTTCTGTGTATGGGCCTGTTTCTATGGCTGGCGTGGCCGCTGATTTTTCAATTTTTATATGCAGAGCAATATGCAGATCAGCCAATGGCTCTAATCGTTGGCCTGTGGTCTGTCATCACACTGTTTGCCGCAAGTTACAACGCACCTGCCGCTGCACTGCAAGCTATGCGTGACTTTAAAGTGCTGGCTATTGCCAGTATCTATGGAGCTTTGTTGAGTGGTGTCATGGTGAGCCTGACCTTGTATTACTTCAAGCCAGAAACAACACTGTTCGGCATTCTAGCTGCAGAAGTATTCATGGCATTTTACTTAACGCATACGCTCTATTCGAGGTTGAAAGCCGTATCGGAGACGACTGAATCATGAGTCATCTCAAGCCGCAAATAGTCTTGTGCATTTGTACCTACCGACGTCCGGACGGTCTTGCAAAATTACTAAACGCACTCCCTGCGCTTCACGCCTCTGACGACATGATTGTGGTCGTCAGTGACAACGATGCTGGCAAAGAAGGCGTCACCGTTTGCGAAGCATTACCTGAGGACTACCCGTTCAAAGTAATTGCGTTGAACGAAACACAAGCCGGAATATCCGCGGCACGAAACACGGCGACTAACGAAGCGCTGAAGCACAAACCAGATTTTATAGCGTTTTTAGATGACGACGAATGGCCGGAACCACAATGGCTTTCTGAATTACTCCGAGTGCAGACAGAACAGTCTGCCGATGTTGTCGGTGGCCCTACTCGCCCGGTTTTTCCCGAAGGCGCACCCGCCGAGCTGTTAAATAATCCGTATTATGGCGCTGATATGGGGCTCAGTGATGCCAGTCAATGTGAGCTTCAGGCTGGCGGTAATTTTTTACTTCGAGCCGACATCCTTAAACCACTAGCCCCTACTTTCTTTCGTCCGGAGTTTGCTCACTCGGGGGGCGAAGATCTCGCTTTCTTTATGCAGCTGGCTAAACTCGGTCACTCGATGTACTGGGCAGCCAACGCTATTGTTCACGAACCGGTGCCGCCATCCCGGCTGAAACCTGATTGGCTAAAGCACAGAGTAGTGACCATTCACAACTCACGCGTCCGCGTTACCCAGCTATTGGAACCCGGTCTGGGAGCTAGTCTGGTGCGCTGTACCAAGACCGTCGGGCTGGGTGTTGTGGCCTATGTCTTGAGCGCGTTTTCAATGTTATCACCCGCCATTGCAGAGAAATCGCAAGCGCTTCGCTGGAAATTTGAAGGCAAACTCACTGCCCATCTGGGTCGTATTACATTACGTAGCGAGACCTACTAATGCAGCCACGTTTCTCAGTTGTCATTCCAACATACAACCGATCTACATCGGTTCTTGATACCTTAAAGTCTTGTTTTGAACAGACCTATAGCAATCTGGAAGTGGTCGTGGTTGATGACGGCTCCGCTGATGACACGCTTGACGTGCTTGCCGGCATAGACGACCCACGGCTGGTAGTTGTCCATCAGGAAAATGCAGGCCCTGCAGCCGCACGTAATCATGGTATGCGTGTAGCCACCGGTGATTACATCGCGTTCCTCGATTCCGACGATTCCTGGTATCCGGACTTTCTAGAGGCTGCGCAAAAAGAACTTGAAACCCACGGCGATGTTCTCCTTTACGGTCAAATTATTGTTGACAGAGGTGTCGGTCGTTATTGGGTTAAACCGGGGCGAGCATTAGGCTATGAAGAATCCATATATGACTTTTTATACGTCTATGGTGGATTCATACAGACCAGCACGATGATCATTCCCAGGTCTCTCTCTGAACGCGTTCAATGGGACGAAAATGTCACGTTTGGTGATAACGATCAATTTGCCATTGACTGTTGGAACACGGGAATCGGATTTCACATGATGCCTCGCCCGTACACACTGTACGCCGATATCATCAGTGCCGATGCCTTATCCCAGCTGCCCATTTATGCAGGTACATCTGAAAAATATACGAACTTTTTCAGCTGGATGGCAACGCAGAAATCAGCAATGTCTCCTCAAGCATGGGCTGGGTTTCGCGCAGGCTTTGAGAGCGTCGGGCTAGCGCGAAAAGCACCCTTGGAAAGTTTTTCTCTACTTTGGCAAGGCTATAAAGCCGGTGCTATAGGTCCACTAGGCATCGTACGACAAACCATCCAAAACTTGTTCCCCCGTGCGTATCGGCGACTTGTCGATCAATACGTACGCGTGCGTGGCTTATCCATAGAAGATGCGCGTGCACAGGAACGCGCAAGCGGTTGATGCGCCGATGCTGAACACGCTTCACGCGCCATACCGAGCCTCACTGATACCAACATTAATGTTGGTACTGACGCTATTGCAAGGTAGTAGCTTTACGCTCACCATGGCCATGCGCTCACCGTTCGCCAGTGGAACTGCAAGTGCTCTGGTTACTGTGATTTGGCTGTTGATGTATCTGGTAGCAACGCTGGGCTTACTGCTTTCCTCAGGGCTTAATTGGGCCACGTGGATTGTTCGTTATCGCCTACCATTAACATTGGTCATAGCAGGTACGTGTTTTTCTGCGCTATGGTCGATGGACAGTGGTCTCACTTTTGAAAGGTCCATACACCTTGTCGGTACCACATTGGTTGCGTTCTACTTAGGCTTCACCTTACCGCTTACCCGTATTTTACGAACCAGTGCAATTGTTCTGGGTTTGTTAATGGTCGTATCAATCGTTGCGGCACTTGCTCTGCCCTCTCTTGGGTTGGTTGAGTATGAGGGCACCATTGTATGGGCCGGAGTTCTAACCTCTAAAAACACCTTAGGGTTTTGGTCTGCGGTCACTATTTTACTGCTCGTGAGTTTGACGTTCTGGCACACCACACCGTTTATGAAAGCGTTTTATATTGCGCTGACAGCAGCATCGCTGGTTTGTTTGGTCTTCAGTCAATCTGCCACATCACTATTGGCACTGATAACGGCCGCCTCCGTTATGATTTATCTGCATATTGCCTTTAGCTTACGTCTTGGCATGATCTCAATGATCGTACTCGGCATATTGTTCACAGGCATGGCAGGTGTCGCATTTCACTTCATCGATACCGCCGAACTTATCGGCCGTTCAGGTGACCTGACGGGTCGCGGTGAAGTCTGGGCACAGACGTGGGCTCTCATTTTAGAACGGCCGCTGACGGGTTATGGATACGGCACCATTTGGTTCCCTACAGATGCAAGCGCCTGGATTCAACGCTCACTCACTGAATTTACGTGGACCGTCTACCACGCACACAACGGCATCTTACAAGTGGCATCTGAAATTGGTCTGCCACTCACAGCCATCACTGTTTTCTGGATAATCCAACAAGTCATAGAAATAGTGTATTGCCAGTATCAGCGACAGCAGCCGGGTGTACTGTTCGTCTTAGGCTTCACCATCGCGTTGTTGCTCAGTAATTATTCTGAAGCGCGTCTTCTCATTAATAGAGACTTGTATTGGGTATTTTTTATAGCGCTACCGATCAGCATGCTGCAGCAAGTAACCTTGGTTCAATCTCGCTCCGGTGTGTTCGGTTTACCAGCAGCGCTACCGGCATACAACAGTGAAAGAGTAAAACTGGCTCGCGAAAGACTAGAACACAGACGTGTTTTAAAGAAGCGGTTGCTCAAGCGACGCGACATTACTGTCATCAACGCGAAAACCGATTCGCAAGAGACGACTCCGGCAAAGGCCGCAGGCAACAAGGCCGCAGGAAGCAACGCTCGAAAAGGAATTACCATTAATGGCCGCTTTATTAATAAAAGCGATCAAACGACAATGCAACGAAAGCTCGCCCGGCGACAACGCAAGGCAGGCTGAGGAAAAAGACGTGACAAATACAATACTGGTTACCGGTGGTGCAGGCTATATTGGTTCGCACATGGTTCGCCTTCTCGATCAACAAGGCTATAAAGTGGTTGTTTACGACAACCTTGAACGTGGCAATAGAGATGCTGTTACCGCCGGCGAACTAGTCGTGGGAGATCTCCACGATACCGATATGTTGTCGGGTGTGTTTAAGGCACACGACATTCAGGCTGTCATGCATTTCGCAGCCCTGGCCTATGTCGGAGAATCGGTACATGAACCGGCGATGTACTATCGCAATAACGTGACCGGCACTCAGTGCCTACTAGACACCATGATTTCGCACGACGTTAAGAAGCTTGTGTTTTCGTCAACGTGTGCAACCTACGGTGTACCGGAAAGTCTTCCTATTACTGAAAGCACACCACAAAATCCGATTAATCCGTATGGACAATCGAAGCTCATGGTTGAGCAAATTCTAAAAGACTACAGCACAGCTTATGATTTGCGCAGTGTAGCGCTGCGCTACTTCAATGCGGCCGGCTGTGCGGAAGACGGCAGTATCGGTGAACGCCATGACCCTGAAACTCACTTGTTGCCGTTGATTTTGTTTGAAGCGTTACGGGTTCAAGCCGGCGGCGATCCTGCAGACACAAACCTTATGGTATTTGGCAGCGACTTTGATACTCGCGACGGTACTTGTGTGCGTGACTATATCCATGTCAACGATTTATGCAGCGCACATATCGCAGCCTTCAATCGAATGAACCGCCTACCCGAACTCGGCGCAGAGCAGTTTAATTTAGGTGTCAATCGGGGTTATACCGTTTTAGAAGTCATTGACGCCTGCCGTGAGATCACGGGGGTAGATTTTACCTACAACAGTGTTGATCGTCGTGCAGGCGATCCACCGGAGCTTGTCGCAGATGCCACTGCAGCCATGACAAACCTGGAATGGCAACCCAAGCATGCGGATGTCAAAGACAGCATCCGTCACGCATGGCAATGGTTTACCGACAACCCGCCTAGCTGAACAGTTGGTAACTCAGCAGGCACCCGCCAAACGCACAAAAAGACGATACTAGAGCTGATGAAAAAGACAATAACCACTCGGTATTCGGTAGCAGTTGCATCAGCACTGGCGCTACTGTGCGGGCTGCCCGGCTCTTCTTTGGCTCAATCAAAGAAGCCTCTGGTAGATAGTTGCTGGAGTATGAGTTTTGAAGAAACCTTTGATGAGCTTTCTTTGCGCAATGCCGCGTCACCTGACGGTCTCTGGCACACCCGGTATATCTGGGGACGCGATGTCATCATTAACAACGAGCAGCAATTTTATGTCGACCCGGATGAACACGGGTACTCGGTTTTTTCTGTTGACGACAGCGTACTGACTATTGCGGCTGTACCAACACCGCGTGCTCTACGGGGTGTCGTGCACGGACAACCCTACGTATCCGGTGTTTTAACCACCGAAAAGTCGTTCTCACAAAAGTACGGACGCTTCGATATTCGCGCCAAGGTACCCGCGGGTCAAGGTCTCTGGTCTGCGTTCTGGTTGCTGCCAAGCTTCGATCAATGGCCAGCGGGCATAGCCGTGTTGCCTGAGATAGATGTCATGGAACACTTGGGGCACGAGAGAAATACTTACCACACCACGCTGCATACAAATCAAACCGGCAAGCTAACGTCACACCCTTACGATCACCGCACCCGGACCGATTTAACCAAAGCCTTTCATACCTATAGCGTTGTATGGACGCCAGAGTATGTTAATTGGTACTTGGATGGGGAATTTAAGGTTCGACACCGAACACCCAAAGACTTTACCCGCCCGGTTCACTTCCTACTTAATTTAGCCGTCGGTGGAAACTGGCCTGGCTCACCAGACGGCAGCACAGACTTCCCTGCCAAGTACCAGATTGATTACGTTAGGGCCTGGACCGATAAAGGAAACTGCTCTTAAACGTTGAGACGTTTTTACAAGACTATTTTTTATTCCGGTTCGCTTTTGTTAAAAATCGGGAGCACCAAGGAATAGATTGTCTTGTACGTGGTGTTCATGGCTAAGTCATTTACCATGACATCCCGGCTTATCAAAGAGTCTCCGGGCGACAAAGCTTTTTGGGACAAATCAAACGTTGACCATATGGCCATCAGGCATAGCAGCCCGCCCACAAGGCCAAGCATGATGCCCGTCGGAGCAAATACTCTGAATCGTAGAAATCGGTTGAGTTCCATGCGCAAGCAAAATGCAATGAAGATCAATACGGATACAACGATGCCGATGATCAGTGGAACCGTGTATTCACTGAACGCTGCGGAAATCTCTGCCATTGGATTGCTAACGTCTGCAATCAGGTTAATGTCGGGGCGCATTCCTACGTTTTGAATAAACCAAGGGGTAATTAGCTCAAGCACAAGAATGAGCAACAATCCTAAGGTGAAGAAAAATAGAACCAGAAATTTGGCAAAACTACGGGTGTACTTTGATACCGAGAACAAAGAGCCAAAAACGACTGGCACGAGGCTGATGATGCCAATTAACGCGAGGTCAAAGCGCAACCCCTGCACGAAAAGCGGTAGGACCGCGTTGGCTTCCATGACCTTAGGGAACTGCCAAAGACCATAGGCTGCACGCATAACCGTGAGTAAGAACAACGCTGTCAGCGCAAACAATAAAAAATGACGCAACAAATTTCTTGCAGGAATTATGGACTTCATATTCTTCGACGGTAGAACCAACGTTGCGTCGAAGTATACCTCAGCTGTTCACACCAGCAGTTTTAGCACCTGCACAGATTTCCAGTGACACAGTTTTTCACCGCTTACAGTGGGATTTGTGTGAACCGGGTTGGCTGTATCGACCAGTAATTGCCATTTTTCCCCGGCCAATTGAGTCGACCGCAGCGGAAACACAATTTCACTCTTGCTTCCATTGATCAATATCAGCAAGGTATCGGACGCGTCAACGTTTTGCCCTTCCGGTATCGCATCCCCCATTAACTGCAGCGCTACAAAACCGCCATCTGTTTTATGCCAATCCTGATCCAGCATTAATTCGGCGCCGTCATTTAGCCAACTGACATCAGGTAAGCCGGTGCTTTTCGACATATGTCGGCCGTGCAGATACCAAGATCGTCGAAGAACAGGTTGTGTTTTACGTATGACCGCGAGGGCGTGAGTAAATTCTGCGAGCGACTCCGCCTGAGCGGATTTTTCCCAATCAATCCAGGCAATTTCATTGTCCTGGCAGTAGGCGTTGTTATTACCGCCTTGTGTACGATTACGCTCATCACCGGCCAACAGCATTGGCGTCCCCTGAGCCAAAAACAAGGTGCATAGAAAGTTACGCTGTTGACGCAATCGCAGCTCGATTATTTCTAAGTCGTCAGTGTCACCCTCAACACCATGGTTGTGTGAATGGTTCCCATCATGCCCGTCACGATTGTCTTCACCGTTTTGTAAATTATGTTTCGTTTCGTAACTGACTAAATCGCGAAGCGTAAAGCCGTCGTGAGCCGTTATAAAATTCACACTGGCACTCGGTTCGCGTCCCTGCCACTCAAACAAGGAACTACTGCCTAACAACTTGTCTGAAAAATCTTGTAATGAGGGAGCATCGGAGTTCCAGAACCTTCGGGCGGTATCTCTGAACTGATCGTTCCATTCTGACCAACGAGAAGGATACTGTCCTAGTTGATAACCACCGGGACCCAAATCCCATGGCTCCGCAATCATTCTGGTGTCGTGTAAATCCGGGTCTTGCGCAATTGCGTCAAAGAAGCCGGCGCCTCGATCAAAGCCATAGCTTTCACGACCTAGAATGCTGGCTAAATCGAATCGAAAACCATCGACCTGCATATCTTTGGCCCAGAAGCGTAAGCTATCGAGCACTAGCTGCAACACTCTGGGATGCTCTAAAGCAAAGGTATTTCCCGTACCGCTATCGTTGACATAATAACGCTTATTGGTTTCCAGGCGATAATACGATAAGTTGTCAATTCCCCGATAACACAAGGTTGGCCCCATTTCATTTCCTTCAGCGGAATGGTTGTAAACGACATCCAGCAAAACTTCTATATCCGCTTTATGCAACGCTTTAACCATATCCCGAAATTCTTTTGAAGCATTGTCAGTGGCTGCGTATCGGGCAGCAGGCACGAAAAAGCACAAGGACTGATAGCCCCAATAGTTTTTGAGATTTTTCTCGACAAGAAAGTCATCATCCAGAAAATGATGCACTGGCAAAAGCTCTAACGCCGTCACTCCCATCTGATGAAAGTAATCTGTCATGGCTTTTGATGAGAGCGCACGATACGTTCCACGTCTAGCGGCCGGAATTGCCTTGTTCAGAGCTGTCAGTCCTTTCACGTGCCCTTCAAATACGACTTTGTCGCTCAATGAAGGCCGCTCTGCAGGCGGGGAACTCCGGCGGTGAGGCGCATGAGCATCGGGGATTCTGGATTGGTGTTTGCCGACAATGCTTTTGGGAACATACGGAGCACTATCTCTGGTATCGAAAGATAAATCCCTATCGACGTGCCCACGAATATGCCCGTAGTTCGCATCGTTCCAGACTAAGTTGCCGTGCAATTCCTTCGTGTATGGATCGATTAGCAGTTTATGTGCATTGAACCGATGCCCTTCTTCCGGGGTGTAAGGACCATGCACCCGATAGCCGTAGATTAACCCTGCTTTTGCACCCGGCAAGAAGCCGTGCCAGACGCTGTCGGTTTTCTTAGGTAATGGATAACGATGCAGCTCTTTAACACCTTTGTCGTCGAACACGCACAGTTCAACGGCAGTCGCGTGTTGTGAGAACAACGCAAAGTTAACACCGGCCTTTTCTGCGTGAGCACCTAGCGGCCAGCTTCGCCCCTCCGACAGCATAATGGGTCTACCCGGTCGTGTTCCGTAAAGGAATGGATTCTAACTTCCAGATATCACGGTTGTAGTCACGCATCGTTCTATCGGTCGAGAAGCGTGCACTGTTAGCCGTATTCAGAATACTCATCTGCGTCCACAATGCTTCATCAGACCACGCATTCTCAACATCTAACTGAGCATCAAGATAGGACGCTAAATCAGCAACGGTTAACCACGGATCATCAGAGCTGCGCGCAGCATCGATCACACTTCTAATAACCTCAGCTTCTCCACCGTCAAACAAACCGGAATCGAAGGCATCAAAGATTTTCTGTAAACGACTGTCTGCAGCAATAAACGTAGACGGAGCATACCCGTTACGAACCGAATCCACCTCGTCAACGCTCAGACCAAACAAAAAGAAATTGTCATCTCCGACTGCTTCGAGAATCTCAACGTTCGCACCATCGAGTGTGCCGACAGTGACAGCACCGTTCATCATGAACTTCATATTGCCGGTACCAGAGGCCTCTTTACCCGCGGTTGAGATTTGTTCTGATAAATCTGCTGCCGGACAAATGACTTCCATCGCCGAGACGTTGTAATCGGGAAGAAAAACCAAGCGCAATTTTCCACGAGTCCTAACGTCATTGTTGATAACGGACGCGACGTTATTAATCAGCTTAATGATAGCTTTTGCCATGTGATAACCAGGAGCCGCTTTACCTGCAATAAGCACTAAACGCCCCGGGTGAGATTTCCCGTCAAGCAATTCAAGATAGACATGCACCGCGTGTAAAACACATAGTAGCTGGCGCTTGTATTCGTGCATACGCTTAACCTGAACATCGAAAAGCATAGAGGCGTCTACTTCAATTCCTGTCTTATCAAAAATAAGATCGGCCAGGCGTTGCTTATTGGTGTGTTTGATTTCTCTCCAACTTTTTTGCATCTGGGAGTCATCAGCCAACGGGGCAAGCTTCTCTAGTTCATCGAAGTCACTAATCCAATTCTGGCCTATGGTGTCATCCAGCAACTGACGCAGGGGCAAATTACAGTTGGCTAGCCACCGGCGTTGAGTAACGCCATTCGTTTTATTGTTAAATCGCTCTGGCCACAGATCATAAAAATTTCGGAACAACCCGGTTTTAAGTAATTCTGAATGCAATGCTGCAACCCCATTGACAGAAAAACTTCCCACGATAGCTAAATGGGCCATGCGAACAACGGGTACGGAATCAAAGGAGATGATGGACATCTGTGCTTGCACTTCCATCCTGTCTGGCAGGCTTTCGGTAACCTGCAACATGAAGCGCCGGTTAATTTCCTGAATGATTTCCGTGGGTCGAGGTAACAAAGCGCCGATCATATTCAACGACCAACACTCTAAGGCTTCTGGCAACAAGGTGTGGTTTGTATACGCCATAACCGACGTAGTAATTTCCCAGGCATCATCCCAGGCAAGGTCGTGTTCATCGATCAGTAAGCGCATGAGCTCCGGCACAGCCAAGCTGGGATGCGTATCGTTTAATTGAAAACAATGCGCTTTGGCAAAGCCTGAAAAATCATCGTTCTTACTCAACCAGATTCTAATAGCATCTTGCAGGCTGGCAGAGACAAGAAAGTACTGCTGCCGCAATCGCAGCACCTTACCGTTTTCGCTACTGTCGTTTGGATAGAGAACCATGGTGATGTTCTCTGCTGCATTCTTAGCTGACACAGCCTCGGTGTAGCCACCGGCATTAAATTCGTTCAGGTTGAATTCATCGGTCGCGGCCGATCGCCATAATCTCAGGGTATTGACAATGCCATTGTTGTGACCCGGAACAGGAACATCGCACGGTACGGCTAGTACGTCATCGGTGTTGACCCAACGATGCGTCACTTCTCCACGTAAGCTTGGAATAAGTTCTACATGGCCGCCGAAACGAACGCGACAGGCGATCTCAGGGCGTTCGAGTTCCCACACGTGCCCTTCGCTCAGCCAGTTATCAGGGCTCTCGACCTGCCAACCATTCTCGATAGACTGTCTGAACATGCCGTAGCGATAATGCAGGCCATAACCGGTTACCGGCAGAGCCAAGGAGGCGCAGCTATCTAGAAAACACGCAGCCAGTCTACCCAGACCACCATTGCCCAAGCCGGCATCATGCTCAAGCTCTGCGATATCTTCCATTGCAACGCCGAGATCTTCCAGAGCCCGACGTAGCTGTGTTGATAAATCCAGATTCTGCACGGCGTTACCAAACGCCCTACCCATCAAAAACTCCATTGACAGATAGCAGGTTCGACGCACGTCCGATTGCTCTGACGCCTGACGTGTAAAGCGCCAGTCATCCATTAAGCGATCGCGGACACTCAGTGCAGCTGCTTTATACAAATAGTGAGCAGGCGCCGCATCTATGTCACGACCATAGGTTTGTGAATAATGCTGGGCGATGGATTGCTTGAGGGCTGTGCTGTCGTTACCTAATTCAGGCAAAGCATCACCCCACGCCTTTTCTCCGGCCCGCATTGTTTTTGATACCGAGCTTTCCGCAGTACCACGGATTGAATTTGAATTAGCCATGCCTGATTTTTTCGATAATCGGTAAGTATAGAGTGTCAATGAAAGTAACAGGACGCAAAGACCATGCAAGCAAGTCACAAATTATTCGATTACTGTCACAAGTCCTTTGCCTTATCACCCCAAACAACGTTAAGCTGGAGGCATAGAGTCAAAAAAAAGGTGACCACTTGAGCACTATAGACGAAAGACACATATCCCGACTAACACGTGACACGCTCGCACTGATACTCGCTGGCGGACAAGGCAGTCGACTTCACGAGTTAACCCATTGGAGAGCCAAACCGGCTGTGCCTTTCGGCGGAAAATTTCGCATCATTGATTTTGTTCTTTCCAACTGTATAAATTCAGGCATTCGCAGAGTCGGGGTGGCTACGCAATATAAAGCGCACTCGCTGGTCAGGCATATCAGCCGGGGATGGTCAGGCTTCAAAGCGGAGTTTGGAGAGTTTGTCGAAATTCTGCCCGCGTCTAAACGGGTCGATGAAGGTTGGTACAAAGGTACAGCCGATGCGGTCTTCCAGAATCTGGATATTATTCGCACCCACAAACCCAAGTTTGTACTCGTACTCGGTGGCGATCACATCTATAAAATGGACTACGGTCCGCTTGTTGCCGCACACGATCAACGTCAAGCCGCAATGACCTTATGCTGCGTAGAAGTCTCAGCTGAAGAGGCTGCAGGTGCCTTCGGAGTCGTTAAGGTGGACGAGAACGGCAAAGTACTCGAGTTTCAGGAAAAACCTGCTGTGCCTGCAGAAATACCGGGAAAACCGGGTCGAGTCTTAGCCTCCATGGGTAACTATGTATTCAATACAGAGTTCCTTTACGACGAATTAATTCACGATGCAGATGCCGAAGGAAGCTCGCACGATTTTGGTAAAGATATCCTTCCACGCATCGTAGCGTCCGGATCCGTTTACGCGTTTCGACTCGGTGACGATCAACCTGAAGGCCAACCCTACTGGCGTGACGTCGGTACCATCGATGCGTTTTGGGAAGCCAATATGGAACTGGTTGGTTCCGAACCCGAACTCAACTTATACGATCAGGATTGGCCCGTATACACCTATCAAATGCAACTTCCGTCGGCAAAATTTGTTCACGATGTTGGTGACAGACGGGGTATGGCGCTCAATTGTATTGTCTCTGGCGGTTGCATCGTGTCAGGCGGCACAGTGAGTCGTTCACTCTTGTTCAGCAACGTCAGAGTCCGCTCCTACAGTAAAGTAGAAGACTCTGTCATTCTTCCTGATGTTGACGTCGGTAGAAATTGCAGAATTCGTAAGGCTATCGTCGATTCAGGTACCATTCTTGAAGAAGGGACTGAGATCGGAATTGATCCCGATGCGGATCGTGAACGCGGGTTCCGAGTTACCGAGAGTGGCATAACGCTTGTGACACCCAGTGATTTCGGGCAAATGTTACACCGTGTACGATAAAACCTTCGTGTTACACGGTCTATCAACATCCTGCAGGGCACCTTATTCAGAATAAACGAGGTGTCTCAGGCTGCAATCGGGCCGATTATTGCCCAGTATTTATTGTCTAAAGCCACATAAAAGCGCCAATTAATATGTCTTCCCCAACCCACATTTGTATGCTTGCGTCCGAGAACGATGTTATCCCGGGTGGCAAGGTGGGCGGTATTGGCGATGTGGTCAGGGACATTCCCAAAGCACTTGCGCAACAAGGTGCCCAAGTCTCCGTTGTCATTCCCGCTTACGGTGCGTTTCACTTGTTACCCGAAGCGAGTTTGGTGGGTGCTTTTACTGCAGGATTCCGCGGCCGACCAGAACGCATAGAACTCTATGAAGTGTTCGCCAACCGTGATGCAGGGGTACGCTATCTGGTATTGCACCACCCGTTGTTTGCGGCGGGCGGTCCGGGCGCCGTTTATTGCGACGATGATGCAAGTCAGCCGTTTGCTACCGATGCCAATAAGTTTGCTTTGTTTTGTATTGCCAGCTTACGAGCAATAAAGGTTGGTCTACTCGACCCAATAGAAGTGTTGCACCTCCACGATTGGCACAGCGCTCTTGCCACCGTACTGATTCAGTTCGATCCTGAATTCCAGTCACTGCAATCGCTGCATTGCGTTTTCAGTATTCACAATCTGGCGCTGCAAGGGATACGTCCTTTTTCACAAAGCGCCTCATCACTTGAAGCCTGGTATCCCCATTTGCACTATGATCGCTCACAGCTGGCAGATCCTCGTTGGCCGCACTGCATCAATCCAATAGCCGCAGCAGTTCGCTATGCAGATAGAGTGCATACGGTGTCACCCACCTACGCGACAGAAATTATTCAGGCTAATGATCCTTCCCGAGGTTTCCACGGTGGCGAAGGACTAGAACAAGATTTACAAATCGCAGCTGAAGAGCATCGCCTTGTGGGAATCATCAACGGTATCGATTATCCCGAAGAGGCAAAACCCAACGAACAGAATGCTAAAGACTGGCATCGTTTTATCGCTGACACCAGTGATGAGATGCTACGCATGATTGGCCTGCAAAGTACGCTGACGACTGCAGACTATATGGCCCATCAACGATTGCTGCGCTGGCAAACACAGTCAACGCCAAACCACATCATCACCAGTGTCGGCAGACTGACCGAACAAAAAATGGCCCTATTGCTACATGCCTTGCCCGATGGTCAACTTCCTTTGGAAGCCATGCTTGAATCCTTACAAGGACGAGGCTTGTTAATGATGCTAGGCACCGGAGACAAAGCGCTGGAACAGCAGTGTCAAAATCTGGCAGCCAAATACCCGCATTTCTTATTTTTCAAACAATATTCAGAGCGCCTGTCAGACCTTTTATTTAGCAACGGCGATGTGTTTTTAATGCCCAGTTCCTTCGAACCCTGTGGTATCAGCCAAATGCTGTCTATGCGTCATGGACAACCCTGCCTGGCCCATGCAGTCGGCGGACTTAAAGATACGATTCGCGATAACGATACCGGTTATTTGTTTTCAGGAAACTCCATGACCGAACAGGCAACTGCCTTGGTCCAACGCTTTAACGATGTTTTAACTCAACGGGAAACACAAGCCGCCGCATTTACTGCGATTTCCCAAGCTGCCAGTGCAGAAAAATTCCAGTGGCATGACAGCGCACAGCGCTACTTATCAGAACTCTATACATGAACCCTACGCTAGACAACGACACGGCTGACGCCATTGTAGAAGGACAACACAGAGATATTTTTTCTGTGCTTGGCCCGCACAGTGTTGCAGATTCTCAGTCAGATAAAACTTGTGTGGTTCGAAGTTTTCAACCGCATGCACATACTGCAGTGTTGGTGGACAGCAACGGCGTCAAAAGCCCTATGTCGAAAACCCACGACAAAGGTTTGTTTGAGGTCACGCTCAAAGACTTTCCTGAGTCCTACCATCTGGAACTGACTCAAGGTGAGCACAGCTGGGACATTGTCGATGCCTATTGCATGGATTCGCCCATTGGCGAAATGGACAGGCACTTGTTTAATGAAGGCACCCACGAATGGCTATACAAAACATTGGGCTCACACCTTATGGAATGGCAATCCGTAAGAGGAACCCATTTCGCTGTATGGGCACCCAATGCCAGCCGGGTCAGTGTTGTCGGCAACTTTAACGAGTGGGATGGCAGACGCCATGTCATGCGCGCCCATCCGGGCAGTGGCGTATGGGATATTTTTATTCCGGGTGTGGATAACGGCACACTCTATAAGTTCGAAATAAGTGACAGCACGGGCAACTTGTTACCGTTGAAACACGACCCCTATGCCCCCTACTTTGAGCAACCTCCCGGAAATGCATCCATCGTTTTCGACAGTAAATTTATCTGGAGTGACGACGATTATCAAAGCCGCAAAAAAGGCCTGGATATGCGCTCACAACCCATCTCAATTTACGAGGTTCACGCAGGTTCATGGCAACTGAACTTGCACGGAAACTCACTGACCTACGTAGAGCTGGCGAAGACCCTCATTCCCTATGTGCTGGAGAACGGATTTACTCACATAGAGCTTATGCCGATCACCGAACATCCATTCGAAGGTTCATGGGGCTACCAACCTATCGGTTTGTTTGCACCGACCTCCCGCTTCGGCAGCCCTGATGATTTCCGGCACTTTGTCGATGCCTGCCATGCAGCGGATATCGGTGTCATTATGGATTGGGTCCCGGCGCACTTCCCCACAGATGAACACGGTCTGGGGCAATTCGACGGTACGCATCTTTACGAACATGCCGATCCTCGCCAGGGCATGCACCAAGACTGGCAAACTCTCATTTATAACTTCGGACGCCGCGAGGTTTCCAATTACCTCCTGAGCAATGCACTGTATTGGATCAGAGAGTTTCACCTTGACGGTCTGCGAGTAGATGCTGTGGCTTCCATGCTCTATCTGGATTACTCACGCGAACAAGGCCAGTGGATTCCGAACCGGCACGGAGGACGCGAGAATCTTGAGGCCATCGATTTTCTCAAGCGCATGAACATTCTTGTTCACGCCGAAGGGGGAATCACTATGGCAGAAGAATCAACCTCCTTCCCAGGTGTCAGTCACCCGACCTATAACAACGGCCTGGGTTTTACCTTTAAATGGAATATGGGGTGGATGCACGACACCCTTGACTACATGAGTAAAGATGCCGCTTACCGCAAGTACCACCACAATAACCTGACCTTCGGCATGATCTACGCGTTTAGCGAAAACTTTACGTTGCCCTTCTCGCACGACGAAGTCGTGTATGGAAAGGGATCGATGATCAATAAAATGCCGGGAGATGATTGGCAGAAATTCGCTAACCTTCGCGCCCTGTACGCCATGATGTTCAGCTACCCGGGTAAGAAGCTTAACTTTATGGGTGGTGAAATTGGTCAGTACAGCGAATGGCAGCATGACGGCAGCATTCAATGGCACCTTCTGGAAGAAGCGAAACATCAAGGGCTGCAATTACTCGTACGAGATTTAAATACCCTCTATAAAGAACATCCAGCACTTCATGAGACCGATTGTGAGGCCGCTGGCTTCGAATGGATTGATTGCGATGACGTCGAACAAAGCGTAGTGTCTTTTTATCGCTATTCCAGTGACCGCGCCAGACACTGCATTACTGTGTGCAATTTCACCCCGGTCATCCGCAACTCCTACGTCATTGGCGTCAATGAGATAGGAAACTACCGCGAAATACTCAATAGCGACGATGAACGCTACGGCGGCAGCGGTCAGGGCAATCATGCGTCAAACGGCGCAAATTTGACCGCAAATTCCACGGGAGCGCACTCACGGCCCGCTTCTTTGGCCCTGACTTTACCGCCTTTAGGTGTATTGATTCTCGAGTGGACTGGCAACCCGACCGAAGCCTGAGATACACTTCGCCCATCTTATGAAATTGGCCGGTAGTTAATCCGGCTCCAAAGTGCCCTGCATGACGTTTGGGCACACGCAAAATATAGAAGATGGGTCCCTCAATACTATGAAAAAACTCTTATTGACCGCAGTCGTGGCCTTAGGACTAGGCGGCGGTGCTTGGAAATATCAGAACCCGGAAGGCACTTTGGACGATTTGCAGTCCCAGGCAGTGTCAACCGTGGATCGACTGAAAGTGGGTTTCAACGCCATCCGCGAATCCAACCCCGTATTAATCGAAGAAAAAGCTGACCTGGCGGTCGAACAGGAAAATCGCCAGGCTGAGGCCACTGCCGCCCTGACGTCGCGACTGGCGAAGCTGGAAGAAATGGTCCTGTCACCTAATGACGATGAATCAGGTGACGAAATCATTGCGCTGACAACGGCCACCGATGAACTTCGTGCGGATACCGGTTCAAAACTGGCTGAAGCCATTGCACAACAAGAAGGTTTGCAGGCCTCGTTAAGTACCGTTCAGAGCTCTCTGGCTTCTACTGAGGCATCTATTCAATCGATTGTCGACAGCGAAGACGAGAAGCTGGCGCGAATCGATGCCATTGATAAGCGCCTCGACTTGCTCATGCGTCGACTGGACGAGCAAACGTTTGGCGGTGACATCGCGGGCATTCAAGAGGGCTTACAGACTCTTGGCGCAGATGTTCTGGCGTTACAAAGCAGTGTTTCTGAGCAGCAAGCCAAGATTGCCAGCGACATCGCCAGCGTCGATGAACGAAGCAATTCACTGGATAGTCGTTTGGATACCCTGGCGGCCCTGGCCCAGCAGACGCAGGAGTCTTCGGCAGCTGCTGAAGGATCAGCATCCGCACCAACAGGTGCTGCACTGGCATCCTTGAGTGCCGGCATTGACGAGCGTTTCGGCTCATTAGAAGAGAAGCTACAAACTGTTAATACCGACTCCAGACGCATCGGAAGCCTGAACGACCAACTGCAATCTTTAAGCACCGATATCGCCAGCATCAAATCGCAAAACGATGAGAGCAATCGAGTACTTGCGGGTATCACCAGTGATATCGAGAAGCTGAAAACCACCAGCGAATCATTGTCGATAGAAACTGTTCAGGCAGAAATCAGAGATCAACTGGCTCGAGCACAGACTCAACTTGAGAACACGCGCGAAGACCAGAATTCATCCGAGCTTGAGGCGTTGATAGACACGACGAAAGATCGAATCAGAACGCTGGAGCAGCGCGTGCAGGAACTACCGGCCTCTTCAACCGAAGCAGACAATGCCCTAAAAATTCAGAGTGCTTTAGAGTCTCAAATCAGCGCGCTTGAGCGTCGTCTCGAATCGGTTAACCGAACCGATCCTGATTTGGTAAACACCCTGTCAAACGTGCAGGAGAAAGTAGAGCAACTGGCGTCACAGAGCTTCGTGACCAAAGAAGAGCTTCGCGCTCGTAGCGAAGGTCGCAAAGTCGAATACAAAATCTACTTTGATACCAACAGTTCTGATATCACTGCCGATGCGGCGAAGGTCCTGAACTCATTTATCGCTCAGGAAAAAAATCGCACGATTGGTGTATCCATATTCGGATTTACAGATCGAAGCGGTTCTGCTTTCTATAATCAAAAGCTCGCTGAATTGCGAGCGACTAATGTGCGTTCATACCTGATTCAAAATGGCATGGACTACACCAAGATCAAAGCCCTGACAGGCCTGGGTGAAGATGCTGCTGCAGCTGTTCTCCCTGACAATGCGAAGGACTCACAACAACGTGTTGTAGTGTTGTATTCGGAACAACCTTAAGACCATAACAAACTACTAGCCATGACTCTGCCGGACATTAAAGACACTGATTGTCTGATCATCATCGATGTGCAAAAGGATTTTTGCACCGGCGGGTCACTGGCTGTTCCAGATGCAGAAAGCATTTTGCCCTGGATCAATGACAATAGTAGTCAGTTCAAGAACATCGTTTTGACCCAAGACTGGCACCCTGCCGGCCACTCAAGCTTTGCCAGTGTCCATGAAGGTCATGCGCCATTTGAGTCAATCTCAATGCCCTACGGAGCACAAACTCTGTGGCCGGATCACTGTGTGCAGGGAAGCAACGGGGCCGAATTTCATGATGAGCTTCTGACCAACCAAGCCCAACTCATTATTCGTAAAGGGTTTAGACACGAAATAGATTCGTATTCAGCCTTCTATGAAAACGACCACTCAACCACCACAGGCCTTGCAGGTTATCTGCGTGAGCGTTCTATCAGTCGTGTTTTTTGTGTTGGTCTAGCGCTGGATTATTGCGTACGATTTTCAGCATTGGATGCACGACGTGAGGGCTTTGAGACAGTTGTCGTTGAGGCCGGTTGTCGAGGCATCGATATTGAGGGCTCGAACGACGATGCCAGGCAGGCTATGGCATCTGCCGGTGTGACACTTGTATAAAACCGGGGTTGGCCTGCTGCCAGCATTGCTCCCTAGAGACGCTTAACTACCCGCCCAATTGTTTATATCTGCTAACGTCGGTAAGTCTGCGCCTAGTCGCGTGCAGGTTATCGCAGCCGCCTTAGTCGCAAAATCTACCCACTGTTGAATGTCGGCATCTTTGAGTGTCAAGCTGCCATTTGCGACACATCCATTAGCGTACAACCAATGCAAACTTGCCGCTTGAAACGTATCGCCCGCACCGACGGTATCAGCGACTGTTATGGCAGGTGGAGTTGACTTAGCAATACGGCCATCTGCCGTATAGATCGTTGCACCATTGCCTCCTTCAGTCACAGCAACAGCTGACGCCCCCATGGCTATGGTGTCAGCCGCAAACGACTCATACGACTTTTCATTCCCAAACAGTGTGGCTATGTCTTCATCACTGGCTTTGACAAAGTCAGCAACAGACCCCAACGTTGAGAACGTCTCTTGCCATACGTCTAAATCAGGTTGAACACCTGTGCGAAGATTTGGATCGTAGGAAATTACTCGGCGTGACGCCTCTCGTTTGGCTAACGCTAGCAGCGCTGTGCTTGTTGGCGCAACGGCTGTTGAATACGAACCGAAATGCAGAACAGCAAGCTCATCGGGGAATTGCTCAGGAAGCTCATCCGGGGTTAGCGACACATCAGCGGTATTGCTTGTGTAAAACGCGTAGTTAGCCGATCCATCAGCATTTTTTCGAATCATGGCTAGCGTACTGTTCAAGTCCGAAGGGACTACCCAATCGCTGAGGATGCCATTAGCTTCTATATATCGGCTGATGCCCTGGCCGATGACATCGGTGGAGTTTTTGCACAAGTAGCCAGCCTTGTTGCCCAATCGAGACAAACCCACCGCGACATTCAGCGGAGAGCCTCCTACGTGACCATTGAGGCCAACATCACCCACTGAGTCTGAAGGTGAGTGAAATAAGTCGACCAGAATGTCACCGCAGCTAATGAACACAGGATTTACTCGTTAAGATTTAAAAGTGAGTTTGTACCGCTTCTGTGAGTATATCAAGCCGGGTACCTTGCCATCGGTACTCCATTGGCTTACTCCTGTATCAACTCAAACGCGATCACTTCATTTTTCGACAATTCTGGACTCACGCCAAGACTGATTACGCCCTGTCCGTCCAAAACAATGGAGTCACGATGGACAAAGAAAGCCTGGAGCCCCTGCTTTTTGACATAGGTGCCGTTTGTACTCAGGTCACGCAAAATAAACTGGCCGTGCCGAAATTGAATATGCGCATGCTTGCGGCTAGCTTCGTCATTGAGTACGGCAATTTGATTGTCTTCAGATCGGCCCATGTACACGTCAACGCAGCGTTGCCCGGCATTTAGACGGGTCGAACCATATTCCAGCCGCATCCGGTTACCCGAAGGTACGGCCGCGAGAAAATCTTCACTGGACGATAATCGGGTAGCAGCGCTTTCATCGCGCCATAGCATCCTATGAACAGCTACTGATTCAGGTACGCCCTTCACGTCTATCGAAAACACGCTGGACACAAATTGCGAGTATTCAGCAGATAACTGATTAACGGATTCTGCAGTGGCGACTATCTCGTCCTCTCGCGCAAATGCAGCCACCCGGGCAGCCAGATTTACCGCATGCCCGTACACATCACCATCGTCAGGAATAACGGAGCCCGTGTGGAACCCGACGCGCACCGACACTTTCTGGTCCTGATGGTTTTGTTGAATGGCGCGGGCTCCCTGAAACGCCTGATCTGAGCTTGGGAAACTGGCTAGAACCGAATCGCCCACCGTTCTGAGCACCGTGCCGCCGTTTGCAGACACAGCCCATTTCATCCTAGCCAGACTATCAGCGACAAGACGGTGCGCTTGTGCATCACCCACCGTATCGTATAGCTGCGCGCTGCTGCCGATATCAGCGAACAGAATAGTCAAAGATTGCGAGGTTCCACTCATGTGACAATGGTAGCGCAGCTTGAGCGTCTAGGCTGTTATCATCAATAGTCCGCAGCACGCTTTTACGGTAGACCCTATGCAAGCACTAATAGCCGTTGACTATACCGCTCCCGATGCCGAGGAAAAATTTGTCCAATCCTTACGGGATACTGGCTTCGGTGTGCTTAAAAACCATCCAATAGCCGAATCGACCGTTACAGGTATTTATGAAAACTGGTCAGGGTTCTTCAACGGAACGGAAAAAGATAACTTTATCTTCGATCCGGAAAAATACGATGGTTTTTTCCCGTGTGCATTAGCCGAAACCGCCAAAGGTCATAGCGTTCGCGACATAAAAGAGTACTTTCATTTCTACCCTTGGGGACGATGCCCGGAGCATCTGAAAACAGAACTGGATAATTACTACGCCTCAACCGTTGAGTTTGCTTCAACCTTATTAGCCTGGGTGGAAAGACAAACACCCGTAGAAGTGTCTAGTAACTTCAACGAACCCTTGTCGAACATGATTAAGGGAAGCGACCAATCGCTACTCCGTGTCTTGCACTATCCGCCCATCAGCGATGATGTTGAACCCGGTGCAATCCGCGCTGGTGCGCACGAAGATATTAATTTATTAACCCTCTTACCAGCGGCTAATGAACCCGGACTGCAAGTGAAAGCGAAAGACGGTAGCTGGCTAGACGTGCCTTGTGATTTCGGCAATCTGATCATTAACATTGGCGACATGTTGCAAGAGGCTTCAGGTGGATATTTTCCGTCTACAACGCATAGAGTCATCAATCCTGAAGGGCATGATTGCCGACGTGCCCGCATCAGCCTGCCTTTGTTTTTACACCCTAGACCGGATGTCGTTCTATCAGAGCGTCACACTGCCGGAACCTATCTACAGGAGAGGCTCGCAGAACTAAGAAGTTCAGACAAGTCTTAACACGAAGACTTACCTTCCATATCACCCCTAACACAGGAAACAAAATCGCTATGACAAAAATCGCTCTAGTTACAGGTGCAGGTTCAGGAATAGGACGACAAAGTGCGCTTGCGCTGGCCACAGCTGGATTTCATGTCGTTCTCACAGGAAGACGAGAATCTGCACTGAATGAGACGATTGAATTGTCAGGCACGGCAGACAAAATGACTGCTATCAGCAGTGATGTGACTCAAAGCGAGTCTGTCGATGCCTTATTTTCAGCGATAGAGAAACAACACGGCCGCCTGGACGTACTCTTTAACAATGCCGGCACTAACGTACCTGCTATGCCCATTGATGAACTGAGTGTTGAACAATGGAAGCAGGTCATAGACGTCAACTTAACCGGTGCCTTTCTATGTGCCCGCGGAGCTTTTGCACTCATGCGCAAACAAGACCCTCAAGGCGGCAGAATTATTAACAACGGTTCTATTTCAGCGTATGTGCCGCGGCCTGGCTCAGTTCCGTATACAGTTTCTAAGCACGCAATCACGGGGCTGACCCGTACATTATCCTTAGATGGCAGGGCGTTTAACATTGCTTGCGGACAGATAGACATCGGCAATACTGCTTCAGATATGACTGAACAAATGAACGCCGGTGTACCTCAAGCGGACGGGTCCATTAAGCCTGAGCCGACTATGGACACGAGTCATGTTGCTGATGCTGTTGTTAACATGGCAGAGCTACCGCTGAATGCCAATGTGCAATTCATGACTATCATGGCAACCGCAATGCCGTTTATAGGTCGCGGTTAAGTCTTTGCGCTTAGCTTGTCGCTAATTTCGTTCAGGGTGTGGGTTGCGAAATCGCGGCCTACATCCTGATACAGATAGAAAGAAATACAACCCAGCTCCTCCAATTCGGCAGCTTCATCAGGGAATCTGGCCGCAACGGCTAAGGTGTTTTGATAATTGAGTTGTTTCGCTAATTTGGCGACTTGTATGTTCTCGGAGTGGTTACTCAAACTCACCATGATGAGTTCGCAGTTGGTAAGTTTCGAGTGTTCCCAGAAATCCCGGTCGGCCGCGTCACCGTGTACACAAGGCCAGCCGTTTTCAGATCTCTCCTTCGCCACATTAAATTTCTCTTCAATGCCTACGATGCGATCGTGTCCCGCATCTCTTAGCGCATTAAACGCACCTCGGCCAACTCGTCCCATTCCCATGATGGCGATTGTCGCATCACCTAAGGTTCCAATTATTTCCTCGGGCAATCGCTCTTCACGCTCATGCTTACGCAAGCTATCAGAGTATTCAATATACAACTCGTGAGCCTTGCGATTGATTGGCGTTGCCAGCACATAAGAAAACGCCATGGCAAGAGCGATTGTTGTTAACCATTGATCACCCAAAATTCCAGCTTCTTGCGCAATAACGGTGACAATAAGACCGAACTCGCTATAACTGAATAAGCTTAAACCTGCCAGCCATGCGGTACGGGCACGCAGTCCAAACGCCGTCAGTAATCCGAAATAGATGATGGGTCTTAACGTGATTAATATGCCAAGAACAATTGCGACGTATACCAATTCCATACTCGGTATACCGTAATAGCCTATTTGCAGAAAGAAGCCGATTAACAATAAGTTTTTCAAACCAGACAGTCGATCGTAAATCTCTTTCGCGCGTGCTTTATCAGCACGCTCAAGCAACATACCCATAATCAGAGCGCCAAGTCCGGCTTTCAGATCGACGAACTGGAATAGTTCTGCTGCGCCGAACGCAAACACGATGCCGGACAGAATTAGCAATTCCCCATGCCCGATGAGCGGTAATAGTTTGCGGATAGCCGGAATTAGCAGTGGAAGGCCTAGGAGTAACAAGGCCCACGGAGTCGGCAAGTAATCGGCGGTTACTACTAAATAGATGACTGCGAAAACATCCTGAACCACCAAAATTCCAATGGCAATAGAGGCGTAAAACGACGTAGTTTCACCGCGCTCTTCAAAAAGTTTAACTGCCAGCACCGTACTGGAAAACGATAAGGCAAAAGCCAATGTCCAGGGCGCGGCCGCGTGATCAAACGACAATGGTGAGTACATCATACCCACGATATAGATCACGGCAGTTGTCAACGGTATGGCAATCACCATGTGCAACAACGCAGAACCCCAGACGTATCGGGGTTTTAAGTCTCGGGGGTTGAGCTTAAGCCCAATAGTAAATAGCAGTAGCAGGATTCCAGCATCAGCCAAGGGCGCTAATGCTTCTGCGGAGCCTATACCAAAAGCATTCGCACAAAATCCAGCCAACAAATAACCCAGTAACGGAGGATATCCGAACCGATTAAAGATCAAACCAGCCGCAAAGGCTGCTGCTACAACTATGGGTTCCATACAGCTCCCCCAGCAATTACTTAACCAGAATGAGGTAAGGAGGCGTCCACAAGGTTAACCCAATACTGACACCCGAAGCGTATGGCATCATCGTTAAAATCATATTCGGGGTGATGAAGATTGGCTGAATCACCATTACCTAAGAATATGAACGCACCCGGACGTTCATTCAACATATAAGAGAAATCCTCTGCGCCCATCATTGGAGGACGATCGTCGTCGACCTTATCTTCTCCAACAATCTGTCGCGCTACATCGACAACAAACTCCGTCTGAGCTTCATGGTTAACGGTTGGCGGATAACCATCTCGGTAGGTTACCTGTGCCGATCCGTTGAAAACTTCAGCCGTTTTTTCAGCTATTTCGATCAGCCTTGTTTTCGCTCCTACTCTGACATCTTCATCAAAAGCACGTAACGTCCCACGCATCTTGACTGACTGAGGAATGACGTTAAACGCATCGCCCTCTACTTCAAGCGTTGTCACTGAAATAACGAGTGGATCGATGGGACGAATTCCTCGTGAAGTAATACTTTGCAACGCTAGAACGACATGGGATGAGATGACAACAGGATCAATGCAAGTGTGAGGCATAGCCGCATGACCACCCATACCCGTAACGATAATCTCGAATTCGTCAGCGGCAGCCATAATCGGACCCGGACGGATGGCAAATTCTCCGACAGGCAGATTGGGCATGTTATGCATACCGTACACCTCGTCGATTCCGAAGCGATCCATCATGCCGTCTTGAACCATGGCCTGACCGCCACCACCACCTTCCTCGGCAGGTTGGAAAATAACCACGACAGAGCCATCGAAATCCCGTGAGTCAGCAAGTGCACGAGCGGCACCTAATAACATGGCAGTGTGACCGTCATGCCCACAGGCATGCATTTTCCCCGGAGTCTCTGACGCCCATTCAGCACCGGAGGCTTCCAAAATAGGCAGCGCATCCATATCGGCACGAAGCCCGATCGTTTTGCCAGATTGCTGAGAACGCCCTTTGATGACTCCGACAACACCGGTTTGGCCAATACCCTCTACAACTTCGTCAAGGCCAAACTCTCGTAGTTTGTCTGCGACAAGTTTAGCCGTGCGATGAACGTCATACCCTAACTCGGGGTTCTGGTGGATATCGCGTCGCCAGGCAGTTATTTCTGGTAACAAGTTATCGAGACGATCGGGAGTTCTCATAAATTACGCCTTTGGTTTGTAGTCGCCACCGTGCTCAGCAGACCACGCTATAGGGTCGTTTAAAAATGCTTCGACTTGTACGTGCGATTCTTCAGGGAAATGCTTTGCTGCTCTGGAGGCTGCCAATACATCCCACCATGTGACCAAGTAATGCAAGTCCAGCCCCGCTTTATCCAAATTCTCAGGAGTCTGCTTGAAGATATCGTAATAAAACACAACCAGTGTATGTTCACAGATTCCGCCCGCCTCGCGAATGGCTTCTGCAAAGCTGAGCTTGGAGCCTCCATCAGTTGTTAAATCTTCTACCAACAGAACCCTCTGCCCTTCCTGAATATCACCTTCTATACGTGCATCTCTGCCAAACCCTTTCGGCTTCTTACGTACGTATTGCATAGGTAGTTGCATTCGGTCGGCAATCCATGCCGCAAACGGAATACCGGCTGTCTCTCCACCGGCAATCGCATCAAATGATTCGTAACCGGTATCGCGCACCAACGCTGACACTGCAAAATCCATAAGGGTTGAACGAATACGTGGATACGAAATAAGCTTTCGACAATCGATATATACCGGACTGGCAAGACCGGATGTAAAGATATAAGGTTCTTCGGGGCGGAAGTGAACCGCTTTAATTTCCAGCAGCATTCTGGCAGCAATAGCGGCCATTTCTTCACGGGATGCATAGGAAGTGTTAAACATGTTTTTTAAAGTACCTGCCAGTAAATGTCTCGAGCCGGATCAAACGGTATTACCCAATCATCTTCAACGGGTATTCGCTCAGGAATCGGCGTTTTCATCGATGTTTTTTGCAGTGTTATCGTGCCACTGTTGGGCTCCAGTCCATACCATTTAGGACCGTTTAATGAGGCAAAGGCTTCCAGATGATCCAAAGCATCAGCCTCTTCAAAAACCGAGGCTAAACACACCATCGTGTTGGCCGCATTAAAAACGCCCGCACACCCACACTCACTTTCTTTACTACTGCGTGTATGCGGTGCACTGTCGGTTCCTAAAAAGTATCTTTCATCACCACTGCAGGCGGCCGACACTAGGGCCTGTCGGTGTACTTCTCGTTTAGCAATGGGCAAGCAATAATAGTGAGGCCTAATGCCACCCACCAGTAGGTGGTTACGATTGATCATCAGATGGTGCGTCGTAAGCGTTGCAGCTAGATTTTTACTCGCAGACTTGACGTAATCAACGCCATCTTTAGTGGTGACATGCTCCATTACAATACGAAGCTCGGGCAGTTCTGATCGCAAAGGCTCGAGTACCGTTTCTATAAATCGAGCTTCGCGGTCAAAGATATCAATATCACCTGCCGTGACTTCGCCATGCACACAAAGAACGACACCGTGTTCGGCCATCGCGCTCAGAACCGGCATGACGTTTTTTATATCGGTGACACCCGATGCCGAGTTAGTTGTGGCACCCGCCGGGTACAGCTTTACCGCGATAATGATGCCGGCTTTTGCCGCTTCAACAACATCGTCGGCTTGAGTTGTTTCAGTCAGGTATAGCGTCATTAAGGGTTTAAACGCCGGGTTAGCGCCGGTGTCTTTGATTGCCTGTTCTATTCTCTTTTTGTAATCCAGAGCATCATTGCCGGTAACCACCGGTGGTACCAGATTAGGCATGATCAGCGCGCGGCCGAAGTGTTCTGCTGTGCTGCCTACTACGGCTTTGAGCATTTCGCCATCGCGCAGGTGCAGGTGCCAATCATCAGGCTGAGTGAGCGTGATTTGCATAAATGGGATTCGGACTTGAGATGAATGAAATTAACCAGCGTCGATTATGCGCCTAAAAGCATCCAAAGTTTCTTCGGACACATGATGTTCTACGCCTTCGGAGTCGATTTTTGCCGTGGCATCACTGACACCGATTTTTAAGAGAAATTTATACACAACATCGTGCCTCTCACGACTCTTATCTGCCAGAGACTTACCTTTTTCAGTGAGGAAAATAGAGCGATAGGGCTCACTGGTGACGTACCCCTCCCGCTGCAAACGCGCGATGGTTTTACCGGCGCTGGGCTGAGAAATACCAAGCCGCTCAGCAACCTCAACTAGACGAGCCTCACCTTGAGAGGTGATGAGATCATCGATGAGCTCGACATAGTCCTCAGTTGACTCCATTTGATGGGCCTGACGTACCACAGCAAAGGCTTCAGCCTGTGCATCGGGCTCCTGCAGGGGTCTTTCCATCGCTCTTTTAGCGGAATCAGCACTCATAGGGGGCATTGGCTCTCACACAGGTCGATAAAGAACGTAAAACAATTATGCCACGATCTTGTTTTTTTATTACAGCTGTATAAACTAAGCCATGGCTAAATTTACGACATGGACGAAAATTGTGACGGTCAGACCGATATACAAAGGCGCATTTTTGGCCTTCATGACCCTTTCTGCGGTTTTCGCAGCGCAAACTGCCTCCGCAGACGAAAAACTAAAAGTCGCCACCACCTTCACTATTCTCGCAGACATGGCTAGCAACGTCGCTGGCGACGCGGCAACTGTGGTCTCTGTGACCAAACCCGGGGCTGAAATACATAACTACAGTCCGACTCCTAAAGATATTGGTCGAACACGCAGCGCCGATCTCATCCTGTGGAACGGGTTGAATCTTGAATTGTGGTTCGAAAAATTTCTAGCAAGGCTTAAGGGCGTTCCGCAAGTTGTGCTGAGCGAAGGCGTCACGCCACTGAGCATCAACTCCGGCCCCTACGATGGCAAACCGAACCCCCACGTGTGGATGAGTCCCAACGATGCACTGATCTATGTCGACAATATCGAACGCGCCCTGAGTGCAGCCGATCCTGACAACGCGCTCCTTTATGCGCAAAATGCGGCCACCTACAAACAAGAGATTATGGCGGTTACCGAACCGCTACGCGCGCGAATTGCCTCGATACCCGAAGAGAAACGATGGCTTGTATCGAGCGAGGGAGCGTTCAGCTATCTGGCGCGTGATTTTGGACTGAAAGAACTTTTTCTATGGCCTATCAACGCAGATGCCCAAGGCACGCCTCAGCAAGTGAGGCAGGTCATAGACACCATGCGCGAAGAAAACATTCCAGCAATTTTCAGCGAAAGTACGGTCTCGCCAAAGCCTGCACAACAAGTAGCTCGCGAAACCGGTTCGCACTATGGTGGCATCCTTTACGTCGATTCTCTTAGCCAGTCTGATGGCCCGGTGCCCACGTATATTGATTTACTAAATGTCACTATAGAGACACTCGTGTTAGGTATTGAAGCCGGTATGGAGTTGCAGCGGTGAATGCCGCCAACCACACGCTAGGTAGTGAAGTACTCATTGACGAGCGTAGCCAGCTTCGCCACAAACAATCACTCGAGCCTGCGGGCAGCGGTATCAAGGCTGACGGTGTCAGCGTGGTATACCGCAATGGAAACGTCGCACTTTCTGAGGCAACCTTCTCCATCCCTACCTCCACTATCTGTGCATTGGTAGGAATAAACGGCTCTGGGAAATCAACGCTGTTTAAAGCCATTATGGGGTTGGTACCGTTGGCCAGCGGCAGCGTTAAAATACTAGGCCAGGAAGCCGGACGCACCCTCGACAGAAATACCGTCGCCTACGTTCCACAAAACGAAGAGGTCGACTGGAATTTCCCGGTACTGGTTGAAGATGTTGTCATGATGGGCCGGTACGGACACATGGGATTTTTACGTCGCCCGTCAGAAACTGACAAACGCAAAGTTAATGAAGCCCTTGACCGGGTCAATATGCAAGAGTACCGGCACCGACAAATTGGCGAATTGTCCGGTGGACAGAAAAAGCGGGTGTTCCTGGCACGAGCACTTGCCCAGGAAGGACAAGTCATTTTACTTGACGAGCCCTTCACCGGTGTCGATGTCACCACAGAAGATGCCATTATCGAGCTGCTTAGAAACCTGCGCGACGAAGGTAGGGTCATGCTTGTATCAACACACAACCTGGGAAGTGTCCCTCAGTTTTGCGACCAGGTTGTACTCGTTAACAGGCGCGTCCTGGATGCCGGGCAAACAGAACAAGTCTTTACACAAGCCAATTTAGAACAGGCCTTTGGAGGCACTTTGCGTTTCCATGTTCTGGGTGGAAACGAATTGCACGATGATGATGATCAAAGACAGGTGACCGTCATTTCGGATGACGAACGGCCGTTCGTACTTTACGGTGACGGCGAAACTCCTAAAGAATGATTGACTACCTGCTTGAGCCGTTTTCCTATTCCTATATGGTGAATGCCATTTGGTGTAGTGCTTTGGTGGGAGTTATCTGTGCATTCCTTAGTAGCTACCTGATGCTCAAAGGCTGGTCGCTTATCGGAGATGCTCTGTCACATTCTGTTGTACCGGGTGTTGCCGGGGCGTACATGCTGGGCCTTCCCTACTCTTTAGGTGCGTTCATTTCAGGTGGTCTTGCTGCGGCATCTATGCTGTTTATATCGCAACGTTCAGCACTACGTACCGATGCGGTTATCGGGCTAATATTTACCGGCTTTTTCGGTCTGGGCCTGTTCATGGCTTCGTTGTCCCCTACCTCAGTCAAAATAGACACCATCGTGTTCGGCAACATACTCGCGGTAACGCCGTTTGATGCTCTTCAGTTAGCGATTATCGGACTCATCACCCTTTGCTGTTTGTTGGCGTTCTGGAAAGATTTTATGGTGGTTTTCTTCGATGAAACGCATGCTCACTCCATCGGCCTCAAAGTAAAATCACTCAAAGTGCTGTTTTTTACGCTCCTTAGTGCCTCAACTGTTGCAGCACTCCAGACAGTCGGCGCGTTTTTAGTGATTGCCATGGTAGTGACTCCCGGTGCAACCGCCTACCTACTTACCGACAGGTTCAGCAAGCTTATCGTCATTAGCGTTTTGATCGGCTTGTTTAGCAGTAGCGTCGGTGCATACATCAGTTACTTTCTGGACGGAGCTACAGGTGCAGTTATTGTTCTGCTACAAACTGCGATTTTCTTAATCGCTTTTATTGCAGGCCCGAAACACGGTGTGTTAGCAAATCGTCGTCGCGCTACCCAGCGCTTGATGGCTCAGCAGTCACACGAGTCGCTTGAATGAATTTTATTCAAACACTATTGGAACCATTCACGTTTGACTTCATGCAACAAGCGCTGGTGATCGCCTTATTGGTGGCTACATCTGCCTCAGTACTTAGTTGCTTGCTGGTTTTAAAGGGGTGGTCACTGATGGGGGATGCCGTATCTCATGCGGTTCTACCGGGTGTCGTTATCGCCTACCTTATGAATATTCCCATTATTATCGGGGCATTCGTGACCGGTATGATTTGCGCGATATCAACCGGCTATTTCACTAACAATAGCCGCCTTAAAGAAGACACCGTAATGGGAGTTGTGTTCAGCGGCCTGTTTGCTCTGGGAGTTGTATTATTTACTAAGGTCCGTACAGATCTTCATCTTGACGAAATACTCTTTGGGGACATGCTTGGCGTCTCATGGAAAGACATAGGGCTAACCGCTGCGCTCACACTGCCAGCGTTCTTTTTAATCATTATTAAGCGACGGGACTTACTGGTCTTTGCGTTCGATCCTCAACACGCAAAAGTGGTAGGCCTTAACACGACGGTTCTACACTACGGCTTGCTCAGCATTTTATCGTTGGTCATCGTGGCCTCGATAAAAGCTGTTGGCATTATCCTGGTGATAGCCGTACTAATTGCGCCCGGTGCTATCAGCTTTTTGCTCACCAAACGCTTTGAGCACATGATGTGGTGGTCAATAGTCATCAGCGTAGTTGCGACCGTATTTGGCATCACGCTGAGCTACCACATAGACAGTGCCCCCGCCCCGACCATTGTTGTCGTACTCAGTTGTATCTTTATCGTGGTGTTTTTATTTGCGCCTCAGCGGGGCTTGCTCCGTAAGCGCGTATACCCGTCACCTGAAATAGCCGACTAATTTACTCAGGTATATCCTTACTAAATGCATGGTTGATAATGAGAATGATTCGTATTAGTCTCTCCAACAACTTCTGTTTAACTTAAATGTGATCATCCATGCGAAAAATTACACACATGTTTTCTAAAACTGCACTTCTTGTTGCGCTGCCGTTCGCCACACTGACAGCCCCGCTTGCAGCCAGCGCCGATGAAGTCAATGTGTACTCCTATAGACAGCAGTTTTTAACCGATCCGATCTTTGACGCGTTTACCGCTGAAACTGGTATTAAAGTCAATACGGTTTTCGCTAAAACAGGGCTGATCGAGCGCCTTGAGAACGAAGGCATTAACAGCCCTGCTGACCTTGTACTAGTGACAAATGTTGGCAACCTTGCTGCCGCTGTTGAGGCAGGTGTGACACAAAGCGTTGATAACGATGTGCTCAATGCCAACATTCCTGCAAGCTTTAGGGATGTCGATGGTCACTGGTACGGCCTCACATCTAGAGGGCGTATTATCGTCACCTCCAAAGATAGAGTGAGCGACGGTTTAATCGAAAATTACGCAGACCTTGCCAAACCTGAATTGAATGGTCGCATTTGCACACGAAGCGGCAAACACTCTTATATGGTTGAACTAATTGCGTCTGTCATGGCGCATGAGGGTGAAGCGGCGACCAAAGACTGGTTAACTGCGGTAAAAGGCAATCTGGCCAGAAAACCTCAGGGTAATGACCGAGCCCAGGTCAAAGCGATATCCCAAGGAGAATGCGATGTTGCCATCATCAACACCTATTACATGGGCGCTATGATGACCAATCCGGACCAGCAAGCATGGGCTGATTCCGTTAACGTCGTCTTTCCAAATCAGTCAGATCGCGGAACCCACATGAATATTAGCGGCGTGGTTTTGACAAAAGCCTCACCTAACCGCGATAGCGCGATAAAATTGCTGGAATTTCTTGCCAGCGACAGCGCACAGTCTATGTATGCGACTAATAACCACGAATATCCTATAAAGGCAGATGTTGCACCGTCTGAGTTGGTTAGCAGCTGGGGAGAATTCAAAAAAGACACGCTATCTCTTAATGAAATAGCTGCCCAAAGAGCCAATGCCAGCCGTTTAGTAGACACGGTCGATTATGACGGCTGATAAGCCGGATAAATTGTCAGCAACCAAGCTGCCCTCTCTGGGTGGCGCGGTTACCGGCAGAGTCAGAGCCAGCTGGGGCTCATCAACATCCTATCAATCCGCTACCCCCTCAGCCGTGAGTTGGCCAGGGGGTAGTTACCGTTTCAGTGCCCGCAGAATTGCAAACACACGCCAACTTAGCAACACAGCGGTTCACCCTAAAAGACATTCGGTACCGTTCCCGACAATTCAATACCGAAAGCACATACCAGGCACCCCGACGCACGGCCTGCAAAGAGTACTGACCGACGCGGATCGCGCAGCCACTTATCAGGACAGACAACGACACCGGTACTTGTCTTTATCGAATGGCATCTGGGCATCAATTAGCGGTTGGCCGCTGGTGGCTTTGATTGTTGCCTTTGTCGTTTGTTTGCCCATACTGTCTGTTCTGTATTTGGCGTTTAACCCCGAAGAGAACATTTGGCCTCACCTACTCGATACTGTTCTGGTGAGATACATAAGCAATACCGTGATACTTATGGTCGGGGTGGCTTTCGGAACGTTGTGCATCGGTGTTAGCACAGCGTGGCTGGTAACCCGCTACGATTTTCCCGGGCGCAGCATATTTAATTGGGCGTTGCTGTTGCCCTTCGCGGTACCAGCCTACGTTATTGCGTACATATATACCGACCTACTGGAGTTTGCTGGACCGGTGCAAAGCGCCCTAAGGTCAGCCTTTGGTTGGAAGCTGGCAAACGAATATTGGTTCCCCAGTATTCGCTCATTACCCGGCGCCATCAGCATGATGGTTCTCGTGCTCTATCCCTATGTCTATTTGCTGGCACGAGCAGCCTTTTTGGAACAATCAGCCTCTGTATTGGAAGCCGCAAAAATTCTCGGCGGTCGATCCAGAAGTCGTTTTTTTAAAATCGCTCTGCCTATGGCAAGGCCTGCCATTGCAGTTGGACTGGCCATGGCCTTAATGGAAACGCTTAACGACTTCGGCACCGTTGACTATTTTGCGGTGCAAACACTCACCGCGGGCCTCTATGATGTGTGGCTCGGTATGAACAATCTCGGAGGTGGCGCGCAGATAGCCTCCTTACTACTCATCTTTGTCATGATGCTTATAGGCTTGGAGAAAACCAGCCGGCGTCACCGTGAACACTTTCAGCCCACCGCATCTCGATTCCGCAAACTGGATCGCAGAAGACTCACCGGCAAGTCTGCAGCCTTGGCTACGACAAGTTGTGCACTGCCTATTCTTTTGGGATTTCTGGTTCCTGCATGGGTTCTTCTTAACTACTCCATACGATATTTCGAGCTGTCGTATACAGAAGACTTCCGACAGATAGCGATGAATTCTATCGCCTTGTCAGCCACAGCAGCGGCTGCTGCAGTCAGTGTTGGTATTTTATTAAGTTACAGTCAGCGACTAAGGCCAACAAAATTGTTAAAAACCAGCGTCAGTATTTCAAGCCTCGGGTACGCTGTTCCCGGTGCCGTACTGGCCATTGGGGTTATTATTCCATTCGCTGCTATAGACAATGCCATAGATGCGTTAATGCGTAGTCACTTCGACATCTCTACCGGTTTGCTACTCAGCGGCACCGTGTTCGCATTGGTATTCGCGTATACGGTTCGATTTCTGGCGGTGGCATACGGTTCGGTCGATGCCAGTATGAAAAAAATCAGCCCCCACATGGACGATGCAGCACGGTCATTAGGACACTCTTCCCTCACCATACTTTCCCGCATACATCTGCCCTTAATGAAAAGCGGCGTACTAACCGCAGCCTTGGTTGTGTTTGTAGATTGTATGAAAGAGCTTCCGGCTACTCTGGTACTGAGACCCTTCAATTTTGATACGCTCGCCACTCACGTTTATCAGTACGCATCCGATGAACTGATTGGTGAAGCCGCCCTTGGCTCTTTACTTATTGTATTGGTCGGATTAGTACCAGTTGTTCTGCTCACGGTTAGTATTGACCGTTCGCAGGAATTAAAAGCTGCCGGAATTACTACGGTCGGGACATCCAAACACGCTGTTTAACTATGATTACACCGTGTTTAAGCAGCTTTGTTGACCGAATCTATTTGCGCTTCGAATTTGGTTTTGTCTGGCTTTTCAATATTACCCGAATCTAAAGACCGCATGAGTGCTCGCTCACCTACTTCAAAGTCATGCTCCAGAGGGCTCACTGAGTCGGCGTTAAAAACACAGTCTAGCGTCCAATCTATGATAATTCTCAATTTACGATCAAGACTCGGCAGAGTGCTTAAATAACGCCGACGGTTAAACAGCCATCCGATGACGCCCGGTAACGCAATCCCGCGCCACGTAGCTACAGAATTTCTGCCCATGTAGCATTCATAGAGAGACTTATGGACAGACCTCAACGATCGAACTTCTAGCCCCTGGGAACTAGCCCAGGCATTAAACGCTGCTAACCGGGCTTGCTCAAGTTGCATGGACATTCGCCTTTGAGAATTCTCTTTAAGCTCTTTCTCATGTGTAGCCATCCAAACACAGGATTCGCCGCGCAACGATAAATCATCCTCCCGTATACGGGTTACCGAATTATCAAAATGGATAAACGGTGGTAATGAGTCACGTGTGGACAAGTTCACCACAATGTCCATAGGTACCGCTTTGCCATTTCTCAACCTTACTGAATCACTACATAAGGTTCCAACTCTGATAGCGTCAATTACTTTGATATTTCGCTTTTCGAAGTGCCTTTCACGAAGCCTGATGATGGCACCGCCCATGTTATTTCGTTCTTCAACAGTCTCCAGCAGAATAACCTTGTTATTAGTACACCAGGGTATAACTCGGTCAACTTTCAAGGCATCCGTGAGCCTATGAATTTCCATCGCCAATGCGGAACCTCGCTCTCCACCACCATATATAGCAATACTGATTGGAGTTTGGCTTGACTGAGTAGAATTACCGTAATTACGGAAACTACAACGAAGTAGGTTTTGTTTTAGCTTCATCGCATCAACGACGCTATCCAAATGATGAATACCTTGAAAACCGGTCTGACTTTCTATCTCCGTATTAGTCGTTGAATCATTTGCCACAATAAGTTGATCATACGAAAGTGTGTTGACGACTCCTCCCGGCAGCGCGTATGCAATTTCTCTTGATTTCAGGTCAATAGAGCGTATTTCGCCGAGCAGCAGGTTTGTTCTATTCAAAACGCGCAATAACGGATTGATCAGTGTGTTCGGTTGAACAGAACCCGACACCACCTCTGGCAGTAGGGACTTGAACTGAACATCAGTTCGTCGACTCAGCAACGTTAAATTTATGTTACTTGGATTAGGAAGTATTTTTTCCAGATGCTGAGCAGCTGCTACAGCAGAGATTGAGTTTCCAATAATGATAATGTTCGACGCAACATCAGTCGGCTGTCTTCTATTCCATTGCCCGTTGCCATTAAATAAAAATGAGACAGCTACTCCGTAGTACAACATATGAGATGTCAACGTTTCCGCATCAGATAAGCAGATTGCGAAAAATATAAACGCTGCGATCAATACGATAGACAAGAAACGCAATAGAATTCCGAATATGACCAGAAAGCCAATCGAGACTTCTACAGCGGCAATAATGAGCACGAAAACATCAGGGCTGAGCCCCATAACAGGTAGCTCATGCACTTCAATGATAGCCAGCATCAGATTTGGCTGGAGAACTTTAAAGTAGATTGCTAGAAAAAGAAAATTAAATCCTGCAAAAACTCTGACTATGAACTGCGCACGACTTATTGATTTGCTACTTTCGAACTTATCTGTTATCAGTTTTATATGCAGAGGCGCAGGCAGAGGTACAAAATATGCTCCACCACCCGACACCAATAGATAAAGAGCTACACCAGCATAAATAGGTGCATAGGACACAGCGGCCATTCCAGTTAGGAATAACGCACTGCATACTAGCAATAGACAGGCTACAGCAGCACCACGCACATATACACCTGCAGCTAATGCAATGCCTATGGAAAATTCAAACCAACGTAGCCATCGCCAACTCTCAGGTAAGTCACTTATAAGGATGTCGGGAGCCAAAAGCGTCGGATTACTCCAAACATCATTCCCAAAACGAGGTTCAACAGCCATTGCAGATGAGAGCAATACCCAGCTTAAACACACGCGTAGTACGAGCGCCGAATAAGGCCGCAGGGCTCGCATATGCGCTCTGAAATGTGGAAAAAGCTCATTTGCACCATTGAAATGCAGGCGCACCAAAATCCCATTGATCGCCAAGGCAACCAATAACGTCAAAACGGTGGGCAGTGTAAAATTAGTGTAAGTCGCTGGCCATGGTCTATCGCGCCATGCCCCGATCACCTCATCAGTCAACACCCACATCTCATGGGCCACTGCACTGGAAGGCAGCATAACTACAAGCAATGAGTGACAGATAACGAGCGTGCGCGTGTTCATAGATTAAGAGTCCGTTCTTAAGTAGGCTCGAGAGATTGAGCTTTTATCTGGGCATGTATCGGACCATAAGGCTAAAGCAGTATGGTGCCCTCACCGTACGTAACCCGGTAAAACATCGGTAATCAGACATCAGAACTGGTCTAAGTGAGGAATGACAGTAAACTACGCATGGGCAAAATTGCTGTATAAAAATGAATATGAGCGAACAAATCCAAGATCAGTTTCCTAGATCGGTCAGGGTTATAGAACACCAAATCATCGTTATGCCCGATGGTTGCGAACTGTCGGCTCGAATATGGTTACCTGAAGACGCTTCGGAGTCACCCGTCCCTGTCATTCTTGAACATCTTCCGTACCGCAAACGCGACGGCACCATTGTTCGGGATTGCATGAACCACCCTTGGTTCGCAGGTCACGGTTACGCTTGCATCCGTGTCGACATGCGGGGCAACGGTGACTCACAGGGAATTATGCACGACGAATATCTTGAACAAGAACTTCAAGATGCCTGTGATGTTATTCAATGGGCAACCGAACAAGCGTGGTGTAGCGGTACCGCCGGCATGATGGGTATTTCATGGGGTGGTTTTAACGCGCTGCAGGTGGCCGCTCTTCAACCACCTGCACTGAAAGCAATAATTACCGTATGTTCCACCGCGGACCGATTTGCCGATGACATCCACTACAAAGGCGGATGCCTATTAGGTGAAAACATCGGTTGGGCAGCCAACATGCTTTCGTACTCCTCTCGCCCACCGGACCCAGCTTTAGTCGGTGAGCAGTGGCGCAAGCTTTGGCTGGAGCGATTAGAGAACATGCCGTTTCTTGCAACGACATGGCTCAACAAACAAGAGCGTGATGATTACTGGAAACACGGCTCAGTATGCGAAGACTACTCTGCAATACATGCGGCAGTGCTGTCTATTGGAGGATGGCATGATGGCTACCGCAACACGATCTCTCATTTAGTCGAAAACTTGGATGCGCCTGTAAAAGGCATCGTTGGACCATGGATACACAAGTACCCTCACTACGCTGCCCCGGGTCCACAAATCGGCTTCCTTCAAGAGTCACTGCGTTGGTGGGATAAATGGCTTAAAAATGTGGACAACGGCGCCGAAGCTTTGCCAGACTATCGCGCTTATCTTATGGACAGCCTTGCACCGGCACCGTGGTATGACGAACGGCCCGGACGCTGGATAGCGGAAGACACTTGGCCTTCAGAGCGAATCGTCGATAAAGAATATTCTGCCACGCAAGATGATAACGGTCAGCACCTTCTAGAGCACAACAGCATTAAACACGCAGCAGAGTTAGATCTATTAATCAGCTCTGCAGCTAACTGCGGATCTCAAACCGGTGAATATTTTCCATTTACGTTTGGTCCGGAATTACCCGATGATCAACGCGTTGACGATGCTTTGAGTTGTTGCTTTGACAGCGACATTCTTAGCTCAGCGCATAATATTGTTGGTGCCCCCAAAGTGAGTCTCAGGTGTACTGCCGATCAAGCACTGGCACAACTCGTCGTCAGGCTTTGCGACGTGATGCCCGATGGACGCTCTTCGTTAATATCGTTGGGCATGATTAACTTAACGCATGCATCATCACATGAATTTCCCAAACGTTTGACCGCTGGTGACATCATCGAGACAAGCTTCCATCTCGACCAAATTGCGTATCAAGTTCCCAAAGGGCATCGCTTACGGCTTTCAATTTCGTCAAGCTATTGGCCGTTTATCTGGCCCTCTCCCGTACAAGCATCCATAAACTTAAAACAGGCGTCATTACAAATACCGTTACGACCCGAGGTATCAGATGGCGATGAATGCGAATTCGAACCCGCGGTTATGGCTCCGGGCTGGGAGCACGAGGTAATCCGTCCGGCAAACTCAACACGAGAGCGCTATGTAGACGAATCGACGGGCTTGCATAAAACACGCATTTTTAACGACTTTGGTGAAAATAAAGATTCTGATCATCAGCTGGTCAGCGGCAGTTCTGTGTTGGAGGAATTTGAAATTCATCCGGATGATCCCTTGTCAGCATCGGTAAATATTCGTTGGGAGCAACACTTATCACGGGATAGCTGGGACGTTGAAACTACCGCAATCGTTAAGATGCATGCAGATGAAAAGTGGTTTTATATAACGGGCTTACTCAGCGCTTCGGAGAACGGGCAAACGGTTTTTGAGCGTGACTATGACGAAAAAATACAGAGGCGTTTTGTCTAAAAGATAAACATAAAAAACAATGTGCGGGCAGCGTACAAAAAATACCTTAGGTGATTACGCAAGCTTTGCTTAGCGACGAAACTAAAGTTGACCCGAGTGAGACACTTCGCTATGTCAGTTCGCTAAGCCTTTTTTCAAGGAACTTTCTACTGGCACTATTTTGAGAAAGTTTGATGGCCGTTTCATACATATTGCTCGCCTTATCCAACTGACCCAACTGCCTGAGGATGTCAGCATAGGCGGCGTAAAATGGCTGAAAACCTTTTAAGTCACTTTCAAGCGCTTCGATGTTTATCAATGCTTGTTCGGCTTGACCGATTTCAGATATCGCAACCGCCCAGTTGAGTGCTATGACGGGTGTGGGTTCGTGCACCCATAGCGATCCGTATAACAGTGAAATTTGCTTCCAGTCGGGAGCGTCTCCCATCATATGACAATCTGCTATGGCCGCTTTAATTTGATAAGGTCCTGGCCGGCCTCTCAAAACCGCCTGTGACAATATTTTTCGCGCTTCCTCTACTTTGTGCATGTCCCACTTTTCACGATTCTGCAGCGCTGGAGGAACCATTGCCCCATCATTTCCGATGCGAGCATGCTTTCTGGCGTCAGTTAACAATACAAGAGCCAATGCACCTTCAATTTCCGGATCGGCTGGTCGCAGTCGATCTAGCAAGCGCAACAAAAAAATAGCCTCTGCACAGAGGTCTCTGTCGCTTTTGTCCTCTACAACGTATCCGGTTGTAAAAATTAAATAGAGCGTGGATAAAACGGAATCCAATCGTGCAGGCCATTGGGTTTTGTCAGGAATTTCGAATTCGATATTCGCATCTCGAATTTTTTCTTTAGCTCGGGATAAACGTTGACCCATTGTTTGAGCTTTGTCGAGATAGGCTGCGGCAATTTCATGAGTTGTTAAGTGACAAATTGTTCGAAGCGTTAACGCAACTCGCGACTTCTCTTCTAGCAACGGATGACAGCAGGTAAAAATTAAGCGCAAACGCTCATCTGGAATGGGTTCGTCATCTATTGTTTCAAATTGAGAGGGACTCACTATCATTAGTTGGTCTGCCTTATTGCGATCTCGCTGAACTGCCCGTGCTCTATCAATCCCTTTGTTCAAGGCTACTTTCATCAGCCATGCGATGGGGGAGCTTGGAAGTCCAGACCTCCCCCAATGTGACATGGCTGATATGGAAGCCTCTTGCAGAGCATCCTCTGCAACCTGCAGGTCTCCCAGTCGTGAAATAAGCCCGGCAATCAACCGACCTCTATCGCGTTTTAGAACATCTTCGATGGCCTTATTGATCGCAATAGGGGTTGTATTTGACATAGTTCAACCAGCCGGGTTGTAGTCCATCATGGCGCGTACCTCGATGGTACCGAACGTGGCCGACGGGATCATTTCTGCGTACGTAATAGCGCTTTCTAAATCGGGCACATCAACAACATAGTACCCGCCTAGATATTCACGTGTTTCTGCAAACGGCCCATCCATCGTCTCTGTTTTTCCGGCTTTGATACGAACAGATGTCGCTGTCTGGGGGTCGTTCAGGCTCTCCCCGTCAACTAACACACCATCATTCTTCATCTTTTCGTTAGCTGCAAAGAACCCGGCCATCATGGTGTCAAATTCAGGCGTACCATACGTTGGCTGCTGTTCCGGGTTGTTGTAGATTAAAAGCATGTATTTCATCGAAAGCTCCTTATTGGAAGATTTTTAAGTTGTAGTATTTAGAATTTCCTTAGCGTACTAAATTCACAGAGATACAAATCATAAAGTTCAGTGTGGCAAGCATGTTTGATCCGTTACCGACGTATCGCAAAACGTGTGCAGCGTTGTCTTTCTTTAGGCCGAATGGATGAGCAATTCGCCCTACTACGAGCAATGCACCACCTATGTGAAGGTAAAGATCGGGGGCATTCATACCCTCAGAAAGAATCATTAGTATGAGAAGAAAGCAGCTCCACTCAGCGCAATTACCGTGTTGCCGTATTCGGAGTAACAAATCCATATTGCCTCCATCACCAATGGACTGAGCCATTGCACCGCGTTTTGACGTAACGCGCATCCACAAAGCCATGTAAATAACGGCTACTGGTAAAGCATACATCGGGGTTATCGTGAATATCATTGAAGTGTCCTTTTTTGTTGGTTTGTACCCCTAGGACGACTGTCGATATTCTTTTTCTACATAAAACTAAAAATAATTTTAAGTTTTTTTGCCACGCCTCTACTCAAGGGCATTAAAAATCCGATATCCCATTGATTTAATTGAAAATTAAAAATGAGCGGGAAGTCTGTTTTTTATGCACGATTAGGTTAATGTCTATCAACCTACTGCCAGCGCTTCACTCGTCGCTGAGCTTTACACCCGCTCTTTAAGTAGTGTTGTCAGCCAATCCGGATCCATCTCTGGTACAGACGACAACAGCAGCTCCGTGTATTCCGGATGAGGTGGCGTTAAGATCTCGCTCTTAAGGCCCTGCTCAACAACTTCACCCTGGAACATAACCACTATCTCATCAGAGATCGCTTTAACCGTGGCAATATCATGAGTTATGAAAAGGTAACTGATTCCAAATTCATTCTGCAGTCTTAACAACAGTTGCAGTATGCCCTCTTGAACAATTTGATCCAGGGCCGATGTGACTTCATCACAAATAATGATGTCAGGTTCTGCGGCCAATGCACGCGCAATACAGACGCGTTGTTTCTGCCCGCCCGATAGCTCGGAAGGCAGCCTGTCTATGAACGACTCATCAAGCTCTATCATTTCGAGGAGCTCTATTACGCGCTTTTCACGCTGCTGTCCGCTCAAATTCAAATAAAACTCAAGCGGTCTCCCAATGATTTCCCCAACTGTTTGGCGTGGGTTCATGGCGGTATCAGCCATTTGGTAAATCATTTGTATGCGCTGTAACTGCTCAGGTGTTCTCTCTCGCAACGCGGCTGGTAATGCAGTGCCATTAAACTGCACACTGCCTGCGGAGGGAGGTAGCAGGCCTGTTATGACGCGCGCGGCCGTCGATTTGCCCGAACCTGATTCGCCGACAACAGCAACGGTTTTTCCTCGCGGCAAATTGATAGAGACATTGTGTAGCACTTTAGCTGAACCATACGCGGCGTCGATGCCTTGCATTGACAACACAATGTCCTCACCCTTCTCCTCAGATTTTTCTAACGCGCGCACCGACCAGAGTGATCGCGTGTATTCCTCTTTGGGTGATTCGAGCATGGTGCGTGTTTCTGCTTCCTCGACTTCCTCGCCGTACCGAAGCACTTTAATATCATCTGCCATCTGCGCCACGACAGCTAAGTCGTGAGTAATATAAATGGCTGCCGCGCCATAATGCTCCACGATCTTACGCATGGCTGACAAAACCTCCACCTGCGTGGTGACATCCAATGCAGTTGTCGGCTCGTCAAAAATGATTAAGTCGGGCCTTGGCGACATGGCCATTGCGGTCATCACGCGTTGCAGCTGCCCACCAGATACCTGATGCGGATACCGTTCTCCAATGTTGCCAGCATCCGGCAATTGCAGTGATTCATACAATGCCACAGCATCTTGACGAGATTCAGTTGCACTTTGAATGTTTGCGCGTATGGCAGATTCGCAGGTCTGGTCAATTAAACGATGAGCCGGATTGAACGCTGCTGCCGCCGACTGCGCCACATAGGCAATTCGATTTCCCCAATAGGGCCGCTTCTCAGCTTCTGACAACGTGGCTAAATTAACACCTGCGAAATGAATGGAACCTTGAGTAATTCGGCATCCCGGACGCGCAAAGCCCATGGCCGCTAAACCTAATGTGGACTTACCGGCACCGGATTCGCCAATCAGGCCAAGCACCTGCCCTCGCTTAAGCGTTAAATCAACACCCTTAATAATCGGATGCCACTGCTCATCAGAGAAACCCTCAATATGAATGTTGCGCATTTCTAGCAACACATCATTGTGTTCAATGCTCATCTCTTAACCCGCTTGATGTGTGCAAGAACCAGTCGACCACAAAATTGACAGCGACGGTTAGTAAGGCAATAGCGGCTGCCGGAAGAAGCGGTGTCAGACCTGCTTTTATATCGTACTGAGCAAACTGTATGAGCGAGGCATTTTCACGAACCATGGAGCCCCAATCTGCTGTAGGGGGTTGTATTCCGACGCCAAGAAATGACAACGCAGCGATGGTCAGAAACACAAATGAAAAACGTAGCCCAAACTCGGCGATGAGGGGCGGCATGATATTCGGTAGGATCTCTCGTCGCATGATCCAGCCAATTTTTTCACCACGCAGCCTGGCTGCTTCCACGTAGTCCATGACGACCACATTGATAGCTACGGCACGAGTCAGTCGAAAGACACGGGTGGAATCCAATACGGCGATGATAACGATAAGGCTTGTTACCGTAGAACCAAAAATTGACAACAACATCAATGCAAAAATCAGCGAAGGAATGGCCATAAGAACATCGACAGATCGGCTCAGAATTTGATCCAACCAACTGCGATTGATAGCGGCCACAAGGCCCAAGCCGCCGCCAATGATGAAAGAAAGCAAGGTGGTCATCAACGCGATTCCCATGGTGTTGCGTGCACCATAAATAAGACGCGTAAAGATATCCCGACCAATTTGATCCGTACCAAATCGATGCGTTTCATCCCATGGCCCAAACGGGGTCGGGAATATTTCTGCCTCACCATACGGCGCTAACAACGGTGCGAACAACGCAACGAACACATAAGCCGAAACGACGATGAGTCCGAACCAGGCGGATATCGGTGCTTTTTTTAACGCAATCCATGATCGTTCAAAACGACCTCGGCGTTTGCGAACGGCGGCAACTTCAGCAGCTGCAGAATACGTTTCGGGCGTTTGACTCATCGCGGATGCAACAGCCTTGGATTAGTGACGATGCCGATGATGTCGGCTATGAGGTTAAGCACAATGTAGGTGCCTGCGAAGATCAACGCACAGGCCTGCACGACGGGTGTATCTCGCGCTGTCACCGAATCGACCATCAATTGCCCTATCCCCGGGTACACAAACACCACTTCGACCACGACAACACCCACCACAAGGTAGGCAAGATTAAAGGCAATGACCGTCGCTATAGGAGCCCAGGCATTGGGCAGCGCATGTTTGAGAATAACTTCAGAGCGAGTAGCGCCTTTAAGCCTTGCCATCTCTATGTAAGGGCTTGCCAACAAATTTATGATGGCCGCTCGAGTCATCCTCATCATATGCGCCACGATCACCAGCGTCAGAGTTAAGGCGGGTAATGCGATACGCCTTAGGCGCTCGGCAAGTTCGGTTGACGCATCCACATTGGCAAGCGATGGAAACACCGGCCATAAAGAGGCCAACAGCAGAATCAATATGTAGGCGACGAAAAACTCCGGCATGGAGATAGTCGTCAATGTCATGGCGTTTACGCTTCGGTCGTAAAATGAGTTGCGGTACAGGGCTGCGGTCAAACCAAGAAATAAGGCAAGAGGTACAGCAATCACCGCGGTCACACCGGCCAGAAAGAGCGTGTTCTTCAATCGAGGCCCAATCAGTTCGGCAACGGATCGCGATCGATCGACACCCGATGCCGCTCGACCAGAAAATGAGGTGCCGAAATCGCCTTTGAGCACGGATGCTACCCAATCGAGGTAACGCACCGGCGCTGGTTTGTCCAACCCTAGCTCTCGCCTAAACGCGGCAACGGTCTCTTCGGTAGCCGCCTGCCCTAGAACCGCTTCGCCAAAGTCACCGGGCAGCAGGGAGATAGAGCTGAATATGATGGCGGATACAACAAACAACGTGGCGACGCCCAGCCCAAGTCTCTTCAGTATCGTAGCAAGTACAGGGTGCAAAATATTTCTTTTTCTCCTAAGTCCTTGTCTGGCAACCATCAATCTGGTGAAATGGCGTCACAAGTATGTCAGTAAAAGGTAGCCTTTTTCCACTGTTTGTTAAAGAACAACATAACAACGAAGCTGAATTTCAGCTCATACACCACGACTTCAAGGAGTTTTGTTAATGAAAAAGAACGTCATTTTCGATCATGCCAATCAGTTGACTGCCGGCAAAATCAGCCGCCGTCACTTCATAATGACCGCACTCGCAGCCGGTGCAAGCTTACCAATGGCCATGACTCTGGCAACAGATGCGATTGCCGCCACACCGAAGAAAGGCGGACGCCTCCGACAAGGATTAGGATACGGCTCAACAACGGACACGCTCGACCCCGGTACCTCTGAAAACGGTTTTACTCAGGCCCTTCACTACTCCTACGGTAACCAGCTAACAGAAGTTGGTAGCGATGGCGCGCTGCGCCCAGAGTTGTGTGAAAGCTACGAACCATCTGCAGACGCTAAAACCTGGATGTTCAAATTGCGTAGCGGTGTTGAATTCCATAATGGAAAGACATTGACGGCCGATGATGTCATCGCAACCTATAACTACCATCGTGGCGAAGATTCAAAGTCTGCTGCGAAAGGCCTGCTAAGTGCTGTCAAAGATATCCGTAAAGACGGCGACAACATGGTTATCTTTGAACTGGAAAACGGCAACGCCGATTTTCCATTCATTGTCAGCGACTACCACTTGATTATCCAAGCAGCGAAAGATGGACAAATTGACGCCCTCTCTGGCATTGGTACCGGCGGTTACATACTCGACTCGTTCGAGCCGGGTGTTCGTGCGTTATCAAAGCGCAACCCTAACTACTTTAAGGCCGATAGCGCGCATTTCGATGAAATCGAACTGCTGTCTATCTTAGATATCACTGCTCGTCAAAATGCGGTTATGAACGGTGATGCCGATGTAGTCGATAATATTGACCCTAAGACCGTTGCCCTACTGGCCAGAGCACCCAACCTGGAAATTCTGGAAACTACCGGCACACAGCACTACACCTTCCCAATGCGACTTGACGTCGACCCGTTCGGTAACCGCGACCTTCGACTAGCGCTTAAATACGCGATTAAACGACAAGAATTAGTCGACAAAATCTTGTTGGGTCACGGCGTCGCCGGTAACGATATACCGGTATCGTCTGCCATGCCATTCCTCAATACCGATATTGAGCAACGTGAATTCAACCCTGAGAAAGCAGCGGAGCACTACAAAGCCTCAGGTCACAGCGGCACGATTCAACTATCAGCTTCTGACGCTGCATTCGCTGGCGCTGTCGATGCCGCACAGCTCATTGCCGCTTCTGCCAAAGAGGCAGGAATTGATATTGAAGTTGTTCGCGAGCCGAAAGACGGATACTGGTCAAACGTTTGGAACAAGAAAGGATGGTGTGCTTGCTACTGGGGTGGTCGTCCTACTCAGGACTGGATGTACTCAGCTGCCTACACAAGCGATACAGAATGGAATGACACTGCTTGGAAAGAAACTGAAGACGCTAAGCGATTCAATGAAGTGGTTGTCGCGGCTCGTTCGGAAACAGATGATGCCACTCGAGCCACTCAGTACGGCGAAGCTCAACGTTTACTGCATGACGATGGAGGCGCTATTGTCGCCATGTGGGCCAACTACATTCACGCCCATTCCAAGAAAATTGCCCATGGCGAAAACGTCGCCGCTAACTGGGTTAATGACGGAAACAAAATTGCCGAGCGTTGGTGGTTTGCATAAACCCGAACTGGTAAGTTTTATCTGACAACACCTGCGGTCTGCTAACAGGCCGCAGGTTTTTTTTTTGAACCATGATTTCATTTGACCTTAAAGGAAAACGGGCCCTTGTCACTGGAGCCGCATCAGGCATAGGGTTGGCCACCGTCGAACTTCTTGCCAGAAGTGGTGCCACTGTTGCACTAAACGACCTGCCAGGTAACGATAAGCTGAGGACCCAGGTACAACGCTTAACGGACGAAGGCTTGGATGTTTTTGAGGCCCCCGGCAATGTAGCCGATCATGCAAGCGTACAAACATTTGTACACGCTGCACTCACACGAATGAGCGGGTTGGACTATCTCGTCAATAACGCTGGCACACCAGGTACCGCCACACCCATAGCACCGGACAACTTTGAACAGCAGAATGAGGCTTTCTGGCAGAAACTTCTTAATGTGAATTTGCAAGGCCCTGCCCGTTGTACAGCTGCGACCATCGATGCACTCCGCGCAAGTGGCGGCTCTATCGTCAATACAGCCTCGACAGCTGGACTTATCGGTAATGGGTCGAGCGCTGCTTATGCCGCGACTAAGGCCGGACTGATTGCACTAACCAAAGAATATGCTCGTTCTCTTGGCCCCGGCGTCAGAGTCAACGCTATTGCACCGGGCATTGTGGAATCTGACTGGGAATGTCGATTCGACATTCCTGATAGCACGTTGGATAGTCTTCCACTAAAGCGTAAAGGACAACCGGAAGAATTTGCTGAAGCAATTGTTTTCCTACTGGCTGCAGGTCGCTACATAACCGGGCATGTGTTGGTTCTGGACGGTGGATTGATGACCGGTGCTGCACATCGTTCTGACGTAGATTGATGCAGCACAAACTGCTACCGATAAATGTATCGGTAGCAACCTGTGGTCGAATTGCTTAGCTGTAAATTGGAAAACGTTTGGTCAGCTCGATGACGTCTGCGGCAACGGCCTTCTCTACCTCGCTGTTACCTTCTTCTCCATTTTCAGATAGTCCATCGAGTACACGAAGAATTAGCTGACCGACTAACTTAAACTCTTCCTCGCCAAAACCTCGTGTTGTAGCAGCGGGAGTTCCGAGTCGGATACCCGAGGTGACAAACGGCGATGCCGGGTCAAATGGAATGCTATTTTTGTTACAGGTAATGCAAGCACGACCCAACGCTGCCTCTGCGGCTTTTCCGGTAACACCTTTTGGTCGTAAATCGACCAACATGACATGAGTGTCCGTACCGCCTGACACCATATCCAGACCGCCCGCAGCCAATGTGGCTGCAAGTACTTTCGCATTGTTCACAACATCTTTTTGATACGCTTTAAACTCAGGCTGCAACGCTTCTCCAAAAGCAACGGCTTTCGCTGCAATGACGTGCATAAGCGGACCACCTTGCAACCCTGGGAATACCGCCGAGTTGAATTTTTTTCCAAGTTCATCATCGCGAGTCAAAATCATACCGCCACGAGGCCCGCGCAGTGTTTTGTGCGTTGTGGTTGTGACTACATGTGCATGATCTAAAGGATTAGGATGCTCACCAGCAGCGACAAGCCCAGAGAAGTGAGCCATATCTACCATAAAATAGGCACCAACCTCATCGGCGATTGCGCGAAAACGGGCAAAGTCGATAACGCGTGGGTAAGCTGAACCACCGGCAATAATGAGCGCAGGTTTAACTTCTCGGGCCTGAGCTTCGAGTGCGTCATAGTCGATTTGATGCGTTGTCTCATCGACACCGTAAGTAACTGCATTGAACCACTTGCCTGACTGGTTAACTGGCGAGCCGTGGGTTAAATGACCACCTGCCGCAAGATCCATCCCCATGAAAGTATCACCAGGTTTGATCAGCGCGAGAAATACAGCCTGGTTTGCCTGTGCTCCTGAGTGCGGCTGTACATTCACATATGAACAGCTGTACAAAGTGCAAGCACGCTCGATGGCTAACGCTTCTGCAGTATCGACATGCTCACAGCCGCCGTAATAACGCTTGCCCGGGTAACCCTCTGCGTACTTATTGGTCATCACAGAGCCCTGAGCTTGCATGACTGCTGCAGATACTATGTTCTCTGATGCTATTAGCTCAATTTCGTGCTGTTGACGACCTAGTTCACTGTCTATGGCTGCCTGAATGGCAGGATCGCGGTCGGCCAGATCGGCACTAAAAAAATCGGTAAGGCTCATTTTGAAAAGCTCCAAGGAATGTAAAAAAGCAGAGATTCTGAATACCCTCTATTATGCCTGTGAGAAACCCACTCTGCGAGTGGATGATGTATTCGTGAGCGACTAATTCCATGCCGTTAAACCGCCAAAAAAGCAGTACCGTGACGCAGTACGACGAAACACTCGCGCTGGATGGAACAGAACTACCCAACTGGAAACAGGTTACGGGAGAGATTGCCAGCAGGAGTGTCGACAAAATTGAGCAACAGCAAGCGAATATTGCCCGCTTGTTAAGAGCCAACGGCATTGCCTTTAGCGCCTTATCTGACGCTGAAGAATCATCAAGACCCTGGCATCTTGATCTCGCCCCGTTCATTATTGAACCCAAAGACTGGCATGGGATTAAAAGCGCTCTTGATCAACGTGCACGTTTAAAAGCCGCCTTGTTTGCGGATATTTATGGCGAACAAACGTTGCTTAAATCGGGGCAGATTCCGCCCGCTATGATTTTCGCTCACAAGGGTTATTTGCGTGATGCCGTAAACCCGCTGGCCGATCATCAGCTTCCCCTGTTCAGCTCCGACTTAGCACGCTCAAAAACGGGTCAATGGTATGTTGTTGACGACATCTGTCAGTACCCGGAAGGAACCGGCTACACACTGGAAAATCGATTAGCGATAGCCCAGACCACGCCCAGACTCTTTGGTAATTCCAGAGTTTTACGCATAGCCAGTTATTTTAAAAATATACAAAAACTCATTACTGAGTTATCCGCATCCGATGATCGGTGCGTGCTACTGGGTCCAGGGCCATCACACCCTCACTACTTTGAAATTGCCTATCTTGCAAAATATCTTGGCTACACACTGGTGCACATGGGAGACCTGACGGTCAGAGAAAACAAAGTTTTTCTAAAAACAGTTTCTGGTTTAGGTCGAGTGTCTGTCATATTTCGCTTTGTTGACGATACCAGTATCGATCCGCTGGCGATTGGACAAAGCGGTGCAATGGGTATAACCGGACTATTTCAAGCAGTGCGCGCAGGAGGCGTTAAAGTGATTAACCCACTGGGTTCCGGTGTACTTGAGAATCCAGCCTTAAACACTCAACTGCCTGAGCTATGCAAAAACCTGTTAGGGGAAACGCTAAAAATAAACGGACCCACAACTTACTGGCTTGGCAACCCTGAGCACCGTAATTTTGTAGCCCTGAACAATCAGGATTTATTGTTAGCGGATGTCAACAATCCCAATGAATTGTTCGACACCCAACACATGGACAAATCAACATCGGCACAGCTGTCTGAAAAGATAGACCGTACACCTGAACGCTACGTGGCTTTTCAGCGTATGGACCGATCAGTTGCACCCAGTTTCCGGGGCAGTCAACTTGTTCCTAGAAAAGTCACCATACGCATGTACGTTATCAAGCGTGAAGACTCTTATGACGCACTACCCGGTGGCTTATGTCTGTTGGATTCTCATGAAGGCGGACGACGACCCACTTTTGAATCTGGCATCGGTAGCAAAGACACCTGGGTTATCGCTGACGCTCCCGTAAAGCCTGTTAGTCTATTGAGCAGCTCTAGCTCAAACAATGATTTTTCTGTCTTGGAAGGTGAGTTACCTAGCCGCGTTGCAGAGAATCTATTCTGGATGGGCAGAAACGCTGAACGATGTGAGATTACGTTAAGGCTTATTCGAGCAGCACTGCAAACCCTTCAATCTGATACGCAGCAACAAAGTCCAGACTACGAAAATACCGTCCTGAACGCTCTGCTCCGTGCGACCACTAAAGCGACGGGCACGTTACCTGGATTCATCGGAAAAGGCGCGGAAAAACGTCTCGAGATGCCACAAAAAGAATTGCTGTCACTTATCAATGACTCAAGCCGAGTAGGCACACTGCCCTATGCACTAAAGTCATTAACAAAAAGTGCGGCGACTGTGCGGGATCGGGTATCAACAGAACTCCTACACGTACTGAACAAGCTGGACGATACTCGAAAGTTTTTGGTCACCCAGATTAAACCCAGCGCTATGCCCGATACGGAAGGCGAACTTAAACCGATAACTGCGCAGCTAGACGAATCTTTGATGACGCTCTCGGCATTTACCGGATTAACGCATGAAAACTTTGTACATGGTGATGGTTGGCGCTTCCTCATGCTCGGTCGTCGCCTTGAGCGAATATCACTAACCTCAACCATCATTAATACGATGCTATCCAAGCAACCCGAGGACGTAGATGTTCTTGAGGCCTTACTAAAATTGTTTGATAGTACGATGACCTATCGAAGCCGCTATCGCAGTCAATTCAATTGCCGTAACGTTCTTCAGTTGTTGTTAATGGATGAAAATAATCCGCGCTCACTGGCTTTTCAATTCCGCGAGGTTGATAAAGAGATTGCCCTGCTACCCGGAAGACGCCAGGTTCAACCCGGAGATCCTCTCTCGCGACTCGCGTTTTCAGGATTAAGTCGCGTCAGACTGGCCGACACTACCGCGTTAATTAGCGCAGACAAAGATGCCAGGCAGAACCTATCAAAATTCCTGTCGGTTTTAGAGCAACTACCTAACAGCATGGCGGTGGTATTGAACGCTAGCTACTTTACCCATGTGGAATCCAGCCAACAATTGTCTGATATTCACCCCAATAAACCTTAAGGTGATCAGACAATGAAGCTCAACATAAGACACAGAACGTATTACGACTATGCGCAGCCTGCAAGCTTGTCCAACAATCAGATTTGTCTGCAACCCAGAGACACGCGCACCCAAAAATGTCTAAGCAGCCGTGTAGAAATAAATCCCGAACCTAATTCCATTCAGTACCAAACCGATGTGTTCGGGAACAAAGTGGTGCAATTTGATTTAAACAAGCAACACAACGATTGTGAAATCATAGTGTCATCGATGGTAGAGACCTCTGATACGCTAGCCGACCTACCCGCCTCGCTAGGACAAAAGGAAAACCTCGATGCCTTAAAGCAGTTGTCATCAGAGGATGCTTTGATGGCAAAAGAGTGCTTATTACCTTCACCGTATATTCAGCCCGATCAAGTGCAGGATGCACTGATTAAAGAAGTACCCATGAGCACTCAGTCAGTCCTGGAATACGCTGGCGAGCTTATGTCGCATATTTTCAATACGTTTGAGTATCAATCAGGATTCTCGACATTAATCACACCGCTAAGCGAAATATATTCTGCACGAAAAGGCGTATGTCAAGATTTTGCACACCTAGCCATCAGTGTTTTAAGGCGACAAGGTATTCCAGCGCGCTATGTAAGCGGTTACTTAGAAACGTTACCGCCGCCGGGACAAAAAAAACTACAAGGTGCTGATGCATCACATGCATGGTTCTCAGTTTTTGATGCCGTGCACGGGTGGTACGACTTCGATCCTACCAATAATAAACGCCCTGATCGACAATATATAACAACGGCGTGGGGTCGCGACTATGGAGATGTCGCGCCCGTCAAAGGAGTCGTGTATGGTGGAGGCAAGCACTCACTTATCGTTGAGGTTGACGTAAACCGAATGAGTGAATGTGTCCCAGAAAAAACGGAGGCAAGTGCCTATGCCAGGTCGGTGGAAAAATTATAAGAGCCCAAGCTTTGACGAGCTAATTGCTCACGAGGGCACGCCCAGACCTGCTGCAAAAAACCTATGTCACTGGATAGACAAACTGTCGACCAATGACATACAAATTCGCGAAAAAGCTGCGAAGCTTGCCATTCAACAAATGGGTATCACCTTTACGGTATATTCTGACAAAGGCAATATTGATCGTGAATGGCCTCTCGACATTATCCCAAGAATTATCGATGCACAAGAATGGGGCAACGTTGCCAGAGGACTTAAGCAAAGGCTGAAAGCACTAAATTTATTTATCAATGACGTTTACAACGATCAACACATACTAAACGACAACATTGTTCCCAGAGCGCTCATAGAATCTTCTGGAAACTTCCGCGATGAATGCCGAGGTATGAACCCGGCACATCATGTATGGGCCAATATCTGCGGCACAGATTTGGTGCGAAGCGAAGACGGCACTCCCTACGTTCTCGAAGACAACCTGCGTGTGCCCTCCGGCGTTTCATATATGATAGAAAATCGTGAAGTCATGAAGCGCGTTATGCCCGAGGTTTTTCGCGACTGCCATATCTTGCCAGTGGATAACTACACCAGTGATTTGTACAAGATGCTTTGCTCGCTGACCGACACACCCGACCCCACTTTATGTGTCCTAACCCCCGGGGTATTCAATTCCGCTTACTTTGAACACTGCTTTTTAGCTCAGGAAATTGGCGCAGAACTGGTCGAAGGAAGAGATCTGGTTGTAGCTGAAGATGGCTTCGTCTACATGCGCAATGTCGGAGAACTTAAAAAAGTCGATGTCATCTATCGCCGTGTGGACGATGAGTTTCTGGATCCTGATTGTTTCAACCCGTCCTCAACGCTCGGCGTCAGAGGCCTAATGAAAGCCTGGAAGGACGGTAAGGTAGCCATTGCCAATGCACCAGGTGCAGGCGTCGCTGACGACAAAGTCATCTACTCTTATGTCCCGGATATTATTCGCTACTACTTAAACGAAGAACCCCTCATTGCTAACGTTCCCACTTATCGTTGTGAGAACGCTGAAGAGCGAGAATACGTTCTCGACAATCTGGCAAAGCTCGTCGTAAAGCCAGCCAATGAATCGGGAGGCTATGGCATGCTTATCGGGCCGCAGAGCTCTGTAAAAGAACAAGCAGAAATGGCTGACCGGATTCGCAAGAACCCACGCAACTACATAGGACAGCCTACCTTGAGCTTATCAACGGTACCCACACTAACTGATACTGAAATAGAGGCCAGGCACATAGATTTAAGACCCTTCGTACTTCAAGGAGCGGACATCTCTGTTACCACCGGTGGTCTCACTCGAGTTGCGTTGGTCAAAGGCTCTCTTGTTGTTAACTCGTCTCAGGGCGGGGGTAGTAAAGATACCTGGGTCGTAAAGACTCAATCACCCGGCGATTCTGTGCTATCGCAGCAGCAACAGTGAGGAAGAACCATCATGCTTGCCCGCGTCGCTGAAAACATTTATTGGCTAAGTCGGTATTTTGAACGCGCTGAAAGCACAGTGCGCTTAATCAATGCCCACAGTAATTTGTTAATGGACCTTCCCGCCATTGACGATCATGATGGCTGGATGCCGCTGATATCGATTAATGGCCAAGATGACGAATTTTTAAAAAAATACGGCAGTGCCAATGAACACAATGTTAATCACTTTCTTGTGCTGGACAAATCCAACCCGGGCTCTTTAATTAATGCGTTCCTGGCTATTCAAGGCAACCTTCGATCTTGCCGAGATGTCGTTCCTAAAAACGTCTACGAAGATATCAATAGCCTTTGCAGAAAAGTATTTGACGTCTCCGATAGCACCATCTCTACCCCATCGAGCCGACATGAAATTTTAAAGGGTGTCGAAGGACGCCTCCAGGCAATTGCTAACGGATTAAATTGCAATATGTACCACGATCTGGGCTACTTAATGATGCGGATGGCTTGCTATCTAGAGCGCGCTGATATGACTTCGCGCATCATTGATGTCCAATCAACGCGACTCACCGCCAGTAATACACCACGCGAGTTAATGGCCATTGAAGCCCAACGATGGGTATCGGTGCTCAGAACACTCTCAGCCAACCAAATGTATCGCCAGCACGTAAGACGCCCCGTTAATGGCCCGGATACTCTGGCATTTCTGCTCAGTAATACCCGGTTACCCCGTTCGTACACGTTTTGTTTGCAACACTTGGCCTCATCTGTAAAAGCCTTACAACGCTCTGACGCTATCGTGGCTGCAATTGACACTCAACTAGAGAAACTCAGCGGCGCATGCTTTACGACGTTGTCGCAAGACCCTGCAGGTTTGCATGACTTTCTCGACGAGCTCCAGTTGGGCATGCTCGGAGTTAATGCAGAAATTTATAAAACGTACTTCCCGCCCCTACAGGATTCGGAATGAGCATTCGCGTTGCGCTAGATCACACCACGGTTTATACCTATAAAAAACCGGTTACTCTAGATCCCCATATTATTCGGCTCCGTCCCGCTCCGCATTGCCGCACCCCCATTCTGAGTTACAGCTTAAAGATCGAGCCTGAAACTCACTTCCTAAACTGGCAGCAAGATCCCTTTGGAAATTATCTGGCGCGCCTGGTGTTTCCAGAAAAATGTGATGAGCTCTCCGTCACCGTTGACTTGGTTGCAGAGCTCACGGTAATCAATCCCTTCGATTTTTTCGTTGAGGAATCTGCAGAGACATTCCCGTTCAAATACAGTGCTGTTAATCAACAAGAACTATCACCCTATCTGGAAGTTGGCACTCCGGCACCTGTGCTGGTTGAGTGGCTCAAGAAAAACACACCCGAGAAAATTCGCTGCATCGATGCAATGGTCGCTATTAACCAGGCAGTTCATCGCGATGTTGCTTACCAATTACGCATGGAACCCGGTGTGCAAACCAGCGAGGAAACCTTAACCTTAGCCAAAGGGTCTTGCCGCGACAGTGGTTGGCTGCTTGTTGAAGTCTTAAGACACCTTGGTTTAGCCGCCAGATTTGTATCCGGTTATTTGGTTCAACTTACGCCCGACGTAAAATCTATCGATGGTCCTTCCGGTGCGGAAGCAGACTTTACCGACTTGCATGCATGGGCTGAAGTGTACTTACCCGGTGCCGGCTGGGTTGGACTGGATCCTACATCAGGGCTTTTTGCCGGAGAGGGACACATACCGCTGGCGTGCACGCCGCAACCGATGAGTGCGGCTCCTATCAGTGGAAGTGCCAGTGATGCGGCCGAAGATTTCTACTTTCACAATCGCGTCAGTCGGTTTGACGAACGCCCTAGAGTCACGTTGCCCTATGACGACAAGCAATGGATGCGCATTCTTAAATTAGGGGAACAAGTAGATGCGCGGCTTGAATCACAGGACGTGCGCTTAACCATGGGTGGAGAACCTACCTTTGTCTCTATCGATGACATGGAAAGCCCCGAATGGAATACCGCAGCGCTAGGCGAGCAAAAGCTCGAACGAGCTGGAGAATTATTGGGCAAATTACGCGATGCTTTTGCGCCAAACGGTGTTGTCGCTTACGCACAAGGAAAATGGTATCCCGGCGAACCAACACCTAGATGGGCGCTTATTTGTCACTGGCGAACAGACAATAAACCCATTTGGAAAGATGCAAGCCGACTGAGCACCCCGGGTATATCTCAGGCAACGATTAAAGATGCAGCCAAGTTTATGCAACATCTTTGCGCAGAGCTTCAATTGGACAAAGCCTACGTGAAAGCATTGCATGAAGACCCTCTCGAGCAGTTACACCTTGAGTCCATGTTGCCAGTCGACGTCGATCTTGAATCACTGAACCTTAAAGACCAGGGCTCTCGTCAAAAGCTCTTGAAACAATTGTCTGAAGGTATCGACGAGCCTATCGGGTATATGCTGCCTCTGGCACGTGTGGCGATGAAGGATGCTCACTGGAAAAGCAGTGAATGGCCCCTAAGGCGCTCTGAAGTGTTTCTAATTCCGGGCGATTCTCCAGCGGGACTCAGACTGCCACTGGCCTCCCTTCCTGAAAGTACACACATCGATGATGAAGCGAACAATACACTGGCGGATACCTTCGATCCATCCGCAGCGCTTCCCTTAGCGCCAGCATCACGTTCACACAAAAAACCCGCCAGACGTGACACCAGTGACGCCGTCATAAGAACAACCCTTTGCGTCGAAATCAGAGATGGCTCTCTATACGTCTTCATGCCTCCGCTGCAAAGTGCTGAGAGTTGGATCGAACTAATGGCGTGTATCGAATATGCCAGTATTCGCGCAAACGTACAGCCTGTTCTGGAAGGTTACGAACCGCCCAAAGATTCCAGACTTCAATCATTCAGAATTACACCAGACCCTGGCGTCATTGAGGTCAATATACATCCCTCAGGAAGCTTCAAAGAACTCGTCCACCGAACGGAAACTATTTACGAAGCGGCGAGAGAATCGCGCTTAGGCGCCGAAAAATTCATGGTCGACGGCAGACACACTGGCACAGGTGGCGGCAACCATGTGACCCTGGGCGGATTTACGCCTGCGGACAGTCCGTTTCTAAGAAAGCCCGATCTATTAAGAAGTCTCATTACTTTCTGGCAGCATCATCCCAGTTTGTCGTACTTGTTTTCAGGGATGTTTGTGGGTCCAACCAGTCAGGCTCCACGCATTGATGAAGCTCGCAACGAATCACTCTATGAATTAGAGATGGCATTATCCCGACTTCCCTCCGGTGAGAGTAATCAGCCCTGGCTGGTCGATCGACTACTACGCAATCTACTCATTGACTTAACAGGCAATACTCACCGCACTGAAATTTGTATCGACAAACTCTATTCGCCTGATGGCCCCGCAGGCCGGTTGGGAATCGTAGAACTCAGAGCATTTGAAATGCCTCCTCATGCACGCATGAGTGTTGTGCAAGCCTTGCTTATTCGAGCGCTCATCAGCCGATTTTGGGACAAGCCTTATTCCGGTAAATTAGTGCGCTGGGGAACAGAGCTTCATGACAAGTTCATGTTGCCTCACTACCTCTGGCAAGATATCAATCAAGTTATTGATGATCTTAAACGCCATGGATTCGAGTTTGATGCAAATTGGTTAGATGCATTCTGGGAATTTCGTTTCCCTGTTTTCGGCGTCCGGCAAATCGACGGCATTCAGTTGGAGGTAAGAGCGGCCATAGAACCTTGGCACGTACTGGGTGAAGAAGCTGCCGCCGGCGGACTTGCCCGCTACGTCGACTCATCTGTTGAACGTGTGCAGCTGAAAGTCAGTGGCTTAACAGATAGCCGTTACAAAGTGACGTGCAACGGATGTGTGCTGCCCCTGCGTAAGACTGAAACTGCTGGCGACTACGTCGTTGGTATTCGTTACCGCGCCTGGCAGCCCACCTTTGCCCTGCACCCTGATTTACCCGTCGATGCACCGCTCGTGTTCGATATTATCGACACGTGGACTAACCGTAGTCTTGGGGGTTGCGCTTATCACGTCTCCGACCCGGGTGGTCGAAGCTATGACGATGTACCCGTCAATGCAAACGTGGCTGAATCGAGAAGGCTTGCACGATTTGATACCGGGCAACATACGCCCATGAAGGCCAGTATCCGTAATCCTGCTCACACGCCTGACACCACCTTCATCGAAACTGAGGCAGTTGACACCATTCAGCTTAGCGAAGAGCTATTAGAGAACCCGGAGTACCCGTGCACCGCCGACCTCCGACAGAGGTCGCGATAAAAGTGTCATTGAATAGCAGGCTACTTACTGTTTAAGTTTGTAGCCCGTTTTGAACATCACTCCTACGATGATCAGACACAACCCCAGGAAGCCAAGGATGGTGATTAAGCTCGCCCCCAGACTAACGTCTGAGACTTCGAAAAAGCTCCAGCGAAACCCGCTAATCAGATACAGAACCGGATTCAGCAATGTGACCTTTTGCCAAAACTCGGGCAGCATGCTCACAGAGTAGAAACTACCGCCAAGAAACACCAACGGTGTGATAACCAATAACGGAATAAGTTGTAGTTTCTCAAAATTATCGGCCCACAAACCGATAATAAATCCAAACAAACTGAACGAAATACACGTCAAGATTAAGAACGTCATCATCCAGAACGGATGGGCTATTCGAAGCTCAACAAAGAACGATGCGGTAATCAAAATTATGATGCCGATGATAAGCGACTTCGTCGCAGCAGCACCCACAAAGCCCACCAGAATTTCGAAAAACGAAATGGGCGCTGACATAATTTCGTAAATCGTACCGGTGAATTTGGGAAAGAAAATTCCAAATGAGGCGTTGGAAATACTTTGCGTCAACAACGACAGCATAATAAGACCCGGCACAATAAAGGATCCGTATCCAACGCCTTCGACCGACTGAATGCGGGAGCCGATGGCCGATCCAAAAACAACAAAATACAAAACCGTTGAGATTACCGGTGAGGCAATACTCTGCATGAGGGTTTTTCTGGTTCGGCGCATCTCATTGAAGTAGATGGCCTTAACAGCTTCAATGTTCATGTTCGTTATGCACCAGGTTAACAAAAATATCTTCTAGAGAACTTTGAGAGGTGTTTAGATCTTTTAAACCTAAACCAGCCTCACTGACCGCTTGCAGTAGTTTGGTAATGCCCGTTTTTTCACTTTGAGTGTCAAAGGTATAAGTCAGACGTTGACCATCGGCAGAGAGTTCTACATCGAACTCGTTCAACTGGCTGGGAATTTCTGAAATAGGTGTTCGCAAATCCACCATCAATTGCTTTTTACCTAAGGAATCCATCAGATTGACTTTTTCATCGATGACCAGCAACTTGCCATCACTGATAACCCCTACTCTATCTGCGATCTCTTCGGCCTCTTCAATATAGTGGGTCGTGAGAATAATGGTCACACCACTCTGCCGTAACTTCTCAACCAGCTTCCACATATCTTTTCGCAGTTCCACATCGACACCTGCTGTGGGCTCGTCCAGGAACAATACCCGCGGCTCGTGTGCCAATGCCTTAGCGATTAGAACCCGACGCTTCATTCCCCCGGAGAGCCGATTGACCATCGCATCCTTTTTATCCATGAGCGATAGGTCTTGGAGAATTTCGTCAATCTTCTCTTCGCTTTTGCTCATACCGAAAAGGCCACGGCTGAATCTGACGGTATCGCTGACCAGATCAAACGCGCCCAAGGTCAGCTCTTGAGGGACCAAACCAATGAGGTGCCGTGTTTTACGGTACTCGCGAACAATATCAAAGCCGCCCACCTCAACGGTGCCGGAGGTCGGCTTGACCAAACCACAAATGGTTGATATCAGAGTGGTTTTACCTGCGCCGTTCGGACCCAACAAGGCCAGGATCTCGCCTTGGCGAATGTCCAGATCAATGCCCTTTAAGGCTTGATGGCCGCCTTTGTAGGTTTTCGTCAGCCCACGGATAGTAATGATCGGTTTATTGTGCTCTTCCATAGGCATATTGTGGCACGTCCTGAGCCTTGCCAAAACCGCTTTAATGGATTGAGAGCAACAATCCTACGTGCACCCAGTTCTTTCTATCACTGGTTTGCTGATTACGGGCGAACACGACACCGCCATGGGCTTCGGCAATCATCTTTACGATATACAGCCCCAAGCCCAGATGAAGCTCTTGTCCCGAGTGGTCACGTTCGGAAAACATCGGATCAAACCAGTGATCGCCATTACTCTCTACCTGAAGGTCTGTCTGATTAGCGACACCAAGAGAAATCTGTCTGATCACCGCACTATTGTCTTCCACAAGGTGAAACACAATGGGATCTTCTTTGGCAAAGCTAACCGCATTGTCCACCAGCTTATCAAACGCCTGCTGCAACAACTCGGGAGACGCGGTCACCAGAAGTGGAGCGTCAGGCAATGAGCTGAGACGAAAATCAGACATGGGATAGACCTGCTGATATCGAACCAGACAACCCTCTAACCACGCAACTAAATCGATGGATTGTTTGTCGGCCAGTTGAACGCTTTGCTCTAGACGAGTGGACTCGACCAAGGCTTTGATAATCGAACCTAAATGATTCGCACCATCGCTGGCTCTATCAACCAATTGCAGCGATTCACTGTCTAAATTTTGCCGGTCTAAGTTTTCCAGAGATGTTCGAACGACAGACAAGGGAGTTCGCAATTCATGCGATAAGCGACTGGACAATGCTTCAAGGTATTGGGTGTACGCCGCAGAGCGGGACAACAGTGACGATAATTTTCGAGAAAGGTCACCAATTTCATCTTGCGCGTCACTGCCCGGCAAGCCTTTAACCCGTCCGTTGTCCGCTATGGCCAGCTGTGTTTCTTTCGATAATTTGCGAATACGGGACGAGAGTACAAACGCAAAAATAAGCAGTCCACTGCCAGCCAACAAACTGACCATTAACAGCAAGCTGAACAAACGGGCCATTTCACTACCCGCATAAGCAGAGGCATGTTCTTCGTTTGCTTCAAACAAGAGATAACCACGGCGAGGGGTAGATCCGACAGGTGCAAGCGTGCCGAGCACGCGATCGTTTTCATCAGTGACATAACGTGACGTTAACGGTAGGTCGTCCACAACCGCGTTTCGTCGTTGTTCGCTCAGTTTTAATGTGACGGGAGAATTCCGTGTCTCCGGCAGAAGCGGTAAATCACCCGCCACCAGAAATGCAAACAGCCTCAGTAAAATGGCATCCCACAATCCGGAACTGGTCGCAGCCTTTGCAGCTTCTTCATCAGACGCGTCGTACTTCTCATACAAGTTATCGACATCTGCAAGCAAACGCCCTTGCACATCGAACAGGCGAGCCCGTACACCCGGACTCGTCCAGCGCTGCAAATATTCCTCTGCCGCGCTGCTATCGTGGAACAACATTCCACCTGTCGCTAAATTGGATGTGGCTGGTTGGCCTTGGAGCAATTCCATATCGTCCGGAGCCATTGTGCCGACCCATGAGACACGCTTCTCCCCGACCGAATCAACATCAACGACTGCAAAATTAATTGAGGAACCACTGGGTGGCAACGGAAGCTTGATTTCTAAATAATAGCCATTCGTTTCACTGACCCAGGCACCGCTCCAATCTGATATTGCAATGGGACTTGATAAAACTTGTTGAAATTGACCAGCAGATTGAGAGGCTTGAAGTCCATTCAAAAAACCCGGAGCGATGGGCCTGAACAAAACGTGCTGCCAGGAGCCTTGAGGACCCTTCGCAAGCAGTTCAATAGAATCTCCGTTGACCAATAAGCTCTCTGGATCGGGCCTTTCATTTTCACCCACATCGGCACGAAGCACCGGTGGCGTGTGATAGATAACACGGTCGTCAACAACGTGCAAAAACAACAGAAGACTGTCAGCCTGTTTGGCCACTCTGACAGACACCGATAGATCGTCGCTTGCATCAGCTGTGGCACTTTCACTTTCAAGCGAATAGGTAAAGGCTTGATCATTAAGCTCTTGCCAATCATCCGCATAGCCATCAACAAACATAGGGTAAGGTGATGCCTGGGCATACCAGTCATTGTCCCCTGTTGTAGGGAGACCGGTGTTGAGTGCCTTATTCACAAGCTCAGCATCGGCAAGCGCTAAACGCATGTTAGCGACTTTCAATGTTTGTTCATCGATGCGCGTTTGCTGCAAAGCGCTGTAAACCTGCTTGACGCTTTGCAAGCCCACAATTGGCACCGCAAGCGTCAGTGCGCCTGCCAGTAACATTTGTGAACGCAGTTTCATCGTTTGCTATGAAATATTTTCAAGATGTTTAAGGTGCTTTCTATTAGTCCTTAACAGGACTAATACAGCAACTCATCCATCCAACGATAACCCAAACCATAAACCGTCTGGATACCACCAAATGAATCATCCAATGCGATGAATTTTGCGCGTATACGTTTGATATGCGCGGTTATCGTTTGATCATCAAGTACAAGATTTGCCGCATCCATAAGCTGCTGACGACTTCTAACTTGTCCAGGATGCCGCGCGAGGCACTCAACCAGCGCATATTCAGTTACGGTTAAATCAACCGTGACATCACGCCATTTAGCGACTAATCGTTGTTGATTGAGCTCTAGATGACCAATGGTTTTTATAGTCTCAGCAGCATCGGGCTGACTGAAAGCTTCGACCCGTCTAAGCACCGTGTTTACTCGCGCAACAAGTTGCACAAGGCTGATGTCTTTTGTCAGGTAGTCATCTGCTCCGAGTCTTAATCCTGAGATGACGTCAAGCTCGCTATCGCGTGCCGTTAAAAAAAGAATGGGGAGTCTGGCAGAGACCTCTCGCAAGGCCCGACACAAATCGAAACCCGCTTCACTATCTCGCCCTAACCCTATATCGATGATGGCAACATCGGGCAGCCGTTGCTTTACAGCATTAAGCGCCGATGTGGCGTCACCGTAGCCATGCACGTCGAACCCCGCACGACTTAGGGCCAGCGTGTAATTGTCTCGCAAGGCCGGCTCGTCCTCTACCAGCACGATACGCCTAAGCGGATTCTGCTCAGTCATATTTCATCATTATTCGTCCGAGTTTACCCATACTTAATCGGCGTAATGTCCTAAGCGGGGCGTCTACTGTGCGTAAATCCTACCGCAACACGTACGCCACAACTATGCATGATACTCACTGCACACACACGTCGCACAAAAACCCGCCAAAACGCATTCTAAATAGTATCGTCAATCATTGGACGCTAATGAGCCTACTGTGTCTCAGCCTGCAGTTAAATGCGGGTTTTGTGAGAGCTTCCTACAGCGATGACCATCCTTCCAGTGGCGAATTTAGGCTTCATCACACCGATGGCGACATCGATGCTATTCAACTGGATGCGAACATCGATCTAAGGGTGACCGGGCTACTCGCAGAATTCACGCTGACGCAGACCTTCATCAATACCACCGACGAATGGGTTGAAGGCAGTTATCTTTTTCCCCTGCACGAAGAGTCGGCCATTCAGGGCCTGATCATGACCATTGGTGAACGCGAGATCATCGGTCAAATAATGCCAAAAAACGAAGCTGAGGCAGTTTATAAGCAGGCTAAAGAGGCCGGGGAAATCGCCAGTCTGGTCGAGCAACAACGGCCCAATTTATTCACGATGAAAGCATCTTCTATTGCACCTAACGATAAGATTACGGTGCATTTGAGTGTGGTCTTACCCGTGGAGGTCAATGATAAAAAACAGCGACTGCGATTACCCACGACACTGACTCCTCGTTATACGAATGGTTTGGCTGAGAATACGGTAGAGCTCAATTCAACTTTCGCCACACAGGCAATGACGCGCGGTCCCCGCATTAATATCAGCGCAACCATAGAACCACTTGAAGATGCATCTTTGCTCAGCAGTCAAACTCATCACTTAACGCATACACAAAACGGATTCACACTCAATGATGTCCCTATGGACAGCGACATTGTTGTTCAATGGCCACTGCCTGCAAAAGAGGTGGCAACCAGTCAAGCGTACGTTTCGACACACAACGGTGATCGCTACGTTCAGATCATGCTGACGCCTCCTGAAAAAGTCAGCTCCGAGACAACCATTGCCCGTGAATTGATTCTGCTCATCGATAAGTCGGGATCGATGGCAGGTGTCTCTATCGAAGCTGCTCGAGAGGCGTTGCACTTCGCCCTTGACGGATTAAGGGCAAACGATACGTTCAACATTGTGGCATTTGATCACGAGCATTACCCGCTGTTCCAACGTGCACAGCCTGCCACCAGTCAACCCCTGCTGAGTGCTAGGCGATTCATCGATAATTTGGATGCGGATGGGGGAACCGAAATGCAGTCCGCACTTGATTTTGCATTACAGAAAAGCATTAAGAGTTCGCAGAGTAGTGATGACATCCCGCGTCTACGGCAGGTAGTTTTTCTCACTGACGGCAGTGTGGGCTATGAAGATGCGCTGCTTAAAAGCATAGAGCGTCAGCTGGGAAAAAGCCGGCTATTCACCATTGGTATTGGTCCAGCGCCGAACACATGGTTTATAAAAAAGGCCAGCGAGATCGGCAGAGGTACGTCACTTGAAATTCAAAATTCCTTTGATGTTGCAGATGCTATTAACAAACTACTGGGAATACTTGAATCACCGGTGCTGACCGACATCTCGGTTCAGTATTCACAGGGACATGGCGAAATCTACCCCAACCCCTTACCCGATTTATATGCCGACAAGCCGGGATTGTGGGTCGCCAAAATTAGCCATGATGTTAATGAGATCATCGTTACAGGCAATAACAACGGACAACGAATACGACAAACTCTCTCTCTGTCCGCCCCTGACAACTCGGACAGAGGAAGCTCTGCAGCCCCGGTGGCGATGCACTGGGCACGCCAAAAAGTAAGGAGTTTATTGGATCAACAACGCTACTCGCATGACCAAGAACTCAACAAAAACCTCATCACAGACATTGGAGTCGAGGTCGGTCTGGTAACACCCTATACCAGTTTCGTCGCTGTTGATAAAACACCCGCGGCTCCAACACCAATTCCCACTCGTGAACACAAGGTAGCCAATCTAATTCCTGCGGGCAACCAAATGATGTCCACCTATTTGCCACAAGGTTCAGCGGGGGCTGACACCTGGCTTTGGTTAAGTCTTCTGTTTGGCGTAAGCGGTCTATGTCTGCTGTTCCTCCCGCGTTTTAACGTTGCGCGATCGCCCGAATGTGTCCCGTCATGATGACAGGGAAGATCACCGCCATTATTGTATTGGTATTGTCGCTTGGTAGCGGGAGCCAAGCAGCTTGGATTTACGGAAAAGCATTTGTTGCCCAAATTTTACTGGACCAGGCATGGCGAGAAAGCCTGGCAAACAACTCACCCGCTAAACCCTGGTCATGGGCGGACATTCAAACCATAGCCAGGCTTGACATACCCGACTTAGACAAATCGCTTATCGTCCTGAACGACGCCTCTGGCGAAGCGATGGCCTTTGGCCCGGGGGTCGCCGGTGGCAATGCCAATAACGCCAGAAGTTCGACCATTGCCATCGGCGGGCATAGGGATACTCACTTGGCATTTCTAGAGCACCTGCCTGTTGGCGCCACGATAAATCTTGAAAATGTAAACGGTGATTTCATCCGCTATGAATTGCTGGATAAAACCATCGTCAATTCAGAAACACAAAGCCTGGAGATAGCCCGGAACAAACCCGGGCTTGTGCTAATCACTTGCTATCCATTCAATGCTACCCAAACGGGCGGGCCATTACGCCTCATAGCCCGGGCCCGAATGATTCCAGGTTAATTGACTGGTTGCTTAACCAAACCGATTTTCACCGTCTGTGCCTTTCAGTGCGCACAAAATCCAAAAAGCGATAGCGCCGATCAGTGGTATGAGAGCAAGCAATATCCACCAGGCAGAACGATTTGTGTCATGAAGTCGTCGGGCGCCTACCGAAATTGAGGGAATAGCCGTACCCAGAAACCATAGATTCGACAGCCAAGCCGCACCGTCTACCCCGAAAAGCAGAATGTCGATAACGACCAGTACAATACCCACGATTAACACGAATAGGAAAAACCACCAGAATTCCGGTCTTCCTGCACGACCCTTAAACGTCGCAAATTTTTTGAAGCAAGAGGCTACGGCCTCCCCCATTCCATTCACTGAGTTATCGTTTGACGAATTAAGGATGTCGTCGGACATGCCTGCCTCCTATTAATGTTATCTAATAAGTTTAGGTCCTCCATCCTGACAGAAACTTCGCCGAATGTAAGCACCCATTTTCGATAGTTCACGGCGTCAGCCCCTGTAAAGTTTACGAACTTAACAGGTATAATCCGTTGATGAAATTCTCATCACTTACCCAGCGTATCGTCAACGACGATTCCGACAGCCCTCGCAAAATTGATCCTTGGGCGGTGCATAATCTGGCCGTCCAGCGTGCATCACAGGGCGAACCGATCACGCTGTTAAGTATCGGGCAGGAGACTAACGAGACTACCCCAGATGTCATCGTCAATTCTGCCATTGAAAGTCTTCAAGCCGGACGGCATCACTATGCCGATGTTCGCGGGGACGAAAAACTTCGTGCAGAGGTGGCCGCGTATCACAATCGACTTACCGGGCAATCCTACAATGCAGACAACGTCACGATATACGTTGGCGCGCAAAACGCCTTGTTCGCGGTTGCGCAGGTGCTGCTGGAAAGTTCAGACGAAGTTATATTAGTGGCCCCTTTCTATACCACTTACGAAGCCACATTTGCCGCACCCGGCCCCAAAGTTGTAACCGTTCAAGTCGAAGCCTCCGACGGCTATCAGCTCAACGAAGACGCGCTACTGAATGCCATTAGCGATAAAACAAGAGCCATTGTATTGAACGCGCCAAACAACCCGCTGGGTAGTCGATACACCGAGGAACAACTGAACAAAATAGTACAAGCCTGTGTCGATAACAACATTTGGCTGATACTCGACGCCGTTTACATAGACATCGTGGATGCAGATTCCATTGCACTCCCCCACCATGTGCCGGGTTCGAAAGACATACTGATAACCGTTGGCAGTCTATCTAAATCTCACCGCATGACCGGTTGGCGTGTAGGTTGGGCAATTGGCCCTGATCCACTATCAGAGCACTTGGGTAACCTGTCAGTCTGCATGCACTATGGGCTTGCCCCGTTTGTCATGGATGCAGCGACGACAGCACTACAACATTCCAATGACACACCCGCGTTGGTACGCTCTGTCATGCTTGAGCGTAGAACGCTGGTGCGCAATTCACTGGTAAATTTAGACCCAGTCAGAGTCCTAGATGCCGGGCAAGGCATGTTCGTGTTGCTAGACGTCGAACCCATGGGAATTGACGCCTACACATTCGCAATGGAACTCTTGGAGAAAAAAGATGTTTCCGTTCTACCTTGCGATGGCTTCGGTCCGGGAGGACGATTTCTGGTTCGTATCGGCTTGTGTGTCGACGGTCAACAACTCACACAGGCATGCGATCGAATCAAACAATTTATCGCGGAAAAAACAAAATCGTAACGCAGGTTCAAATTAGTCGCTGGCAGAGCCTTTGTTTTTCATAAGCCTCACGCCGGTTTCAAAAGTGCGCCTAAGCGATCATCTCCATACTCACTTAAATACGGGTATTGTCCGTCAATCCCCAAACCTGAGACAAGAAGCTGCCGGTAAACAGAGCGGTAGTCCATGGTAAATTCAATGTCATCGTCAACGAGCTGGCTGAGCGAGGGTTGGTCACTGTAAAGCCCTCCATTAACCCCACCACCCAGAAGCATATGCGGGGCAGCAGTCCCGTGATCAGTTCCCTGTGAACTGTTCTCCACCGCTCTCCTGCCAAACTCTGAGTAAGTGAAGATGACCGTGTTGTCCCATTCACCTGCAGCTTTCAATGTCGCGGTTAAATCTGCCAACCCGGAAGAAAGATTTCTAAGAAGCCTCGCATGCCGTCCTAATTGATTTTGATGAGTATCAAAACCGTCGAGACGGACGCGGTAAACCGGGGTCTCGACACCCGAGGTGATGAGCCTTGCCACCTGCCGTAGTTGTTCTCCAAAAGCACCAGCGGCAAAACGTTTTATCCTCGGACCATTGTCAACTTTAGATGCTAATGTGGACATCGTTGCATCTAAGGTATTGAGCCGGCTTTGGACAAGCGATAAGGCCGATGGTGCGAGATCTGTCACCGGCTTTATGGCGGGAAGCCCTTCATCTTTTAATTGCTCAAGCGAGCGCAATGACAACCAACGCCCGCTGTCGCTTTCGAATATCCCCATATCCCCCGCCAGGCTTATTCCGTGAGGGTCGAGCAATGTACGGGGCAATTGATGCTCAATAGCATGGGTTATCCAGCCGCCACGGTCTCGCTGACTCAATCCATCGCCGGCAGATTCCCACAGCGCGATAGAGGTGAAGTGACTGCGGTTTGCGTTGGGATAACCCAGGCCTTGAACCCAGGCCATATCACCGGCTTCCCAATCAGCTAGTAGTGGTTTTAACTCTTTGTGGACTGCCTGCTCATCATTTATGCGGATTACATCCGATCCGGACAATCCGATCGTGGGTCGAGCTTTATGGTAGTGATCATTCCGATGAGGGACCAGCGTATTCAATCCATCGTTTGCACCGGCCAGTTCCACTAGGATAAGTCGTCGCTTGTGAGTCGGTTCTGATGATTGCGCGAAGTTGACCAGCGATTGAGCACTCAGAAACCCAACAGGCCCCACCGTTCCTAATAGCATCTGTTGAATAAAGCGTCTTCTATTCATAGGTGTCTCGGCTTATTCGAGGATCGTCTACGTTACTTTATTTGAAACGCAGGGTTTTTTACTAGTGTATCCAGACTTGCATTACTCAAGTTTATGCCGGGCACATCAGGAACCAACAACGATGATAATGAGATGGACGATTCACTCAAGGCATTCGTAAGTTCATCGAGGCTGCTGATAGCCGGCATATCTGCTGCAAGCGTTGAACGCGGTCGGACGTTCGGCAGGTAGCGCGCATCAACGTTTATATTCGCAGGTGCAGTCTGAGAGTAAATTGATTCACCCAATGAAACCTGAGTGGTGTTAAGTTTCTTAAGCATTTTTTTCAATGTCGGTTCAAACCGAGCTGCTCTGGGAGTCTTATCGGCAAGCACCAATAGTGTTGCGGCGTTGTGCCACAAGACATCAATCATGCGCCTGTCTGAGGCTTCCAAACCCGAGCGATGACAGGCCAGGTTGTCATTTGAACTCCAGAATGAGTCAGATTTAGCTCTTAGAGGAAAGGCAAGTGTTTGTTTTGGACTAAAATGCTCATCCACCCACGAACATTCAGGCCACATTGAAACACAAGATGGCCAGCACCCAAAAGTATCCACCTGCAGCCTGATCGGTTCCTGTCCTGAGGAGATCAGGCCAAACTGAAAATTGTGGAAGTAGCGATCGGGTGTTTTAAAATGATCAAGCGTGATATACGCCGATTGAAATTCGGTAGAGATATCATGGCGTGCCCACTCAACGTGCACGGCTGATGCAGACCAAACAGGCTGCTCTATAACCTCATCTATTGCGTCAGGCTTTATTGAAAAACGAAGCGAACCTTCGCAATACAAACGCCCTGAATCTGCCGCAAGATCCGGCTCACAGGCGCTTGTCTGTTTGGCCCTTGTCGAACTAAACCACTGCTTGTCGACTTCAACGCCATCCACATATAAGTTTCTATCGCCTCCCGGCCCTGCTGCATCATTTAAAAAAGAGACTGTCATATGGGTAGCCTGATCTATGAGGTCTTTAGGTGCCTCTACAGCCTCGGTTACCCATGCGGCATCGTTGCGATTACCTAGCCTGCCTAACTTTTCAGTGTCATGACCGAACTTAAACACAGTTTCGGGGCCTCTCCACAACGGCTTACGTGCGTTAAAAAGTTCAACTTGATAGCGCACAGGTCCCTGATAATCTTCCGCTGCAAGCCGCACTTTTACTCTTGCCTCCTGTTGACCGTTCGCACTCATCATGGGATTCATGGCTTGGACACTATGCAATTGATCAGTAGCAGCGCTCGTAAAAACGAGGTCATCAACCACCTTGATTCGATTGAGCAATCGTCCAGGCGTCACGTACGCGCCGCCTTCACTCCATCCGGAAACATTTGGCGGTGCGAACAATTCCATATCAAGACTAGCTAGCCATCCAGATACTTGATGCCATAAGTATTTTGGATACTCTAGAGAGCGGCTGGTGCCGACAATGATATCTACCGGTGATTTAATCATGGCACCACGATGTTCAGCACTCCAAAATGCATCGCTTGCAAGCATCTCCTTATATAAAACTCGGATCTGGTAATTGGACTCCCTGAAAACACGCGCAATGTGATCGAGCCAGGCAGGATCAGGTTCAGCATCAGAAATATATGCATTCCAGAACCGCGTACTTAAATAACGAGCGGCCTCAGGTTGCTTCAATATTTGATCGATTAAATCATCACCCGTATGTGGCGCACTGATACCGAATAGATTTTTAACTCCTCGGTCCTGCTGCCATGTTTTCACATAGAATGCGAGGTTGTGGCTTCGCTCGGTATCATGTCCGGTTAAAGCTCTAGCTGCTTCCTTAACGGTGAACTCGCTGTAGTTACCTTCACCCAATGTAAATAGCTCCAGAAGCTCACGTGCAAGGTTTTCATTCGGCGAGTCTTTATGATTACTTCCTGCATTCAAAAATTCCAGTAACGCGGAATCCCGAATCATTGCCTTCAGAAGTTCAGACCAAGATCCCATACCCAAACGACGAAACGTTTGGTTTTGACGAGCCATTGCTAGTGATTGGTGATCTGTGTCGTAGTAACTTGTCGCAAATACGTCGTGCCAAAACACAACCATTCGCTCTGTTTGTGGTGAAGAGGTTTGCAGCATTTCTAATGTCCACCATTGCTTCAACTGTGCAAGCTCAGAATCGCGTTCGTTGTTGAAAAGCGCTCTATCATTTGCGCTCATATCAGCTCTGGCGTGATAATGCGGCAAAGGCTGATTCACCCAATCGGGCATGTCCGTATCGGGCTGTGTTTTAAAGTCGGCCATAATGCTATCAATGGCTTCGTGTCGCGTCAGTTGGCTATAGCGTTTAAGTTGAGTCGGAGAAACTCCAATCCCCGTTCTGGACAACAAATGGCGTGCATCATCCACACTGAGTGTTTGCTGCGATTTGACGTTTACAGCAAGCGCATTGGTACCCGCCGCGCAGGCGCTGGTCGCTATGAGCGTAGCGCTTGTTAAAACTAGCCATAGCCCGTTTTTCAATACGGCTTTCGTATCCATAATCAGATAAAAATCAAATCTAAAAGCTAAGAAAAACGTTTATCAGGGAACCATCAAACTTGCCAACAGGTCCAACGAGAACTAATAACACGTATAGATAGTCGTCAAGCTAAACATTGAAGTCAACATGGGAAGCCAAAACATGCGCAATTCCACGGCAGTTCAAGCAAGCAGCGTAAATCGAGTTTTGTTTATCGCAGTCACTTCAATGGCGCTTCTATTAGGCGGTTTGTTTAGCGCTAAATCGAGCTTCTCCAACGAGACTACCCTTAAGCCCAGTACAGATCTTTCACCGCAGCAAGTCATTAATATCGTTGTTGAATCTCTGCAAAACAACGCAGCTGACGATGCGGGCATAGCCACGGTTTATCGGTTTGCCTCTCCTGGCAACAAAGCCAATACGGGCCCTCTCGCACGCTTCACTTATATGATCAAACGCGGATTTTCAGACATGCTTAACCATGTTGGCGTCCGATATGACGACATGGAAATGACAGGCGATGTTGCGGTTCAGGCGGTGTGGCTGCAAACCGTCACAGGCGCTGAATACGGCTATGCGTTTCAGCTCAGAAAACAAAAAGGCGGGGAAACCGACGGTATGTGGATGACCGAAGGTGTGATTCCACTCGGCCAAAGCGCGCAGAGCGGTATCGGAATCTAAACGCTGCGCAGATTAGTCGAGTCTGCGCAGGCATTTGTTAATCGATCTACTCGATGCCTTTCAAGCGTTTCGCTTGCTGTACCGTGTTGTGTAACAGGCAAGCAATAGTCATTGGCCCAACGCCACCAGGTACCGGTGTGATGGCTCCTGCAACAGCTGCGGCAGAATCATAATCCACATCGCCGACTAAACGGTTTTTACCGTCTTCTTCAATGCGGTTTATGCCCACATCAATGACAGTAGCGCCTGGCTTGACCCAGCTTCCCGGAACCATGCGTGGACGACCAACAGCCGCAACCAGAATGTCCGCTTCGCGACAAATACTTTCTAAGTCTTTGGTTCTGGAATGCGCGATGGTCACCGTGCAGTTCGCTTGCAACAAAAGTGCAGCCATAGGTTTTCCAACGATATTAGAGCGCCCTACAATCACAGCGTTCATACCACTGAGATCACCGTGATGCTCTTTTAGCATCATCAGGCAGCCTAGCGGCGTACATGGCACAACACCTCCACCATCCGTGTTTAATCGACCCACATTGACCAAATGGAATCCGTCAACATCTTTGTCGTGACTGACCGCATTAATGACTTTGAATTCGTTTATGTGCGAGGGCAACGGTAGCTGTACCAGAATTCCATGCACAGTATCATCCGCATTGAGCGTATCAATCAATGCAAGAAGATCGGCTTCCTGGGTATCAGCCGGTAATTTGTGTTCGATTGACTCCATCCCCACTTCAACCGTCTGCTTCGCCTTGTTCCTAACGTAGACCTGACTCGCCGGGTCTTCACCAACCAGCACAACTGCTAAGCCTGGAGTTAATCCATGATCTCGTTTCAAATCAGCGACTTTTAGCGCTAAATCGGCTCTAAGCGCCGCCGCAGCGGCCTTGCCGTCTATGACAGTGGTCATACTCTCGTTTCTCTACAAAATGTGATCTGATCCCCGATTAGACCATTAACGGTCAGGTTTTGCCTACACCACATGTCATTTGGTCAAGGGAAGCGTCGTTTCAACGCAATTTCTTGAAAAGTGGCGTATGGTTTATCGAATCTAAACGGCGAAAAATGGCAGCTTTCCGTGCAATCAAAAAAGACCATAACGATATCCGGTTTAAAACTGGCTGGTACACTTGCATTACTTCTATTGGCAGCAGGCTGCAGCTCTTCCAATAGCCCGTCAGATACCACCGATACATCAACACCGGATAATGATGCACCGGCAGATGATCCGGCCGAAACACCTCCTCAGGATGAAGATTCAAGCCCTCAGGAGGACGGAATTTTAAACCCCTCGCCTGCCTCTGGAAGTGATTCGGAACGCTTGCTAAACGGTATCCAGCGGCAAGTATCCAGCACGCTAATCGACTTGAATACCAAGTTAAGACAAGGTGAAACGCTCAGCCAGCAAGAGGAAAACTGCCTGGGTGCTTTCGATCCGGCCTTCGGGGAACAATTACTGGCAATCAATTGCGAGCAGTCATTGGTAACAAGCCCGAGCATCATTCGTGTAGAACGTGCGTCCTACTACAACACGGCAGCCTGCCAGGCAGGCTTATCAGCGAACAACGCTGAAGACTGCATATTACAGTCGGCAATATTGTCGATTCCTACTGAGTGGGTCACACCGGATACTGGCGATGGCACATCTCCATTGCCGCAGCCCATTGCCGGTATGGAAATTTTCTACGCCATCGACAATACAACGCTTCGCATTGAAAGCTCTTCGGCGGCTTTAACAGGCATCTTCCGGTGCGATCTGGAACTTACTACCCTGTCTGCAGCAAGCTCCGTAGGCCAGTCTTGCAGCAACATTATTTCCACAACGGCAGATCGTTTTGACGCGCTAATACCCGGCACGTAAACAACGGTATTTTATTAGTTGAGGGGCTTGAATAAGTATCTGCTCACACCTACAACCTGCGTGGTCAATAAGGGCGCGCTTAAAGCAGCTGCGCTGCTCCCACTAAGGCAGGATACTGCGACGTGATCACGAAGCTTGGCACCTTCTGAAGGTACGCCTGCATTCGTCCTTTGGCTTCAAACTCGCGACGAAAATCTGATTCAATAAAGAAATTGCCCAGTCTTGGAACGATACCGCCACCGATGTAAACCCCACCCTCTGCACCCAGCGTTAGCACCAGATTTCCAGCGCAGGAACCCAGCAGCTGACAAAATATATGCAGGGCTTCTTCACAACCGGCGTGCTCCGGCATTGCGACGTATTCGGTATTGTTGGTACGCGCCTCGTACTTTGCCATGCCCCAGCGTGTGACATCAGCGGGAGAGTATTCAATAGGCTCCAAACCATCGATATCACGCAGCGCCGTTACGATGTTGACAAGCCCCGGGCCTGATAGAAACCGTTCGGCAGATACATGCCGAAAACGCTGCATAAGCTGCTCGTATACGGCAAATTCTCTTTGCGTTCTGACACCTAAGGAGACGTGTCCACCCTCACCTTGCAGAGGCTGCCAGTGGTCCCCACAGGGAACTAGTCCCGATACACCCAGCCCGGTACCTGGACCGATAACAGCCTTGGCGTGCTTAGGTTGGATAGCTCCTCCGCCCACCTGAGTTAATTCGGATACCGGAAGGTGCGTGACCGACAGAGCCAAAGCAGTGAAGTCATTGACGACATGAAGCCGATCTATGTCGAGCTGCTTGCGGGTTTTATCAATGGAAAACGACCAATGATTGTTCGTCAACTTTACTGAATCACTGACGATGGGGGTTGCAACTGCGATAGCTGCAGCATCTACCGTATTGAGATTTTGCTCGGATAGATAGGTTTCAACAGCGGCAATCAGGCTCGGGAATTCGTCCGTCCTGAACGTATTGGTCAGGATGGGTTGATTGTTGTCATCAAGTAACGCGAACCTGGCGTTAGTACCGCCTATGTCGCCAACGAGGCGCTTAGCATTCATGATCTGAAGAGACGACGAATCACATCCGTTATGAAATTGGCGGAGAGAGAGGGATTCGAACCCTCGATACGCTTTAAAACGTATACTCCCTTAGCAGGGGAGCGCCTTCAGCCACTCGGCCACCTCTCCGAAACTGATGGCCCGCCTTATTTGAACCAACAGCACACAGTACTGGTTTACTACTTTAATACGAAGGTATTACAAAAACTGGCGCGCCCGGAAGGATTCGAACCTCCGACCGCCTGGTTCGTAGCCAGGTACTCTATCCAACTGAGCTACGGGCGCGTGTTTTTGCGACCTGCGAAGTATGGTGGTTGAACGGGTAGACGTCAAGCAATAGTGACGCCTAATTTGTGCTGTCAGCTCTCAACAGCTAACTCACGATCGGCTTTGTCCTGTTTGCCACCGGCTGTTGAAGTTTTGCCGTCGCTGTCCTGCTCTTTGCGAATTCGATCGTAGATTTCTTCACGATGCACTGCCACTTCCTTAGGCGCATTGACGCCGATCCGAACCTGGTTACCTTTGACTCCGAGAACAGTGACTGTTACCTCGTCACCAATCATTAGGGTTTCACCCACTCTGCGCGTCAAAATCAACATACAACTTGTGCTCCCAATACCTATCCATACAGCAGATCAACGTAAGGACCTGCTTGCAATTACGCGGCTTTAGACCGACTCCATTCGTGCCAGGCAGTACTAAACACCCCGCTACAGTCGTACGATATAGATTATGTCAGCTATGGACGCTAAATTTAAGGTAGCGTCCAGCTTACATACAGAATTAACAGTTACGATCTGAAACGGCGATGTGACGCGACTTCAGACGAGCTTGAACGTATGTCTTACGTCTCAGATGTATCGTCCATCGCACCGTAAGTAACACTGTTAATACTGGTTATTAACCGGCATTAACAAAGATCTCACAGTTGCATCATTCAGCGAGTTCGAACTCTTCGTGCAGAGCACGTACACCGAGTTCTAAATATTTTTCATCAATGACAACGCTGATCTTTATTTCAGAGGTGCTGATCAAGCGCATATTGATACCGGCATCGGCCAGGCTTTTAAACATTCTGCTAGCGATACCTGCGTGCGAACGCATACCCACGCCAACGATAGAAAGTTTTGCCATCCTATCATCGCCAGTGATGGATTTTGCACCTAGCTTTTCGTTATTAGCCTTTAGGTAATCTATGACTCGCTGGTATTCATCGCGATGTACTGTAAACGTGAAGTCAGTGGTATCGTCTTCGCCGATATTCTGAATGATCATATCCACTTCAACATTCAATTCTGAGATGGGTCCCAGAATGGCGTAAGCGGTACCAGGCTGATCAGCGACACCTGTGACCGTTATCTGCGCCTCGTCTCTGTTGAACGCTATACCGGACACTAGCGCTTGCTCCATGTTGTTTTCCTCGTCGTCATAAGTAATTAAGGTGCCCTCTCCCGGCTTGAAGCTGGATAGAACACGAAGGGGGACGTTGTATTTACCGGCAAACTCAACCGCTCTTATTTGCAAAACCTTAGATCCGAGACTGGCCATCTCCAACATCTCTTCAAACGTTATACGCTCAAGCCTGCGAGCCCGACTTTCTACACGCGGGTCAGTGGTGTATACGCCGTCAACATCAGTAAATATCTGGCACTCATCGCACTTAAGCGCTGCCGCTAATGCAACCGCCGATGTATCGGAGCCTCCCCTACCCAGGGTCGTAATATTTCCGTCTTCATCAACACCTTGAAACCCAGCGACGACAACGACGCGCCCCTCGTTTATGTCTCCCATAATACGGTCGGTATCGATATCTAAGATACGCGCTTTGCTATGACTGCTATCAGTCAACATGCGGACCTGAGCCCCAGTGTACGATCGCGCATCAACGCCCAGCTCTTTTAACGCCATCGAAAGTAAGGCGATAGTGACCTGCTCACCGGTAGACAACAAAACGTCTAATTCGCGAACATCAACTACAGCAGGCATGACTTCACGCGCCATAGCCACCAGGCGATTGGTTTCCCCGGACATCGCCGAGACAACGACGACTACATCATCACCAGATTCTTTCGCTTGCTTTATGCTTTGAGCAACATGCCGAATACGCTCAACCGAGCCCACAGATGTGCCGCCATACTTCTTAACTAAAAAGGCCATACGGGTATTAACAAACCTATATCAATGTACTTAAAAGTGACTCACTAAGACTGCTGTGCAGCAATCCATGCTCGAGCATCAGCAAACGCCTGATCAATGTTCTGCAACGAATCAGCTCCGCCTTGTGCCATATCGGCTTTACCGCCGCCGCGTCCACCTAAGGCCGCGGATACTTGCTTGAGTAAATCTGACGCTTTTATGGAACCGTGCAGGGATTTATCGACGGTTGCGATCAGTGACACCTTGCCACCTTTTTCGCTGGCGAGAACGATGGCACTTTGATCGATATCCTGTCGCAACTGATCCATCATTGATCGCAATGACTTAGCATCTGCATCATCAATGACCTGCAGTAATACATTAGCGGCACCAATGCTCTGAGCGCTGCTGGCTAAGTCTTTACCCGCACTGGACGCAAGCTTATCCTGCAACTGCTCCACTTGACGGGTCAGTTCCCTGTTACGGGCCTGCAGTTGTTTTAGTTTTGTCACTACATCTGTCTTAGGTGCTTTCAAGGTAGCGGCAACTTCGTTGAGCTGTTGCTCCAGTCCTTGTGTGTATTGCAACGCAGCACCGCCGCTGACGGCTTCAATACGTCGAACACCGGCAGCGACGCCGCCCTCGCTTAAGACTTTCACACTACCCAGATCACCCGTGGCAGACACATGAGTACCACCGCAAAGCTCGATGGAACGATCTCCCAGTTTCACCACACGAACAACGTCACCGTATTTTTCTCCAAAGAGCGCCATGGCTCCTGCGGCCACAGCATCATCCATGGACATTTCTTCAGTGATGCACGGACTATTAGCACGTACTTCGTCGTCAATCCATTTTTCAATCTGAACGAGTTGTTCTGACGTTATGGGTTCACCATGTGAAAAATCGAAGCGCAAGTTGTGCTCATTAACTAACGAGCCCTTTTGCTCAACATGCGTTCCAAGCACTTCGCGCAAAGCACCGTGCAGAAGATGGGTCGCAGAATGATGTTGTCGGATCGTTGAACGACGCTCATCGTCAATCGTTGCAACCACCGAATCGCCCACGGATAAGTCCGCGCCGGTTAAGGCACCTGCATGAGCAAATGCCAATCGTTGCTTTTGAGTGTCCAGTACCTCAAAAGTAGCGCCGTTGGCCGACGTTAAGCTGCCAGTGTCTCCAACCTGACCACCTGACTCTCCGTAGAACGGTGTTTTATCGAGGATGACCCAACCGGACTGACCCGCCTGCAAAGAATTGACTGACTGACCATCGACGAAAATTTCGCTGACCGATGCATCGGCCGTTTTCTCTGTGTAGCCGAGAAAATCAGTGGTCGATGTACTTTGAAAATCTAATCCCTGGCTGGCAAATTTGCTAGCTGCCCGCGCGCGCTCACGCTGAGCTTCCATACAAGCATCAAAACCCACCATGTCTACTTCGAGTTCACGCTCGCGTGCGATGTCCGCCGTTAAATCACTGGGGAACCCGTAGGTATCGTACAACTTGAAAATCACGTCGCCGGGAATGCATTTGGTTTCCAGTCTTGCAACTTCTGAATCCAGGATGGCAAGACCGGCAGACAACGTAGTGGCAAACCGCTCTTCTTCTTTACGAAGTTGCTTTGCAACCTCTGCCTGCATGTTGCGTAGTTCTGGGTATGCATCACCCATCTCTCTAACCAGTGATTTCACCAGGCTGTGAAAAAACGGCTCGCTGGCACCCAGCTTATGCCCATGACGGGCGGCGCGACGAATAATGCGTCTGAGCACATAGCCGCGACCTTCATTACTCGGCAGTACGCCATCAACGATCAAGAATGAGCAGGATCTTAAGTGATCCGTTATGACTCGCAATGACGGGTTACTAAGATCATCGCAAGCTAAAAGTTTGGCGGTGTCTTGAATCAATCGGTCAAATAGATCGATCTCGTAATTGCTGTGCACGTGTTGCATAACCGCAGCAATTCTTTCCAGTCCCATACCAGTGTCGACGCAAGGTTTTGGCAATGGCGTCATCGTGCCGTCCGCCGACTTATCGAACTGCATGAATACAAGATTCCAGATTTCGATATATCTATCACCGTCTTCTTCCGGTGAACCCGGAGGGCCACCCCAGACGTCGGGTCCGTGATCGTAGAATATTTCAGAACAAGGACCGCATGGACCGGTATCACCCATCATCCAGAAGTTATCTTTTGCGCCAATTCGAATCACTCTCTCGGCTGGCACACCAATATCGTTTACCCAGATGGCTTCAGCTTCATCGTCTTCTTCGAAAACGGTTACCCAAAGTTTGTCTGCAGGTAGACCTAAGGTACCGGTCAGGAACGTCCAGGCAAAGCGGATAGCATCGTGTTTGAAGTAATCACCAAAGCTGAAATTGCCCAACATCTCAAAGAAGGTATGGTGCCGGGCCGTGTAGCCCACGTTGTCCAGGTCGTTGTGCTTTCCGCCGGCTCGAACACACCGTTGTGAGGTCGTCGCACGGTTGTAATCCCGGATCTCGTCTCCTGTGAAGACGTCTTTAAATTGCACCATCCCGGCATTGGTGAACAACAACGTTTTGTCTGTTCCGGGCACGAGTGAGCCGGAAGATACAATTTCATGTCCTTGTTCTGCAAAAAACTTCAAGAACTGGTCACGAATGTCGGATGTCGATATCAGGTCTGTAGCTGGCATATTGGGCCGCGAACAATCTTAATCAAGGACGCGTAGTGTAGCTGGACCGCAGCGATACTGGTACCCACCCCACCCCTTCTGTCGTGAGGTTTATCGCATTCTGCCGCTTATTGCTCGAGATTAAGTCGGGCGTTCTTAAGAGCTCTGACAGCGTCGCTGGGCACAAAACCCCTTGCCTGAATGAAGCGAGCGATTTTAGCGACGACTTTTTGGTCAGGATCGCTTATGTCCTCACAGTTGAAACGCTTGTGAATGACTTGCTCAGCCTGTAGCGCCCAATCAACTTGCAACCCTCTTATTGCCGACTGAATGAGGTGCCCGGGAATACCCCGCTGGGATAACTTGGCTCGGATGACAAGTGGCCCGTAGCCTTGATTCATACGCTGCTCAGCGAATAGATCGGCGTAGCGCTCCTCATTGAGGTAGTTGGCATCGAGGAGCTCTTGGACAGCACTGTCTATGGCGTTGTCTGAGTGCTCTCGCTTTTTAAGCTTTTGAGTCAGCTCGAAAATGGAATGGTCACGACGCGCCAGTAATCGTATGGAAGCTGCATACGCCAGACGAGCAAGCTCCTCTGGCGTAGCAACTTTATCTGTCATTTAGCGAAACTGGACAGCTTATGCTTCAGCCTCAGCTTCTTCAGGCTCGTCTTCTTCCTCAGTAACTACCGCTTTAGATAGCAGCATATCGCGTAGTTTTGTGTCGATCTCGTTTGCCATCTCGGGGTGTTCGATCATGTACTTGCGTACATTTTCTTTACCTTGACCAATTCTGTCGCCGTTGTAGCTGTACCAGGCACCAGCCTTATCAACCAGGCCATTTTGCACACCCAGGTCGATGAGCTCGCCTTCTCTTGAGACACCCTCGCCGTAGAGGATTTCAAATTCAGTCTGCTTGAATGGCGGCGCCATCTTGTTTTTGACGACCTTCACCCGGGTTTCGTTACCGACAATTTCGTCGGCTCGCTTGATGGCGCCAATGCGGCGAATGTCCATGCGCACTGAACAGTAAAACTTGAGTGCATTACCGCCGGTTGTTGTTTCAGGGCTGCCAAACATGACGCCGATTTTCATTCGAATTTGGTTGATGAAAATAACCAGGGTATTGGTGCGCTTGATATTGCCCGTAAGTTTACGAAGCGCTTGTGACATGAGACGAGCCTGTAAACCAACGTGCGAGTCGCCCATATCTCCTTCAATTTCAGCTTTTGGTGTTAGAGCTGCAACTGAGTCGACGACGATGATATCGACTGCGCTGGAGCGAACCAGCATGTCCACAATTTCCAGTGCCTGATCGCCGGTATCGGGTTGAGAAATCAGAAGTTCGTCGACATCCACGCCTAGTTTTCTAGCGTAGACCGGATCGAGTGCGTGCTCGGCATCAACAAATGCTGCAGTCCCACCCGCCTTTTGACATTCGGCAATGACCTGCAGTGTCATGGTGGTTTTACCCGAAGACTCCGGACCGTAAATTTCACAGATACGACCACGTGGCAGCCCGCCTATGCCCAGCGCAAGGTCGAGACCTAGGGATCCTGTGGAGATGACATCTATATCGCGATTAACGCTGTTGTCACCCATTCGCATGATGGTGCCTTTGCCAAATTGTTTGTCAATTTGACCCAGCGCCGCTGCTAACGCCTTTTTCTTGTTGTCATCCACTTGTATTCTCTCCGTTCAGTCAGGTTGCGGCGTCGCCTTTCCATGGCTTACCACCGTGACGGAGATTATTTCACATCAGCGCTTGGTTTTGGACGTTAAACAGTAAAAATACTGTAAATATTTTCAGCTACCGAAATTTGCCTTGCATTCGTCCATAGTTGTCTCGCCAGCATCCACTAACTCCTGGCAGAGATCGGTAACTTCTTTCTCAAGCTGCTCCCGGCGGGCCTCTTGCTCGGCCAGTGCTTCACGCACTGCATTGGCACGGGATTCGGTCTCTTCACGATTGGCTTTAGCCTCTTCTAACAACTGCTTTTGCTCTTCAACGAAAGCTTCCAATTCTTCAACAGACATCTCTTGCTGCTGGGCAGACGCTCCCAGCGGAGCGAGCACGACGCAGACGAAAAATATCGCCGAAAGGGTCGTACGCAGGCTTAGCAAATTTTTCATCATACGGAGCGTCGTGTTCGATTTATCCTGTCAATACTACCATGCAAGGCGCTTACTACGGCCTGTAGCCGTACCTCATGGCGACTCCCCTCAAAATGGAAAAGCGCCGCCTCAGAGGTGTCGTCGATAGCCCAAGCCAACCAAACAGTTCCAACCGGTTTTTCCGTTGAGCCACCCGCTGGCCCGGCCACACCGCTTACCGATATGGCTATATCTGCACCACTGTTGCGTTTGGCACCTTCGGCCATTGCGAGAACACACGCCTCACTGACCGCACCATGTTCCTGAATCGTGGCCTCAGGCACTCCCAGCAATTCCTGTTTAGCCGCATTTGAATAGGTAACCACTCCGCGCTCAAACCAGGCTGAGCTGCCTGACACCTCGGTGAGAGCGCCAGCAATCAGCCCGCCCGTGCAAGATTCAGCCGTCGTTATAGACAAACCGTTTTCAAGCAGCATCTGGCCCAAAAGCGTGGACAGTTCTAGAACCTTGGCAGCATCTGACATCCGTAACCCACCCTGTGCAATTTGTTGTAGACAATTCTAGACAACTCAAATGCCATGCCAGTCATCAAAGTCATTTTAGAATCGCATTAAGTCTGCGTACACTATGCACCATGGCAAACAGTACTCACACCCCAATGATGCAGCAGTACCTTGGCATCAAGGCAAAGCATCCCGATTCCATGTTGTTCTATCGCATGGGTGACTTTTACGAATTGTTTTACGACGATGCACGACAAGCTGCACAAATTTTAGACATCACGCTTACGGCCAGGGGCAAAAGCGGCGGCGAACCCATACCCATGGCAGGTATTCCCTATCACGCCGCAGACAACTATCTGGGCCGACTGGTCAAACAAGGATTGTCAGTCGCGATTTGCGAACAAACAGGTGCGGTCACCAATAAAGGCCCGGTTACGCGTGAAGTGGTCAGAGTTATTACGCCTGGCACGCTGACAGAAGAGACGTTACTTGCGGCGAAAGATGTCGCTTTGCTGGTGTGTGTCAGCGAAGCCAAAGACGGGTTTGGAATTGCCGCATTGGACGTGGCAGCCGGCGACTTAGCCGTCATGCAAGTCGATGACATTTCAAGTCTGCATGCTGAGATGTCCCGATTAAATCCTGCTGAACTCCTACTGAGCGAAGACAGCCGGTTAAACAGCGAACTTGCAGATTATATCCGTCGCCCTAGAGCCCCCTGGTTATTCGATTTAAGCGCCTGCAGGCAGCTTTTGGAAGAACACTTCAATGTAAAAAATCTTGAGGCCTTCGGCTGTGAAGATAAGCCCAACGCCATTACAGCCGCTGCCGTTGCTCTTGGTTATGCACGGGAAACACAGCTTAAATCGTTAAAACAAATTTCCAACCTGCGTGTTGAAAATGCAGCAGACACCATCGTTCTTGACCCGGGAACCCGGCGACATCTTGAACTGGTTGAGAACGCCAGACAACAGAGTGAGCACACGCTGGTAGGCGTGATCGATCGTACCGCGAATCCTATGGGTGGGCGCAAGCTTCGCGCATGGTTGCAACAACCATTGCGCAATCGCCAAGCGATAGCGCAAAGACAAAACCGCGTTGAAGCACTCATGCAAAACAGCATTTGTGATTCTGTTAAAGAGGTACTTGCCAGCATTCACGATTTAGAACGAATCTTAACGCGCGTGTTGTTAGGAAGCGTTCAACCCAGAGAGCTTGAAAAACTACGGACAAGCCTTGAGCAACTTCCGCTATTAACCGATCACCTGACGTTGGCCAACGATTCTTCGACCTCAACCTCAGCTCTTGCAGATCTATTGGCCATACTCTCGCAATCGTTTAACGCAGTCCCGTTGTTAAAATCTGCGATAACAGAAAACCCACCTGTTGTATTACGCGACGGTGGTGTAATCGCCGAGGGTTATGATGACGAGCTTGACGAGCTGAAAGGACTGAGCAACAACGCCAGCGACTTTCTTGTAAAGCTTGAGCAGCGTGAAAAAGAAAGCACGGGCATTGCCTCTTTAAAAGTTGGATACAACCGTGTGCACGGTTTTTATATTGAAACCAATCGTCAAACCACACCACCGGCGCACTACATTAGACGACAAACATTAAAAAGCACTGAGCGTTACATCACCCCGGAACTAAAAGAACACGAAGACAAAGTTCTCAGCTCGCGTGAAAAATCACTGGCGCGTGAACGTGTGCTTTATGCGCAAGTGCTGGAAGCCTTGCAACCTGAACTGCAAGCGCTGAAAGAAGTTGCCGCTCAGCTCGCCGAACTCGATGTCTTAAACAGCTTTGCCAGAATTGCTTCGGAAAACAACTGGTGCCGTCCTGAATTAAACGACGAGCCTGGACTGTCCATTGAAGGCGGTCGACATCCGGTTATTGAGGCGCTGATTGACGAACCGTTTGTTGCCAACCCGACCCATCTCGACGCGCAAAGGCGCATGTTGTTGATCACCGGCCCGAACATGGGTGGTAAATCGACGTTCATGAGGCAAACGGCACTGATTGCACTGCTCGCACACACCGGTAGCCACGTGCCTGCAAGTGCCGCCACCATCGGCCCGATAGATCGAATATTCACCCGAATAGGTGCCTCTGACGATTTAGCCCGCGGCCAGTCCACGTTTATGGTCGAAATGACCGAAGCTGCGCACATTTTACGAAACGCCACGTCGAACAGCCTTGTGCTGATGGATGAAGTGGGCAGAGGAACCAGCACCTATGACGGGCTGTCTCTGGCCTGGGCGTGCGCTGAACACCTGGCTCAGGATAACCGTGCCATGTGCTTATTTGCCACACACTATTTTGAATTAACCGCCATGGCTGATTTGCACCAGAACGTGGCAAATGTGCACCTGGACGCAGTAGAACATGAGGGGCGCATCATATTTATGCATCGCATAAAAACGGGCGCCACAGACCGAAGCTATGGGTTACAGGTGGCTCAGCTTGCTGGTTTACCCGAGGCAGCCTTGGGTTATGCAAGAGACAGACTGGCAGCGTTAGAGGGGGACACACCGCCACCCTCACCCACAAGCAAACCTGTGACAAGCACCTCCGAAAAGACTATTCCTGAGTTAGGTACCGAGCATGATTCCGGCTCAACGCCTGTGGCCAATGGTGTCCGACCCGCAGCTGTCGCAGCCTCCCAGCCTCCACAGTTGGATCTTTTTGCCCAGAACGACGCTCTGGTAGATTATCTCAAGGATTTAGACGTAGATAGCATTTCTGCCCGCCAGGCATTGGATCACCTGTATAAGATGGCCGACATAATAACGGTGGAATGAGCGTATTGAGCGCCTGTTTATGACACCTGCAACCTGACCATGCTACTTTAACCGGATGACTACTTTCACTAGGGCCGGCCTCATTGTTAAGTTCAACGATGAGAGCGTTGCCAACACCCTGAACGATGTAATTGCCTGTCTGGAATCTCTGGACGTGGAAGTCATGCTTGATGAAAGCATTGGCCAACTTGTCGCCGAGAAGCCAAAAGTGCCAACCAGCGAGATTGCCGAAAACTGTGATTTGGCGGTGGTCATTGGCGGAGATGGCACTTTGCTGAGCGCTGCACGATCTCTAGTCGATCACAACGTCCCTATTGTGGGAATCAATCGTGGCCGACTAGGCTTTCTTGTCGATGTCTCCCCTGCAAATGGCTTGGATCAGCTCACCCAAATCGTTAAAGGACAACACATAGAGGAACAACGTGCACTGTTGCAAACTCGCGTACTGCGCGACGGTGACTGTATCGCGAGTTCCTACGCGTTTAATGACACGGTGATGCGCGTAAAAGACCTGCTTCAAATCATGGATTTTGACATTATCATCGATGATGTTCTGGTTACTCACCAACGTGCCGACGGCATCATCGTCGCCACACCATCGGGCAGTACTGCGTACTCATTATCCAACGGTGGCCCCATCGTCGGGCCCACTATCGATGCGCTTGTTGTTCAGCCCATTTGTGCTCATACGCTAACCAGCCGGCCGTTAATGGTCGATGCAAACTCTACCATCAGAGTGCACCTTTGGGACGACGACGTCACCCATGCTCAAGTGGTCTGCGACGGGCAAATCTATATGGACGCCATGTTGGGTGACATGATCGAGATTAAACGCAATCCTAACCGCGTGCGACTCCTTCATCCGGAAAGCTACGACTACCATCGCATCTTGCGAGAAAAACTGAACTGGGGCTGAGGAGCTTAGATTGCTAACGCATCTACACATCAAACACTTCGCGATAATAGATGCCTCGGAACTTGAGCTGACATCCGGCATGTCAGCTTTAACAGGAGAGACTGGCGCAGGTAAATCCATTTTGCTCGATGCGCTCGGACTCGTACTGGGTGCGCGCGCTAACATCGACAGCATTCAAGACGGAGCTAAACGCGCAGACATCACAGCGTCGTTTTCACTCGAGCAACTACCTGCCGTCAAACAATGGCTTGTTGAACACGAACTGGAGAACATCGACGACGATGTCAGCGTTGCCGATGAATGTTTGATTCGCCGCACTTTAGATAGGAACGGTAAGTCCCGGGCGACGGTCAACGATATTCCCGTATCAGTGCAAACGCTACGCGCCTTGGGTGAACAGCTTGTCGCCATCCATGGCCAGCATGCTTTTCAGACCATGGTTAAACCGGCCGACCAACGCAACTTGCTCGATAACTTTGCAGGGCGTGCTCAACTTAAGAAAGTCTCCAAAGCCTTTCATGCTTGGCAAGAGGCGCAAGCCGCTCTGGCTACACACGAACAAAACGCGCAAACGCGAGCTCAGCGTATCGACTTACTGAGTTTTCAATTGCAGGAATTTGATGATCTGGATATCGGTGGAGCGGCTATCGCCGACATCGAATCAGAACACCGATGGCGCGCAAGCAGCGAACGCATAATGAGTCTTAGCCAAGATACGCTACAGGCCATTGATGACACTGCCTACCCTGCACTTACGCAATCTATTCCTTTGTTAACCGAGCTGGTACAGATTGATGAAAGGATGCGCGAAGCCTTGGATTTAATGGAGTCCGCGTGCATTCAAGTGTCCGAAACTACTCAGATGGTCAGAAGCTCCATGAACAACCTGGACCACGATGACAATCGAATGGCCTGGTTAGACCAGAAACTTGCAGCCTTGCATCGACTATCGCGTAAACATCAGACTGATATGCAAAGCTTGCCCGAACTAGAAAGTGAGCTAAGAGAGGAATACGACCAGCTCTTAGCACCCGAGCAAAATCAGGATGCTCTGAAACAGGAATGCGAGGCATTGCGCTCTGTATACGACACGGAAAGTGCGAAACTGACGCGGCACAGGAAGAAAAAAGCCAAGCTACTGGCGAAGACTATTACCGATGCGATGCAAGACCTAAGCATGCCCGGCGGTGTTTTCGATATTGCGATTCAAACCCATAACGATCAGCCACATGTTCACGGAAATGATGTCATTACGTTTATGGTGAGTCCTAATCCAGGCGTTAAACCTGCGCCACTAGCCAAAATCGCCTCTGGAGGTGAGCTGTCAAGAATCAGTTTAAGCATGCAGTTGGCGACCTTAGATTCTCATGCCGTACCAACGCTTATTTTTGATGAAGTGGACACAGGCGTCGGCGGCGCGGTAGCCGAAAAAGTCGGGCAACTATTGAGAACCGTAGGCGATCATTCCCAAGTGCTCTGCGTGACTCACTTGCCGCAAGTGGCCTCCCAGGCTCATCATCATTTTCAGATCAGCAAAAGCGTCAGCGGTGGCAAAACGCGCACGGCAGTCGAAGCACTGGATAAAAAAGCCACACGCGACGAAATTGCTCGCATGCTAGGGGGAGCGAAAATTACCGCTAAAACCCGGCAGCATGCTCAGGAGATGTTGGACTCTGCCGCATCAGCATCCTGATGGACGCCATATAAAATTATTTTGTGCTCAGTGAGCGAGTACCCAAGCTCTACTGCAATTTCAGCCAGTCGTTTCTCGATCACCTCGTCCTTAAATTCAGAGACTTTGCCTGATTTAACGCACACAATATGGTCATGATTGTCGCCGGTATCGAGTTCAAAAATGGCCTGACCGCCATCAAAATGATGCCGAGTGACCAGCCCAGCCGCTTCAAACTGCGTCAGAACGCGGTATACAGTGGCCAGACCCACATCACTACCCTGGTTGAGTAACGCCTTGTAAACATCCTCAGCGCTCAGGTGATGTTGTTCTGCACGTTCTAGAATCTCTAGTATATTTAGACGTGGCAGCGTGACCTTCAGACCGGCTTTGCGTAAATCTCGTGAAATGGCCTGATTATCTGTCATTGGTATCGTCGTCGCCGTTGTCATCAGCATGGGAGTGCATCGTGAAGTATACGACAATCTCCTCAACTTTCTCATGGACTTTTACTATGCGTTTGGCCTCTAGCTTGATTTTCGTGTTGTTCCTATCGGCATGCGGCGGCGATCCGCTGTGGCTGCCGCGTGCTCATAAAATCTCTATTCAGCAGGGAAATTTGATTAACGAACAACAATTGGCCCGGGTCGAAGTCGGCATGAATCGGGAATTAGTGCGAAATCTTATTGGCACACCGGTCATTGACAGCCCGTTTAAAGAGGATCGTTGGGACTATCTGTACACCAAAGGCCCCGCAGGTACATCGATAAAAGCCCGTAGAGTTTCTATCTCGTTCCAGAACAATGTTGTCACGAACATCGAGTCCAACAAAGACGCCGAGTCCGGTGTTGTCCCGCAAAAACGCTACTGGTGGGAGCGTGGTGCGACTTAAAGGCTATGCTAACGCCCGCTGGCTTGTTTAGCCGCCTTGGCGCGAGCCCTGCGCCATTCTTTAGGGTCCTGCAACAAGGGGCGATATATTTCAATACGCTCCCCATCGCGCAAGACGTAGTCATCGCCTTCCAGTTCGCCATAAATACCCAAAGGGACGCTCTTAGGGTCTAGCTCGCCGTTCGGATTAGGAATTAGGCCACTGTCAAAAGCATAAAGAGCGGCACTACGAAGCGTGGTCCCGGCATCTAAAGAAAGCTTTACCAGATATTGTTTGTCGGGGTAAGCCAGAACAATCTCTACGTTCATGTAGGTTTGCCTTTTTGCAGCTCACCGGCCCGTTTAACGAAGGCGGCCACCATGGTGTCGCAGATTTTGGTAAAGGCGGGCCCTAACAGGGCACCGAGTATCCGGCTTTGAAACTCAAAGTCCATGGACAGCTCCACCCGGCAGGCCGTGTCGTCGAGGGGTTTAAATCGCCAAATCCCACCGAATTTTCTAAACGGCCCGTCTACCAGCTTCATTTCTATCGATTCATTCTCAATCAGCGTATTGCGGGTGGTAAAACTGATGCCTTTCATTCTACGATCGATAGTCACCGATGCCAGCTGGTGAGAATCCGATTGCTCTTTCACCACTGCACTATCGCACCAGGGCAAAAACGCCGGATAGGACTCCACATCGCACACCAGATCGTACATCTGGGAGGCAGGATGGCTGACTAGTGCGGAGCGAACGACAGATGGCATAGGAGATCGGACCTGCTGTGTGGCGATGAGCCGTATAATGTAATGATGGCTAAGAAGAATAAAAGCAAAAAGATTGTCGGCGATGCGCTCATTGCCCGCAACAAGCGCGCGACTTTCGATTACAAAATCGATGAAAAATTCGAAGCCGGACTCGTTTTACAGGGCTGGGAAGTCAAGTGTTTACGCGAAGGCCGGGTTCAACTGGTAGACGGCTATGTCCAGATTGTACGCGGAGAAGCCTGGTTGTACGGCTGCAATATCAATCCACTGCATTCGACCTCCACGCATTACGTCGCCGAGAATACCCGTCGTCGTAAATTGCTACTCAACCGTCGGGAGTTAGCCCGGCTCATCGGGGCCGTGGAGCGAAAAGGCTACACCATTGTGGCCATGTCCATGTATTGGGTGCGCGGCAAGGTCAAGTTGGAAATCGGTATCGGTAAAGGTAAAAAGGAATTCGATAAACGCGCAACCATTAAGGATCGGGATTGGCAGCGAGACAAAGCGCGCATGATCAGAACCCATTGATTACACCATTGGGTTCTTTCTACCGAGGCGTTTCGAACGCTTAGTGCACTACCTTATCCCAGGCACAGCCATCGTCAGCTTTACGAAGGCGTTCCAACCATTGCTCGTGAGCCTCTATCTCATCAGCATTGGCAAGCACCGTTTTTAGCTGGCTGATATCCACCTGAGAGGAAATATCGACGGCCACAGCTCCGGCAGCCGAGTCCTGATCGAGTGACAAGGCAGTTTGTCCACCGGTCATGACCAGGTACACGTCAGCCAGAATTTCTGAATCCAGTAGAGCGCCGTGCAGCGTTCTATGAGAATTATTCACGCCTAGGCGTTTGCATAAGGCATCCAGGTTATTGCGTTGCCCCGGGAATTGTTTTCGTGCCATGGCCAAGGTATCGGTCACTTTGCACACCTTCGTCAATTCCATCGGTTGGTTGCACAAGGAAAACTCGTGCTCGAGAAACCCGACGTCAAAATCTGCGTTGTGGATGATCAGCTCAGCGCCTGCCAGATAGCTTTGCAACTCGTCGACGATGTGCACAAAGCGCGGCTTGTCTATCAAGAATTCGTTAGTGATGCCATGAACTGCAATGGCGCCGGGATCAATTTCACGATCGGGCTGCAAATACAAATGCAGATTGTTTCCGGTCAGTCGGCGCTCTACCATTTCAACGCAGCCGATTTCAATAATACGATGACCGCTTTTGGCATCCAGGCCCGTTGTTTCAGTATCAAGAACAATCTGTCTGCTCATGTAGAGCTTCCTGCTTTAGGAAGCTCATCGATGCCTTTATTAGCCAGCTCATCAACACGCTCGTTCTCGGCATGGCCACTATGCCCTTTTACCCATTTCCACTCGATATTGTGAGTAGCTGCCAGGCGATCAATTTCCTTCCACAGATCAGCGTTTTTGACAGGCTTTCTCGCCGCTGTTTGCCAGTTCTTTTTCTTCCAACCGTCTATCCATTCGGTGATGCCCTTGCGTACATACTGCGAATCGGTTGTCAGTACGATATCGCTAGGTCGCTTCATCGCCTTAAGCGATTCGATGACTGCCGTCATCTCCATGCGATTGTTCGTGGTGTGTTGTTCCCCACCCCACAGCTCTTTTTCATGCTTGCCTGAACGTAATAAAGCACCCCAACCGCCGGGTCCCGGATTTCCACGACAGGCACCATCTGTATAAATTTCAATCACGAACGAATCAATTCACACCAGTTGAAGTACTAGGGCAGCCGACTGTCGATACGAGCAACTGTGGCCGAGGGTTGTCCACTGGCATCCTCACGGGTGCGAGCAAGACTAGCGGCTGCCATTCTACTGCGTGGACGACGCCATTGGCGCATCATTGTCATCGGAATTGTTTGTTTTCTTGCACGCATGATGTACACGCCCCCCATAAGACTCATCCAGCGTTGCAAGCCCTCCATCTTATTGAGCCGCCGCAGCACTCGCTCGCTATTGATTGGCGGGCGAATGAACATCGCGTTGCTGTCCATAACGCGGTAGTTGAGTACTGACAACCAGTCGCTTACGCGGTGTCGCGCATAAAAACGACCGTTCCAAGGCTCTCGCTTGCGCCACGCTGTCAGTGCGTGCCTCGCACCAAACATACTGTACGGATTGAAGCCGACAATGATGAGCTGGCCATCGTCCGTCAACACCCTATCGGCTTCTCGCAGAGCCTGATGCGCGTTATCGCAAAAGTCCAAGGTGTGGAAAAAGGCCACAGCTTTCATGGTATCGGAGGCCACAGGAAGCGAGAGTACGTCACCGTGGATGTCTGCTTCATTGCCTGGCGCGTCGAGTATAAGGTGGCGTTGAAGACCGGCCCCTTTCAACAGATGAAGATCGGGAACGAGATTACCTACCTGCAGACCCTGGTAGCCGAAAACATCGCCAAGCAAGGTTGCCAATTCCGCTTCAAGTCGCTCAGCGATGGACTGACCAAGGCTCGTTGAGTACCATTGCGCTAACGGCGCTTGTGCGTCTAGCCAAACGGGGCCCTGACGTACCGTTCGTATACTTTTCATAGCTCGATACCGCTCACTGTCAAACTCGATGTCGTCAGACTATCTCGGAAGTCCCTTCAGGCACCATACTAACGCCAGCCGTCACAGGTTTGGTTCAAGTATAGCGATGCTGTCACGTACAGCCGCAGCTTTCGCGCTGAGTTCGCTGGTATGCCTGTGTATGGCACAAACAACTGACGTACCAGAACCCACTGCGGACGGCCTGATTTTACCCAAACTGGGCAATACGCCCGAAACCGATCGAATATTGCTCCGCGAAATCGGCGACACCTATGTGTACGACCCCAATGCCATGAGTGATGAAAATTCTGAACTCACGTCAACCATTGAGTCAGATGCCTCCCAGAATCCCAGCCCCGACGTAGCAAGCACGCTGAATGCCTGGGAGACCATCCAACAATCGCGTCGAATAGAAATCCCTGAAAACGAGCGCATCAACAAATACCGTCGTGATTACCACAAGGAAGCGATATGGGTGACCAAAATTCTGAATCGGGCCACACCGTTTATCGGTCATATCGTTGACGCGCTCGACGCCCGCTACCTGCCCGTGGAACTCGCGCTGTTACCGGCTATAGAGAGTGGTTACAGACCTGAAGTTAAAAGCAGCCAATACGCTGCCGGGATCTGGCAATTTGTCCCCATGACAGCCGAAGCCATCGGAATAAAGCGCAGTGTTTGGTTTGACGGACGCGCTGACATTCGCCAATCCACTACTGCTGCGATGGATTATCTGAGTTATCTCAACGCAGAATTTCACGGCGACTGGTTGCTGACACTAGCAGCCTACAACGCCGGGCCCGGGAGAGTTCGTGCTGCCGTAAAACGCAATCAAAAGGACGATAAACCGACCGATTTCTGGTCCCTTAAGCTGCCACCGGAAACCTATGACTATGTGCCGAAGTTTTTAGCGCTGCTGGCAATGGTTCGCTATGACTCCATGCAGGACTTTGTCATTCCAGACGTTTCGCGTGGCGACGGTTTTGAGATCGTCGACTTGGGAAGACGCGCCAGTATTGACAAATTAGCCGCAGTAACGGGCATTGACGAAAACGTTTTACGAAACTTGAATGCCGGGCTGGTACACGGTGTTACCCCACCGAAAGGCCCTCACGTCTTCTATGTTTGGCGAGGTTTAGGAGACGTCCTACAGACAAAAGTGGCGGAAGCCAAACAAGGCGAACTATTTACCCTACCCGCCACTCATATTGTGGTGGCTGGCGATACGATCAGTGGCATTGCTCAGCTGTACAAAATTTCACAACGTCGCTTGCGTAGCATGAACGCACTTGAGACCTCGAAAATTCTTATCGGACAAGAGCTTGCGGTTAGACGAAATGCTAAGTTCAGTGAAAGCAGTATCGAATATGTGGTAAGTATTGGAGACACATTGTCGGAGATTGCAGACAAGCACTCTGTTCGGGTAAAGAACATTCGCAATGCCGATGGCGAGGCACTTTCTTCCGACCTCATACATCCGGGTGTTAAGCTGTTGATCAATATCGAGGAAGAAAGCTGAAATCGGGCCTAAAACAGACATCTGGACGCTGCACAATAATGGTTATTACGCACTCGGTGTCAATCAATTGCTTGTATCACTAACGCTGTTGACGTTTGAAACATAAATACCAATAATTCAACGATATATAGGCGTATTATATCGCCACGGGGTTTTTTACCCGCAGCACGTCGAACACTAAGAGATTGCCAATGACCACTATCATCGTTACCCACGAAGACAACGAAGTTGACGAGTTCGAATTCGGTTCTGGGCACGAGGTAATCACCATCGGACGTCGGTCCACTAACGACGTGGCCATACCGAACCTCTCCATAAGTGGCAACCACGCCAAAATCACGTTTGAAGACGGTAAAGCGTGGCTTGAAGACCTAAACAGCACGAACGGCACGTATGTTAATGGCGAAGTGGTTAGACGGCATGCCTTGGTCACTGGCGATGACATCATTCTCGGCAAAATTCGTATGGGTGTGGTCATTCCGGAAGTATCCCGCGTGGCAGCGCTTGCCGGCGACTACGATGATTTCGATTCAAGCGATATGAGCGTTGACGCTCTGGACTCAATCGATAGCTCTTTGGACCTACCCGCTATGGACATGCGTGACGATTCGCTGGATATGCGTGACACGCCCATCGATCATATCGATGAAGATGAAATGTCATTTGATGAAGATGCCCGGCTGTTTGCACAACCTCCTGTGGAAACTCCAAAAACAAATAAGCGCATAGAGACATCAGCTAACGACATGCTCAATGGCCACGATGAGGATCACAACGCTCATCCGCTAGATGGCGTCGAGCGTCGAACACTGTCTGCGGTCATGAGCCATGATGACACTGCGCCACCTATGCACGAACTGGACAATGCGCCAGTGACGTCAAAGGGTGCGGTTATTGAAATTAAAAACGGCGCCAAGTCCGGACAAATTCTTCCCATCGACAAGCCTGTAACAACGCTGGGTCGACCGGGTATTCAGATTGCCGCCATTATGCGTAAGCCAGACGGCTATTTTCTGATGCACATTGAGAGCGATGACAGCGTAGACCGCCCAACACTTAACAGAGATGCCATCGGTGATGAGCCTGTGCTACTGCATAGCGGTGATGAGCTCAACGTAGCGGGTATCGATGTTGAATTTATGCTCTCTTAAAAAGAGAGCATAAAACGGGGAAATATCGCCTTACGTTGCTGGAAATAATCCGCTAGAGAGATAACGGTCTCCACGATCGCACACGATCGTCACAATAACGGCATCGTTCAAGGATTCCTGCAACCTTAACGCAGCAACCAGTGCTCCGCCTGACGAAACGCCAGAGAGAATGCCCTCTTGTTTCGCCAACTCTCGGGCCATGTTTTCAGCATCAGTCTGACTAACGTCAATAATTTTGTCGACTCTGGAAGGCTCGAATATCTTTGGCAGATAGGCTTTCGGCCAGCGTCTAATTCCCGGAATACTAGATCCGTCTTCAGGTTGAACGCCAATTATCTGAATATCTGGATTCTTCTCCTTGAGATAACGGGAAACTCCCATGATGGTTCCGGTTGTCCCCATAGAGCTAACGAAGTGCGTGATTTTCCCGTTGGTGGCATCCCATAATTCTGGGCCGGTAGAACGGTAGTGCGCATTCCAGTTATCCGGATTGGCAAACTGATCGAGCAGTAAACCTTCGCCCCGTTCGGCCATTGCAGCAGCGGTATCACGCGCATGCTCCATTCCTTGCTCTTCGGTGACCAAGATGAGTTCCGCGCCATAGGCCATCATGAGTGACTTGCGTTCGTCAGTCATGTTGTCTGGCATTAAGAGCTTTAACTTATAACCCAGAGTTGCCGCGACCATCGCAAGCGCTATTCCCGTGTTACCACTGGTGGCCTCCAGCAGCGTATCGCCCGGCTTAATTGTTCCACGAGCTTGTGCCTGTAAGATCATGTTGGAGGCCGGTCGATCTTTTACAGAACCGGCTGGATTATCACCTTCCAATTTGCCAAAAATTCTATTGCCACGATCGTTAGCGCTTAAACGTTGTATGGGCACCAAACGGGTATTACCTATTTGATCGACCATTGAGGGCAAATTTATATCTGTACGTATGTCAGTCATTAAAACCGGTCTCTTGCGTATTCAGTATGTCGCACAAGGTGCTTTTTTGTTCTTCTAAGGAGAGAGCATCACAGGCTAGATAATGAACATTATCCATACCCCTGAGCCAGGTTAATTGTCGCTTTGCCAGTTGCCTGGTTGCAGCCGTTGCTTTGTCCACCCACACTTTATCTGATGACGCTTTCTCAGATTCGTTGGTTTCAGAAGCATCCAAATGCTCCCAGGCCTGACGATAACCGACGCTTCGGATAGCAGGTAGCTCGGCGTGGATCCGTGCATCCTCTTTTAGTGCACGCACCTCGTCTAAAAAACCCGCCTCAAGCATAAGCGCAAAGCGACGTTGGATACGCTCATGCAACCAGGCTCTGTCATCGGGTACGAGGGCAAACTTAACCGGCGCCTCCGGCAACAGAGACTGCGTGTCCTTTTGAAGTGTTGTTAAAGGCACACCGGTTAGACGATGTACTTCCAGTGCCCGCTGAATTCTCTGCGGGTCATTCGGGTGAATTCGCTCAGCAGCAACAGGGTCTACTTTTGCTAGATCTTGATGCAGTGCCATCCAACCTCGAACGGCCGCATCATCCATCATCTCTTGCCTCAGAGACGCATCCGCATCGGGGAGAATGGCCAGACCTTCCTCAAGGGATTTGAAGTACAACATTGTACCGCCAACCAACAGGGCCCTTTTGCCCCGCGATTGAATCTCGGTTATGAGCTGCGATGCGTCGTTGCAAAAACGTGCGGCTGAATAGGCCTCCCAAGGATCACAAATATCAATTAAATGATGGGGGATACCGTCACGTTCTTCCATGGAGGGTTTTGCAGTTCCAATATCTAGACCGCGATAGACCAAAGCAGAATCTACACTGATGATTTCCGCATCGAGCGTCTTTGCCATAAACAGCGACAGATCTGTTTTTCCACAGGCAGTAGCGCCCATTAAAAAAACAGGTGCACGGGATAACACCGAATTCGTTTCAAGCAGACTCACCGGCCTCTCTCATTGTGCATGCACATGGTTTAGCGACCGCGTAAAAATAATTTATCAAGGTCCTGCATACTAAGCGCCGTCCAGGTAGGTCGACCATGATTGCACTGGCCGCTATTCGGCGTAGATTCAATTTGGCGCAACAGCGCATTCATCTCAGACGGACTTAAGGCACGGTTCGCCCGCACAGAGCCATGACACGCCATGGACGATAAAACTTCATCGACGGCTGAGCGCAGACGCTCACTGGTGTCGTGATTCATTAAGTCTGATAGCACGTCTCGTAACAAGGCACTCACATCTGCCCGCCCCAAGATAGCAGGGACTTCACGGATGCAGAGCTGCTCCGGTGCTATACGATCGACACTGAACCCTAATGAACCCAACCATTCAGACTCCACTTCACACCGATCAGCTTCTGCTTCGCTCACATCAAGCGTTACCGGTACTAACAAGGCCTGAGTGTTCAAAGCACCATTGTGATACGCCTCTTTCAGGCGCTCGTAGGTAATCCTTTCATGAGCAGCGTGGGCATCCACGATAATCATGCCATCTCGATTTTCAGCCAGGATATACACGCCATGTAAGTGTGCTCTGGCAAAGCCTAACGGAGGTATCACAGCTTCCGGCTGCGACACTTCATCGTTTAAAATTCCGTCACCGCGCTGCGCGTATGGGCTTATCGGCTCTGGCGCCCTGGCAGCTCCAAGACGGTTCATCGCTGATAGTTGATCTTGAACCTGTAACGGCATCGGTCGCTGAATGGGCGGACGAGTGTACGGAGTGGCGCTGCTTTGTGCTGAGTCGGAGACAGGCGGAATTGAAGTTTGCACATCACCGAAAACTCCCGGCGCGGCTCCTTGAAAATCACCGGCCGATTCCAACGCATGTTCAGGCGTTATAGCGCCCAGAAAATCTTTAATGGAACGACGGATAAAGCTATGAACCAGCTGGCTTTCTCTGAATCGAACTTCTTGCTTTCCCGGATGGACGTTGACATCTACCGCCGTAGGGTCCATTTCCAGAAAGAGCACAAAGGCCGGAAAACGCTGGTGATAGATTAAATCGCTGTAGGCTTGTTTAACCGCATGCGAGATGACTTTATCGCGTACAACTCGCTGGTTGACGTAAAAGTACTGCATGTCTGCTTGCGATCGGGAAAAAGCAGGATCAGCCAACCAGCCTTTTAATACAAGACCTGCCCCTTCAACACTAACGGCATGCGCACTCTCACCAAACCCTTTGCCCAGAATACGGGTGATACGCTGATTTTGCGCTTGCGCATCAATCGCCGACTTGCATTCGAACGTGACTTTACCGTTGTGAGACAGCGTAAACGCACATTGAGGCTGAGCCATGGCCAATGTTTTAACGACAGCTTCGCAGCGTGAAAACTCAGTACGAGGTGTCCGCATGAATTTACGTCTTGCGGGCACGTTATAAAACAAACTTGCGACATCTACCGTGCTGCCCTTTGGATGCGGTGCGGGTTCGTGCCTCATGCTACCGTCAGCTTGGTACGCTATTTTCGCCCCGTGCTCGGCCTCCTCTGTACAGGAGGTGACCGTCAACCGGGAGACTGACGCAATACTGGGCAAGGCCTCGCCTCGAAAACCCAATGTACCGACCTTCCACAGATCTTCCATTGATTGAATTTTACTGGTGGCATGCCGGCTCAGAGCTAAAGGCAAATCGCTAGCCTCTATGCCGCAACCATTATCACGCACCTTAATTCGATCAAGACCACCTTGCTCCAGCTCTATAAGGATATGCGTTGCACCGGCATCGAGGGAATTCTCAACAAGCTCTTTAACGATGGACGCAGGGCGCTCCACGACCTCCCCTGCGGCAATCTGGTTTATCAGGTGATCGGGAAGTTGCTGTATTGTCGGCATAGACGGTTACTGTTGTGGTTGCAAACCACGCTTTAAAGGGCGAGCATCAAACCAATATTATGCGCCTGTTGCCGCGGGTCTGCACGACCCTACTCAGGATTTATCTTTATCCCTGTTTTTGCCTGTTGGCAGCCAACAATGTACCTTCCGGGGCGCGCCGCGATAAATACCGCATAACGCCGCGCTCCATAGCTCTGGCCAGCTTTTCCTGATACCGGGTACTGCGGAGCTTACTTTCCTCTTCGGGGTTAGAGATGAAAGCTGTCTCCACAAGGACCGAGGGAATATCGGGTGACTTCAAAACCGCGAAAGCCGCCTGCTCAACCGTTGGCTTGTGAACATGACCAATACTCTTGAGCTCATCGAGAATGTCGGCACCCACCTCCATACTCATTTCCATGGTCGAGCTTTGCGCCAAACTCAGTAACGTTTGACTGAGAAAGTCATCCATTCCTCCAAGCGGAACATCACCGAATAGTGCCGCAGACTCGTTTTCACTTTTAGCCAGCCAGGCCGCCGCTTCGGAAGAAGCCCCGTCCATAGATAAAGCGTAAACAGAACTCCCTTTAGCCGTTCGGCGTTGTACGGCGTCAGCATGGATAGAAATAAAGAGGTCGGCTCCATGCTCGCGGGCAATATCCATTCTCTCGCGCAAGCCGATGTAAGTGTCGTCACGACG
>JAHDGK010000096.1 GCA_020627685.1 Granulosicoccus sp. | reverse complement strand
CCTATCGTGCCTACGTTGACATGGGGTTTGGTTCGTTCGAATTTTTCCTTAGACACTTCTGTTCTGGCCTCGTTTTCGATTGATCGCCCATGCGACCTTTTGGTTCACGTCTGGGCTGCGGATGATACAGTATTAGGGCTCAACGATGCAGTACTGCATCAACCACCGCCTGAGGTGGTACTTCATAACTCTCAAATTCCATTGAATAAACCGCTCTGCCCTGCGTGGCGGAACGTAAATCGGTGGAGTATCCAAACATTGTTGCAAGAGGGACAGTAGCCCGGACAACCTTACCTCCCGGCTGCTCGTCCATACCCACAACTACGCCACGGCGACGGTTCAGGTCGCCCATGACATCACCCATGTACTCCTCAGGGGTGACTACTTCAACTTTCATTACTGGCTCTAACAACGTGGGACTGGCGTCGTTTGCGCCATTACGGAACCCCATTGAGCCCGCTATTTTAAACGCAATTTCGTTTGAGTCCACATCATGATAGGAGCCGTCATACAACGTAACTCTCATATCGACCATTGGATAGCCTCCTAACACGCCATTTCCAAGCGCGTCCTGAATGCCTTTCTCAACAGCCGGCACATATTCTTTGGGTACAGAACCACCCACAATCTCACTAACAAATTCAAAGCCGGCACCACGCTCGAGTGGCTCCATTCGCAACCAAACGTGGCCATACTGACCGGTACCGCCCGTTTGGCGGACAAATTTCCCTTCTGCCTCAACGGTTTGGCGAATCGTTTCGCGGTAGGAAACCTGGGGCTTGCCGACATTTGCCTCAACGTTGAATTCCCGCTTCATACGGTCAACGATGATATCCAGATGCAACTCACCCATACCACTGATAATAGTCTGTCCTGAGTCGTCGTCGGTTCTGACCCGAAACGAGGGATCTTCTTTAGCGAGGCGGCCCAGGGCTGATGCCATTTTTTCTTGATCGGCGAGGGTTTTCGGCTCTACAGCAACGGCAATAACGGGCTCTGGAAATTCCATTCGCTCCAGCGCAATCGCTTGTTTTTGCTCACATAAAGTGTCACCGGTACCTACTTCCTTCAGACCCACGGCGGCAGCAATATCACCCGCCCGGACTTCTTTAATTTCTTCTCTATTATTGGCGTGCATTTGAAGCAAGCGACCGATACGCTCCCGCTTACCTCGTAGCGGGTTGAAAACCATATCGCCTGTTTTCACCACACCTGAGTAGACGCGCAAAAAGGCTAAGGAACCGACGTAACTGTCGTTAGCTATCTTGAAAACCAACGCAGAAAAAGGTGCGTCATCTTTTGCCGGTCTCTCACCGATAGTTTCATCGGCCAACACACCTTCTACGGCGGCCACGTCATCTGGGGCCGGCATATAGTCGATGATGGCATCTAGCAACGACTGCACGCCTTTATTCTTGAAGGCTGAACCACACAGAACGGGTACGGCTTCATTTGCCAATGCACGAATTCGCAGACCGCGGCGAATATCTGATTCTGACAGCTCGCCCGACTCTAGATACTGATCCATCAGTTCATCATCACCTTCCGCTGCTGCCTCCACCAAAGCCTCTCTGGCTGCGGCTGCCTCATCTTGCAGATCGACTGGAATATCACCCACAACAAAGCTTACGCCCTGATCCTTTTCATCCCAAAGAACTGACTTCATAGAAATTAAGTCAACGACACCGGCGAAATTTTCTTCCGAACCGATGGGAATCTGGATAGGTATGGGATTCGCACCCAGGCGCTCTTTTATTTGATCGACAACACGGCTGAAATCGGCACCGATACGGTCCATCTTATTGACGAAAGCAACTCTAGGGACATCGTATTTATTGGCTTGTCGCCAGACTGTCTCTGACTGAGGCTCTACCCCGCCAACCGAATCGAAAACCGCTACCGCGCCATCGAGCACGCGAAGAGAGCGCTCCACTTCGATAGTAAAATCGACGTGGCCGGGCGTATCAATGATGTTGATTCGGTGCTGCTCGCGACTACCATCCATGCCTTTCCAGAAGCATGTGGTCGCAGCAGACGTGATGGTGATACCACGTTCTTGCTCTTGCGCCATCCAATCCATGGTGGCAGAGCCGTGGTGAACCTCACCGATTTTGTGAGAAACACCAGTATAGAAGAGGATGCGTTCGGTCGTAGTCGTCTTGCCGGCATCGATGTGAGCCATGATGCCGACATTACGGTACAGTGTTATAGGCGTGATGCGTGCCACTAGCTAACCCTAGACTAAGACCTGCGTCACACCCGAGCCGCCTTACCAGCGGTAGTGAGAGAACGCCTTGTTTGCTTCCGCCATGCGATGTACATCATCGCGCTTTTTAACGGCAGTTCCGCGCTTTTCAGCTGCATCACTTAATTCGCCAGCGAGCTTAAGCATCATTGACTTCTCTCCACGCTTTCGAGCTGCGTCGATAATCCAACGCATCGCGAGCGCACTTCGACGAACCGGGCGAACTTCAACAGGAACTTGATAAGTAGCACCACCGACTCGGCGAGACTTTACTTCTACTGCAGGACTAACGTTTTCTAACGCCAGCTCGAGAACTTCAACAGGCTCTGCTGCGCCCTTCTCTTTGATTACATCAAGCGCGCCGTAGATGACTCGCTCTGCAACAGCTTTCTTGCCATCAAGCATCATGATGTTGATGAACTTTGCCAACCGGACACTACCGTACTTAGGGTCTGGCAGGATATCGCGCTTGGGTGCTTGTACTCTTCTTGACATGCTGTCTTAACCTTTCGGGCGCTTAGCGCCGTATTTTGAACGACCCTGACGACGTGAATCGACGCCTTGGGTATCCAGACTGCCGCGTACCGTGTGGTAGCGAACACCTGGTAAATCTTTCACACGACCACCACGGATCAGTACGACCGAGTGCTCTTGAAGGTTGTGGCCTTCACCGCCGATGTACGAAGTCACTTCGTAACCGTTGGTAAGACGTACACGAGCCACCTTACGCATAGCCGAGTTCGGCTTTTTAGGAGTCGTGGTGTAAACCCTTGTGCAAACGCCACGCTTTTGCGGGCAGGCCTGCAGTGCAGGTACGTTGGATTTCTCCGCTTTGCGCTTTCGCGGCTTGCGGACGAGTTGATTGATCGTCGCCATACAGTGCTGTCGTTTAATCCGTCATGGCCTATGTGCCATGGGTCGGTAACCTTGGTAAAACCTCGGTTGGAAAAAGATCAGGAATTCATAACGAAAGACAGGCCGCTAGTGAACGGCCTGCTATCGAGCTCCGGAATTGTAAGGGCGGGTATGCCCCCTGTCAACCATATACGGAAGGTTCTCGAGCACTAAATGGCATAAATTGCACGACCTGCAGCGTCAGCGCCGCGAGCATTCCCGTTTTATCCCGTAGAAACAGACACCTACGCTATGCGCCCGTACGAAATCTGCTATCGATCTGTGATTATTTCAAACAAAACTTATTTTTCGAATTATAGAAGCTGATCTTAGAAATTAAATGTCCCCCATAAAAAAGCCCTTCATGGGAAGGGCTTCTTTCTCTATATCTGTTGTGGCCTTCAACGAGACCTGCTCGCTTTAGGCTGCCTTGCGAGACTCCCCGCCTTTAGCCTCTTGAAGAATTAGACTCAATTCGCTGAGGTCTTCCTCGTTCAATGAAAGCACCTGAACCTCTTGCATGCTAGGAATATCGAAGTCTTCTTCATATTCCATATCCGCAATGCCTTCAACAATACAGGCCTTATCCACCAACCGGATAATGGCCAGCACCGTATTAGATGCGTCCAGCTCTTCAGCATTTTGGTCGCGAACGATGGTTTTGTACTCTTCCGGCAGGTTCCAGCTCTCCAGCAGTTGCTCACCGTGCTCGCAGTACATGCTCAAAAGCGTAGCATCCACCACTTCGTCGGATATCTCCAAACCCTCTTTCTCAATGAGGTCCTCGAGAATACACAACAACGAAAGCTTGCCAATATCGTGCAAGAGCCCCGACACGAATGCCTCATCGGCAAGGCCACGATATCCTGCGTTGGCAGCAAGCCATCGAGAACCCAGCGACACAGCAGATGTGTGCTTCCACAATTGAGTCAGCCTCGACTTGAACAATCCGCTTGATGCGCTGTAAAGGCGTTTCTGACTAACAGAAAAGACTATCGACGCTATCTGACGCACACCAAGTCGAACAGCCGCCTCTTTCAGACTACCCACCGGAGACATACCAGCGAAGAACGAGGAGTTCGCCATTCTAAGTAACTCGGCGACCAGGGCCAGATCTTCTTCGAGAATCTGGCAAATTAAATCAGCATCTAGCTTATTTTCGCGAACCTCACGGTGGATTCGCAACGCGATATCATCAAAAACGGGTAATTCGACATCACCGGCTTCCAAACGCTCATTAATGAGTTTCTCTAGTTCTTGCTGATCGATCATGATAAGTATTCCTTTGATATTCCGCTAAACCTACGTTGACTATCCAACAGATCCTCAAATCGGATCGATTGTGGGAAATCCTCTCCCGCTACGGTCACTCAGTAGGCAATGTAATGGCCCTGCAACTGTTTTTTTCTAGGCAGATCGTTTGCCTTTGTCTGAATTGGGGTGATGCGCATCGTTAGAGGCATCACCGGTATATCGGTGATGGACTTCCTCTCGAAGGATGGCGACATCTTTGGGCGCTTCTAATCCCAACCTGACGCGATTGCCTTCAATATCGAGAACACACAACGTGATGTCGTCGCCAATAAAAATCCGCTCGTCGACCCGTCTTGTGAGTATCAGCATCTGAAATTGTCTCTGTCTGTAAATCGTAACTCTCTCGTACTCTAATTTACGGCTATGTACACAGAACATTGAAGGCTTTGGCGCATGCTTGAGGTTAGCCCGAGTTACTCGACCGATTGGCATAGGCTTGGCGCTGCTACAAGGAGCTATTAAAACGACCAGCTGTGCGCCAGCAATATGTCACTCACCACCGAAATGCCGGACTTTCAACGCCTGCCGATGAAAAACTAAAAAGAATGCCACGAGAAACATCAGAAATAACGGTTACCTAAAACGCCCCTACAAGCCCCATTTAACAGGGTTTCAAGGGTTTTTTAATAACAGAAATAACCTCAAACGTTACATAAAGAGGTAAGTGCGTCCTGATCTTGCTCTTTCAGTATCACTCCTGCCAATTAACGGCGGGCAACGAATGAGAGCAACATTATGATTAACTCAGTACCTGTGTCTCAAGACACTACAATCGCTACTTCAGATATAACGAGCGCCCTGGACGGGATTCTTACAACGGACAAGTTCCTCGCGTCACCACAGATGTCTGCGTTCCTACGCTACGTCGTAGAGCAAACGCTCATTGGCAATACCCGCCGCATTAAGGCGTTCACAGTGGGAATTGAAGCCCTCGGCAAGCCGGCAAGCTTTGACCCACAGACAGATCCGTCTGTACGTGTTCTGGCCAAGCGCCTCCGTTCTTCTCTGGACACTTACTACCTACAGAACCCAGACACTAAAATCTTTATTGAAATGAAGCCTGGTTCTTATGTACCTAAGTTTTTACTGCGCAGTGAAATGCCTGTGACTATGGCACCTATGCCATATCACCAGCATCAACCAATGACCAATCAGGTTGCCCAGAGTCCAGTGCAGAGCACAATGCAAGCTGAACCTGCACGTGAGGCTGTACAGCAAACTACAAATGACTCACCAGCTGAACAGTACAACTCTGCTCACCTAAGCGTACAACAACAGCCAAATGGTCATACAGGACAGTCAAACTCAGATGCAGCAAACAGTGGATCTCATGACGATCAGGAAGATCGGAACGCAAGTATCAATCAGCTATGGCAAGCATATAAGTCTTCTTCCAAGGTCGCATAAGCGCCTTGGAAAGTTGTTAGAAGTCATTAAGCAACCGTTTGAATAAACACTCACGGTTGCTTAATTTTTTAGGAATCGAACTTTTTTAATTCGTATTTATTAAGATTACGCATTGTTATCGACATCAAGCGCTATCTTCCAATCCCCGCTTTGATCTCGGCGGTAGCCTAAAACTAAACGGCCAGTCCCTCCTCCTACATTGCCGCTAGTTTTCTCTATTGTTTTAACGTTGAACGTTAAGACCATAACGGCAAAATCTCCGAACAGCTTCGTCTCATGCACCTCCACGGTGGATTCAAAATGAAAGGCTTCTATTCTCGGGGCGTATTTGTCTCGCAAGGCCTTTAAACCTGTAGTGGTGGGCGTGCGCTCGTTACAAATGATG
>JAHDGK010000095.1:3268-6508 GCA_020627685.1 Granulosicoccus sp. | reverse complement strand
ATTTTAAATCACTGTATTCGTGGTGTGCGCTGGATTAGCGTCAGTGGCTACAACTGAGGCAACTATTTTACAACTGATTTGTACCTATTTTCCAATGCTTGTACTGCTTAAGTCGAATAGGAATGTTCCAGCGGTTTTTCTAATGACTAATAGTCGTTATCAGCAAGTGGGCGTAGTTAAAGTTCTGAGCGGTAATTTGACCAAGAAACCCTTAGGATCATAATAATTAACAAAGGAAGGTTGGTTGATGAAGCGGGCAATTCCGGTCCTCTTTCAGGAATACTTTCAGTTAATACCCTTGAAGGTACCGTCTTATATAACGGTGAACCGACTTTAACGACATCGACCAGAGAAGATTTCCAAGACGTTTTTACCAGTATAAATTCTGAAGGTTTGGTAGTGGGTTTTGTGATGAGCTGGGAGGTCAATTCGGATGTCGAGAGTTTGATTGATGGCTATGAAGTTCGCGTCAACGGAGCGACTGTTGGTTTCACTCCGTCAAAATTATTTGTCGACGTTCGGACACCACAATCCGGTCGCTGTGTAGAGATATTCGCGGTAGGGTTTGACAGATCAGTCCTGGGTGCTAGAGCGTTTGGGTCCGGCTGCAACTGAACATAGCTCTACCTGTAAATGCTTCATGAAACTTAGGCGCGTACAGATTTGATTGTAAAGCGATTACATAGATCAGCGAGCCATAACTCAAACGGATTACCCCAGTCTCGGCGCAACGTTAGAATTGCCGGTGCTGGTAGCATCTTAAACTGTGACGGCGTCGGTACAGGTGACAAGCCGGTCGGGTACCCGTTACTGCAAAAGGGCTCTTGCAGTGTCGTAAATAGCGCATCGCAATCTGCGGCAAGTGTTAATGCTGAATTAAAGTTAGGTGCATAACACAGCACCTGTCGACTTAATTTAAGGTCTTTGAGTTTGGCTTCAATGGGGCCATTTGACTCACCGGGTTGTCCAACCACAATATGCCGGGAATTATTCCATGTCTCTAGACTTTGTTTTTTAAGGTACGGGTGTTTCTTCGGTGCAAACACACACCAAGTCAGCTCTGCCACTTTGCGTACGTCAAGATTGGCAGGGGCTTTGTCTGTGCCGAAACCAAATCCAATATCAGCCTGCATCGAGGCTACTGCTTCACGAATGGACACTGTTTCTAGGATATCTACCGTGATACCCGGACCGGCTTTGCCTATTTCAGCCACTAACGGAGTCAGCAAAGGTACGCAAATGTCGCGCGTAGCAATTCGAATAGTACGTGTGCTCGACTCCGGATTGAAAGGCTGCAGGCCTTCAAAGAGATTCGCTAGAGCATTCGATACCTGCAAAACCTGCGGTAGAAGAGACTCTGCGTAAGGCGTCAGGGTCATTGCCCAGCCTTCGCGTACCAGCAACGGATCTTGAAAATGTTCACGAAGGCGCGACAGGCTGTGTGACATGGCAGATTGCGTGCGCCCAACAGACTCGCCAGCAGCAGATACCGACGCGTGCGTGAGCAATGCATGCAAAGCGGTCAGAAGGTTCAAATCCAAGCGGGCAAGATTTATATTATTATCATTCATGTATATATAATAAACATCAATTGGATTCATTGTATAGGCTTTGTGAAAATTCTGTCTCCCAATAAGGAGAACAGTAATGACAAAGTTTTCAGTATTTACACTGGTGTCGGCGCTGGCTTGCGCCAGTGGTACTAGCGTCGCTGCGACGGATATGCCGGAGCTCAATGGCACTTGGGTCAGCACCAGTTGTGAGCTACGTCCGCAGGCCGGTCCGGATGGTGTAAACCCTTGGCACTTAACCCGAAGTGTCGTTTTCAACGGTGATCGTATTGATGCACACTTCACCACTTACGCAGATGCTAACTGCAGCGCGCCTTTAGTAGAGCTGAAGTTTGGTGGAGATGTTCGGGTACAGGGTCAGTCGAATGTTGTTAACGGTGCAAAAAACGTTGATCTGATTGTTAACGACTATCTCACTATTACACCCCGTATGGACGGTTTTACCGGCTTTCTAAACTCAGCCGAACCGGGTAGTTGTGGTAAAGAGGCCTGGCAGACAGGTGTAGAACAGAACATATACGAAACCGGGTGTTCTGTGATGGGCGTTGCGGCGGATACACCATCCAACGAATTCGAGGTGCTCTACGTTGCATCGGGCTTGCTGTACTTTGGTGCTAGGCCCGTCGATGGAAAATCACTCGATACACCGGAAAGCCGACCAACTGCATTACAGGTACCACTCCAGTTAGCCAGCGGTGGTATGACACGGCAGGTGGGTGCTGCAGATGTAAGAGTCCCCACGCATGTGGAAATAGTAAATTTCACTCAGGCAGATGGTGCTGACCCTGAAGAGGTACGCGCGTTTTTTGAAAACATAACGGTTCGGATGAATCAGAACGACACTCTGCTTTATCGCACCGTTGCGCAAGGTGAGGACGGCAACTGGTTATGCATTAACTACTGGTCGTCACGCGATGCCATGAAGGAGCTGAATGCTCAGGCGCAAAGCTGGACAGAACTCACCTCAGAGATAAGCAAAGTGGCAAAACCTGAGACTTTCCGGCTAAGCAGCTATGCACTTAATCAATAGTTACAGCTTTTATGATTCATGAAGAAGGCACTTAAAATGAAAAACACTAAGATTTCTACGATGGCGATTCTCGCCGTCTTTTCCCAGCCGCTATTCGCGGATGGTCATTCGGCAGGTCTGATGGGCTCGCACGTTGTAGTCACTAATACTTTCCAGGGAGATCTCACGTCCAATGTTGAAACAGATGTTTCGTCATTCGGATTGGAGAACAATCAGTTTTCCACGGTAGGTAATGAGGTCGAGTTTCCAAATTTCATCACTTTGTACTCGGTCGATATTAGCTCTAACAGCATTGCTTTCAGCTGGGGTGACAGTGACTTTGCGAAACAGCTATCCGGGCCCACGACTGAGGGTAATCACGATCGTAACTATTTTGTATTTGATTTACCGGCAAGCAAGAATATTACAGCTGTCTCTTTGGACAAAGAGGCCTCGTCACTGATCGACGGCAGTGCCGAGCCGACGGCCACGGTGCTTGGGCCAAATCGAATTGTCACTGATTTTTCAACTGGAGTAATTCGTGGCCAGGGGTTCAACCCCGTATTTACTGTAACCGTAGAGGAAAAGAAATGAAGAATTCGCTTATGGTAAGCCTGATGATCTGCGGCTTGATTAGCAGCACATCTGTACTGTCTAATT
>JAHDGK010000095.1:0-3168 GCA_020627685.1 Granulosicoccus sp. | reverse complement strand
GCCTGATGATCTGCGGCTTGATTAGCAGCACATCTGTACTGTCTAATTCCAGAGACTTTCTACCCTATAAACAGGCGGTACTGGGAGTCAGTGCCTGTATCGACATGGCGATTGAAGCCAAAGCTAATGTTGCCATTGTCGTTATTGACCGCGCCGACCAGATCATTGCATCAGCCCGTATGGATGAGGTACTGCCTGCAGCTTACGAGGGTGCTGGTCTTAAGGCTTATAGCGCACTCAACTTTTTCCAGCCTAGCGGTAGCATTGCACCGATTATGGAGTCATTTCCGGCATTCAAGGATATACCGCGCATTGTTACTATTCCCGGAGGTCATCCTGTGTTTTCATCAAACAACGCTTTGATCGGTTCTGTGGGTGTTGCTGGATTTCCAAATGCGCAACAAGATGCTGCGTGCGCGTTGCTGGCTGTGACAACGATGGCGGAGTCGTAGATACGACCACGCAAATACCAAACGAGGAGGTTTAGGTGGGATTTATTGCACGCTGTCGGCATATAGCTGGCAGCGTCAGTAACGTAACGTTGTCAGTCACTTGTAAAGCATTGAGTATAGATGCCATGTTCGGCTTCACCGCTTACCAAGCCAACACCGTTTGGGGGGCCAGAAAGAGATGTGTGTAATGCTGATTCGTGACTGGAACATTAGGACATAGCCAGAGCTGATATATATCAACGGTGGTTATTAATAAATCAAAGCTTGAATGAATCAACAATTTTCGTTGCATTGACTAACGCAGAAATTTTCGTTGAATCTATTTTTATGCAATTTTCATAGGGTATTGGCGCGTAGTTTTTAGTCGATATTTGTGCCTGTAAGACATCTACTGAACAGAGCTTATCCAAGCTTTTTCGGTCAGCATTTGAGACTCGCTCCTCCAAACTCTCTGTTGTACATTCCACAAATACTGGCAGAATGCGACCAGAATATTTTATAGCCATCTGATTGATTTTATCGAGGAACCAAAAGTCCTCAGGCTGTTCGTAGCACCAAGTAAAAATTAGCGCACTTTTGCCGGCTTTAAAGTGAGCCTCCAGACACAACGCTCTTATTTCATTTGTCAGTTGCCAGAATTCATCGGTACCAAAAGCAAATAGCGATTTAGATACGTCCAGCGTGAGATGGTTGTGGAAAATCGATGCACCTGTGATAGCGCTTATCTGTTTAGCCGTCGTCAGCTTCCCGGATGCCGGGGGTCCATGGAGAATTATTAAATCTGCCATAAAATTTTGTCACTTCCAGTGATTTAGCTGACACTAACAGAATCTTTCGTCCCGAGGTAGGGAACCCGCCGCTCTAGCTTTCAATGTAACTCTATCTCACTGCAGCTGAAGTTGGCATGATCTTAAGGCAGACGGCTACTCACATTGAATACCTACATTCATAGTTGTAGGAGTCGATATAGAATTAGTTCTACAGAAAAGAGTTGTCTCATCTGAATTAAAGTCTGTCGCTTGTAGTAAACCGCTGGCCTCTACAGTGGCGCGGCACTCAACCAATCGCCTTATCGTCATACCTGCGGGGCATGAGATTTCACACTCTCCGCGAAAGGTATAAGTTTGAAACGCACAGTTGGAGCGGTAGATATTTGGGGTAGCTACGCTATCTATCTGAATACCTGTCTGAAAAATGCCCGAGCTGTGATCGACAATCTTGTAAGAGCCTGCAGGTGCAGTACAGGTAGTGATAAACCCTTCGCAGCCTGGAACAGTTTCCCAAGTGGATTCGTTTTGAACCTGCATCCAGCCACCAGTGTCTGGCCAGCTAATCATTGTACGTTCCGCGGTCGCGCTTAAGTTTGCAAAGGAATTTGACGCAAATAATAAGCACATTAAAAATAGTAATTTCACTTTCTTTGAAGCAAATGCGGGTTGGAGACTTTTCATCTGCTTAGCCTAAATGAGGCTTACATTTTTAGGTTGGTATCAATTCGCGACAATTCTGGTATTTTTATCGCGATGGCTACTTTGGACGTCTGTTCTTTCGTAAATAATGTTAAGCGAAATATACGTGATTTATCTATTTTCACGACTATGCCGATAAACCAGAACTTTCCCGCGTTTTTCGGTTTCAATTTCTCGCTCTAGCGATGCACCAAGTTTTTTAGCTAAGCGGATTGAGTCACTGTTCTCGGAGGAGATACAACTGTAGACACTATCCCAGCCTAGGGTCTCGTATGCATAGACCTTAGATCGAATAGCGGCTTCATATGCGTACCCTTTGCCTTGTTTATGTTCCACTATGGCCCATGTTATTTCCCGCTCAGGCCATCCCTCGGGATTCCAGAGCCCAACGATGCCACAGAAGTCACCAGTAGCTCGCTCCTCTACCGCCCACGCACCGTAGCCGCGTATTATCCAGTGTCCCATCATCGCTGCGGCGGCTCTCCAAGCTAGAGAGCGATCTAGAGGACCACCATAGTATTTCGTTTTATCTGATGCGTAGAACTTAGCGTAGGGTTCAAAGTCAGAATGATCCCTGAATTCTCTTAGTATGAGTCGTTCGGTATTGATGACTGGGATTTTCATTTGGCAAACTCCACGTACATTCTACAAAACGGCAATTAATGATTAGTTTGGCTAATCGTACGTCACTTGAATGATTCTATTTCGACTCAATATCCACGAATGGTATCGATAGGTGCCTTTTCCAATAACCAGATTGGTCACAGATATACAGTGATAACCCTTTGGCCACGCATTCTATGGGTAGCTCTGCTTGGGTAGATTGCTCTATGCGGCTCCATTCAGGATTCTGAGAGTCTGGTGGCGTAAATTGAGCGACCGTTAGATGTGGCTGTATTTCGGTATGTTTGCCTTCATAGGGTGGGTAGTCCGGAAAGCGTTCGTATATTTTTTCCGTAATTCGTCTGAATGGATCTTCTGGAAATGGGCGTAACCACAAAGCGGTATCAAATCTTTCCCAGTTTGATAATTGAAATGGGAATACCTTGGTTTCCCGAAACAGTGATTGAAGTTCGTCTACTAATGATTCTGAAATACCTTCAATGGGTATGAATGGGAAAAGGATAGTGATGTGGGCAGGTATTCCTCTAGATGCCACCTCGTCGAACTTGAGTCTGTATTGGGAAACAATAGTTTCGGACTCTGGAACTTCAACGATTAGTGCTGTGGAAGTCATGACGCGCTGA
>JAHDGK010000094.1 GCA_020627685.1 Granulosicoccus sp. | reverse complement strand
TGGTGCCCGGGGCCGGACTTGAACCGGCACGGTATTGCTACCGAGGGATTTTAAGTCCCTTGCGTCTACCAATTTCGCCACCCGGGCATCGGGAGACTGTGTTACCGCTTTGGGGAAAAGCAGTAGGACTACATCGCTTTACAGATTGGGCTGTAAAACTGGAGGCTGAGCCCGGAGTCGAACCGAGGTAAACGGATTTGCAATCCGGTGCATAGCCACTCTGCCACTCAGCCTAAACCAAAAAAACCCCTTGCCGGGGTTTTAGTGGATTGGAGCGGGAAACCAGGTTCGAACTGGCGACCTCAACCTTGGCAAGGTTGCGCTCTACCAACTGAGCTATTCCCGCGCCGATCTATCGTCGTACTTTACACTGTCTAAAAATTGGAGCGGGAAACCAGGTTCGAACTGGCGACCTCAACCTTGGCAAGGTTGCGCTCTACCAACTGAGCTATTCCCGCAGCAATCCGCCTATTTTGGGTCGACAAGGCCCTGCTGTCAAGCATCCTAGGCAACTGAATTTGCGCAATTTTGTCCTAACACTTACGCAAAGGCAAAACTGGGCCCGAAAACCTACCCCGCGTTATCGTTAGCATCGGCAAAAGCGGCCTTCATGTAGGTCACCATGGACCAGATTGTGAGCACAGTGGCGACATAAAGCGCGACCATCCCAATCTTGTAGATAGGCAAACCCAGGAAATCGTGAAGGTACAAGAGCATCGACAAGGCCGTTATTTGAGCGGTAGTTTTCACTTTTCCCATCCAACCCACGGCCACTTTGCCGCGCTGCCCCATCTCGGCCATCCACTCACGTAACGCGCTAATGGTAATTTCGCGTCCAATAATGACGATGGCTGGAATGGTGAGCCAAGGACTGCTATCGAATTCCACGATAAGTATAAGCACGGTGGCAACCATCAGTTTGTCGGCCACAGGGTCGAGAAAAGCGCCAAAACGACTTTCTACACCCCACAATCTAGCCAGATAGCCATCCAACCAATCGGTAATGCCGGCGACGATGAAGATGATGCAGCTTAACGGGCGCGCCCACGAGTAGTCGAGGTAGAACACGACAACAATGACAGGCAGCAACCCAATGCGCAGCAACGTCAGCCAAGTTGGCAGGTTGTTTTTCATTAAAAAGTTAGCTCTTTAGTACGCGATTAGGGTGCAGCTCATCATATACCCTGGCTGCTAGCTCCGAACTGATTCCGGGTACAGCAGATATATCCTCTACGCCGGCTTTCTGCAAGTGACGCAGACCACCAAAATGCGTCAACAACTGTTTCCGACGCTTAGGCCCTAGCCCTTTTATGTCTTCGAGCACAGATTGCTGTCGCTTTTTTGCCCGCTTTCCGCGGTGACCGGTAATAGCAAATCGATGCGCTTCATCGCGAATTTGCTGAATGAGCAACAGTGCCGGCGAGTCGGACGTGAGTTGCTTTTCCACCTGACCGCCGTCCATTTCATCGCGGCAAAGGATCAGCGTCTCATCACCCGGGCGTCTGTCCGGCCCCTTAGACACACCAACTACCTGCACAGCATCTATTTGTAAATCGCTCATCACTTCCAAGGCCACACCTATCTGCCCTTTCCCGCCGTCGATAAACAAAATATCCGGCAGGTCGCGCTGCTCTTTTATGAGGCGCGTGTAGCGTCGAGTTAGCGCTTGGCGCATGGCCGCGTAATCATCACCGGGGGTGATGTCTTCAATATTAAATTTCCGGTAATCGGATTTCAGTGCCCCTTCGGCATTGAAGACTACACAGGAGGCAACTGTTGCCTCACCCATAGTGTGGGATATATCAAAACACTCCATCCGGCTGGGCGCATCATCTAGGTCGACTAGCTCTCGCACAGCCTCCAGTCGTGCAGCCATTCCCGAACGCGAAGCCAATCGCGTTGCCAGCCCAATCTCTGCATTGGTAACAGCCAGAGTTTGTAACTTAGCCCGTTCACCACGAACACTGTGTACAACACCCACATTAGAACCGAGACGCTGTGTAAACACCTCTTGCAGTAGCGCTGCATCTTCAACTTCTTCGCTACAAATAATTTCCTTGGGCAAATCATGCTGCAAATAAAATTGCGCTAAGAACGCATTTAGAATTTCAGCGTTGGTACTGCCAGGCGGGGTTGCCGGGTAAAAGGCCTTGTTACCCAGGTTAATGCCATTACGAATAAAGAACACTTGCACACAACTTTGGCCGCCTTTGGTCACCGCAGCTACGTAATCTGCATTGCCTTCGTTTTTCATATCAGACGATAAATCTGATACCGCCTTTAGGCTACCGATTTGATCACGCAGGCGTGCAGCGGTCTCAAAGTCTAAGGTCTCACTGGCCTCTTCCATTCTCGCAGCCAGATTCTCTACAACTGCCTTGGTCTTACCTTCTAGCACGCGAATGGTCATATCAACATCGCGTCGATAATCTTCAGACGATATTTTTCCAACGCAAGGCGCAGTACAGCGTTTTATTTGATACTGCAAACAAGGTCTGGAACGGTTTTTAAAATAGCTATCTTCACACTGGCGTACATGAAATAGTTTTTGCACCAATCGCAATGAACGCTTAACAGAACTTGCACTCGGGTACGGCCCAATGTATTTGCCTTTCGCTTTGCGCGCACCGCGCTGGTAACTTAGGCGCGGGTAATCAGAAGCTGTTGAGATAAAAATATACGGATAACTTTTATCGTCACGCAATACTACGTTATAACGCGGCCGATGCTCCTTAATGAGATTCTGTTCGAGCAGCAAAGCTTCGGCGGCACTGGTCGTGACTGTTGTTTGCACATTGGCGATGTGCGAAACGAGCGCCTGAGTCTTTCTGTTATCCAGTGTTTTCTGAAAATAACTTGAAAGACGGTTTTTCAGATTACTCGCTTTGCCAACATAAATGATTTCTTCATGCTCATTGAACATGCGGTACACACCGGGTCGTGTTGTGACCGTGCGCATAAACGCCTCGACGTCAAAGACGGGTTTTTCCTCCGGTGATTGATCTTCTGACATGGGACTACCTATGTAGCTTGCTTAGTCGTCGTTCCACTTATCAAACCGAATGGCAAGTCGTACTAACTCTGCCGTCGTCTTTACTCTGAGTTTCTCAAACGAGCGTGTGCGATGAGTGCTCACCGTTTTTTCACTGATGTGTAAGTCATTTGAAATCTGTCGGTTGCGTTGACCTTGCAACAACAAATTGATGACTTCCATCTCACGCGTTGTTAGTCGTTCGAAGGGGTCTGAATCATCGCCGCGTAATGCATCCATTGCAAATCGTTGCGCAACATCCGGTGACAAATACTGATCGCCCGACATCACGATACGCATGGCTTTTTCTATCTCTCGTGCATCGCTGCCTTTACTGACATAGCCGCGGACACCGGCATTGAGTAATTTTCTGATGAGTTCAGGCTCTAAGCGGCCAGTCACCATAATGATGCGGCTCTTGGGCGCTAGAGTGAGTAGCTGCTCTGAGGCCTCCAGACCACTCATACCCGGCAAGTTAACGTCCATCAATATGAGGTCGTAAAACTTATCAGCCGCCATATCCAAGGCAACTTCGGCAGACGGGGCTTCGTGAATAGATTCTATTGCCGGGTTATCTTCCAATAACCGGCGCATTCCGGCGCGCACTAATTCGTGGTCGTCGACTACCAGCACATTCATTTGCATGGGATCGCACCTCGAATCATCGGCTACCAGCTTACAAGCGCAGAACCCCAGGTAAATCCGCCGCCAAAGCCTTCCATCAGTAGAGTATCACCAGCACGAATTCGGCCATCTCTGACAGCCACATCTAGCGCTAAGGGGATTGACGCTGCCGAGGTATTACCATGGTGTGAAACGGTTCTAACGACTTTATCCATCGGCATGCGCAGCTTTTTCGCAGTCGCTTCAATAATGCGTGAATTGGCTTGGTGAGGTACGAGCCAGTCGATATCCGATTTCTGAAGATCATTAGCCTCAAGCGTTTCATCCACAATGCGGCCCAAGGTTTTAACGGCCATACGAAAGACATCGCTGCCTGCCATTTCAACATAGGCGGTACCACCCTGCACGGCAGCCAGGTTATTAGAAACACCTTTGGGCACATGTAGCAGCGATGCGTAATCGCCATCTGCATGTATATGCGTGGACAAGATGCCGGGCGCTGTATCTCTTGTTAGCACCACTGCACCAGCACCATCTCCGAATAACACACACGTGTTTCTGTCGGTCCAGTCGATGATGCGTGAAAACGTTTCTGCACCCACAACTAGCGCATTTTTAGCAGCACCCGTACGCATGAACTGATCAGCAACAGATAAGGCATAAACAAAACCGGTACACACGGCTTGTACATCAAACGCCGGGCATCCGTGAATATCTAAACGGCTTTGCAACAAACAAGCGGTACTTGGGAATACCTGATCAGCTGTGGTTGTTGCCACAATGATTAGGTCGATATCAGAATACGCTATACCCGCTGCTTCTAAAGCACGTCTTGATGCTTGCTCGGCAAGGTCAAGCGTGTACTCGCCCTCGGCCGCTATGTGTCGTTGTTCGATACCGGTTCGCTCACGAATCCAGGCATCGCTGGTATCGACCATCTTCTCTAAGTCGGCATTCGTAACAACGCGCTCCGGAAGATAACCGCCGGTGCCGATAATGCGAGCGAAATGAGTCATATTTCGTGATCAGCGACGTTATGCCGCGCTTAGCGTCTCATCCAGACGCGCGGCAATCATGGAAGGCACGTTATGGCCTATTTCTAACAACGCAATGTTAATCGCGTTTGCGAATGCCACTGCATCGGCACCGCCATGACTTTTAACCACTACACCCTGTAGACCGAGAAAACTTGCGCCGTTATAGCGCCTCGGGTCTATTCGATTACCAAACGCTTGCAAAACTGGCTTGGCCAGCAAACCAATCATCTTATTCAGGAAGGTGCGCTTGAACTCTTCCTTCATATAGTGAGAGACCATCTTGGCAACGCCTTCGCTGGTCTTCAATGACACATTCCCGACAAAACCATCACACACGACCACATCCACGTTGTCTGTGTATATGTCGTTGCCTTCAACAAACCCAATGTAGTTAACTGGACTATCCGCTAATAGCGGCGCAGCATTTTTGACTTGCTCGTTGCCTTTTATGTCTTCAGAGCCGATGTTCAGTAAACCCACTCGTGGTCTGGACACACCATCGACCGCCTCCGCCAGAATAGATCCCATGAGCGCAAACTGATAGAGATGCTCTGCCGAGCTATCGACATTGGCGCCAAGATCAAGCATGTGCGTATGACCGCCCACTGACGGGATGATGGCCGAGATAGCGGGTCTATCGATTCCGCTGACGGTTTTTAAAACGAAGCGGCTGATGGCCATTAGAGCACCCGTGTTTCCTGCACTGACGCAAGCATCGGCTGAACCGTCTTTAACAAGGTTCACAGCCAGACGCATCGAAGACTTTTTCTTCGAGCGCAGAGCAACCGCCGCACTGTCGTCCATGGTGACGACTTCGGATGAAGGCACAATTGAATACTGATTGTTGGGCAACGGCGATTGCCCGATACAACTTTCAATGAGGTCGGGCTCGCCGACCAACGTCAGGTGCACATCGTCGCGCTGATTGAGAACAGTGCGAACGGCATCGACGATAACTGCGGTGCCACCGTCGCCGCTCATGGCATCAATGGCGACGGTTAGCATACGAGACATGCGGCTCGAAAATCACTCATGACTGGGTGCGAGCAATCGCATGGACGCATTGTGTTGCTTACTCGTCGTCGTCCAGCTCTTCTGGAGTTTCAACAACCTGATTACCACGGTAGAAACCATCTGCCGTGATGTGATGCCGACGGTGCAACTCACCCGTTGTAGGGTCAGTAGACAAAGTTGGCTTTTTCAGGGAATCGTGTGATCGACGCATGCCACGACGTGAAGGTGTCTTGCGGCTCTTTTGGACGGCCATTACGTTATATCCGTTAAATGTTTAATGTAAATTCAAATTCTTCAGTGCTTCAAAAGGGTTTGGTTTCCCTTCTTCAACGTCAGCGGGCAATTCGCCAAATTCGCTCTGGCGTAACTTGCACGTTGTCAAATCACTGTGCTTGGGTATATCGGGTACATGCAGAATCACTTCATCTTCAAATAGATCAACGACGTGAATCTGTCCAGTTTCGTCTAGTACTACAGGGTCTAACTCGTTCGGCAATTCACCGGCTTTTTCTTCATCTTCAACAAAGACCAACTCAAACGGTTCGCTTATTTCAACTTCCATAGCGTCCAGGCATCGCTGGCATTCCAGCGAAAATCGCGTACGAATTCTGCCGCTGATCAGAATGTGATGCTTGCGGCGCGAAAACAGCGCAGTAACCTGTACGTCGTTGTCTGTTGATGAGAGGATACTGCCCAACCGAGGCATTTGACTCTGGGGCAACACCAACTCAAAACGGGTTCCGTCGCGAGCCAATAAATCCGGGTTGAATCGCTGAGGAAGTGCCTTGACCATAACCCGCGAATGATAAAGAAAGGAGCTAGTTCTTGCAAGTGCTTGTTCTCGCA
>JAHDGK010000046.1 GCA_020627685.1 Granulosicoccus sp. | reverse complement strand
CGCTTCTACAGTAGACGCATCTACTACAAAAATGAAAAGGTTCGCATCCACCGGGATGTTGGCCATCGCGCCTTTTGAGAAAAATATGTTGAATACCAACACTATCGAATACAAAAAAAATCGACCAATCTTCACGTATAGTCCTTCCGAGTTGTGGAAATCAAATAGGTAATAGAAACTGTTGATGTAGATAACTTTCATTCACAAACAAAAAAGCACGAACCACACCAAAATCAGATGCGCACTAATTAATGGAGCTGCATAACCGAAGAAATGTGATACAACACAAGATATTTTTCTTTTTAGTAAGGGTGGCGTAAAAATTTAACCAAGCTATTCCTCTATTTTATGAATCCATATACGAAGTGCGACTGGCTATGAATGGCAAAAATAGGGTTGACTGAACTTCCACTGACGCCTTAGTTAAATTTTTAACAATACAATCTCAAGCAGTAAGATAGAGCAAAGGTACTAGAGGAACCTTTTGCGATAGAGAAGTGACTTAGCCTGCTGAAATGCCTTAGTGAACTCACTCAACAAATAGTCTGTATCTCATAAGAACTAAAGTTCCCACTTATGCAGTGGCATTAGTCCAGAGGAAAGCTCACTCGTTGTCATTCAACAAGCTTTAAAGGAAGGCAGTCACACTTAGAGCGTGAACAATGGAATGCAAAGTTCACAAAAAACCAGATCAACACTCAATTAGGGAGTTGAGAACGTACTAGACACTAGGCACGACAAGAATGGCCCGAAAATCGTTTACATTTGTATGGGTAGCGCCTGTGTTCACCAAACCATCTACCAAATTAAAGAATGACCATGCATCATTTCTTTCAAGAAAACTGTTGGGCCTTAAGCGTTGGTCTGCAGCCACTTCTTGTAGCTGAGGTGTCCAAATAGCACCAGCATTTTTCTCACTACCGTCTATGCCATCAGTATCACAAGCAATTGCATAAACTCGGTGAGTTTTACCTAACGCTTCTGCAAAACCCAGCAGACATTCAGTATTTCGTCCTCCACGCCCACCTTCAGAGCTAATACTCACTGTAGTCTCGCCACCAGAGATCAAGACAGCTGGTGCGGTAATCGGCTGATCATATTTCATGATCTGCTGGGTTATTCCCGATAGTACCTTGCCTACCTCGCGAGCCTCACCTTCTATGGCATCACCCAAGATCATCGTTGCAAAGCCAAACCTCTCCGCAACTCTTGCTGCAGCCTCCAGAGACTTTTGAGGAGTGCAAATCAGTTCGGTTGTTAAGTTTTGCATACGATAGTCAGAGGGGCGAACTGTATTAGATTCCGAACTGCGGAGAAACTTTAGAACTGATTGAGATAACTCAAGACCGTACCGATTGATTATATCAATGGCTTCTGCGTTAGTTGAGGTGTCCGGCACTGTAGGCCCAGAAGCGATAGATGCGCAATCGTCACCAGGCACGTCTGAAACAAGAAGAGTCACAACTTTCGCGGGATAGGCCGCGGCAGCGAGCTTCCCCCCCTTTATTCCAGATAGATGTTTTCTAACAACGTTCATTTCTCGAATAGTAGCGCCAGAAGACAAAAGCTTTGCATTAACCGTTTGTTTATCTTGCAAAGTTAACCCTGCCCCAGCACAACTTAAAAGCGAAGATCCTCCTCCTGATAGCAAGGCTAAAACAAGATCATCATTGGTCAGATCTTCAACCATGTCTAAAATTCGTCGGGAGGCGTCTTCACTCGCCTCATCAGGCACAGGGTGACGGGTTTCAATGATTTCAATTTGGCTACAAGAAAGAGTGGCCCCACGTGGAACAGCGACTAATCCGGTTAGTTCGTGCGTCCAGTATTCTTCGACACTCACCGCCATCGCAGCGGAAGCCTTACCAGCGCCCACCACGATGGTACGCCCGCGGGGCTTTGAGGGTAGGAATTCGGCAAGGTTGTTTCGGGGTTGTGCCGCCTCAACCGCTGCTGAAAACATAGAATAAAGTAGAGACTCACAAAACTCAGGGGTTAGATTTTGATATGTGTTCATCATTGTGTGATGTTTGCTTTTTAGCCCACGCACTTGAATACGGCTAGTCACATTTATCCTCTCAAGCGAGAGCCCTTCGAAAAGTTCCAAGTCAAATGCGTGCTCTACCCGACTGCGAGAGAAATCGGGTTTTAGTTTTTACCTGTATTCCAAACAACAGGGATTTAGCTTGATCCTCTTATGATAAGTTCTACAGGTGTACGTATGCTAGGCATTGGTTTAATTGGATTGCTTAACCAAGCTAACAATCCATCTGACACACATGAAACGAAGTCAATCATCCCACAGCTAACTGACGTGAGTTTTGGAACACTTTGTTCGCACCCCTCTATATTGTCAAATCCAACTATCCGTAAATCACTGCCGACTTGTCTTCCAACCATGCTGCAACCATTTATGGCTCCTAGAGCGACCCGATCATTGAAGCATAAAACTCCTTCTACATCGGGATGATCGACCTTGAGACGCTTTGCCCCTTCCACACCGAATTGGTGTGTCGCCGACCCTGTTAATAACAGCGGCGGCTCCCCACGCTCCTCGAGCACTGATAAATACCCCGACATTCTGTCCTCTGTAACTGTTCGATCGTCCAGTCCACCTAGAAACGCAATTCGCTTGCAACCTCTCATAAAAAGATGCTCTGTAGCCAACCTGCCTCCCAATTGATAATCAGGGGCGACAAACGGAATTTTATCTTCACGATCATCGACTTTACGAAACACCTGAATTGCTGGGATTTCTGCCTTAGCAATCAATCGTAATGAAGTATCGCTGTCGTCCCCATACGCAGCGGCAATGACAAACCCGCTGACTCCGTGCTCGATGAGTGCGTTGATCGTTTGAGCTTGCAGTGCCGCATCCTCGTTCACATTCGACAGTACAACTGCATAACCATGTTCTGACAAATTTTTCTGCAACAGCGCAGCAAACTCAGTGAAGAAAGGATTTCGAAGGTCATTGATAACAAGGCCTATCAGATCTATCGAAGAAGAACGCAAGTTGGCCGCTGAACGGTTATAGATATAGCCTATCCGCTCCATTGCTTCGCGAATTTGCTTACGAGTCTTTTCTTTCACCAAGGGGCTATGTTGCAGCACGAGGCTTACCGTGGATTTTGAAACTCCAGCCTCTCTTGCAACATCGATAATTGTCGGCTTTTTCTTCAAATTTACCTTGAGTTAGATATGCCGTGTATTGATAACAGAGCCCCCATCCTGTGCTCCGCAAGATCTGGCTGACTCAAGATACGCGCTTGGTCAGCCAACTTAAATACCCTAGACAAATGTGTTATATCTCTACTAGATTGTAGCCCACCGGGCATTATAAAGTTAGCCTGACCGCCATTTAACCACGCCAAAAAAGCAATTCCTACCTTATAGTATTGCGTTGGTGCTTTGAATATCTCGCGGCTCAGTGGAACTGTGGGAGCAAGGAGTTCATGAAAACGTTTGGAATCGTTATGCGATAGTGCATCTAACGCCTGCGATGCGGCCGGTGCAATTGCCGCAAAAATACCTAACAGTGCATGTGAAAAATGCTGACCATCACCCTGAATTAAATCAGCATAATTGAAGTCGTCTCCTGTATACAGCCGCACTCTTTCAGGCAAGCGCGCTCGGAATTTTTCCTCATGATCTCTATCAAGTAAAGATATTTTAATCCCATCTACTTTACTGGGGTTCTCCTCTATTAACTTTAGTACGAAGTCGTTTGCCACGTCTATTTCAGAGCAGCCCCAATAACCGCTTAGCGCTGGATCAAACACGTCACCAAGCCAATGTAAAATCACCGGCTCCGCAGCCCCATCGATCAACGCTCGGTAGACTGTATGATAAACATCGGGGATAGCTTTTATCTGAGTAAATGCCTTTGATGCCATCAATATCAACTGCCCGCCAGCTGATTCAATAACCTCAGCCTGCTCTTCATAAGCGGCGCGAATTTGATCTGCATTCGTTAGCGACATCGGCGGTGCGTGATCCGTGCCAGCACCGCAAGCTACTCGTGGTTGCAATGGATGCGCTTTAGCCGCGGCCAATGTTCTTTCTATTAGCTCACGTGCAGTTTTCCAATCAACTCCCATGCCTCTTTGCGCAGTATCCATAGCCTCAGCAAGGGCCAATCCTTGGTCCCAAAGCCCTTGACGGAACTGCAAAGTCGCATCCCAATCGACCGCAGGCCTTGTGTCCCAGGGATTTCTCTCACGCAGCGGATCCGAAATTACATGAGCAGCTGCGAAGGCTGTTCGAGTAAATGGTTGAGAGGGACCACATGGGACTAACGGCATCCCTGTAAGCGAGTACTTTTCAAGTCGTCCGTCTGACGTAGGCAGATTCAACATTATTGGTCATTTCTCGTGTCAATGTCTAGAACTAGAACACCATTGATACCGCCTACCGAATTCGCGATTATTTGTGCACCCAGTGCCTTGTGATTTTCATTCTCTGAGTAAGTCCGCAAGTCATCCCAAGACTCAAAATCGATCGTAAAACCATGAAGATAACCACGTTCGATCTGCTCTGGACTCATAGACTTACCACCACCAAAGTTACGAGCACCATCCATCTCACAGACCAGTTTCTCTAACCCAGAATAAATTTCGCTAATGGTCTTTTCAGAAGTTGCTGCTTTGAAGCGAGAAAGAACTACATGTCTAATCATTACGCTAACCTCGAATCTTGCTTAATCATGTCTGATGCTTTTTCGCCTATCATAATAGTTGCCGCATTAGTGTTGGATGAAACCACAGTAGGCATAATGGAAGCATCCACAACACGAAGCCCTTCTATGCCGTGAACTCGTAATCTCGAATCAACCACGCTATCTTGCCCCTCTCCCATTTGGCAAGTACCAGCACAATGATGAGATGTTTTGGAATGTGCGCAGATGAAATCGAAATAGTCTTGATCGGAAATCACCTCTGGCCCCGGCAATCTTTCAGCCAATATATATGGCTTTAAAGCCGGCTGTGAAAGTATCGATTGAGTCAACTTCAATCCGCGAACAGACATTTCTCTGTCATAGGGGTCCGCTAGATAATTTGGATCGATAGCTGGCATAACTGCGGGATCGTTGGACCTTAAGCGAACTGAACCTCTTGATTTTGGGCGCAAAAAGCAAGCATTAAGCGTTACCCCACCATTCGGCATTGCTTGCACACCCGCCTCGATACCTGTACCCAAACCGAGGTGCATCTGTATATCAGGGGAATCAGACTCAGAATCTGCGTACCAGAACCCACCTGTTTCAAATAAGCTGGATGCTACGGGCCCCGTGCGTTTCAGGAGATATTGCACAGCTGCTAATGCAGACATGTGCAACTTCGCATAGCGATCATAGGTATGCGGCCCGGATACTTCGCAAATCGTATACAAGTCAAGATGGTCTTGTAGGTTGGAACCTACGTTTGGTTGATCCAAGACCACCTCAATGCCAAGCGCACTAAGCTCCTCAGCTGGGCCTACTCCAGAAAGTTGCAGGAGCCGGGGTGAACCAACAGCACCAGATGATAGGATGATCTCTTCGTTAGCAAAAACTTTCTGCCCGGCTATTGTTTCCACGCCAACCGCACGCCCACTTTGAAATAGAATTCGCCGCACTTGAACGCCGGTTCTTACCGTCAGGTTTCTGCGTTTTCTGTTCGGTGTCAGAAATGCCATTGCTGAGGATGAACGACGAGCATTTCGTTGAGTTAACTGATAATAGCCAGCGCCATCCTGTTTTTCACCACAGCAATCTATCATTTTTGGCACCCCCACCTCAGCAGCAGCGGCTATGTAAGCATCACATATGGGCAAAGCGGCAACAGGTTGACTGACTCCAAGCGGACCGCCTTTGCCGTGATATTCGTTTTCATAGGTATCGTTGTCTTCGGATTTCTTAAAATAAGGCAACACATTAGAATAACTCCATCCCGTACACCCGTTTTTTTCCCAACCGTCGTAGTCTGATGCAGCACCACGTGTGTATACCTGCGCGTTGATAGCCGAACCCCCACCAACAACTTTCGCTTGGGTATAGTTAAATACCTTGTTCTGCATATGTCGTTGTGGTGTAGTCTTCCACCCCCAGCTGCCAATGCCCTTCGTCATTTTGGCAAAACCTGCAGGAAGATGAAAAAAAGGATGCCGGTCACCGCTGCCCGCTTCTAACAGTAATACACGTGCATCGGGGTTTTCACTCAAACGAGCTGAAACTACTGACCCAGCTGAACCACCACCAATAACAATATAGTCATATTTATCAGACATTAGTTATCCTTAGAGCCTAGAAATTGAAAGACCGCCGTCCACTGGGATAACAGCACCTTGAGCGAAACTCAGACGTCCCATAGCTATCGCCTCCGCAATTTCCCCTACATCCTCTGCGACGCCCCAACGTCGGGCAGGTACAAGTCCAGCTGCTATTCGTGGAGTGTATTTATCCTCAACCGCAGCAGTCATCTCAGTCGCTATAATGCCGGGGCGAAGTTCAAATACACCGATACCTTCTTCTGCCAGTCTCACTGCAAAAAGCTCTGACACCATAGCTGCTGCAGCTTTTGATACGCAGTATTCAGCTCGCTCAATTGACACCATGGAGGCGCTGACTGAGGTAACGAAGATTATCGATCGGTAGTGTTCGCGATTATGATTTAACATCCGCCTTGCCACAGCCTGGGACAAAAAGAACAAACCCTTCAAATTGATGTTTAGCACATGATCCCAATTCTGAGCGTCGAGCTCAAGCATATCCCCTCGCACAGGTGACCCCACACCTGCATTATTGACTAAGCAAGTTACGGGACCTAGATTGCACTCGACTAGAGACAACAACTCCGGTATGCGCTCGATATCAGAAACGTCATGATGAAAATAGCGAGCACCGTCGCCAAGCTCACTTAGGACGCTTGATATTTTAGGAGAATCAGGGCTTGACCTAGATGCTATCGCCACCCGAAAGCCAGAGGCGATTAATTTTTTTGTAATCCCTAGGCCGATGCCTTGCTGACCACCGGTGACCAAAGCTATTTTACTCATACAGCATTCTCGGAATTTCTAATATACGGAATAGCATGTAAATCGAGCACTGCAATCGTTGGGGCGGAATTAACCGCCGAGTAGGTAAGCAGCACCGTAGTTTACACATTAGATAAGTTAGAGTGATCGTGACTTTGATAGTAAGAATTAACCACACTCGAGTTCGGATCGTTTCCAAATAGAGCCGTACCGCGTTGATGAGATGGAATACTTCGATCAAAGTGCCGTGATAACACAACAAGATCAGCACTTCCCAATGCAATTTTCAGCTCCGAAACAAGCATTTTTTGGTTAGTCCAAGTAGAGCGCTGACAGTCAAGATGGACATTTCCATCTATTAGCGTGACACGACTCGAGAGGCTTGATATGTCTTCCAACGTTGAGTAAAAATCTATTGATCGAGCTGTTATTAATTTCGCCAACCAAAGGGGAATGTTCACAGAGGATGACTGAATTGGCCCTACGTTTTTCCCAAATCGTTGAATGTATCCTAACGGCGTCCCAACCACACCACCCGTATGATAGAAGTCATCCGACATTGATGTTTTATGATACGAGGATTTTCTTTTTCTAAACACATGCATGCCCATCCCCGCCGAGCAATTAAGGTTCCTAAAATTTCGTCTTAGCTGATTCGAACTCTGAGTTAGCCTTGACTTAAAATTCTCACCAGCTGATGCCGATAAGTGGGCCGCGCTTTGTACTACTCCAAAGCTGTGAATAGTTGTTTTAGCCGAGAACCGTTGAGCGTTTCTATTGTATTCGCCTTGAACGTGCGTCACGTAACCAGACATATCGATCACTGATTTTAACGCTATACATTTTGTGATTACCTCGATATTGGGGTAGTTTGGCGCGCGAGAAAAAGGAACGTTTTCATCGTAAATTTTCACACCGTATGTGTCTGGGTAGGAGTCCCTCAATTGACGTTCACCTACAAGCCATAGATCTAAATTCACCGCAAGCGGTAATGATGCAGGGTGTAGTCCGACTGCCCTCCGGCGTTTTCGCAATTCACCTATATCAAGTAAATTAGCAATCGGCTTGTGTGTGGACTCACCAGAACGATAAGGCTCAGTGAGAGCCTTCGTATGCAAACCGCAGACTCCGTACATCTGCTCCGCAGCAAGGTAATCAGGTGCCAATTCCTTGTTAGAAATCGCCCCAGCGGCGGTTCGCCCACCTTCATAATGCACCGGTAAAGAATCAGACTCCCAGTGACGGAACAACATTGAATTATAAAATTTAGATTTTCCGCTAACGTTGTGTTTACTTTCGAGATCAAACACGACGCCGCCATCAATCCATTGTTCATTCGGGTTAAAAACACCTTGCTCAGAGATGGCAAGATAGTCTAGATCATTGCCCGGATTTTCTAAATGTTCACCTCTTTCCAAAATTAAAGTCTGCCAAACTGAGTCTACCGCGCTAGCAGCTAGCGTAGTCACACTGTTAAAAGAGCCAATAATTTTACCTTCCGTCTCCATTTATGATGAGATTCGAACCTGGGATTCTGGATCAAAAGCCACGGCTTTCTGCATATTGACTGCAAAGTTAAAATCTGCACCAGTGATAATTTCAGTATCTGACCGCATGCGCGCTGTAACGTCTTTACCGCCTAATTGCATAGATACAAAAGTATCTGCACCTGCAGGCTCAATGACTTCAATGCGGTTTTCTAGGTAACATATGTTGTCCGATTTGCGATCAGCCCCGTCAGGATCGGTAATTGCCTCGGGTCGAATTCCCAGCAGTATTTTCTGATTCTCCCTTTCAAGAAATTTCATGTCGTTAAATTTCAAAAGCGACGTGCTGTCATCATGACGGCGAATTTCTACATGTGGAACACCTGCTAAATTTCTTACAACTGCAGGTATCACGTTCATAGAAGGCGACCCCATAAATGTGGCAACGAAGACATTGTTAGGTTTGTCATATATCTCTTTAGGCTTACCCAACTGCTGCAAATGCCCACCGTTCATTACCGCAATACGTGTAGAGAGCGTCATGGCTTCAATCTGATCGTGTGTTACATAAACGATTGTTGTTCCCAATTTCTGGTGTAGCTTTTTAATTTCGATGCGCATATCTACTCTTAGTTTCGCATCAAGGTTTGACAAGGGCTCATCGAACAAAAAAACGTCAGGATTACGAACCAATGCTCGCCCCATAGCCACTCGTTGTCGTTGCCCTCCCGACAATTGACCTGGTTTACGATCAAGGAGCTTCCCTATTTGGAGCAAGGTAGCAACATCTAGCATAGCTTTCTTACGTTCGGATTTTTCCACGCCATGCATTTCTAATCCGAAGGTAATGTTCTCCCCCACAGTCATATTGGGATACAGGGCGTAACTTTGGAAAACCATCGCAATATTACGATTCGAGGGATGAACGCCGTTCATCACTTTCCCTTTTATCTTGATCTCGCCACCACTGATTTCTTCTAAGCCGGCAATCATGTTAAGCAGCGTCGACTTCCCGCATCCAGAAGGACCAACAAGCACAAGAAACTCGCCTTCCTCTATCGCTATATTTATGTCGTGAAGAACATCCAGAGGACCATAAGACTTTGTTACTTTATCAACGTCGAGAAAAACCATAATATTATCCTTTTACCGAACCGGCCATCAGGCCGCGAACGAAATAGCGGCCTCCCACGATATAGACGAGAAGTGTTGGCATAGCAGCGAGTATCGCGCCAGCGAAATGCACGTTGTATTCCTTAACCCCGTGGGATGCCTGAACAAGGTTGTTTAGTGCCACCGTCATTGGCTGACTATCTGCCCCAGCGAACGAAGCGCCGAAGAGGAAGTCGTTCCAAATATTTGTGAATTGCCAAATAATCGAAACCACTGCTATCGGGCCTGATGATGGCAATAGTATCCTCCGAAATATTTGGAAAAAACCTGCGCCGTCAATTTGGGCTGCACTAACAAGCTCAGAAGGGAAAACCGCGTAGAAATTTCTGAAATACAGTGTTGTAAAACCAATGCCATAGACTATGTGAACAAATGACAGCCCCCAAGTGGTTCCTGCCAAACCCATAACCCCCAACATCTTGGCCATGGGTATTAACACGATTTGAAAAGGTATAAAGCAAGCGAACAGCAACAGACCAAAGAATATTGTGTCGTAACGGAAACGCCATTGGGTAAGCACATAGCCGTTAAGTGCGCCGAGTATCGTTGACACAAACACCGCAGGCACGACCATTTTTATAGAATTCCAGAAATACGGAGAAAGACCGGAAGGCTCTACCCCGATTTGCGCAGAGGACCAAGCTTTTACCCACGGCTCAAGGGTAAAAACGGAAGGTAGACTCATCATGCCCCCGCCCGTAATTTCGGCTAGAGGTTTTACCGAGTTAACAAACATGACGTAAAGCGGAAGCATGTAGAATGCAGCAAAGAGGAGTAGCACCAAATAAATAAATGTTCGCGCTACTTTACCTGTGCGGATAGCGGTCTCTTGCATCGGGGCAGCCATTAGTGGTTCTCCCTTAGTTCTGAGTACAGATAAGGCACCATTATGGAAGCAATGGTAATTAACATAATTGTTGCAGACGCAGAACCAATGCCCATCTGGTTTCGGCTAAACGTGTAGGAATACATGAAGGTGGCAGGAAGTTCTGTCGCTCGACCAGGCCCCCCCCCAGTCATAGCAATGACTAGGTCAAAAGTTTTGATGGCTAAGTGTGACAGTATTACGAAAGCTGATAGAAAAGCGGGTCTCAGTTGAGGAATGACAATCCTGCGATACAAACTCCAATTACTCGCACCATCCATTTGTGCGGCCTTGAGAATTTCATTATCAATACCTCGCAAGCCTGCCAAAAACATCGCCATTACAAAACCGCTGGTCTGCCATACCGCGGCCAGAACGATAGTATAAATTGCCAACGAACGGTCTTTAATCCATCTAAATTCAAATCCTTCCCATCCCCAGCCTTGTATTACGTTTTCTAAACCGATTCCAGGATCAAGGAACCACTTCCACGCTGTTCCAGTAACGATGAAGCTCAGGGCCATTGGATAGAGATAAATCGGTCTGAGTAAACCTTCGCCGCGTATTTTCTGATCCAAAAAAATCGCTAAAGTTAGTCCTAATGCTGTGCATATGGAAATGTACAGCAAAGCAAAAATCCCCATGTTCTTGAGAGATGTTTCCCAATGACTCAAGCGCCAAAGCTTCGTGTAATTTTCTAGCCCTATCCATCCATAGCTGGGAAGCAACCTACTGTCTGTAAACGATAGATAGACAGAAAATGCAATAAACGCGTAAACAAATACGAGCATTAAGGCGAGCGATGGCGACAGTACCAACTTGGGCAACCAAGTTTGGAGTCGTGTTTTCATATCCGCTCCGGCTATACTCGCCATCAAGCGCCTCCTCGGTTAGGTGTAACGTTAGGGTATGAGACGGTGATGAGTCACCGTCTCGGTTTGTGCTCCACTATCTAGAGATTTCGACAGCGTCCGCAAGCTCTACTACTGCCGTTTCACTGTCGTACTCTCCATTAAAGTGTGCTGTCACCACGTCGTAAATTGCGCTTTTAACTGAAGTGGGAGCCGCGTGGCCATGTGCCATCGAGCCGAGAAGGTTACCGGACTCTGAAGCCGCAATTAAGTCTTTCATACCTTGTTTGCCACAAGAATCAAAGGCAGCATCGCTTACATCTGTTCTAGCCGGTACAGAGCCTTTAACCACGTTAAACGAAGACTGAAATTCTGGTGACAAAATAGCGGCTGCCAGTTTCTCTTGCTCGTGTGAAACTTCCCCACCCTGATCGAACATCATGAACTGATCTGAATTGAATGTAACCTGATCGGCAGTTCCGGGGAAACGGAAACACAGAAAGTCTTCGCCTGGTTTTTGACCAGCCTTGACAAATTCACCCTTTGCCCAATCTCCCATTAATTGAAAGCCCGCTTCACCATTGATTACCATGGCTGTTGCCAGGTTCCAGTCGCGACCTGAAAAATTGTCGTCAACGTTGTTACGGATAACTGCCATACGATCGAAAGCTTCTTTCATCTCATCCGATCTCAAAACTTCAGCATCTAGTTCAACAAAAGCAGCGGTATACCCTTCTGCCCCTAGCGTAGATAAAGAAATCGCATCGAACACCGTAGCGTCCTGCCAAGCTTGTCCACCATGTGCAATCGGTGTAATACCTGCCTCCTTTAGTTTCTTTAGAGCAGCTTCGAAATCTGCCCAAGATGTCGGTTGTTCGATACCGTTTGCGTCCAGCACTGGTTTGTTAGCCCAAACCCAGTTTGTTGAATGGACATTAACTGGAGCAGCAACCCACTTACCATCTACCTTGGCAAATGTCTTGAGAGCTTCTGGTACAACATCGTCCCATCCTTCTTTTTCCGCTACAGCGTTTAGATTGGCAAGAGCACCCTGATTGCCCCAGTCGATAATGTCAAAACCTAACCCTTGCACAGCTGTTGGAGCATTTCCCGCCGTCACTCGCGCTCTTAAAACAGTCATTGCTTGCTCACCACCGCCACCCGCTACCGGCATATCAGTCCAACCGATACCTTGACTCTCCAAGTCCTGTTTCAAGAGATTTAACGCTGATGCCTCACCGCCTGAGGTCCACCAGTGCAACACCTCGACCTCAGATGATGATGCTGATCCACTTGACACCACCAAGCCCGCAAACAGTACTGCCTTTTTATTCAAAACTTTACGCATAGCTCTTCCTTTTAAGTTTGACTACGTTTATATATATCACCCGCATTTTAGTAATCACGCGAGTCTACCCAGGCGGATCTTGTATGCCCTACTCGCATAACCACCGACTTCACTTCAAGAAACTCATCGAAACCATACTGACCAATCTCTCTACCTTGACCCGACTCTTTCATACCTCCAAATGCCATTTCTGGAAATCCATCCATCCACGTGTTGGTCCAAACAGTTCCTACATCAACACCTCGAACGTATTCAAGGCAGGTGTGGATGTCGTCGCTCCAAACGCCTGCTGAAAGCCCATATTTAGTGGCGTTGGTAAGTTCAATTGCCTCTTCCAGAGTTTTGAAAGTTTGAACCGTTAACACAGGCCCAAACACCTCATCACTTGCAATACTCATCTCGTTAGTGATGTCAACCATGATTGTGGGCTGATAAAACTGTGTGCTCAGGCCATCAACACTCAGAACATCGCCACCTAAAGCAATCGTGGCGCCTTCCGCCTCAGCTTTTTTCACGTATTGGTGAATTTTCTTAATGTGTTCATCCGTAACTATCGCCCCTACTTGAGTAGCTGGATTCAGTGGGTTTCCGAAAACAACTTTTTTTGAAAGCTCAATAATGGTCTCAATGAATGGAACAGCGATGTCTTCATGTAAGATCAGTCGACTTGATGAATTACAACATTGCCCCGCATTAAAATAGACACCAAAAACCACTGCATCTGCAGCGTCCTCCAAATTTGCATTCGGGAAAATCACTTGGGCATTTTTTCCGCCAAGCTCCAATGCTACCTTCTTTAAAGTCACTGCTGATGTTTCGGTGATGGATTTCCCAACCGCCGTAGAGCCTGTGAAAGTAACCATGTCAACAGATCCGTGGCTCGCCATAAGACTGCCGACCGGCTGACCGTAACCCAATACAATGTTACACACCCCAGCCGGCAAGCCTGCCTCGATAAGGAGTTCGCCCATCATCACAGTAGAGGATGGCGTAAATTCAGAAGGCTTTACCACCGTTGTACATCCTGCAGCTAAAGCAAAAGGCAGTTTCTGATTTAGAATCCAAAAAGGGAAATTCCATGGAGTAATAATGGACACAACACCGATGGGTTGCTTCAAAACTACTCCTACCATGTCATCACCGAGAGAGTTGTGACTATCTCCTGTAGATGTACGTGCTAAGCTAGCAGCATAACGCCACATATCCGCAGCTCCTGATACTTCGCCTCTAGACTGAGTAATAGGCTTGCCACTTTCAAGCGACTCTAAAAGGGCTATGCGTTCTACATTGGCTTCTATAAGGTCAGCGACTTCCAGAAGAACTGCACCACGCTCCTTGCCTGACAAACCATTCCAACACCCGCTGTCGAACGCGGACCGCGCAGACTCAATGGCCCTGTTGGTTTCAGACGCACCTCCCTTGGAAACCTTACTCACTACTACCCCGTGTGAAGGCGAGATACGCTCTGACCACTCATCGGACTCACTCTCACACCAAGCACCATTGATAAGGTGCCTGCCAATAAAAGTGTCGGGGATCGTTAGCTCACTAACAGAGTTATTCATTTCTAATTAGATTTCCTTTACTTTCCTGAAAAAACCGGCTTTGTCTTATCGTGAAAAGCTGCGACACCTATTACGCGATCGTTGGTTGTTGAGATAGCAGCCGCTCCAAGCGCTTCAATGGCGGCGTCCTTATCTTCGTTTGCCGCAGCGTGGAGCATGCTCTTGGTTACTTCAGTCGAACGCGGTGATAGCTCGAGCAGCCCTGAAGCTATTTCAATTGCAATAGCCATAGGATTATCAGAGAGCTCTGCAACGTAGCCGAATGACAAGGCTCGACTGGCTGTAATACGCCGTCCAAATAGCGCAGATTCTTTTAATACCGATTCGGGTAGCAATCTGAGTAACCGCTGCGTACCAGACCAACCAGGAACCACGCCTACACGGGCCTCTGGTAGAGAAAGTGTTGCACTTCCAGCCATGATTCGGATATCGCAAGCGCTCGCGAGTTCTACCCCCCCCCCAAACGCATGCCCGTTAATGACTGCAATAGTGGGTTTGCAACAGTTCGCTAAGCGATCAAAAATGCGATGCCCATTACGCACCCAATGACGAGCGAAATCAACAGGGGATAAATGCTCCCAAGCTACAATATCTGCGCCGCTGCAAAATGCCTTGTCACCCGCCCCGGTGAGAATCAGACAATGCACTTCAGAATCGTGCTCAATTTGGTCAACGAAGTTGTAAAGTGCGTCTAACATTTTTATGGTAAGCGCGTTTAACTTGGTTTTATTTTCTAACGTTATAACTGCAACACCATCAACTATTTTTAACGTAACGCCACTCATAGGATTAACCCCATTGGCTTATCATTTAGCAACGACAAAGGCATCTGAGCCGCATTTACATCCACACTGACACGCCCTTTCGATGCCTCAAGGATATCTACCTGAACATCTATACCCGGCATAATTTCCGTCGCCACAAGCCCATTTTCAGAGAGCCTCAGAACACATCGCTCCGTTACATAAATAATTTCCTGTCCAAGCTCCCGAGCCCTCCTTCCAGAGAAGGTTACATGCTCCACGCAATCGACCATTTTGGTGAATTTTCCCGGCTGGTCAATTCGAACACCATCAGCAGCCATGCTTATTTTTGCAGCTGCCTCAAACATCCCGCAAAAAACTATTTTTCGCGCACGCGAAGTGATGTCTACAAACCCACCACACCCCGCGGTTAAATAAGGTTTCTTGCCTAACTTAGAAACATTTACATTCCCCTCAATGTCAACTTCAAGAAAAGAGAGAAACGCGACATCGAACCCCGCCCCTTGGAAATACATAAACTGTTGAGGAGATGGCACATACGCGTCCGCATTTGCCGAGCAACCAAACGCAAAACCCGTTAACGGCACTCCACCAGCAGCGCCTTGCTCGATTGTCCAAGTGACCGAATCTGGATGACCTTCCTCGACAAGTATCTGAGGCAACAATGCACTAATTCCGAAGCCCAAATTGGCTGTCATTCCGCGCTTAAGCTCTTGAGCTGCGCGCCTTGCAATTACTTTTTCAAGGGTATTTTCTACCGAGTGGAAACTCTCCCAAGGTCGTATTACTTGCCCTGAAATTGCAGGGTCATAGACCGTCTCACAAGTTTGCTTCTGAGCAGGGTCTAGCACCACAACGTCAACTAGATGACCGGGGACTCGAACGTCGTGAGGCCGCATAGAGCCTGCAGCGGTGATACGCTTCACCTGAGCTATGACTAAACCACCGTTGTTACGCACACAAATAGCCTGCTCCAAGCCTCCCAAATAGGCTCCTTCATGTTCATAAGTCAGGTTCCCATTTTCGTCCGATGTGGTGGCACGAAGAATACAAACGTCAGGCACAATATTGTTAAAGTGCAGCCAAGTACTTCCCTCGAAGATGACCCTTGAAACTATCGGCTTTTCACGCCCCCGATCGTTCATGGCACAACCATCAAGCACGGGATCTACAAACGTATCGAGACCCACTTGAGTAAGAACTCCCGGTCGGTGGGTAGCTGCCTCTCGATTCATGTCAAACATAATGCCAGAGGGAACGTTGTACGCAGCTACCCTGTTCTCTATGACCATCTTCCATATCTCAGGCATGTCTAATGTAGAAGGCCCTGATGGGTAGGAGCCTGCCAGCACACACGAAAGAAGACCATCTTTAGCGAGATAATCCATTCCTTTCACGCCATACATGTCACCGGCAGCGATTGGATGCAGCGATGTTATATTGCGAGGGTGCCCTGTTTTTTCGAACCTATCACCGATTGCCCTGAGCACACGGTCGGGACACCCCAGCGATGATGACGATGAAACTGTAAAAGTGGAATCATCTGGGATAAGAGCGACAGCTTCATCCGCAGTGAGTAGTTTTTTCATGATTGATCTCCGTAATCCACATATACACGGGTGCCGCTATCAGCAGCCTCCCTAATAGCTTGCGCCACCGCTAAGGATTTTGATCCATCAACTCCATCTGCTGCTGGTCTACCTTGACCAGAAATTGCACCTACAAACTCGGCCACACATTGCTGATAGAGGGAATACGCCTCATAAGCAACAGTCTTTGTACCTTCGCAGGTAACCAGTTCAACTGTACCTGTGGGGTTTTGAGTCATAATCCCTCTACCAAAAATGGACCCCTTATTTCCATGAACCTCTAACGCACTACCAGCAAACGGATGAGTAAAACTCTCATGCGCCAAAACCATTACCCCTGATGGCATTGCCAAAACGGACATAACAGAGTCTTCAACACCACTGCTCATTGGAGAACTGGCTTTTTGAGCGACTACCGACACAGGATCCTCGCCCAGTAAAAAACGAACTACATCTGCGTCGTGCACACTGATGTCCGAAATGACGCCTCCTCCAAAGCACTCATCATTGACACGCCACCCCCGCAAATTCGCGGGCAAACTTACAGCATGATGCACACGCATAGAGAGAATATCCCCCACGCAGCCTGAGGTGATTAGGTCTTTTACAGCTCTGTGTGAGCCAGAACACCGCAGGTGATGATTGGTTGCAAGAACCACTTTTGCAGATCGTGCAGAATCCACCATTTCAGTTGCTTGCAGACGGGTCATTGCCAAGGGCTTTTCACACAAAACATGCTTACCCGCTGCGATTGCAGCCATTGCTTGATCGTGATGCTTCTCGTTGGTGGAGGATATGTAGACGACAGATGCATCCTGCACTGCCAAAGCCTCGGCATAGTCAGTAGTAAAATTGGGCACTTCATGCATGTCTGACCAAGCTTTTCCGTGATCCTCTACTCCACTTACAAGCCATTTAATCTCATGCCCACTCGTTGACCTCACAGCGTCGACCATGTGCTCAGATGCAATAGTGCTAGCACCTACAAATATCCAGTTCACTACTTGCTCTTCCCTCTAAAACGTCGGCAGACTATATTGGAACGTTCCAATTTATACAACAACAATATCTTAAAAATCGAGCGGATCATGAAGAAAAAACCCTATTTGTGAATATATATCATTACTAGACGGCCTCAATAAGGATTGCGAGCTATTGAGCAAGCAATACAGCCACCATTTAGTTATTAACTAGCGGTATTTAGGTCATCTAAGGTTGGGTACAGATTAGCTTCTGCTCGTTGGGCTTGATCAACTCTCGCCCTGTGCTCTTGTGCTTTAGTCTCTAGAACTCTCACTTCCTTAGCCGTAAGCTGCCCCGCCACCACATCTGGAACCCTTGGTGGCTCTAGACTTTCCTCATTGATGATCCCTCGCTCAAGCAAACCTCGTTGTTCAGTTCTGAGTTCAGACAAGGACCGAACTATCTGCTCTCTTTTTAGGTTAATTAACTCGTAGCCAGACATCAAACGCTCCATTATCATGCTCCCAGCCTGATCAGCCGAAGTTTCTAGCTCGTACTTTTGCTCGGCATTGTGTACCTTGTCGTCTATGGATAACTCACCCGCGCTTAACTCAGACACTTGTGCATCCAACTCGGCCAACCTACTGACCATGGACAATACATTTTGATGAGCAGCCACTAACTCGTCTTCATCCACTGACACCTCTCCCGAAGCGCCATCGACCCCAGTGGTCGCATTCCGACCTACGACTAGCTCCTCCAATTTCTCACGAGCTAGCATGAGCTCAGCTTTTGCAACAGCGTGAGCCCCCCTTACCCGTCCTAACATTTCAAGAGTATTTCTGGATTCTTCTAGCGCCAAACGGTTAGCTGCAAGGCTTGTGGCTATATGCTCGATAGATTGCCTTGCACCCTCCCTCTTACCATCCAATACTTCCAAACGAACCTCCTCGCTTGCAATCTTAGTAACGAGATCTTCAGGTCGCAATTTATGATAAGGCGCCATGTTATCCACTGCTGCGGAAGTGCTATGAAAACGAGTTAGGAAATTTGCAGTAAAACCAATAGGCGGATCTTCAGTGTCACCTCTCAGCCAGGTCTCTCCGATGGTCGGCGGAAAAAAATCGATGGGACCTAGCTGTGATTGGTGAGACGCGCCTACAGAAGACGGAGCAGCCAAACTATTATCCATACTGCGCATAAACCCTCTAGCTACTAACGAAAGCAAATTTGCGGCCACCGCACTTCCGGTAGCAGCGTAACCGACCGCAGCTCCGGCGCCACCAGCAACCACTTCTGCCGCCACCTTCTTAGCAATATCTTTTTTACGCTGTGGTGACGCGGAATCAAGATCATACTTATGAGGATATACCTGCTCCGACCCCACTGTAGCCGCAAAGCGAGATCTGCCAAAGGGAATTGCTAATTCTCCTCTGGAATAACTCTGTGTCACCACCTGAAAATCGGAAGTCAACCTAACATTTTCTACTTGCGCCGATGTGGGGTTCTCTACGTCGCTGCTTTGTTCGCTTGCACCACGACCCACTCGCCTCACTAACTCTTCAAGGTTAACCTTAAATTCCAAACCAGTTTCATCTGCTCCCACTAAAACCCCTTTCAAAGGGAGCATGTCCGATATAAGTAAATCAGTGAATGGCACGCGTGCGTCGGATACCACACTGTGGTTGGTAGAAATCTCTTGGCGGAATGTTACCTGCATGGTCGCAGATTCTGGATTATTAGGATCAAATACGGCTACCAACTGCGGGAAAACAACTTTATGCTGCACGCTAGGGTTAGGAATGTCAGGAATACGCAAAGATGGCTGCAAGATGAAAAGCACAAGCTTTTCTTGTAGTGCCTCTTGGTTTCGCCTAGCTGAAGAAACAACCGCATTTGACATCGACACCAATGCGCCGCCAACGCTCCTAACGAGCGCATCACCAAAATTCTGTAGCTTCGTCGGTGATGTAAAATCTGCCGCCAACTCCACTAATTCTTTTCCAGGTATTAACCGAGAATAGTCAAGCGCGGCTACGCTCGGCAAAACCGCTGAGTGAATCTCACCCCGACTACCTTGGACTGCATTCTGTGTACCCACCGTAGAAACGCTTCTGTTACCAATGGCTGTAGCGGACTCAGAGACACTGCTCCGCACTCCCGAAGCAGAGGGCGCACTATCTACACTTCGAGATAATCTACGACGCCTCAAACCACTGTCAGCAACTACTCGCTCAACATCTTGGCCAACAGTGACAGCACTTCTTCCTGATTGTAATTGTATTTGATCCATATTATCTACTGACCCTATTAATAACTCAGATAGCAGTTGATTTTGATTTCTTGCAATACAGTATCTTTCGCGTAAACATCTATTGGATTAAGAGACTCGCAAGATGCATGGTCTATAAATAGTAAAACCGGTCGTAAGTAGCATTGCAGCCGCACCTACCGCGCGAACTAAAAATGATAATATCTATGAAGCTCATTAAGATGACAAATATTAAGCCAACCTATTCGGTGCTTATTCTCTCTCCTTCAACTCCTTTGTCATAAATAAATCTGTCTCCCCGTTTTCCTGCGCTTCACGAATCGCGATAAACACAGAAGCCATTTGCCTTAACGAATCTCGAGGTATGTATTTACCTTCTGCACCTGTCCTAAAGAGACTGCGAGCTAAAGATACATATTTTATTACAGGGATATCGTTTTCCTTCGCGATTTTAATAATTTCCTGCGCCCTCTCATCAACCCCTTTAGCCTTCAAAATGGGTAATTTAGTTATGCCTGCTTTATATTCCAGAGCTACAGCAAAGTGCTGTGGATTAACAACTACCGCATCAGACTCTTTAACACTTTGCTTAATTACACCGCCTCCATCTCCCTCAAGTAATTCTCGGCCAAACTCTTTACGTTGACCTTTCACATCAGGGTCACCTTCAGCTTGCTTGTACTCTCTAAAAACCTCATCTTTCGTCATCTTCATTGACTTTATAAATATACTTCTTTGAACGACAAAATCGGTTACCGCTATTATCAAAAATACACCTAACACCAGATTTAATATATACGAGAATACTTCTATACTGAACTCGATTGACATGTGCAGATTTGTAGTGGAAAGCAACAGTATTTGAGGCAAATACATTTCCGTCACCTTATAAACCACTACAACAAGAACTATGGCTTTTACTACATTGCCAACAAATTCAAACATTTTCTTTTTAGAAAATATGTTTTTTCCATTCTTAACAGGAGATATTTTGTCTAATGAAAACTTCATGGACTCTGGTGCGAACAAAAATCCAAACTGCACAAATGAGGCTAAATAACGCCCTAAAATGACCACACCCAAAAGAGGCAGAATCATGTACATCCACAAAGACAACGCTTCTTTAGCCAGAAAAGCCCCGCTATAAACAAAGTCAGTCGCCAGCATCGAAAAAGGGAGATCGATAAGATAACTCACCTTTTCAAAATAACCGCCTGAAAACGAAATCATTGCCTGAAAACCAACTCCTGTAACAAACAGCTTATTAAGGTCTTGGCTTTGCGCAACCTGTCCTTTTTTGCGAGCATCCCGTAGCTTCTTTGGCGTTGGCTGCTCAGTCTTCTCTCCTGCAGATTCACTCATTCACTGCCCCACAACTGATTTTAGTAGAGTCATAGACTCTTCCACAAACTCGACTTCTCGTGCTACCAGCACATCAATGAAATTCAGGTAGACATATAGGATCATTAGGGCCACTAAGCTTTTTGCTGGCATTGCCATGAAATAAACTTGCATCTGAGGACTGTACGCCCCCATGATCGCAAACGCTGCCTCAATTAATAGCAATATCAAAACGACAGGACCGGCGTAGAGCATAAATTTGACTGCGATAGAATTAAATATAGATGCCATTATGCTCCCTCCGTCCGATGAAAATTCAGGCAGTAGCTCCGTCGGCAACCATACGCTAAATGTGTCCAACGAAATAGAAATGATTAGTGCAAAAACCCCAAACTCGATAAAGTAGATAACCAATGCTTTACTTAATAGATCACCCAGCATAGATGCATCTGGACCAGACGCTGGGTTCAAATAGCCCGCGGCCAGAGCGCCACGCTGATTGTCGATCAATGCCCCCATCGACTGAAACACCCAAAACGGCGTGGCCATCACTAAACCGATTATCAAACCTATAGCCGCTTCTTTCACAATCAAATAAACGAAATACACTCGTTGCACGCTTGCCACATCCAATTGACTACTTATCAGCGTCGAAATAGGCAATACAATACCAATCACTATCGCCGTACGAAGAACTTTTGGAATTTGAGAAAATGAAAATAACGGGATAAATAAAAAAGCGATCAACATTCGTGGAAGCATTAGAATGAACGCTAATACAAATCCAAGAGTTTCACTAATTAACATACCCATTTAATAGCCAAGCTCAGGAATTGTACTAAACACAGTCTGTATCAAACCTAAGATCTCACCTCCAATCCACGTTGAAACGCCGGAGAGTACTATTGCGACCACAAGAAGTTTTATAGAAAATGGCAAAGTTTGATCCTGAACCTGCACTAAAGTCTGTACCAACGACACTAGAACACCAGCAAGTATTGCGGCAATAAGCGGAGGCGCTGATAGCGTAATAGACAAATACAAACTCGCCTTAAATAGTGCGAATATCTCAGTCATATCAGCTAATGAGCGTATGTAAGGATGAGACTCTGGAGTAGCTTCTGCCATCCATCTGCCACTACAAATAAGAGTATTTTGAGCGGCATAGATATCGTCATAGGCGATACCATCTGCATACCAAGTGCTAATAGAAGATTTGAAACAAGTAGATCAATAACGATAAACGGCAAGTAGATCAAAAATCCAATTTTAAAACCAGCTTGAATTTCTGATACTACAAAAGATGGGATAACCAGCAATATCTCAGCGTTCTTACCCATATCTTGTCTCGTAGAGCTCCAAATATGCTGAGTTGTACCTGTCAACATCTCCTTAACAGTGGGATCTGTGTGCCGGCTCATAAACTCAGTCATAGGCGGCAAACTAACGTTAATAATCTCTGATAGCTGACCAGAGCTGTTATTGAAGACGCCCAGCGCTTCTAAATTTATCTTTACGTCCAAGAAGACTGGCGCCATGATGTATAACGTCAGCGCGAGTGCGATTCCATACACAGCCATAGTAGGGGGTACTTGTTGAACTCCAAGTGCATTTTTAACTATAACAAGTACTACCGCGATTTTAAGAAAACAGGTAGAGATCATTAACAACAGAGGAATCAATGCCATGGCAACAAACAGCGTCACCATTGTGATGAGATCAAACTGTGGCATCATCTTTTCCTAATCTGCTTAATACGAATAGCAAGGTCATCATCCACCTTTACTACTTCGCCTACACCTATCTCAATTTCGCCAACACGAACACTGACACTTTTGTAGTAATTGCTGTTTAGCTTAACAAGATCACCCTCTTTTAAAATATTTAAATTGCCCCTTGATATACTGCATGACCCGATATGAAACTCAACCCTATGTAATATTTGATCGATGTTTCCTTGCTCAATCGGCTCTGATGATGAATGTATTTCAGCGTTAAATACAGCCATGCTTTCAGCTAGATCGGCAACCTCTTCACCACACCAACTTTTTTTTTCCCCCAGTCGGCCTGGCTCAACCGCATCAGCACTGATCGGACCGACCCCCATTACGCCCTCATTGTCGTCGGCATACAGCTCATTAAATTCTTCTAGCTCTTGAGTGTCATCAAGGGCGTCAAGAGAAACAGAATCACGAGACGTACAGCCCGCGTCAACTTCATCCCAATTAAAACTCTCGTTCTCGTCGTTAAAAGACATAGCCTTTCCTCATTCATACTTGCAGCTCAACTGTGAGCATTTTTAATTTGCTTTAAAACGAAAAACTATAAATACCCGATATCCTTTATACCCATAACTTGAATAAATGCGTCTTTCGAACTAAATACACAGCTATATGTAAGTTGCTTATCACCTATCTCCAACTCTCCGATACCAGCTCTATCAATGAATGTTCTATCCAGACGGACTATGTCTCCTACAGCCAAACATGATAGTTGGTCAGTAGTTATGATTGCTTGTCCCAAGGAAATTTTTTGCCCTATCGGTATATCTGTGCCCCCCCCTACCGCCCCAATTCTATTGTCCGATCTATATTCGGACGATCTACTGATTAGCTGGCTCCAGAACATGTAAGGCGCGATAATAGAACTACTTATACCAAAGTCCTCTGACTCTATTCTTAAACGCGCACTAAACCAATCTAAACGCTCCGCCTCATACTCGCGAACGACTATAGGCTTACCAAAAATACTTTTCATTACTTCTGGGAACCGATAGATATTGCAATTAATATCTGTAGCAATACTCTGATCATCCTCTCCGTATATACATACACCCAACAATCCCTCCATGATGGAACGTCCATTAGATAGATAGCAAGGTCCAATATCAGTTTCAAAATAAACCCCTGATTCAAGTTCTTTCATAGGCGTTAACGAAGACAGTTTTGAATCCAGCGTAAGAACCGTATTTGGCAATTGAGGATCAAGCGGGAATCTCCAACTATGCAACGCAAAAAATTTTTCTAACTTACTTTGCTCAGCGGTTGACGCGGATACAACATACTCGTCACATACAAACTTGTACTCATTCAAGTTATCCACCTGAAACCTTCATATATGTTCTTTTCCCTGCTTGCTCTTTTACAGTTTGCTCCATCTTTTCCTTATTTCTCCTTAGCAAACAACGCATCTCAATGGACTTAGTGTCCAAATAAACCACGTGGTGGCTGTTACTAGTATGCATCCTTACATTAATAGGTAACTGACCAGGAAGGAAAATCGTAAACCTTTCTAAACCCTGTTTTTGTTTATCTATAAATCCACTGATAAACATATCAACGTCGACATCATTTTTTAAACCCGAGCTATCGACTGACTTAAAAACCTCATATCTTATTGAATTCGACACAGCTTTATTTTTGAGAGCGGCATTGATAGACATCAAATTGGAAAACATATATACAAAACTATTGTGGATCGTCAATGGCTCTTCAAACTCACCATCTGTTTTCGGTTTATTCCGAAACACTCCTTCAATATTATTCTGCATTGAGTATTTCCGCATGAAGAATATTGATTTTTTCAAGCTTCTTCTGGGCCTTACTTAGCAATACTTTCTTTTCCCGACAGTTGTTTTCTTGTTCTTCGAAGTCAACTTCGCTTGCCCTCCATTCGTTCTTCTTTTGCACTAAATTCTTATTAAGATCACACTCATTCGCAAACCAGCTGTTAAGAGCATTGACAGAGAGAATGCTATTTAGGGCATTATTTTCGAGGTCATTTTTTTTTTCATTTGTTGAAATAACTGCTTTTTTATATAGCTCTTCTAATTCGTTTCTTCGTTCACTTATCACTTTCAACCTACCAATATTATTTGTGTACTCAGATTGCAGTTTATCTGCAGAATTCCTCCTAATGGTGATAAGCATATCTACTTGACTAATTACATCAACATCAACATCTGCGTCGTCATCTTCCATTAATAAATCATCTAGTCGCTAATCTTTTCAAACTTTCAAGAACTTCATCGAAGGAAAAATTTTGGCGAGTCCCCTGCTTTAGAAATTCATTAATTCTGGGGTTATTGTCAATTGCCCAGTCAATAATGTCATTTTGTCCTCTTGTGTATTCACCCAAACGTATCAATAGCTCCATTTCATTAAAGCGTGACAGCAGTTCGCGAATCGTGGATGCATGTGTCATCTGCTCTTCGCTTACGACATTAACCATGGTCCTACTAAGACTTTGCAATACGTCCACTGCAGGGTATTGACCTTTTTCGGCTAACTTTCGAGATAGAACGATATGCCCATCTAACAGAGACTTAGCTTCATCACCAATCGGATCCTTCATCGAGTCACCTTCGAGCAATAACGTATAGATTGCTGTAATTGAGCCTTTGTTTGTTTTACCAGCCCTTTCTATGAGCCGAGGCAACATGGCGTAGACAGAAGGCGGGAACCCTCCCTTGGCCGAAGGCTCACCCGCAGCTAATCCGATCTCTCGCTGAGCTCTTGCAAAACGTGTCAAAGAATCGATTAATAGTAAAACCTTCTTGCCTTGGTCCCTCAACGCTTCAGCAATGGCAGTAGCTGTAAATGCCGCACGTGATCGCTCCATTGAACTACGATCTGATGTTGCACAGACTAATATAGACCTAGCCTTCAACTCATCATCGAGCTCATGGTCGAGGAACTCTTTAAGCTCTCTACCGCGCTCTCCGACAAGACAGAATATAGTGGCATCCGCATTACAACCTCTAGCCAAAGACGCCAGCATTGTGGTCTTCCCACAGCCTGCGCCAGCAAAGAGTCCGATGCGCTGGCCCTCACCAATCGTTAGCAAGCTATCTATAACCTTAATTCCAGTTAGTAAAGGCGTGTCGATTCTCGGCTTGCTGTTCGCTGGAACGGCATCTGAAATAACGTTCTTCTGACTGCTACCAGTCACGCGACTACGGGCAAAAATCCCGCCCTTGCCTGACTCTAGCAACCTTCCCATGCCGTCATAAACTCTTCCATAGACATCATCTTCGACATTTATTTTGTGTTTAATATAAAGAGGAACGATTAGATCACCGTACGCAACCCCTTCAGGTGAGTTGAGAGCTGCCAAGACAGAGCCTGAACTATCAAACCCGACAACCTCTGCCAATATTGATTCCTTCGACACTGCACTCGCTATCTCACAAAGGTCTCCTATTCTTGCCCCAGGGAAAGTTGCACTAATCTGAGTTCCAGAAACCTTACTAACCAACCCACTGAGCGTGCTTAGCGTAACGGAATTTAACCTGGCACTTAGCTCACGGTCCAAATCTGAGCCATAGTAATCACCAAATTCTTGCGTATGGCCTACCACTTTATCTCCAGATTTTCATCACCTTTTCTAAGAGAAATCGTATCGACTGAAATATCCATCAGCAAATACCCATCAATAGTCTGACCAATCAATACGACCTCACCATCTGTCGTGACGATTCTGCCTCGAGTGCCTGAAACCACTGATGATAAGTTTAACGGCACAGTTGCAACTATCTCAGAGGCCTGATTGATTAGTTCGAACTCTCCGTAATCACGGTTGTATCGAGATACCATACGTGACAGAAGCTGTCGCTTTACCGAGCTTACTGTGCCAGAAACATATAACCGAAAGTCACTACTGAATACGTCAACCCCATAAATCTCTCGCTCTTCAAGCATTTTACGGACTATAGATTCTGCTTTTACTAACTCTGCCTCTCTAAATTTATAAGTTTCCACCCCTTGCTGTGCCAGCTTCTCCCGTGCTTCATAGGCTTTATCAATTTTCGAAGAATAAGCAAAGTTACTAACACTAATAAACACCGTCGATACAAGCGTAAGATACAGAAGAGCCCTTTTTGCTATTCCTTTTCTCCTAGCGACATTTGACCCTTTATTACTCACAGACACAGCCGGATCAACCGGCAGTCTTACTGGCCACGCCTCGTCTTCGCTCTGGACGACATACCACGTGTTACATATATAGAAAGGTGTTTGACTATCCAATGCCAACTCATGTGATAGTTCAACTCCCTTGTAGTCATACACACTTCCACCCCTAGGCAAAATAGAGGCCTGCCCATTCTCATCTAGGATGACCTGAGCGTGATAGTCGGCTGCATCCCTCCTAGTTAAGAGCACCGTACAACCAGCAGCTTTGCCCATGCATAGCTTTCTCTCAAACAATGCAAATGAAGAACCGGCACTAGGGCCGTTTAATATTCTCAACTCTTTCATTATGGGCCACTTGTGTAACGACCTAGCATCAGTGGAGATTTCTTAAAAAAGGTTCCGGCTCAACCTAACTAGTTAGAATCTTTCGAATCGCTGGTGACAGTCTTAGAAAGTGCCCCGTACTTGGCGGGGCATTATCCAACATGGTTTTCACGGCACTAAATATAACGCGGGGGTCTGCTAGCCTCTGCGGACATCACACTCTACCCTAATGCCACGCCTCCACATCTGAAAGGCTGTAGATTGCGGAACAGCTCAGTTAACAGCATACTCAGGTAGCGTTTTCTTTGACGTAAGACTGCGCAGTAGGATGCATAGACACATGTTATCGAGAGCTACAGATCAGCTATGAAATGTCTTTTTGGAATCGCTTACAAACGAACGCTTTCAGTACAAGAACTAAACGTTGGCTAATCGAGCTATCGGCACTACGTTTATTCGCGGTGACAATTCCGTATATGACAGAACAGGGAGTTCAAACACGTCCTCAGCTAAAAGAGCTCTGATATAAGGCCTAATGTCTTGAGAAACAACAAGTGCAATTGGTGACTTATTTGAAAGATTCTCCTTGCATGTGTCTATGACTCGATCCACTAGTGATCGCCTATCTTCATCAGAAATCTCTAGAAACCCGCCTGTCGCAGTTTTACGAAGCGATTCTCTAAGAGAATTTTCGAAAGCTCCATCAAGCAAGCAAACGGAAAGATCGTGTCCCATAGTTATCTGCGTGCATATCTGATCCCTTAGCCCAATACGTACCAGCTCTGTGAGCATAGGGATATCGCGTTCTGACTCACCATGCTTAACTATAAGCTCCACAATTTTTTTCAAGGATCTTAACGAAACCGACTCCTTAACCAAGCTTCGAAATATTTCACTGAGCTTGGCGATCGGTAGTATTCGCTCGATTTCTTTCGTTAATTCTGGACTTTTCATACCAATCCAATCTATGATTTTTTTAGCCTCATCGACACCAACAAACTGGTACCCCTCTTTTCTTAATAAGAGCTTAACCTTGTTACCGATGATGTTCATGCTACTCTCAAACACCACTTCATTTTCGTTCAGCATATTCTCATACCTACTGTCGATCCAGAGCAAATCAGACTCTTCTCTTTCTGTGCCTCCAGCTGCGTACTCGATCCCCAAGCGTTCGATTTTACTCTGTTCTTTCGCAGCTACGGCAACACTATTCTCCGCCACCGTGCAATTAACCCCAATGACTTCGTACAATCTGAATTGAAAATTGTCGACTGGCACATCAGACCGAACTTCAAACGTTATGGCTGGCAGTATGAAACCATAGTTTGCAACTAAATTATTACGCTGCTTCCGCAAGCATCTCGTTAATTCCTCAAAATATTTAGTTCCATAAAATTCTGTGTTAACAACCATGGTCAAAGGTTCGTAGACTTCGAATGTGGCCACGTCACTGGTACCGTTTGATATTTTGTCTTCATTTTCTAATGTGGTCTGCTTTCTGGAATCAGATTTCCGTATAAATATCTTTATAAACCCGACGGAGAGAAATATTATTGCGATAAAAATAAAGGCCCTGGTGGGCATTCCGGGTATCACTGCGAATATCAGAAGAACAACGGAGGCGATGACCCAGGCCTTAGGCTCGCTTGTTAATTGTTCCGCCATTTCTTGTCCGACGTTGGTCTTATCAAGCACATCATCTTTCACACGCGTGATTATCATCCCAGCGCTCAATGCGATTAGCAAAGTGGGTATTTGGGCCACCAGCCCATCACCGATGGTAAGAATTGCGTACAGCTGTAACGCTTCATTGCCTGGCAATCCTTGCTGCAATGTACCTATGGAGTAACCGCCTATAATATTTACTAGTACAATTATGATTCCAGCAATCGCATCACCTTTTACAAATTTCATCGCGCCATCCATTGCTCCGAAAAGCTGGCTTTCTTTCGCTAAAGATTTGCGCTTATTTTGGGCAGTTACGCCGTCAATCAAACCACCTCTAAGGTCGCTGTCGATGGACATCTGCTTGCCGGGCATTGCATCTAGCGTAAAGCGTGCCGACACCTCGGCTACGCGTTCAGAGCCTTTGGTTATAACCAAAAAATTTACAATTAGCAGGATTAAAAATATGACGATACCGACAACCAGATTGCCACCCACTACAAAGTTTCCGAACGCCTCGACTATTTCACCAGCGTCTCCTTGAAGCAGGATAAGTCGCGTAGTAGTAATGGACAGACCTAGCCTAAACAAAGTAGTGATAAGTAAAAATGCCGGAAACGTAGAAAATGCTAATGGTCCCGGCATGTAAAGAGCTAACACAATCATCAATGAAGATACGCTAATGTTAATAGCGAGTAGAATATCTACAACCCAGGTTGGCAACGGTAGGATCATCATAAAAACGATGCCTACGACAGCCATGGCAAGAATTGCATCCGTTCTTTTTGCTATCAGTAAACTAATAGCTCGTAAAATCTCCACCATCTAATTCAAATCTTTATAGTTGTATTGAACAGTCGTTTTAATAATAAAAATATAGTGGAATCTGAAAAATCAAAGCAGAACTACATGCCTTAAATGTGCAAAGTGATATATTTTGCTTAAATCCTATTGAACAGTACGATTTATAATGTCCGTTAACTTCATTTTCGCAACACTTTCTTCATAGGGAGGGGGATTGACGAATTGAGATCGTATATTTTGCAATTGGGCTATTGAATCGATTCTTTCGTCATCGTTAGTCCATATCCTTGCTGGCAAGACACGAAACATAGCCACAGCCGAATCAATATATGCATACTTCTCGGATTCACCAAACCCCAAAAACCTAGCAGAGCTTATTTCTACATTTTCAACAGATAAATTGCTCCCCAGTCCTAGAATCGACTGTAGGTAGTCCTGACTCGTTTTACCTGATAGTTCATATCGCACCTTAAGACTATCTAGGTGAGCTTCAGACTGTTGGAGCATACTACCAATCGATTGTAGCGTGGACATCCTAGACAACGTATCGAATAGGTAGCTCACATCTGTGGAAGGCACGGGACTTTCAAAATCTTTAACTAGTGCTTTATAGTAAGTGTCGTAAAGCTCATTTGAATTCTCTGCACCACCCAAATTAACTAATTCGTTCAGTATCGTCATCAACGAATTGGCTTTTTCACTGGAGACTGAAAGCAACCGTTGCAAACCAACAGACAATGAATTGTCCGAAACATTGTCAGCAACAGTTTTACTTGTATTAACCCACGATTGAATTGTCTCACTGTTCTTACTTATCAAAGCGTCTCTCATTTCCTGAAGATAATTTCTGTCAGACTTCGAGATTTCTGAATCACTAATAAGGTCAGTCAAAGAGCCAAACATTAGCACTGAATCATAGCTATCTGAAGTGTATATTTCTTCTGACAAATCGCCTCCGCTTGACACGACATCTAAAATTTTTGCACGCAATTGACTGAGAATCTTGGCATCGAGATTGATTCCGTTTGTCGATTGAATAGCTTGCAATGCTTTGATTCTCTTATTTTTGGGACTAGTATCCAGGCTGCCGGGTTTTTTCCCTTTGCTTCCAACCTTTCGGTTGGTGCTATTCGCAATCGCGAGCTCCTCAGCACTACTACTCATTTGGCTTCCAATTGGAATTGTTCTCTTATTCTCTGGTTCGATTTGAGCAACTTGTTGCCGAGTGTTGTTGGGAAGCTGCTTCGAACCAATAGAGTTGATACTCATTTCGAACGCTGCTTTTCATTTTTTTCATTAATGATAAGTAGCTGGTGTTTTTCATGCTCATTCATATGACCAGAATAAGCATTAGAAACCCATATATATACGTACTTGGGTTCTGCAGAGCTTTCTGCAACGATTTCACCGTCACCATTTACAGATTTTAGTGTGCGGCTCGCCGCATTATTTGAAACGCACGAAACAAGAGATGGTAGTAGTAAAAACGCTAATAATTTGCATTTGAACATGTTCGTTCCTTCTATTTTTGTTTGGCCTTGGTAGAATCTACTGCGATCAGCATATGTGACTTTGACCCGGCACCAAGAGATCGTTTACCAGTATGAGCAGTGGCTATTAAGCCAGAGCCGCTACATGAGTTTTCCGGCACTGCAACAGTGCGAGTTGTATTATTAGTTAGCTCTACTGAATAAACTGAAACACCGCTATCCTTGTAAACAATCTGATTTAAAAAGTTGAACGAAATTCCACTTTGTGAACAACTTAATGGGGGTTTTAACAGTAGATACTTACTCGTCGCCACAGTATTGATATTCGTATTTTCTAAAACAAGTTTGAATATTTCCATACTCTTTTGAACATACCATTCACTCGAATCACGTAAACGTCTCTTCATCTCATCCTCCAGATCAAAAACCTGTAGATTAGGTAGCATTGTGATTTTCTGGAGAGGATCCTCCGTGTTTACGTAATTTCCTGAGAGTCTTGGGGTAATTATAAAAATACGTTCATGATCCTGACGTCTCTGCGATCTTGATTTAAATAAATTATTTACGATAGGTAAGCTTCCAAGAAACGGCACGGATGAGCGGCTCTTTTCTTCAGACTTCAGGTGATGCCCACCAATGATCAACGAACTGTTAACGTTGATCATTGCTTTGGTATTAATATACGAACGGTCAACTATTGGAAGGGTTCCAACTGTGTCGTGTAGAATCTTACCGTCTTCTATATCAATTAGTAATTTGACTTTCCCCAACTCTCCATTGCCTAAAGACTGTGGTGTTATGTTCAAAAGAGTTCCCGTCGTAATCGGCTCGACACTCACCACACTTTCTCCAATGGACTCAATAAAAAATGTTTTACTTAAGTCAAATACAGCTGGCCGATTCTCCATCGTCAAAATGGAGGTGTTGGTGATAATATTCGCATCACCATGCCCTTCCAATAATTTCAACTCTGCGTAGAACCTGGCAAAGTTGCCAATGTTAATGTTAGCGGCTACGTTTCCTACTCCACCTCCTAGATTATCAATAAAACCGCTGCTTCCACCTCTGAACGTTTGGGATCCGTATTTCACCCCAATTTCATATAGTCTCTCTCGGTTGATATCTACAATCATGACATCAATTTCTATCAGTTTTTGCTCTTTATCTAACTCTGAAACAATAGATTCATAATACTCTCTAGGCCTGTTTGCAGAGCTAATAACTATAGAATTTGTTCTGACATCTGCACTTATTGATGATGTTTCTTTAACTTTTTTGCTAATTTCGAGGAGCTCGCCCACACCTCTTTTTCCTGTTTGAGTCTTTGCGGTGAGACTGTCGGATTCATTAATGACGCTACGTAAAATTGTCACAATGCCTGGAATCACTACTTCTTTGTTACGGATCTCGACCACCCGATCTATGACAGATGCGTGTAATACGGGTAGAACATACACGTTAGCCAACGGGACTTCCGAAGCTCCCTGCTTTTGCTTCGGCATCGTAGGACTAACTGCCGACTTCTTTTTTAGTTGCCCCGTATATTCTCTTATTTTTTCTATGTATGTAACCGGGCCAGAAACTATTGCTACGCCTTCATTCTCTAAATAACCCCAGCCAAACTTTTTATTGATTAGCCCAATGTCCTTCAACGCTTGATAGTAGTCAACATCAACCTTTAACCTGACCACCTCGTTCTTACGCTTCTCACTAATATACAAACCACTGTTAAAATAGTACCAGTCTAATTGGTGCGAGTAAGCTAATGAATCCAAGAAACTTACAGCATTCTCATACTTCAACCAACCAGTGCACTCACTCTCTAAAACAACATTATTGTAGAGATCCACAGAGAATGTCGCTGAAAAATCTAAAAGAACATCTACCATTTTGCCAGTAGTACATTGCACAGCGAACTCGCTGTTCTTCCATATATCAGGTATCAGAGAGTTTCCTATAGCGGTATGGCTGGAAATAAATAGAGCGAGACCAATAGCAACTCTCCATCGGGTGTGGGTTTTGTCATTGTTGATCGCCCCTGTTATGGTCCGCTGCTCAAACACTATCAATAATCTTCTTCAACGCTGCATGACGAGTTTTTATCTCTAGAGAGACTGCCCAGTTGGCTACACTTTTTTCTGTAACAGTTTTGAAGAAATCTTCTGCATCCGCCACATTGAAATCACCAGTCAAATCGAGCTTACTAAGCTCCTTCTTCCAGTTGTCACTCTTTTCTCGATAGTTATTATCTAGATACTTTTGAAAGTTAGTAGTCATTGTGATATTCCCATTCAGAATATTCCCTTATCGTGGTTTAATTGATCTCAATCTCACACTTATGGAGTCAGTCGCACTACTTCACCCACGCCTAACTGCAATATAAAAATATGATGTCGCCAATTTCATTAGGGCTAAGTGTTCACTATGAGGTATTATTTCTTGTACTATGTGAAATATTGGTTGTGCCATCTCTATGCATATTTCTACCAATATTCTCTAGCATGGTTCCTGCCTCAGTTACAGTATTCGCAATCCGTGTCATCAGCCCAGCTGATGAATCACTAAATGTTTTATGTAACGAGCCCGCCAAGATATCAGTGAATTGGCTGCTTATTTGAGTGGCAGTTTTTATGGCTTTTTGATGCAACCGAGTAACAATATCCGAAATCTCACCTGCAGAATTAGTAACTGCAAAGCTCAACGTATGAGTCAACTTTGCACTTCGTACTTTTCTCGCTACGCTTTCAAGCTTTACTGCGTTTTCAGCCACTAAATTTTCAGATGAAGCAATGATTCTTTTTGATTTAGCGGCAATTGGTAATATTGACCCCGAAGCAAGCTTTTTCCCATACGTTTCAAGATGTCGATGAGATTGGATATTATTAATTCTTCTCACGCCTATGGTCGATGCAACCAAAACCATATCGAGCGATGATTTCGCCGACAAGCGGAACTTCTTTCCAATTCCATTAACCGTTTCCAATAACGCAGCTGACAAAGCTCCCACTGGACTAATTTTACTGGGGGCAATCCGATTTGCAATGGAGCTGGCCGACCTAAATGCATCCTCTTTGTTATTGCTTATCTCTTTTAGTGAACCTGTATTCACCTTGTCTTGACTTACGTTTTCTCGAGAGACTTCGGCTGGGGTACCCGATTTTGTACTTGCAGAAAAGCTAGTATTGCTCTTAACCATAGGCTGAGAGGAGATTCTCAGACTATTGTTGGATTTGTATTTTGTTGGATGCATTGCTATCTTAATTCTGCTTTTCTTCTATGTATATATTACTGTGAGCATGTGTTGCCTTATACTCAGCATCTGCATGTCCGGTTAAGTGAAAATGCCACAAATTTAGTTCAGAATTATTTTTAATTATCCAAACTAACTCGAACCTCCCCTTATAGAGACAATGTTGGGAGACAACGAATATACCCGGCCTACTCTTTTGACGCCGAAGAGCGTCATATAGAATACTTTAACCTGCTTGAAAGTCTCATGGTTGTGCAGCTAATCTTCTCAGTCATGTCAATTCGATTCTAGAATGTCAGTTTTGATGAAACAGATATTTAAACCAGGTTTGTAAGCACCTCGTCGCGCACAAACCAACTACTTGTGCACCGCCTTTTAGCGATTGAATGAATAACTAGTGATTTGCACGTCAACAGCAGAAGGTTACGACTATAACATCACCTTTGCGGACGGCCAGCAACCAACAAATTGATGGATGGAGGGCACGGGGTTCTAACCTTGTGTTGAGCAAGTTCGCAGTAAAGCTGAGCTATAAAGACGAGGTTGCGCACTACCTTTACTCGTACTGCTTCCTTGGCACCGTGATTCGTGAGGATTACCTTTTAGATTTTAATAAAAATCGCACATTTACCAAAATCGGTAACCCCCCCATTCTCCCTAGTATGCTGCCAACACGAATAATCAAGCATGGCCACAAGCTAAGCCTGTACTTATATATTTTTTACCGTTCTGAATTTTAAGCTCTATTGCTTTTGACATTCAGCGCACCGCTTATCGCCGTTATAACCGCCCCCAGAGCAGCTAGTATCTGCTGCGGCATTGAAACGTTGCCATTGCTTACACCGTCCTTGGACTGACCGGCAACGCTGGGATTAGTTTGATCTACCACCTCAGAAACCGCGGAAGGCTTAGAGGACGAAGCTCCGCCGGAAGGGGCAATGTCTTCTGCTGAATCCACCTTGTCTATACCGAGCATTTTCATCAACTGTTCAAACATGTTAGCCATCTCTTCTCCCTTCTGACCTCCACCAAATATTTTTGCAAGCGTTTCTTTTAGATCATCCATTCTGCTCGGCTGGCTGCCACTGGCGGATTGAGGAGATCCACCACTATTACGAGCAGGACCATCACTAGATTGAGATGGCCCACCAACTCCCTCAACAGAATCATTACCAAATTTTGCGGGTTCACTAGGGCTTTGAGGACCACCTTCAGCGACCTTTTTCTCACCTCCATTTAACATGGAGACAATTCCTTTCAACATCGAAAGAATTTTCTCCATTACTGCTTGTTGACTATTGACTGTATCTGAATTGGCGGACTCAGATCTTTGTTGGAGGGCATCCCCGATAGACTTGAATACATTCCCTAAACTTGCTGATTCGCTACCGGATATTGAAATAGCTTGATCAGCACCTCCACCTTGATTAGCTTGGACATTGGGGTTATGAGAAGAGAGTTGACCCTGTGTTATCGGGTTAGGCGTTGTGCGCGGCGGGCTACTAATTTGCATAATCAAATTTTCCTTTTTCGGTGATCTTATTTTGCGTTGGATTTAAAAATCGGTGAATGCTTATCTTCACAGTATGTGTGTGAACTCTATTCATCAAAAGTTCGACAATTTTTGTTTAATTTTTCAAGACGACTCGTTATAAATATTCATGCCGAAATATGCATGGCTTTCAATATGCTCAATTCACCGACTCTACTGCTTATAAAATCATAATAAGCATCGTAACGGGAAAGGCGATCAGCGAGCAGTCAATTCATACGTTTCACCTATGCAGCAACAGTGAAGACTTGTTGGTCATGAAAATTTAGGATCGATAATTTGGCCCTGCGGTGGGCTGCTCAGATCCCGCAGCGTGGCTGGCAATTGCCGTAGTGTGGCGCTTGTCATAGAGACTAATTCTGGTCACTCTAAGCGTGTGCATTTAGGATTCTTGACAGAATTGTGGCCTGGCGAGCCTAGTCCGCAGAACGAGTTATGGACGACGCCCCTCAACTGGTTTCAGCAAATTTGACAGAAATCGTCGTAAAGTAACAATGTAGAGCAGCAACTTATACAATCTGAAATGACTACGCAGAAATCTTAAAGAAAGATTCAACCATACTTCGAAAACGATATGCTGAATATGTATGCATTTCAAATGGGTAGCGTACGATAAGTTTCGCACATTTTGAGGCGGTGGCCTCAGGTTGATAAGATTGAGTTACCACACTTAATCGCAACAACCAAGAGACCACTACCA
>JAHDGK010000093.1 GCA_020627685.1 Granulosicoccus sp. | reverse complement strand
TACGAGAACGTCACCTCTCACCCTACTAAACATGTAATTGTCGTACCGGCCTAGCATCGGCATGTCTGGTGGGGAAACGCTGAACTTCCTCGCCAGACATAGCCCGCACCCAGGCCACCGACTTTTGGAGGGATGAGACGAAGTCATTGTCGGTCTCTGTGAGGCCTCGCACGACCGTCCGATACAGACCATCGCACCTGTAGGAAGATCCCACACCTCGCTGATCTAGCCTAAACTAGTAGAAGTCGGTCTATCCCCGACTTCTACTATGAGGACATATGGTCAAAGTACGTTGGCACCAAAGACTGACATCTCAGGCGATGGTTATTCAGCTGCTGATAATCGCCTTTGTGCTACTCATAGTTTCCTTATCTTTCGCTCGGTCAGAACAGGACGCCCTCGAAGAGCAATACGGTTTACGCGCCCAATCCATAGCGGCTTCGGTAGCAGAAGTACCCACAATCCGTCAGCACGTATCTGACGGCACCATCTCTCCTGATGTTCAAAAAATAGCTGAAGAAATACGTTCTAGGACCGACGTTGATTTCGTAGTAGTCGCCGACGCAAAAGGAGTGCGCTATTCTCACCCAAACCCGGATCGAATCGGAAAAGAACTTTCGACCGATCCCGGACCCGCCCTCGCCGGGATCTCCGACTGGTATATCCAAACCGGAACGCTGGGACCCTCAGTCCGGGGCAAGGTCCCAATCACTGACCCTTCTGATGGGCAGATCGTCGGCATCGTGTCCGTCGGAATTCTGACAGGCGAGATTTCGACGATCCTTCAACGCCGCATAATAGGGCAAGGCACTGCCGCAGCGGTGGTATTCGGGGCAGCCTCCATCGCCTCTTGGTTGGGCGCCAGAAGAATCCGTCGACAAACACTCGGACTCGAACCACCAGAAATCGCTTCGCTCTATGAACACCGTGATGGCCTTCTCCGTGCCCTCAAAGAAGGAGTCGTAGCCGTCGATAACAATGGGCGCATAACTCTTATAAACGAAGCAGCTACCTCTATGCTGCTGCTGGGCTCAGACAGCCTCGGCCAGCATTTAGGATTCCGCCCCGACCTCGAAGACCTACTGAGACTTAGCGAGTCCCTTACCCCTCAAGTAGACGTACCATTTCAGGTCGATAACCAAACCCTAGTGGTCACCTGTGCTCCATTCGAAGTTCGAGACCAACAGCTCGGAGCCGTCTTTACCATAAGGGATAGAACCGAACTGCGTGGGCTCGTCAGCGAACTGGAGAGCGCACAAACATCTATCGACGCTCTTAGATCTCAGGCGCACGAACATTCAAACAACCTCCACACCATCTCAGGGTTGATAGAGCTACAGCAATACCAGGGTGTTCTCGACGTGGTCGACGACTACTCGACTAACCAGCGCGAAATCGCCGACCTATACGGACATCGGACAGGAGGCGACACTCTCATTGTCGCCTCACTTCTCGTCAAAGCTGCAATCGCGGCAGAACGCAACATCCGAATCCGTGCGCACATAGCGGACTTACCACAGATAGATGTCGACGTATCACGGCACCTAGTCACCATCGTCGGAAATTTGGTTGATAACGCGGTCGATCACTTAACAGAGATAGGAACCAGTGGAGGCGAAGTTGAAGTCGGCATTTGGTCCGATAAGAAGTTCTTCTATATAGATGTATCCGACTCAGGACATGGAATTGGGACAGACATAATCGAACATATTTTCTCACCTGGATTTACCACAAAAAACGAGCGGAGCCATGACGGTCTTGGGCTGACTCTGGTGTCAGAACTCATAGATAGATACAATGGTGAAGTGCAGGTTAACTCCGATCCCGGTTCAGGGACACTTTTTTCGGTGTCACTTTCACTACCCACGCTCGGCAACAAATCGCTATGACAGACAACATTAGGGTGCTAGTCATTGACGACGATTTTCGGGTTGCCGAAATCCATAGCAGTTTTGTGGAGGGCACTGAAGGGTTCGAAGTCGTCGGAAGTGCGTTGAACGCCGAACAGGCTATTGAGATGACAAGGCAGCTCCGACCCGATCTCGTCTTACTCGATATCTATCTGCCAGATATACCGGGAACCGAGATCCTTCTCGGCCGTCTTCAATCAGAACAGTCGGTCGACTGTTTCGTCTTGACGGCGGCCCGCGACGCTCAAACCGTGCGACGATGTCTAAGCCTCTGAGCGCGACACTACCTCGTAAAGCCATTCACAAAACAAGACTTGGTCGACCGACTCACCTCGTATCGTCAATGGCGTTCCGAGCTACGGATCGAAGATAATCTCAGCCAAAAACAGATCGACCAGATCTTCCAACGTGTTGAACAACCTCTAACGGGTCTGCCTAAAGGTCTATCAGCTGAAACGTTAGGGCTGGTGACGAACTCACTGGCGCAATCTTCTGAACTTCTAACCGCAGAAGAAGTAGCACAGATGACTGGGGTTAGCCGGGTGAGCGTTCGCAGGTATTTGCGTTACCTGGTCGATGAAAACCGAGCAGCTCTTGTACACGATTATGGGAGCCCGGGACGACCTCGCCATCAATTCAAACTCGTCGACTGAACTACCCAGAGTGTCCTAACAGCAGAATTATTGGGTAGACGGCTAGAAGAACAAGACCATCCGTCTTTGAGTATTCTGAACGTAACGCGCCCGCTATCAGAGCCACCGCCGTTACCGCCAGCATGACTGCAAGGCTTGTAGTGGGATCAGAGTCGATCCGGCCCGTACCCACCACTCCAGCGATTCCAACGACAGCCAAGCTATTGAAAATATTGGAACCAAAGATGTTTCCAACGATTAGATCGACCGATCCCTGCCTCGCCGCAGCGACCGTCGTTGCAAGTTCGGGCAGACTCGTACCGATGGCGACGATAGTCAACCCAATAAATGCTTCGGAAACGCCGATCTCTTCGGCGATGTCGACAACACTGATAACCAAGACTTGGGCGCTGACCACTACAACCGTCAGGGCTGCAACAGCAGTCAAGACACTCTTGGCGACACCTTCTTTAGTCCTAGTCGGTTCAAAAGATGGTTGTGAGTTTCCCTTAGCTATTACTGCAGCTCCCGCCACCATAGCCACGAGCAGAATAACGCTTTCCCAAAGCGCCAAACGACTATCCCATAGAATTACGGTCACAAGTACGGTCGCTAAAAGCATAAGTAAACCTTCGGTCCTGAAAACTGAGCGGTTCGGACGAATCGTCGTTATTACCGACCCAGTCCCCAGGACCAAAGTTAGGTTTGCTGCGTTCGATCCGACGAAATTCCCTATCGCCAGATCGATCGTTTCTCGTTGGAATGCTGCGATTCCGCTGACCACCATTTCGGGGAGAGACGTCCCTAAACCAATAATCAATGCGCCTACGACCACTGGGGAAAGGCCGACCTTATCGGCGACCGATTCAGCTTCGCCGACGGCGCGATCAGCGGCAAGGACCAGAAATATGAGTGCCCCAACGGACAGCAGCAATGAGAGAAACATGCAGCTAAACCTCAGCTCCTGAATCTGCGAATTCGTCCTTGACGTTCGAACCGCGAATCAAACTCAGGATCTGAGGAAGGAACAGCACTATGACAGCCACTGTGAGAATACTCAGGTTTAACCACCCGGAGAGAAAGGTCAGATAATCACCCCCACTCGCTGTGAGCGAACGGCGGAAGTTTTGCTCCAAATCATCACCCAATATGAGACCCATTAAGATCGGAGCCAACGGAACCTGGAGTTTCCTAAACAAGAATCCAAGCACACCAAATATGGTCATGATCGTAATGTCCAGACTGCTGTTGTTAACCGAGTAGACGCCGATGTACGAGATGATCAAAATCAACGGCATCAAGAACCAAGCTGGAATCGCCAGAATCTTGACGAACAGCTTTACGAGCGGAAAGTTCAAAAGAAGCAGCATCACGTTACCGACATACATCGAAGCGATAAGCGTCCATATCAGTTCAGGAGAGTCGGAGAAGACGTTTCCTGAACCGGGACGGATCCCCATCGAAATCAAGATTCCTAAGAGAACTGCCGTTGTACCTGAACCGGGAATCCCCAGCGTTAAGAGAGGGACGAGGGAACCACCGGCTGCAGCGTTATTCGCAGATTCAGGAGCAGCGACGCCTCGGATATCTCCTTTGCCGAACGTGCCTTCCTTGTCTGAAAGTCGCTTCTCCAGACCGTATGACATGAATCCGGCCACCGATGCGCCGGTTCCTGGTAACAGGCCGACAAAGAAACCGATGACGCTACCGCGAAGAATAGCACCAACCGAGAACCAAAATTCTCTGAAGGTAATCCAAATCCGTTCCGCCTTCTGAAAGGCGATGCTCTCGCCTTTCACCGTGTCTTCCAGAAGGGTAAGGACCTCGCTCACGGCGAACAGGCCGATCGCTATGATCACAAAGTCCATACCTTCTTGAAGTTTCAGCTCTCCAAACGTGTACCGGGTAACCCCGGTTTGTAGATCGGTACCGACCATGGCTAACCCGACCCCAAACACAACCGCCATCAAACCTTTGGCGATACTCCTGCCTGCCAAACTCGAGACGGTAGCAAAGGCCAAGATAACGACCATGAATTTCTCGGGTGACTGAAACCGGGTCGTTATTTCAGAAAGGGGCGGCCCGAACAACATCAGGCCAATAACCGACGCCGTACCTGCAAAGAACGACCCGATGGCTGAAATCGCCAAAGCCTGTCCGGCTCTGCCTTTCCTTGCCATCTGATAGCCGTCGAGCGTCGTCACCACCGACGACGCTTCGCCCGGAACATTCAGCAGAATACTGGTGGTAGACCCACCGTACTGACTGCCGTAATATACCGATGCCAACAAAATGAGAGTCGCTGCGTCGTCTAATCCAAGCGTCAGCGTGATAGGAAACAAGATGGCAACGCCCGTGATTGGGCCGATCCCAGGTAAGACCCCGATAAGTGTCCCTAGTAGACACCCGACCAATGCTAAAGCGATGTTTGTAGGCGTCAATGCCGCCGCAAAACCATCCAGCAAATTAAATGCTAGAAACACCTAGAATCCTCCCCACCAGCCATCAGGCAGGCTCAACGACAACCAATTATTAAAGACGTATGCCATTCCCACGCAGAACACGAACGCCATCGGGACCAACCGTTGCATGGGAGCACGAAACAGCGCTCCCACGACAATCGCCATAGCGGTACTGGCAACGATGAAACCAAGAAATTCTAAAACCTGGCCATAGATGTACGAGCTGACTATGACGAGGCATATCTGCCACCAGGCGCTTTTGGTCGGCCAACTCGGCCCATCCTCCGCCAAGAGAAACACAGCGATCGAGATCGCCCCAAACAAGATACCGACAGCCGTTGGCAAGGTCGACGGCCCAACGGGCCCGCCTAAGTCTCCGACCACGGTAAAACTACGGGATTCGGCCACAAAGGCCACCGAAATGGCAAGCCCCGCTAGACCCAGTATCCGATCGTTCCATTTGCCGGAGACTTGACTCCCCGACTCCCCCTCGGCTTCTGTGGCCGATGGGGGGTCGCCCCCGGACACACCTCTGTGTCCGGGGGCGAAACTGCTATCCGAATCGCTCATTTTTCAGCGACCAGGCCAAACGGTTCAGAGAGTGCCCTAAATTCTTCAACCGCGTTGAGAGCGAAGATCTGGAACTCCTCGCCGGTCAGTCGTAGTTCCAACAGGCCACTTTCCTCACGAGTTTCCTTCCACTCCTCAGACTCTTCGACCTGACCGATAGCGTCGACCCAGAAGTCATAAGCTTCGTCAGACATGCCTGAAGGTGCTAACAAACCTCGCCAAATCGGGAAGGTCGTTTCGTAACCCAATTCGACGGTTGTTGGTACGTCGTCAAGACCTGGGACACGCTCCTCAGACATGACTGCCAAGATTCGGATATCTTCGTTGCCAATCGATTCAGAAACATCGAGGCTGGCTACTTGAATCTCACCGCCGAGAAGGGCACTCTGTGCTTCCCCTCCACCGTCGTATGCAACCCACTTCAAAGCTGTTGGGTCGACGTCTACTTCGTCTGCGAACAGAACCATCTTGAAATGGTCTTGGCCGCCGATCGGCGAACCCCCACCTAATGTGACCGAGTTAGGATCGGCCTTTAGATCTTCAACGACTTGATCCAGGGTTTCATACTTTGAATCAGACGAAACTGCGATTACCCCAAAGTCAGCTGCGATTGCCCCGATCCATCGGAAGTCGTCGGCTTCGAGTCCTTCGTACTGGTTCTGAGCAAATCGAATCGCTGTAGCTGGTGAAGCGGCGATCACAAGGTCGTCTTCTGCGTTCCGGTTCCCGGCAACATCAGCAAACGCCACGCCACCGCCGCCGCCTGGCTGGTTGGTGATCACCACATTTCTTTCAACCAGGTCCAAGTCTTCGAACAATCCGCCAATCGATCGGCAAGTAAAGTCCCAACCGCCACCGGCATCGGCCGGAGCAATACATTCAGGCGACTCGGGAGCATAGGACGAAGCGGCCTGAACCGACGTTTCGTCTTCAGCCCCAGTAGTTTCGCTGGTCTCCTCAGTCGACGTTCCGCTACTCGAACAGGCTGTCGCCACCAGCGCTAATCCGAGGAACGACGAAATAGCTAAAAATAACTTCCTTCTCATGATCTCCCCTTGTTGGTAATGCGGGCCAGCTCGACTGACCCACATATGTGACATCCAACATAAGAAGACCTAGTTGTTGATCGACCCTTCAGGTAGTAATGGACGAAGAGGTCGTTTGTATCTAGATTTGGTCTTTATGTTCACCAGTCAAAGCGAGAGAAAGACCGATACGGATAACAGATCAACTTGGCAAATCGGACAATGTTTGCAACTGCCATGTAAGTGAAAATTGTTCTGGCACTCAGAATGACATATCCAGTAAACGATATGTGTCGGTTAGAACACGGATAGGTTTCGTTCGAT
>JAHDGK010000092.1 GCA_020627685.1 Granulosicoccus sp. | reverse complement strand
TTGCGGTTACAGATAGTGTGCGGCCGGGCTTCGGGAAACCATTGAAGTCCTCTATATTTTTATCGCTTAAATTTTGCGCAGCAAAGCTGAGCTGCCAGGGAAGCTGTTGCCATGTCATTCCGACTGACTGAACCGTGGTGTCGGCCGCAGGAAGAATATTCGCGCGGTCATAGAACTTATCGGTTTGAATATCGAGCTCGTACCATGCCGTCCAATCAGCTTGCGCATATTCCAAACGTGTAAACCAAGCAAGCTGTGCTTCTCCGGGCAACAGTTTTTTATAAAAGCCTGACGTCCTGTCCAAGCTTTCCGGCTTTTGCAACGTGAGATTGCCTGTTAATGAGATTTGTGGTGTCAACTGCCATAGCCCGCCAAACTCGACGCCGTATACCCGAGCTTCGCCGGAATTTAATGGTCGTCCTACGCCTCGTGAGTCGAAGCTGGTAACAATAAGTTCGTCTCTGAAACTTGCGAATATAGAAGCAGAAAGTTGGAATTTTTCGCGAACATAATCAATACCGATGTCGGCATTGATACCTTCTTCCGGCAAGAGCGTCGGGTTGCCACGGATAAGCCCGATTGAGCCGTAAAGCTCTCCGAAAGAAGGGCTTCGGTAATAACTACCCGCGTTGGCACTCAATGACAAGCTATCACTTGCCTGGTAGGCAATACCCAATTGAGCACCGAGCTCCGTTTCGTTGCTCTGGTTGTCTTGCTGTACGGTTCCAACACGTCGTGAAGCACTAAACAGGCTCTGCTGCCAGGAAACAGACGGGGTCAGTATCCAGGAATCAGTTGAATCGAACCAAGCGTACTGGGCAGTGGCCAACCAATTGTCTCTATCTGCTTCGTAGTCTGCTGAGTCATCGAGTCGTTCGTCAGAGATGACCGATTCGCGACGAAAGTCGAGTGATAATCCTACCGTGCCAGCGTCAAGAGGGTACTCCCAAAAACTCTTTGCTCCCAGTGTTTGAATTCGGTTGAGGGTGTCCTGAGCACCTAAACCAATCTGGCTGCGTGGATCCTTGAAGTGGTTCTTATCGCTGTGGATATAGGTGGTTAGCCGTGAGTTCCAGCCACCTATGTTGTCAATGATATGAGACAACTGAAATTGACCGGATACGGTGTCATACGTTGAGTCATTGTCAGCAATATTGCGCCACTCGGGTACTCCAAGTTCTCTTGCTGATACTTGCAGGGTAATATCGGTACGACTGTCAGCCCTATGCTGATGCCCCATCCTTAGCAAAGCAGATGTACGCTGTGCCTGCGAATTTTCACGGCGTTGATACTCGTCGTCCTGCGGGTTTAGTGGTGTCCCGTTGTTGTTCAAGTATCGAAAGTCATTCTCGCTTTGACGACGACTAAGCGCGAAGACGAAATTCCATTCATCATGATTCGACTGATGCGAAAGTTGAACTCCTTTTTGCGAAAAGCTACCAAGCTCAAAACGAACACGACTATCAGGTTCTGAGTCGGCCTGAAGGGTAACCAGATTTACCGCTCCACCTATGGCGCCATGACCGAACTGGGAGGGTGTACCGCCTCGATAAATATCGACTTGTCCTAAATTGAGAATTTCCAGGGTCGACAGGTCTATGACCGGATTGCCACCAGAATTCAAAAGTACGCCATCGAGATAAACACCGGTCTGAGCCGCACTGGCAGCTCTAATGCTGACCGAAGAATAACTGCCAAATCCTCCAGACTGCCTCGATTGAATGCCGGTCTCTTTCGCCAGTAAATTCCCCAGGGCGGCGGGATAGCGGGTGAGAGTTTCTCGATCGATTGTCGCGCTTCTTAGCGTATTTTCTTCGTTGATGACATCGCCGGTTTTGTAGCCGCTGGTGCCAATTGCTTCGAGTGTATCCAGTGATTCCCCTTGGGTATCGCCTGCGTCAGTCGATTGTCCATGCACAAGGGTGCCTGCCAAGATCATGGCAATGGTTGCGACGCATTGTGATGTGGAAACCTTCACGCATTAACCCTGAAATGACAGCTCAAACAGGGTTTTGGTGGCTGGTGGAGCAGGAAAAATGTGACCCAATAGTGCGCTCCCCGACAACCTCCAGACACCCCGCCTGGTTGTGGATACGGTATCGAACGGCAGGTCTCCTGGCTCGTGATGATGGGCTTAACCCGAGTCTTTCACACCCTTCCCGGGGGTTATTTCCCAGTGAGATATAGTGAAAGTTTCATCACGTACAGTTGCGGGGGCAGCCGAGGCATTCAACCTCGTTCCCTTTTCATCTTTGCAGAACCGTGCGATGGGCGAGAGCATACACCGTTGCAGCTCAATGAGCCACAGTAAAAGCGACGCTCACGGTTGTATTGATCAAAATAACCCCCCGAATTTTGACGCTGGAGAGGTTATATGTGCGCGTCGTCATGTAGCCACGGCACTCTAAATGCACCGTCTATGGGTATCTGCAAATTTGTGTCATTGCTGTGTGGCCGCATTCCGGTCTCAGGTTGCCTGATACGTCACACATCCAGGGAGTAAATACGGTGTTTAAAGATTCGACCATTTTGGTCACTGGCGGTACTGGATCCTTCGGTCATGCCTTCGTCAGGCAGGCCTTGGATAATACGGAGCTGCGCAAAATCATCATCTACTCCAGAGATGAAATGAAACAGTGGGATATGGCGAAAGCCTTCAACAATGACCCGCGAATTCGTTTCTTCATTGGTGATGTCCGAGATAAGGATCGGTTGTACCGAGCGATGGATGGTGTCGACTACGTCGTACATGCCGCCGCGATGAAAATTGTTCCTTCGGCTGAATACAACCCGTTTGAATGCATTAAAACGAATATTGACGGTGCCATGCACGTCATTGACGCAGCCATTGATCGAAAAGTGAAAAGGGTTGTTGCCTTATCGACGGATAAAGCCAGTAGTCCTGCAAATCTTTACGGGGCCACCAAGCTGGCTTCGGATAAATTATTCGTGTCGGGCAATGCCTATAGTGGGGCGAACGGTACCCGTTTCTCGGTGGTTCGATATGGGAACGTCATGTGTTCCAGAGGGTCTGTTATTCCGTTTTTTCAAAAGCAAGCAGAACTTGGCGAGCTACCCATTACGGATCCGCGAATGACGCGGTTCATGATTACGTTAAACCAGAGCGTCGAAGCAGTGTGGAACGCCTTCGATGATATGGTTGGCGGCGAAATTTACATTCGTAAAATCCCGTCGATGACGATTGGTGATATTGCTAAAGCTGTGGCACCACAGGCAAAACATAATATTGTTGGGATTCGTCCAGGCGAGAAGCTTCACGAACAAATGATTAGTGTTGAAGATTCCTATAGCACGTTTGAATATGCCCAATATTACAAAATTCTACCGGCTATTCATGATTGGTCGATGGACCCGGCACGAATCAAAGAAGGGCAGAAAGTGCCGGAAGGATTCGAGTACACCAGTGATTCAAACACCGATTGGATGGATGTAGAAGCCTTACAATTCTGGTTATATGGCAACACCCTTAAGCATGCTGCCTAAGCCACTGAAAAACCTACCCTATGGTCGGCAAGAAATAACCGATACTGATGTTGAGTCAGTTTTGCGTGTACTGCAGTCTGATTTCATTACGCAAGGGCCGGTAGTCGAACGATTTGAAAGTGGTATAGCGGCATACTGCGAGGCAAAACACGCCTTGGCAGTTAATAGCGCAACCTCTGCATTGCACCTTGCCTGTTTGGCTTTGGATGTCGGGCCCGGTGATCTGGTCTGGACATCTCCTAATACCTTTGTTGCATCTGCAAACTGCGCTCGTTTATGTGGTGCTGACGTTGATTTTGTCGATGTCGATCCTCAGACCTATAACTTGTGTGCTGAGAAACTTGAAGAAAAATTAGCGCGGGCGTCTGCAAGCGGCGCTGCACTGCCGAAAGTTGTCATACCCGTACATTTCGCAGGCCAGTCTTGCGATATGAAAAGCATCAAGTGCTTAGCGGATCGGTATGGTTTCCATATTATTGAAGATGCCTCACATGCTATTGGCGGAAGGTATTTAGACGCGCCTATTGGTAACTGTGCTTACAGTGACATCAGTGTCCTTAGTTTTCACCCAGTAAAAATTATTACAACGGGTGAGGGGGGCATGGCGCTCAGCAATCAAACGCATCTGTACGAGAGAATGAAGCTTCTTAGAACCCATGGTGTTAAAAAGCTTGTTGCATCCTCTGTTGAGTCGGAGGAGCCTTGGCGATATGAGCAGAGTGTCCTTGGTTTAAACTATCGCTTAACGGACATTCAGGCTGCATTGGGTCTAAGCCAACTGAAACGCTTAGATGATTATGTTGCCCGCCGCCACGAGCTGGCAGAACGTTATAACAGGCAGCTCTCGGCTATCAGCCTGACTCTACCTCATCAATTTTCCGATAGTTATTCCGCGTTGCATTTATATCCGGTGTTAGTCAATGACCCGTCAGGCTCAGGTACGGCGAGACGGCAGTTGTATCATTCCATGATTGCTCAAGGCATCGGGGTCAATGTTCACTACATACCGGTGCATTCACAGCCTTATTATCAAGAGCTGGGTCACCGAGTAGGTGACTACCCGAATGCTGAATCCTACTATGCTCGGACACTCACGCTGCCACTGTTTGGTTCAATGAGCGATGAAGAGCAGGACAGGGTGGTCGAAGCTTTGTATGAATGTTTGGAGATGAGAAAAGCCGCGTAGTTCAAGCGGCCTTTTTAGTGGGCTCTTTACCGGCAGCTTTCATGCTGAAGCTCAATGTTAAGGCTAAATCGGCCTCGTCTTTTCGTCCCGCATTGGAAAGTATGTCTGACATAAGCTGAGCGGCTTCCCAATGTGCAGGGAAATTCTCAATATAGATGCTCAGTAGCTCAACCGATGTATCAGTCTGTCCACACAAGTTGAGTAACTTGGCGTAAGACATAATGTACTGAGGTAGCATTTCGCACAAGGTACCGAGTGTTGAACAAGCTTCATCAGGCCGGCCCATTGATAGGTACGCTTGCGTCATCCTTACCAGTGATTCTTCAATTATTCGTTGCATAGATTCCAACGAGTCAGTTTGATCCGCTAGCCTATCGCTGCAATTGTTGATAACTGATTGATATTGATCAACTGCGCGTTCGTGATCAGAGTTGAGGTCATCAATCAGTCCCAAAGCGAAGTCTCTCAGAACATTGCCTGGCCATTCTGCGTTTACCAGGTTGTCACTAAGATTCTGTAGGTCAGTGGTGTTCTTTATGTTGTAAAGATACGTTAATGATCGCATGCAATTATCAATATCTAGATTGTACGATTTCAATTTTCTAGATAAGCGTGTGTCCGTGTCGTGTACTGAATCAAGAAAGGCTTTCTGTGCCGCCTGGACGCTTTCAGATTCACTATCGATATTGCTATAACCCGAGAATATTCTGCCAGGGGTAAGATCGGCTTTCCATGCTTCAATGAGTTCTTCAATCGACTTTCTGTTGTCCACTTCATCGAGTCGAAGGTTAGCCCGGGTCTCTAATTCGTCAAGCATCTTTAGTTGGATGAGCGCGCCTTCTTCAAGGATCGTATAGTAAGAACTTATCCATTCCTCTAAAGCGGTTTCATTCATTTCATCAAACCCGCTGGGTTTCTGGATTGATGTCATTTCGTCTGATTGGAAGTGCTGAATAGCTGCCATGTAGCCAGCTGCACGTTTCTCAATACGCTGATCAATCTTATCCAGCTTGGCGTTATAGAAGCCTCTTTTTTCAACTTCGTTGGGTGCATACATTCGAACAATCGTTTGCAGTGCCTGCTGGCAAGAGCGCCTGATGAAATGATATTTGGTGCGGGCTACCTTGGCGCTTGCCAGTAGATCTTTTAAATCCTGCCGAACATCGAATTGCTTGTATTGCTGCACATAAGGTGAAAAGTCCGCTTTTGAGCGGTTTAAGACAACCTCATTAACAGACTTGTACGGAATACAAGGAATCTTTACGGCGTGTTCGCTTAAATTAAACAGTACCTCTTCAAATTCGTTTATCGCGCTTCCTAAATTTTCTAGGGTTTTTACACTACGCTGCATGCGGTACTGTGTGCCAGCCATCTGGCCGCTGTAGGTTTCTACCTGGGCATCATAGAGGCTAGGTAAGGTCTGAAACGCAGCTTCGGGAGAGTCCACGCTGTGTGTGTTGACAGCAGAATAACAAAGGTCCACACCTGTCATCAGAATTTGTGTAAATCCCAATTGGGAAGCAACAATCACTGCCGTATGACCAACGGTTGGTCCGCCGCATTGAATGGTGTTTTTGGCTAACTCGCTATCTAGGGGGGTCCACGGAAGACGCTTTCCCAGAAAAAATTTGGGTCCTCTCCATTCCTGGAGCAATTGAGGTGCTGTATGGTAGCCGGCAATAAGTGGAACATCTGACCAAAGTAGTCCGTGCTTGCTGACGTCATAGGAATAGAAGTAGGGATCGATGGTAACGACGATATCGGGCTTAAGGTCCAGAGACTGAAGTTTGCTGCACAACCGCGAGATTGCAACAATAAACAGCTTGTCTCGGTTCTCAATAACCCAGTCAATATGGGTATCTAATGATGGGCCGCCTGCAAGTACGATAGCCGTCCGATCCTTTCCAAATTCGGTATTTATTTGAAGAGGGATAAGGTTATCCGCCGCATTAATAATCTGGGTGCGCGCGAATACTTTACTGCCTACCTCGTTAGAAACATCGAAACGTCTTTTTTCTATGGCGCTGCGTATTTCTTTAAATAAGGGTAGGTAGGTTTGGTTGTAGTCTGTCAGGCAGGCTTGCGATTCCAGTAATTCGATCTCTCCGCCTAGAAACCACGTGCGGTCCTCGCCGTTGAATACTTCCTTTTGCCATTGACTTTGGGAGTGGAGCGATACATTAGTATCCGGATTGCCCGAAAGAGTACCGTCTTGTGTCAAGAAATCGCTGCACTCTGCGATGATGGTTTCATAGATATCATCTGGCTCGATAAAAACGGCACGTGTACCGGTGCCTTTTAACCTTGTCGCCATATACCGTATGAGTAGTCCGGAATCGGAGCCGGTTACCACGTACATCACATCTGAACGGTCAAATTCGATGTGCATGTGATTGTCGAAATACGTATCAGACGGTGCAGGCTCGAAAACCT
>JAHDGK010000045.1 GCA_020627685.1 Granulosicoccus sp. | reverse complement strand
CGCTCATCATCGGCCCAGCCTTCCTTAACCCGCACCCAAAGCTTCAGAAATACTTTAGTGCCGAATAAGGTTTCCAATGTGGATCGCGATCGCGTTCCAACCTCTTTAAGTTGCGCACCACCTTTACCAATGACGATACCTTTTTGGCTGGCTTTATCGACCCAGATAACCGCACCTATACGCAACAAATCCGGGCTCTCTTCAAAGGTTTCAATTTCTACACTCAAAGCGTAAGGCAACTCGGCAGATAGTAATCGCGTTAGTTGCTCGCGGACAGCTTCAGAGGCTAGAAAACGGGATGAACGATCGGTGAGTTCATCTTCACCGAACTGCCAGGGCGCCTCGGGAATAAGTTTAGTTACACCCTTAACCAGAGCATCTACACCAGCTCCCTTCCTCGCCGATATCAACATAACGTCTTGCAACCGTTCATGTTGAGGAATTTTAGTTAAGAATGGAAGAAGCTCTTGCTTATGTTTAATCGTGTCAATTTTATTAACAGCAATAAAGAACGGGACGCCTGATTGGCTCACCATGTCATAAGCACGCTGATCATCATCGTTCCAAACCATGGCTTGTAAAAGCAGGATAACCACATCAACATCGTGCAAAGACGACGACGCTGTACGGTTCAACACCTGATTGAGTTTTTGGGTACCCGTGACGTGAATACCCGGCGTATCGACGTAGATAATCTGGTGCTCGCCATCAGTCTGTATGCCGTGAATACTATGCCGCGTTGTCTGAGGCTTATGCGCCGTAATACTCAGCTTCTGCCCGATAAGATTATTAAGCAAAGTGGACTTACCCACATTGGGCCGCCCAGCTATGGATACCACACCGCAAAAAGTCATCAATACGCCTGAATTCGTTATATAGCGTGAAGTCTACCCGCTTCTACGCCGGCTGTTACGCTCAAATGCACATCACTGTGAAGTAATGCGCCCAGCGAGACTACTCACAGCCGGATGCCTGCGACTCTTGCCGCTCGATCCGCTCGAGCATGGAAGCGGCCGCAGCCTGCTCGGCTTTTCGCCGACTGGTGGATGTGGATTTCACAGACAGGTTCAGGGCATTAAGCGAGCACACCACGGTAAATCGCATATCGTGCGATTTACCCGTTGCTTCAACGACTTCGTATTCAGGTCGGTCAAGGCTTTGTGCTTGCAGCCATTCCTGCAGGCGAGTCTTGGGATCCTTAAGCTCTGCAGATGGCGGCAACTCGACCACTCGATTGCCATAGAGGCGCAATACCAGCTTCCTGGCGGCCTCAAAGCCTGAATCGAGGAACACAGCGCCGATAATGGATTCGACGACGTCAGAGAGAATGGAATCGCGTTTGAAGCCACCACTACGCAGCTCGCCCACCCCCATGTTCAGGTAATCACCTAATTGAAGTTCGCGGGCGATTTCAGCCAGAGTGCTTTGACGAACCAGACTTGCCCTGAGTCGGCTTAGTGCACCTTCATCGTCATCGGGACGGTGGTGGAATACCTCAGTAGCGATCGTGAAGTTGAGAAAACTATCGCCTAGGTATTCGAGTCGTTCGTAATTAACAGCACCGCTGGAACGATGCGATAAAGCCTCAATGAGCAGAGCCTCATCGTTAAATCGATAATCAAGCTTTTCGCAAAGGGTGCTTAGGTTTGCCATGCCCACACTTTACCAGCGTGAGCAAGCTAAGTGTTTCTTTGAAGAACTACTCTGCCGGTGCAGGGACTTCTTCACCATCAGAGCTATCGAATGAGGCGATCAGGTGAATGTTATGGACAAACGGTACGCGTTTTTCATACTTCACTTGCAAGGAGTAGCCTTTGCCTCGACCTTGCTTCTCTAAAACGATAGTGTCTTCAGCGGTAAGATCCCACAAGTTGTTCTGACGATAGGCTCGATTAATATGATCATAAATCTTGGCCTTCGTCTGCTGCAGAATTTCAGGATTAGCCTGAGTATCCTCTGCAATCTGCTCAACCGTCCAGTTCTCCATGTACTCGGGAACAATCTTCAGCGCAAATAATCCGAGAAACAGGCCAATGGATAACATCACGAATACGCTGACCATGCCGATTCCGCGCTGGCGCTGAGGTCTGTTGAATTTTCGTGTTGTCATGATCTCCCACCCAAGTCTATGAATTTCACGGTCAGCTAACAAACGGGCTGCCCGTACAGCTATTACAGCGTCAGATGCGGCTCAGACCTGAGTCTAAAATCCACGCACGCTGAGCTACAACGCTTCACGACTTGAAGGAAATGTCGAACCTGTGATCGATCTCTTAAATTACTGTTAGCTGTAATTTACTTAATAGCCGTGGCCAGACGGCTCCACAGTACGCCACCGTTCCAGTGCATCCAAATGTATTTGGCTTCACCGACCAGGTTTTCTTCAGGGACAAATCCCCAAAAGCGGCTGTCGTTACTTCGATCGCGGTTATCACCTACCATAAAATAGTGCCCCTCTGGGACCACTATCGTACCCGAGCGTTTAGGAAACTCATTAGGGAACTCAAGAATCTCATGTTCAGCGCCATTGATAGATTCGGTGCGTTGAACCGATCCGGTTACTTCACGCTCATCAATCGGGCTGACATACCGCCGAGGATCATTGGTGACCATGAGTTCGCCATTAACGGTGAACTGCCGGTTTTCATACGTGACCGTATCACCAGGTAATCCGATAACGCGTTTGATGTAGTCGAGCCTGGGATCTTGTGGGAAGCGAAATACAGCTACGTCCCCTCTTTCCGGCGAACCGGTATCCAGTATTTTGGTGTGAACAACGGGCAAGCGGACACCATAACTAAACTTGCTGACCAGAATAAAGTCACCGACTAACAAGGTCGGGATCATAGAACCAGACGGAATTTTGAACGGCTCAAACAGAAACGAGCGCAGCACTAGAACAAAAAGCAGCACTGGAAAAAACGACTGCACGTATTCCACAAGAATAGGGAGTTCACCATTCTCGGAACGGACTGAGGCTTTGCGCTTGGGCGCAAACAGCAAGCTATCAATCAGCCAGATGAGTCCGGTGACCGCAGTCGCGACTACCAGTAACAGCGGGAAGTTGATCTTGTCTGCCCAATTTGAAGGCATTAGTTACGGTCCACTTGTAAGACGGCCAAGAATGCTTCCTGTGGGATCTCGACCTTACCCACCTGCTTCATGCGGCGCTTACCCGCTTTCTGCTTTTCCAACAGTTTTCTTTTACGCGATACATCACCGCCATAACATTTGGCTGTGACGTTTTTACGTAAGGCCTTTATAGATGATCGCGCGATGATATGCGACCCGATCGCCGCCTGTACGGCTATTTCAAACATCTGGCGAGGGATAATTTCTTTCATACGCTCTGCCAGTTCACGACCACGGCTTTGCGAACGATCTCTGTGAATAATGGAGGCCAGTGCATCGACCTTGTCACCGTTAATTAAGATATCGACCTTCACCAAATCGGCTTGCTGAAAACATTTGAATTCGTAATCGAAAGAGGCATACCCCTTACTGACCGACTTAAGCCTGTCGAAGAAATCCAATACAACTTCAGACAAGGGCAGCTCGTAGGTCATTTGCACTTGGCGACCAAGGTACTGCATGCTCACCTGAACGCCGCGTTTCTCCACACATAACTTGATGACGTCTCCGACGTAATCCTGTGGCAACAGCAGGTTTGCCTTGATGATCGGCTCGCGGATTTCCGCGATCACGTTGACCATCGGGAGCTCCGACGGATTGTGGATGTACGTTAAATCACCCTTTGTATCGAGAATTTCGTACACCACGGTTGGTGCGGTGGAGATCAGATCAAGATTGTATTCACGCTCTAAACGCTCCTGAACGATTTCCATATGCAGCATGCCCAGAAATCCACACCGAAAACCAAAACCCAAGGCGCTAGAAGATTCAGGCTCAAAATGCAGGGCTGCATCGTTAAGACGTAGCTTTGATAACGCTTCTCGAAAGCTTTCGTAGTCATCGCTTTCAATCGGAAACAAGCCTGCGAATACTCGCGGCTGTACTTCTTTAAATCCGGGTAGCGGCTCTGCGGCCGGCCGGTTTGCCAGAGTGATTGTGTCACCCACTCGAGCTGCTTCAATTTCTTTTATACCGGCAATGATGAAACCTACTTCGCCAGCGGCCAAGCGGTCGGTAGTTTTGCGCTTTGGCGTGAAGATGCCGACATCGTCCGCCTGGAAGGTGCGCCCAGTCGACATGATCTGAATTTTCGAGCGTCGCTCTATGGTGCCTTCAATGACACGTACAAGCGTAACAACGCCCACGTAGGAATCGAACCAGGAATCGATGATAAGCGCCTTAGGTGGTGCATCGTAGTCACCCGTTGGCGGGGGCACTTGCTGTACCAACTGCTCGAGTAAATCTTCGATGCCGACGCCTGTCTTAGCGCTGACGTGGATGGCATCGTGTGCATCAATGCCGATGATCTCTTCGATTTCATCCACTACTCTGTCGGGGTCTGCCGCCGGCAAATCGATTTTATTCAGTACAGGCAGCACTTCCAAGTCTTGCTCGATGGCGGTGTAGCAGTTAGCCACACTCTGTGCTTCTACACCCTGAGAGGCATCGACCACCAACAAAGCGCCTTCACACGCAGAGAGAGAACGGGAGACCTCGTAGGAGAAATCCACATGCCCGGGTGTATCGATGAAATTGAGGTGGTAGGTTTCACCATCGCGGGCCTTATAGTCCAACGATACAGCCTGAGCCTTGATGGTGATTCCACGCTCCTGCTCGATATCCATGGAGTCCAAAACCTGCGAGGACATCTCACGATCGGTCAGGCCACCGCACACTTGGATGAATCGATCTGCAATCGTGGATTTACCATGATCGATGTGAGCGATAATCGAAAAATTTCTTATGTTTTGCTGCATGCGTTCGGGTTCGGCGGGACTGGAGCTCGATGGCAATCCATCAGCTCACTTACGGTGACCCCCTATTGTAGCTTGCAAGCGCCTCTTTCACGGCCTCCAGATCCAAAAAGTGTTCACAGAGCTCTATTTCTCCACAAGAAAGGACCGGAACACGGACATTGTAAGCAGCTTGTAATGCCGGATCGTCGTCAATATCGATGCGAGTCAGCGAAAAACTACCCGGTTCCAGCAGCTCTAAGAGCTGCTGTTCCATATCCTCGCAAAGGTGACAGCCGTCACGATAATGCAACGTTAGCGGTACCGCCTGAGTACTCACTGGTCGATTTTAAGCGCCAGAAAGACTGGCCCCTCAGGCCGATGGACCAATACAGCCACCGAATCTCGACCATCCAACTCGTCTAGAACCTTCTGCACATCGCTCTCAGAATCGACAGGCTTGTTGTCGATCATGGAGATAACATCATTAATACGGATACCGGCTTTTTCGGCAGAGCTATCTTTTTCCACCTCATCAACCAGAACGCCGCCTTTATCGATTCCCAGCTCTTCGCGGGTTTTGTCATCTAAAGGTTTAACCGAAAATTTAAGCTGCTTGAATATCGGCTTGATAATTTTTCGAGGAGCCCCGCTGCGCAATTCTTCGTTGGAAGGCAACATCCCGATGTTCACGGTCAAGTCGACGGTCTTTCCTTCACGCACCACTGTGACGGTTGCGTCTTCATTAGCGCGAACCCGGCCGACCAATGGAGGCAGCGAAGACGATCGCTCAACCTTGCGACCATCAAAATGTGTAATGACATCACCAACTCTCAGCTCTGAATTCGAGGCTGGGCTATTAGGAAGGATTCTTGAGACCACCGCACCATAGGCGCGATCCATACCAAACGACTTTGACAGTTCTAACGTCACTTCTTGAATAATGACGCCAAGCCAGCCACGGCTAACTTTGCCGGTGTCGCGCAATTGCTCGGCAACATCAATTGCCATTTCGATAGGAATGGCAAAAGACAATCCCATGAAGCTTCCGGTTCGGCTGTATATCTGGCTGTTAATACCAATGACGTCGCCGTCTAAATTAAATAGCGGCCCACCTGAATTACCCGGGTTGATGGCTACATCGGTTTGTATAAACGGTACGTAGCTTTCATTGGGTAGTGCGCGTCCTGTCGCACTGACGATTCCAGCTGTGACAGAAAAATCAAAACCAAAGGGTGACCCTATCGCCAGTACCCATTCACCGACTTCCAGTTTGTCGCTGTCTCCGATACTGACCACGGGTAGATCAACGGCATCAACTTTGAGCAGAGCGACGTCTGAACGCGGATCAGTTCCAATAACGATAGCGTTAAGTTGTCTGCGGTCATGCATGCGCACTGTCACTCTGTCAGCATTTTCAACCACATGATTGTTGGTCAGGATAAATCCATCTTCAGAAATGATGAACCCGGAACCTTGTGTGCGTCCTTCGTCCGGTCCGCTAGGTGCGCGCTCTTCCTCAAAACGCTTGATGAGATCCTCGACTATGGAGTCTTCAGTAGTACCGGGAATTTCCGGTCTAGAGCGTTGTATGGGCGACTGAGAAATACTGATGTTGACCACCGCCTCATGGTTCTTCTTGACCAGCTTTGTAAAGTCAGGCAACGAGCTTTGTGCCTGAGCCAATCCCGACATCAGAAATAGCGTCGCTACGACCAGCTTAGAAACACTCAACATCGATACTCTATGGGTACGCTCAAGAATCATCAGGACTTTCCTTTATAGATGTAACATCAGAGGAAGACTTCTTAGTCACTATACGTGCAGATTGCATGCACAGACCCGTTTCGAATCGGGGTAACACATGCGGAGATAGGGTGCGCCATGCAATAAGTCCACCACACAGGCCCACAAAAGCCGCCAGCGCGACAAGCGCATCTGTACTTAGGGAGAAACTAAAGAGCGTGGGTTGAGCGATATCTTTAACACTCAACCATGTCAGCAGACTAAGCCCCAGAAACCCGAGTAACGGCAGACCGTATGCACCTGCCACTAGCCAAAGCCACTGCGAGCCACTGTCGTCAATTTCGATTTCAACCTGCTGGTTTTCGCTTAGCGAAATAGGCGTTTGGCACTCAATTTGAGCGGCTTGAATACCGTGATTGAATATACCGGCACCGCACCCCTGTCCATTAGCACAACGTTGGCAGGCACTAACGCCCTCTACCTCAACCAGCACTTGCCCGGAGGCAACTGCGTTGGAAATGACGCGGGCCTTTCGTCTCACTGACGAATTTTTACGGCCTTCGCGATAGCCATGACTGTCTCGCTCGGAACCTCGCCTACCGCCGTCACAAAAGCCTGACCCAGGCTCATGCCATAGGCATTCATAGCACCCATGTTCGAAAGGCCTTTCGACGATTCTTTGTGCTCATCTTTACTTAAGTACTCAACATAGACGGACACTGACGCCATACCGTCGGTGAGCATCACGTGAGTCAGCGGGTTCTCCTCGTCGAGCATAGGAGTAAACGTTTCTGAGACTTCCTGATAACCCATTGGCAACTTGCCAAATTCAACTCTGTCTTCCTGATCGGCCAAGCCTTTAGGTAAACCTGAGGTTGCTTTTGCCCGCGTCGGTTCTAGCCAGCTCAGCTGCGCCCCTGTCGGTAACGCGTCAAACCGGTCGGCAGATATGGCATCAGGGTATTCAATTTGGGTAAACATGACTTGTTCGACCACAGTGTTAGGGCCATCCATTAGCATGGATCGCAGCAACATTTTCGTGTCTTGATCGATCCAAAACTTGTAGCCGTAGCGATGCTTATCTGTGGGTTTTACATGAACCACGTGGGTGGCGACGCCTGCGACACGATCTGGTTTCCCCATCATGAATTCATAACGCATGCTGCTCGTTAGCGAATCATCCAATTTGGGAAGTAGATCGCGCGGCTTAGATTTGCTGACCACAACGGACTGGGTGCCTGGCCAGATACACGTAACTAACGCATTGTTGCGAATCACTTCCCTCGCCTCACCGTCCAGCGAGCTCAATCGTTCGAGCTCACCCAGCTCATCGCTGGAATGAAGAATATGCATTGAGGTGATATGACCGCCCTGCACGTGTACAAAGGTGCCTTCGTAGTTGAGAGTCTTTAGCGCCATGGTCATGTCATTGACCAGGCCCGCCGGATCCATAACTTGAGATTGCGAAGCGGCTTTATCAGACGCATATGCAATTTGACTAATCGGCAAGGCACTGACAATCGCACACCCGGCCACTAGGACGGATGCACGTAGTAATGCGTCAGGCTTAACGGCTAGCAACTTCATTGCTCCTACTGCTCCTCTGCACGATCGTCATACCCTACTAGACGAGAATAGGACAACATTCCTTCCCGGCCAGCTGTAGGAGAATTTTCCAGGTGCTGTGATAAGAACATGTTCAGACGTTTTTCATCAGTCACACGTTCGGACGTTTGTGGAGATACCCAGTATGAACCGGTGTTGGATACGAACTCGACTTCGGGCAATGGCGCACCTTCAACCTGCTGCGAAAATACATCGACAGCATCCACTGGCGCTGGCGTATTAACAGCGACTGACACGTTGCCAGACTCTAGAGATTCCTGCCCCTGATAAACATTCATACCAACAACGGTTACCAAGGCAACACTGGCTGCAAGAGCGAAACCGGTAAGCCCCGTTCCGAAAGAGGATGATTTCTTTACAGCCTGCGACTTGTCTCTGGCTTGACTGATATCGGTAACGGTGTCGTTAGTGGCAGCAGATGATTCTTCAAGGGAGACAGAATCAGCTGACGCCTGTTCAGCAGAGGCAGCGAAAGGGGTTATGTTGCTGTATGTGGGCTCATCAGCGATGGCGGCACAAATGCTAGAGACGAGTTTGTCGTCGACCTCTACAGGTTCTGAGTTAATCACGTCACGAATTAAATGGTAACGAGCCCATTTGCTTCGCAATGCATCATCGTCACAAATTCCGGCGACACAATCGGACGGATTTAAGCCGTCCCACTCGCCGTCCATTAACTGCGACAGTTTTTCTTCGTTCATCGGTGGAAGATTTGAATTAGTCATACCTTACCTGCGTTTTTCATCGAGCAATGGCTCGAGATTAGTATCAATTGCTTCTCGGGCCCGGAATATCCGGGATCGAACTGTTCCTATCGGACAATCCATAGCTTCGGCAATTTCTTCGTAGGACATACCGTCGAACTCGCGAAGCGTGATGGCCGTTCGTAAATCTTCAGGTAACAGTTCTATGGTTTCTTGCACAACGCGTGCAATTTCCTCAGTGGCCATGACCCGATCCGGACTGGCGTTCTCGCGAAGCGCAACACCGCTTTCGAATTGTTCTGCATCAGCTGCATCAATTCCGCTGTCGCTGATTTTACGGCTGCGAGTAACCAGGTGATTTTTAGCCGTATTAATGGCTATGCGATAAAGCCAAGTGTAGAACGCGCTGTCACCCCGGAAGTTTTTCAACCCGCGGTAAGCTTTTATAAACGCTTCCTGGGTTACGTCCTGAGATTCATGCACGTCGTGCACATAACGTGTGACCAAGTGACCGATCTTATGCTGGTACTTGAGCACCAACAGGTCGAAGGCCGACTTGTCCCCACGCTGAACCCGTTGTACGAGCGCCAGATCTATTTCTTTGTCACTCAATGCTTTCGCTCCCCGAGCGATTCGAGGTGCTGCAAGTGGCACCGTATTCGAAGAGAGAATCATATCAGTTATGTATCCGGCTGCGCCCACTGGGCTAGTCACTTCTATGACAACAATTCTCGGTATAGTTCACGCCTGACGCTATGAAAATGTTGCGTATCCCTCAAAATCGTATTGGATGGAAAAATTCGTCATGTCTCTTTCAGTTGTCACAAACGCTTCGGAACTCGCCGAACTTCTTAATCAATCGCTCGCAACAGGGGCTACTTTGCGTGACGCGCGCATTTGTCTCGTTGATTTGCGCTCTTCTGAGGCTTATGCGGCCGGCCACATTCCAGGCGCTGTGCGCGGCAACGCCGCGCTGTTGAATCGAGCAGAGCCTCCCATGGGGGGGCTAATGCCGGAACCCGATGCGGTTAACACTCTACTGGCGCAAATCGGGGCCAACCTGGGCGATCAGATTATTGCCTATGACGGCGGCAAAGAAACGGCAGCTGCCCGGCTCGTTTGGGTTCTGGACGCCTACGGATACGAAGTGGGCAGTTGGCTAAGTGGCGGGTTTAACGATTGGCAGTCTCAGGGCCTACCCGTCACGACAGAGTCAATTGAGGTATCTCCCGGCGATTTAGTGTTGTCCCCTATTGGCGATAACGTCATTTCTGCCGACCAGCTTATGCAAGTGTTGGATGAAGATTCAGTAAAAATTCTGGATGTGCGAACGCCCGGAGAATTTGCCGGTACGGATGTCCGTAGTGCGCGAGGCGGACACGTTCCCGGCGCCAATCATATTGAGTGGACCTCACAACTGGATGAAAAGGGTCGCCTGTTGCCCGACGAAATTCTGGAAGCGCAACTCGAAAAAGCCGGTATTAAACGAGACGACACCGTCATTGTGTATTGCCAGACTCATCAGCGATCAGCAGTGACGTATGTGGCGTTAAAAAACCTGGGGTTTAGCGATGTCAGAGCGCTCGATGGTGCATGGTCTAATTGGGGCAATCGAACCGATACGCCCATCGAAACTTAGGCATATGTCAGATGTCGGCAAGCTTTCGATAGTTGTCGTAACGCCAGGACGCTATCTCGCCATTGCGTAATCCCTCTTGCACACCACAAGCAGGTTCAACCGTATGCGAACAGTCGCCGAATCGACACGATTCGGCGGCTCGAGCCAGCTCATGGAAACCCTGTCGCAGTGTTTGCTTTGCGAAATGAGAAACCGAGTATTGCCTGACACCCGGGGAATCTATGATGGCGCCACTACCGGGCAGGTCGTACCAAAACGTGACTGATGTTGTATGTGAGCCGAGCCCTGTCGCTTCTGATACGGCACCCACAACCAGATCCCTATCAGGTAAGAGGCGCTGAATAATGGACGACTTACCGACGCCACTTGCACCTACCAATGTAAACGTACAACCGTCGAGTTCATCGAGTAAGGGCTGAATGCCTTTGTCCGTTTTCGCATCGATGAGCACCGCTTTGTAACCCACCTGTCTGTAGGTTGCTATAAGCTTTTCGGCCTCATCCCGCTCTTCGCTGGTCATGCGATCAGCCTTATTAAAAATAATGAGGGCATTGACATCAGCTTGGTGAGCCGCCAAACAAAACTGATCAATAAGCAAGGTATCTATTCCGGGCGGACTGGCCGAGACGATTCCCAAATGCGTCAAATTGGCCGCCAGCGGCTTCACCCAATGTCGGTCTGCTCGTTCGAGAACCGTTTGGCGCGGTATTAAAGTCTGAACACGCAGCCGACCGTCATCTCTGAAGCACTCAATTCTGTCGCCTGCCACCATGAGAGGCACGCTTCGCAGCGGATAAGCCTGTTCAATGGCGGCCTCTCCATCTACCTGCACCGCTACCGTTTTCTTAAAATTCGCGATGACGCGAGCTGAGATAGTCACAATATTGAGCTGACACCACGAATGAAGGCATTAGATGAGAAACTGTCGACAAGGTAGTTGCACGATGTATGCTTGATAGAATTAATGCTATTCAATGGCTTAGCTATTCTCACCTGACACGTCATTTAGCGTTGCTGAGCAAACAATGCTGGCAATAACGCTGCGATCGACAATACTCGTTAGTTGCGAAAAATATAAAAAGAGACAATTTGATGTCAATGAACAACGACAATCTCATTTGGGTCGATTTGGAAATGACCGGACTCGAGCCCGACGTCGACACCATTATAGAGATTGCCTCCATAGTGACTGATCCACAGCTTAACACTCTGGCTGAAGGCCCAGTCATCGCGATCCACGTTGACGATGAACGCTTGCTGGCTATGGACGATTGGAACACGGAGCATCACACCGCCTCCGGCTTGGTGGATCGTGTGCGGGCAAGCGAATACACCTTAGATGCAGCCAGCGCAGAGACCATTGATTTTCTGAAGAACTGGGTAGGCGCCGGCAAAAGCCCCATGTGTGGAAACAGCATCGGGCAGGATCGACGGTTCATGGTCAAGTACATGCCCACCCTTGAGGCGTTTTTTCATTACCGGAATGTCGACGTCAGCTCCATCAAAGAACTTGTCAAGCGCTGGCAGCCCTCAATCAGTGACGGTTTTTCAAAAGAGAATACTCATTTGGCGTTGGATGATATTCGCGAAAGCATCGCCGAACTTCGCTACTACCGAGAGCAAATTTTTACCATTTAGCGCATGAAAATACGCAAGTGTCAGTAAGCTGCCGGATTCTTAGAAAATTTAGCGAAAAAAACGAATTTTCAGGCCGATTTTTATGCTTTTAAGGCTTGACGGGAGCGAAAAAACGCGCCGTTATGCACAGGTAAAATAAAAGTTGATGCAGTTCAAATTATGTTGTATGTGAACGCCCGCTTACTTTAAGAATGCATCGTAACCTTATGATATTGTTAAGTTTATAGGGTTTGTTCAATTTATAAACAATCTAACAAAAGTGTTACAGGACGTGGGTTTGGTCCTTCAATTCGCGTTTCATCCACAACCTTATCCACAGATTTTGTGGATAACGTGCATAACTTCCGTCAAGAAAAAGTGGTTACGAATTAGTGCCTATCCTAAAGCGTCAATTTTCTGCTTTTTTGACACGTATGTGCGCGTTGTCAGGCGAGGTATTTGAGGGATGCGCATCACCTCCGCATTTAAGCGGAGGTGATGTTGAACAGGTGGGAATCAGACAGCTGCTAAGAGCGCGTTAAACGTGGAGCTTGGTCGCATGATCTGCTCACATTTTTCGATGTTAGGGCGATAATATCCGCCGATATCAACAGGCTTGCCCTGCACTTCGTTCAACTCAGCAACGATAGTGGCTTCGTTTTGCATCAAGGCATCAGCCAGACCTGCAAACTGCGCTTTCAATTCAGCATCGTCGTCCTGTTGGCTCAATGCTTCTGCCCAATACATAGCCAGGTAGAAATGACTACCGCGGTTGTCCAGCTCCTTGACACGCCTGGAGGGCGATTTACCTTCCAGTAAGAGCTTACTGGTCGCCAAATCGAGTGTGGTTGCCAGCACCTGAGCGCGTGCAATGTTTTCCGTTTCGGCAAAGTGTTCCAGCGAGACCGCTATCGCTAGGAATTCCCCTAAGGAATCCCAACGTAAATGGTTTTCTTCTACAAGCTGTTCTACGTGCTTAGGCGCTGAGCCACCGGCACCGGTTTCGAACAAACCACCTCCGTTCATCAGCGGAACGATGGAGAGCATCTTGGCGCTAGTGCCTAATTCCAGAATAGGAAACAGGTCTGTGAGGTAATCTCTAAGAACATTACCCGTTACTGATATCGTGTCCTTGCCATCTTTTAAGCGAAGCATGGAGAAGCGCGTCGCTTCAGCCGGGGTCATGATGCTGATATCCAGACCACTCGTATCATGGTCTGCGAGGTACTCATTCACTTTAGTAATGAGCTGCGCGTCATGAGCTCTTGCCGCATTCAGCCAGAAAACAGCCGGGCTACCGGTCGCTTTCGCCCGGGATACTGCAAGACGGACCCAATCTCTGACTGGTGCATCTTTAACGTTGCACATGCGCCAGATATCACCCGCTTCAACGCTATGACTCATGAGCTCATTACCGGAACCATCGATAACCCGCATAGTGCCGTTTGCAGGTACTTCAAAGGTTTTATCGTGTGATCCGTACTCTTCAGCCTTTTGCGCCATAAGACCCACATTAGGTACGGTTCCCATAGTTGTCGGATCAAACGCTCCATGTTCCTGGCAAAAAGAGATTGTTTCCTGATAGACAGCTGCATAGCAACTATCCGGGATAACGGCCTTGGTATCCTGAAGTTGGCCCGCAGCGTTCCACATTTTGCCCGATGTTCTGATCATGGCTGGCATAGACGCATCAACGATGACATCGCTTGGCACATGCAAGTTGGTAATACCTTTGTCGGAATTGACCATCGCAATGCCAGGACCGTTGGCATACGCGTCTTCCATCGCTTTTTCCACCTGTGCACGCTGATCTGCAGGCATACCCTCGATGGCGTTAAGCAAACTGCCGACACCGTTGTTTGGATTTCCACCCGCAGATTCCAGTGCGTCTCCGTGCTCGGCAAAGAGATCTGCAAAATAGGCTTTCACAACATGGCCGAACAAGATCGGGTCTGAGACCTTCATCATGGTGGCTTTTAAATGTACAGAGAAGAGTACGCCTTGAGCTTTTGCGTCGGTGATTTGCTCGGCTAAGAATTGGGTCAGCGCATTTTTACTCATGAACGTGGAATCGACGATCTCACCAGCCAGAACACCAAAATCGGGCTTCATCACGGTAACGGCACCGTCTTCAGCCACGTGCTCAATACGAACCGTGGTATCGGTGGCCATTGTCACTGACTGTTCATTGGAGAAAAAATCACCCGCATCCATGCTGGCAACATGGGATTTAGAATCTGCCGTCCAGGCGCCCATTGCATGTGGATTAGCCCGCGCATAGCTTTTTACAGCGGCCGGGGCTCGTCGGTCCGAGTTTCCTTCTCTTAATACGGGATTTACCGCACTGCCTTTGACTCGATCGTATCGGGCCTTTGCTTCGGTTTCAGCATCACTGCTTGGCTCGTCCGGGTAGTCGGGAATGCCAAAACCCTGGGCCTGAAGCTCTGCAATAGTGGCCTTTAGCTGCGGAATCGAGGCGCTGATATTTGGCAGCTTAACGATATTAGCCTCAGGTTTTACCGCAAGCGTACCGAGCTCGGCCAATGCATCGTGGGTTTGTTGGTCGCTACTTAACTGATCGTTAAATTGCGAGAGGATACGCGCTGACAGAGAAATATCTCGTGTTTCTACAGCAATTCCCGCAGCACGAGTGAACGTTTGGACGATGGGCAACAGGGAGTATGTGGCCAGCGCGGGGGCTTCGTCGGTCAACGTATAGATAACTGTCGGGGTACGATCGGTCATAGGTGCGTCTTAGGCTGTTGAGAAACCGACAAGTTTCTGCCTAAAAGCGCACAAAATCAAGTGACCCGCCTCGGAAAGCCTTTCAACCGGGCGGCTAAAAAGCCGATGGCGCCTCCGGAAACCGGTGGCGCCATGGGGTCTAACACTTAACCAAATTGGTTCATCGTGTTGTCTTTTCCCGAAGCCTTCAGAGCCTGAGCACCTGAGAAGTACTCTTTATGGTCATCACCGATATTGGAACCGGACATGTCCTGGTGCTTGACGCAGGCCAATCCGTCACGGATCTCGCGGCGTTGAACATCTCGAACATAGGCCAGCATGCCTTCTTCACCAAAGTAATTTTTGGCCAAGGCATCAGTCGACTGAGCCGCCGTGTGATAAGTCGGCAGTGTAATCAGGTGATGGAATATGCCTGCATTGGCGGATGCATCAGACTGGAAGGCCTGAATACGAACGTCAGCCTCTGCAGCCAACTCTGATGAATCGTACTTCTCATTCATCAGATCATCACGGTTGTAATCATCGGTTGACTTGCCTTCTTCCTGCCAGGCATCGAAAACCTGCTGACGAAAGTTAAGCGTCCAGTTAAATGAAGGGCTGTTGTTGTAAACCAATTTTGCATTCGGAATGACTTCGCGAATTCGATTCACCATGCCAGCAATTTGGCCTACGTGCGGCTTTTCAGTTTCAATCCACAGTAGATCAGCACCATTTCTTAGCGAGGTAATGCAATCTAATACGCAACGATCTTCGCCGGTGCCTTTACGAAACTGCATGAGGCCATTGGGTAGTCGTGACGTTTTGATGGTCTTGCCACCTTGCTGAATAACGACATCGCCCGGGTTGATATCGGAAAGCGAAGACACTTCTTCACCTTCGAGGAAGGCATTGTACTGATCGCCCAAATCACCCGGTGTACGAGACACTGGAATTTTCTGTGTAAGGCCTGCACCCAGAGAATCGGTACGAGCCACAATAATTCCGTCTTCCACGCCCATCTCTAGGAAGGCATAACGCAGCGCATTAATTTTTGCGACGAAATCTTCGTGCGGCACAGTGACTTTTCCGTCTTGATGACCACATTGCTTAACATCAGAGACTTGATTTTCGATTTGCAAAGCACACGCTCCGGCTTCGATCATCTTTTTAGCCAGCAGATACGTGGCCTCTTCGTTCCCGAAACCTGCGTCTATGTCTGCAATGATGGGCACAACGTGTGTTTGGAAATTATCAATTTTGTCCATCGCAGCTTTTTCTGCGATCTGGTTATTATCTGCTCGAGCTTGATCAAGCTCAGTGAACAAATGACGTAATTCACGAGCGTCAGCTTGCTTTAGGAAGGTATAAAGCTCTGCAATAAGCTCTGGCACTGATGTTTTTTCATGGATAGATTGATCAGGTAGCGGACCAAACTCCGAACGAAGCGCTGCAATCATCCAACCGGATAAATACAAGTAGCGCCCCTTTGTGGAACCAAAGTGCTTCTTGATAGAAATCAGTTTCTGTTGTCCGATAAACCCGTGCCAGCAACCTAAAGATTGAGTGTATTGAGCAGGATCTTTATCGTAAGCTGCCATGTCTTCACGCATGATGCCTGCGGTGTAACGGGCGATATCAAGACCTGTACGGAAACGATTTTGAAGCTGCATCCGTGCAACATTCTCTGCATTGATAGCATCCCAGCTACTACCGTTTGACGCGATTTTGTCAGCGGCTTCAGAGACTAAAGTGCGGTACTGGTTCATTACTAAGGCTTTCCTGAAATATGGAGTAAATAGAGTTAAGAGGCCGTCGGGCCTATTAAATTTGAGTGAGTAATTGCATGCGATGGTTCGGCATGACACCTGAACGCTTTGCGCCTGCTTGATCAGGTTCTATTTCAACCTGTAGGCCGTTGTTCTCCAGCAAGATGGACTGAGGAGACTCCTCGTTACCACCAGCTTCAACAAACTGTGAAGGACTGGATAATCCAGTTGTTGATCCGTCGGCACGGATAACCAACAAGTGATCGAAGTACACCAAGTAAGCAGTTGCTGCGGCATGCGAGCCTTCTGCCAAGGGGAAACTCTGGTCCAGGAAATTAATTGCCTGGTCCCAATTTGCTGATGTTCTGAAGTGTTGATTCATGCCCATGTTCTTGCTCCAACGTTAAACTGACGAAATGACTCCACTCGCTGTGGAAACTCGCCTGTCCTAAGGCTTAACGGCAGTCTAATTAAAAATGAACTAGAATTTGACAATAGAAATTACACACTGTGAATTTTACAAAAAAGAAGATTGAAGCATGTCAAAAGCCTCATCCATACGTAATGCCCATTTTTTAGGTACTAAAATCAGGAACTTACGAAAGCGCAACAATCTGACGATGGATGACCTCTCATCGCGTTGTGTAAAATTGGACGCGGAATCTGCGCCTTCTGTGTCCTATTTATCAATGATTGAACGGGGTAAAAGGCACCCGAGCGAACATATGCTCCGGGTTATTGCGGAGGTTTTTCAGAAAGATGTGGGCTGGTTCTTAGATAACGTGCCTGAAGAATCAGCAATTGCCCCGGTTAAAGGTAATAAGGGCGGTGTAACCGGTATGACGTTGGAGCCGGGCTTCTTATTTTCCAAAGAAATTTTACAAAACGCCATCCCGGAAATGCTTTCGCAAACCGGTGTTTCCGGACGTCAGTTTGCCCACCTGTTAATTCGTGCTCATCAGGAAAACAATCAAAACCATTTTCCTGAACTCGAACGCGCTGCAGAAAACGTCGGTAAAAAACAGATGCCATTAAGCGTTGAAGCCTTAATGGATATTTGCGCAAACATGGGTTTAAAAATTAAATGGTTTACCCGATTGCCAAAAGCGGCACAGTCAAAAATGACCGTAAGAGATTCAGGCATCGTGCGTTCTTACTTCGATGCACCTGCAACTATTTACGTGAACAAAGTCATGCAGCAACAACCCGAACGCTTAAAGTATGACTTAGCTTTATACATAGGTCATAAGGTGTTGCACGAAGGTGACGGTGTAAAAAGCTTAATGACAACAGGCCCTAAGGCTGAAGAAACTGTTAGTGATTTTTCGTTGGGTTTGGATGCCAGTAGTGCATTGAATGCGCAGGATATCGTTCATGCCTGGCGCGATTTCGAATGCAGTTTTTTCGCAGGTGCTCTGCTCTGCCCTAAGGTGCCTTTTCGCAGGCTGTTAGAACAAAAAGCGCATGACATCAGCGTGGCCGAGATGGTTGGTGTTACAACCTCTACAGTGATGAGACGTATGACCGTAGTATCGTCATACCCTCACTGGCATTACTTTGATGCATACCCGCCGGGTCGCTTACACGCTGTATATAGAGGCAATGGCATCCCTTTACCCTGGGGAAACATGCGTCTAGTTCAAGACCCTTGTCAACACTGGGCGGTATTCAGAATGATCAATACCGATTCAAACGCAAGCTCTGCTCAAATTTCGGTATTGGATGTTGGAACAGAACCACGCATCTATTGCTGCGAATCAGTTAAAGTCAGCGACATGTCAGGGGCCGGACATGTATTATGCGCAGGCATCGATGTCAATCCCGCACTCACAGCTCAAGGTGTCGATGCTTCACAGGTAGCGCAATCTTTGAAAGATGCGTGTATAGCCGGTGGCGGATCAGTGGCTATCCCTGAGGACATCAAAAACGAATTGCGTCAAATAGCCAAGCTATTAAATATTGCCTGGCTAGGCCGCGGAATTGAAAAAGAAGCGCGTTTGATTTGCCCGAGAAGTGGCGCCTGCCCTCGTTCACCTAGCTGCCACACCGACATGTCCGGTATGTAAATTCAGCGATACAACGATTGCGAATCGTCGCTATCTGCTAAGCGGGGTGCGCTGAGCAAAAGCCACAGACAGCGTGCCCCCATCAGCAAATTCCAATTCGCTGCCCACAGGAACACCACGCGCGATCTGCAACACTGGCACTTCATACTTTGCGGCAATATCACCGATGTATCGGGCGGTAGCCTGCCCTTCAACGGTTGGATTGGTTGCTAAGGTTATTTCGTCAACACCGCCGTCAGCTAAACGAGCTTCTAACTTATCCAAACCCAAATCTTTGGGACCCACGCCATCGAGTGGGGATAGATGACCCAGCAATAGAAAATACTTACCTCGATATTGCGTAGCTCGGTCAATAGCTAAGACATCAGCCTGGTTTTCAACGATACACAACTGCGATGAGAGCCTGCCCGGGTCGGAGCACCAGCGGCATAACGATTGTTCTGTAAAAATACGGCATTGCTCGCAATGATTAATTTTATCCATCGCTTTGATGAGCGTTTCGCCTAACTGCGTAGCAGCGGCTCTGTCTCTACGCAACAGATGCAAGGCCATACGTTGGGCGGACTTCGGACCTACGCCCGGCAAACAGCGCAACGATTCTATTAAGTCTTCGAGTAGTCCACTCGTGGCCATACTGTTTTAACTACCCTCAACAAGTGGTTTAAAACGGAAGCTTCATACCGGGTGGTAATTCCATGCCACTGGTTAGCCCGCTGAGCTTGGACTGCGAAGCGCTGGCAAGTTTGTGAGTCGCATCGTTAACAGCTGCTGCTACTAAGTCTTCAAGCATGTCTTTGTCATCGCCGACCAGGGAGTCGTCAATGGAGACTTTGCGCAGTTCGTGTTGCCCGTTCATGACCACAGACACCAGACCACCACCACTCTGGCCTTCGATTTCCATGTTTGCAATCTCTTCTTGAGCGCGCTGCATATCTTCCTGCATTTTCTGCGCTTGCTTCATTAAATTGCCAATACCGCCTTTCATAATATTCTCTTTTCGGTAAATTTAAATTAAGGATACGTCAGCGACAACGTAGCCGATCAGTGTTCACCGATTGGCTGGATGCTGGCCGGATCAACCGCCGCATCGACACGATCGATCAATTGTTTAACCACTGGATCTTCGTTGATAGAAACGTGAGCCGCATTCATTTCATCGACTTTAATTTTTTCATCAATCCTTGCAGGCGTGTTGAGTTCACCGTCCACCAGTGTAATTTCAACTTTAAGCTCTTGCCCCATCCATGCATTAAGCGCCGCATTGACGCGCTCTGCAAATCGAGGTGTATTCAGATGCTCAGAACTTGCCTCTAACTGCAACTGAAGCCGGTTGTTATCTAAGGACATCCACTGCGTATGACTAGCTAACTGGCGCGGCATGCCGGAGATATCCAGCTCGGACACAATTTGATGCCAGTCGGATGGCTTGATAGCCGACTTATCAATCGCAGGGCTTGAGACCGCTGCGGGTTCAGACGCTTTTGCAGGTGCAGCAGGTGCAGCAGGTGCAGCAGGTGCAGCAGGTGCAGCAGGTGCAGCAGGTGCAGCAGGTGGCTGTTTAGTCGGCTGCACAGTAGTGGGGCTGGGTGTAGCCGCTGGCGGAGTTTCCCCTAACGCCGCAGCCAGCGCGGCAGCGCGCAGTGACCCACCGGCAGACACTTCTCCGCGAACGGGGATGGTTGGCGCCGGTGCGTCTGAGCTGGCAGAAGCAGATGCTGTTGACGCGGGAGCCGCTGCAGGGACCTGAGTTGCGGGTGCCGATTGACTGCGTGCAGCGCCCCTATCACCTGAGCTCTGCACAGATAGTAAATCGCCTTGAGGCTTGAACGCACTCATGCGCAGCAGCGCCATGTCGAACGCTTCGCGTGGATCCGGTGCGAACGGTAAGTCGCGACGGGCGTGCGTGCCTATTTGATAAAACAGCTGTACTTCATCGGAAGCCAAAGACTTAGCCAGGCTAGTCATTCGTTCGATGCCTGCCGAGTTCTCATCAACACTGCCCGGAACAGACTGCAGCATGGCTATCTTGTGTAGCAAGCTTAGTATTTCACCCATCAGTTCCGCAAAATCTGGCGCGTACTCCGATAAGGTTTCAACCCGTTCAAACAACTGAGCAAGATCACCCGCACCAATTGACTCAATCAAGCCCAATAATCGATCGACCGACGCTCTACCGAGCATCGACTCAACATCACTTTCTTTAACTGCACCCTCACCAAACGCTGCCGCCTGCTCCACAAGACTTAATGAATCGCGCACACTGCCTTCGGAGGCTCTGGCAATAAGGTCTAAGGCCGGCTTTTCATGTTCTATGGATTCTTCGCTAAGAATCTTGCTGAGGTAGTCCACCAAAACACCAGGCGCCATACGCTTGAGATTGAACTGCAAGCAGCGCGACAGGACGGTTACCGGCACTTTTTGCGGATCGGTCGTGGCTAGCAGGAACTTGACGTGCTCCGGCGGTTCTTCCAACGTTTTAAGCAAGGCGTTAAAACTGTGGTTGGAGAACATGTGCACTTCATCGATCAAGTACACCTTGTAGCGTCCACTTGAAGGCGCGTAAGGCACGTTCTCGAGTAGCTCCCGTGTCTCTTCAACCTTGGTGCGGGATGCAGCATCGACCTCGATCAGGTCGAAAAATCGGCCCGCTTCGATATCCTTGCAGGAGCTGCACTCACCACAAGGACTGGCGCTGATACCGTTGGTTTCGCAGTTTAGGCATTTAGCGAAGATACGCGCGATGGTCGTCTTGCCGACGCCACGCATGCCCGTGAACAGATAAGCATGATGCAATCTGTTTGTATCTAGCGCATTGACGAGCGCACGCAAGACTGACTCTTGGCCAATCATGTCCCGAAAGTGCTGCGGCCGCCATTTGCGCGCAAGTACCTTGTAGCTCATTGAGGTCGGTGATGCGCCGCGATATTAAGAAGGCGGCATTCCGCACCAGCAACATCTCGGCGCCCGAATCCACTGCTGCCGCTGCTCCCTTCCGGGCCTGACGGGGTTAACAGTTTATCGCCGCGAGAGTGCCGATACGGAACACCATAGCCCGACTATTCTGGGGCTTGAAGGCTCAGTGTGCAAGCACCATCTGAAAATCTCATACACTGTTAATGATTAGCCCCGATCAATGAACCCGTTTGTCTCACTGGAGGTCGGTCATCTTCGTGTCATATTTCCCCACCAGACTGCCGCTCATCTTCAAATGCGCGTTAAGATTCCTGAACGATTATGCGGTCGACAACTCCTGATATGCCTGCAGATATACTCATCGTAGAGGATGAAAAATCCATCAGAGACATGCTGCGCATGGCTTTGGAGAAGCAAGGCCATACCGTGCACGACGCAGAAACGGTTGCCGATGCCAGAACACTCATGGCTGCCACCCAAATGCATTTATGCCTGGTCGATTGGATGTTGCCCGGTGGCAGCGGTTTGGAGTTTGTTCGTTCGCTACGTAAAGACTCGCTCTACCGTAATTTACCCGTCATCATGGTCACCGCCCGCACCGAGGAGCACGATATCACCGCAGGCCTAGATGCCGGTGCCGACGACTACATCACCAAACCCTTTTCCCCGAGAGAGCTACAGTCGCGTATTAAGGCCCTGCTACGACGCAGTGCAGATTTTCAGACCGATTCAAATATTACCCTGGGCCCCTTGGAGCTCGACGCAGCAGCTCACAGGCTCACAGCGAACGGCGCCGATGTGTCTATGGGACATACCGAATTCAAGCTCATCTCATTCCTGATGAACAACCCGAACCGGGTTTTCAGCCGATCCCAGCTGTTAGATCACGTCTGGGGCACGGGTACCTTCATTGAGGAAAGGACAGTAGATGTTCACATTTTGCGCCTGCGCAAGAGCTTGAAGCCGTACTCTGCCGATGCCATGCTCGACACGGTGCGTGGTGCCGGATATCGGCTGGTGCCCGCCACGGCGAGCTAGTTCCGCTTTTCCTAATAAACGAGAGTCCTTAGCCCATATTCGCCTCTAGCCTGCCCCGATTTCCAACTGGAATCGGTATGATGCACGCATGCTGGCCTACTCCCCTATAAGATGAAGTTGTCACCTAGCCTCCGAAGCGAGATTAGCTGGGTGGTCGCCGGGTTCATTGGCGTTTTACTCATAGGCTTCGCGCTCGGCGCCCCGGCAATCGGCGTGGTGATTTACTTGGCTTGCTACGTGGCATGGCTGCTTTTACGCATGAACGCGCTGGTCAGCTGGCTCAGCGCCGGTGCCAAACCCTCTGAAGCTCCGCCGACCACCGGCCTCAGCGACGAGATTGTGCAGCTGGTTCACCGGGAAAAAAAATACAGTCGCAAGCAAAAGAACCGTTATCGCAGCACCCTGGCACAGTTCAATTCGCTGGCCTCTGATCTGCCTGATGCGACAGTGGTCCTATCGGAGGATCATGAAATTCGATGGTCTAATGCGGCGGCTCTCAATCTTCTAAATATCCATCCAGACAGAGACAAAGGTCAGCGCATAGACAACCTGATCCGGATACCTGAGTTTCGAGAGTTCCTGCATTCCGAGGAAGGCGCTGAAGAACTTGAAATACCCGGACCTGTGGCGCACGAAAAAGTACTTGCGGTAAGAAAAGTTCGCACCGGCAAGCACATGAAAGTCTTGATTGCCGCCGACATCACCCAACGAGTTCAAGTGCGTGAGATGCGCAAGGTGTTTGTCGCAGATGTTTCTCACGAGCTCCGGACGCCTTTAACCGTTATTCGCGGCTACTTAGAAATGCTGCGCGATGATTCCAACATGGATGAAGAGACGTTGAACTCTCTTGACCAAATCACGGTCCAGTCAGACCGTATGCGCGGCATTGTGGAAGACCTTCTTCAGCTTTCAAAACTCGAAGGCAATTTGCTCGGCAAAAGCGAAGGGACTGTTGTGAATGTCTCAAACATGATCGAATCCATGATTGCTCCGTTAAACGAGATATCTGCCGATCATCAAATAACGATTCAAGTTGACCCCTCATTACAGCTGATGGGCTCTGAATCTGAACTTTACAGTGCGTTCAATAACCTGCTTACCAATGCAGTTCGCTATACCGATCCCGGCACCAAAATACAGGTGGTCTGGGATACCGATCATGAAGGCTCTCCCCGATATTCCGTATCTGACAACGGCCCGGGCATTGAAGCGCGTCACTTGTCCAGACTTAGCGAGCGGTTCTACCGGGTTGATGCAAGCCGGTCACGCGATGCCGGCGGTACCGGTTTAGGGCTCGCGATTGTGAAACATGCTGCGCAGCGCCATGGTGGTGTACTCAACATAAGCAGTACCCCCGGAACGGGTTCTGTATTCACTATTACCTTTCCCGCCTCTCGGTCTGTTACTTACGATTCCGCTGCAAATCAGTAACTTAGACGCTTTCTTAAAGGAGAGCGCAAGGAAAAATCGCATCAATTCACACTTCGGTACGAATAAGACGGTTTTGTCATATTCGCGTCACATACGAACCCGATACTGCGCCTGTCAATTCAAACGCCTCATTTAGCAAAAACTGATCATGAATAAGACTACTTTAGTATTGAGTTCAGCTGTTCTGGCAAGTGCATTCTCGTCAGCAGCCTTTGCCCGCGACAGTATCAGCATCGTCGGGTCTTCAACCGTTTATCCTTTCGCAACTGTTGTTGCAGAGCGATTCGGTAAAACCACAGATTTCAGCACGCCAAAAATTGAATCAACAGGTTCTGGTGGTGGCTTTAAATTATTCTGCTCAGGCATTGGCGTGCAGACACCTGACGTAACGAATGCTTCTCGAAGAATGAAAGTCAGTGAATTTGAATCTTGCCAGGCAAACGGTGTTACTGACATCGTGGAAGTCCTAATCGGATTCGACGGCATCGCAGTCGCCAATTCAGTTAATTCAACGCAATACGATATGGGTGTTAAAGATCTGTATCTGGCTCTTGCTAAAACAGTACCCAATCCTGCCAACGCAGACGAGCTTATCGAGAATCCTTACAAACTATGGTCCGAGATTAACCCTGCGCTTCCGGCAGTGGATATCGAAGTGCTTGGCCCTCCTCCAACATCGGGTACTCGAGACGCGTTTGTAGAGCTGGCGATGGAAGGCGGTTGCGAGCAGTTTCCTTCAGTAAAAGCGTTGGATAAAAACGAATTCAAATCGGTTTGCCACACCATGCGTGAAGATGGCGCTTATGTGGAAGCCGGTGAAAACGACAATCTGATTGTTCAGAAATTAGAAGCTAACCCTAATGCCTTAGGTATTTTCGGTTTCAGCTTCCTAGAGCAAAACTCAGATAAAGTACAAAGCTCAATCATAGATGGCTACACGGCTGACTTCGATGCTATTGCCGATGGCGACTACATCATCTCGCGTCCGTTATACTTCTATGTTAAAGCTCAGCACGTGGGCACGGTACCGGGTATCGAGGAATACTTGGCTGAGTTCACCAACGAGCAAGCATGGGGCGAAGACGGTTATCTGGCGGACAAAGGTATGATTCCTTTAGATGATGATTTGCGCTCAGAGATCGGCACAGCAGTTAGCAATCTGGAAAAATTGAATCTTCAGTAAAAACTAGGATTCAATTCGGCCGGAACAGGGTCCTGCTTCATAAATTGAAGCAGGACCCTTTTTCGTATGTTTTAGGCAGAGCTAGGCAACACAACTATGTCAACGACCACGCTATTTCTACTCACTATAGGACTAGGACTCGCATCCTTTGTCTATGGTAGAAGCCGCGCGTACGCGATAGCCAAAGGTAACGGCGGAGTTAAAACACTGCACTCTCTTCCCAGCCACTACGGCATGATGGTGGCACTTTGGTGTGCATTACCTGCCTTAGCCGTCATCATCGGCTGGAAATTATTAGAACCTTCATTAATCAGCAACATGCTGGACACGGCTATTCCACAAACCGTTTTAGACGGTGGTGAGAAAGCTGTTGAACTCTATAAAAACGATATCGGAAATATTGTTGATAGCGATAAGCTTTCAGCCGTCACTGACGCCGAGAAAAAGATTGCAGCAGAGCGACTGACTAATCTTCGCAGCACAAGCTCTCTTGCCTTATTCGTTCTCGCATTGGTCGTCGCCATTATCGGTGCCGTCATTGCATTGAAAAAAATACATCCTCAAACACGTGCACGTCATAAAGTTGAAAGAATCGTTAATTTCTTTTTAGTCAGCTGTGCATCACTTGCGATTCTAACGACCGTCGGCATTGTGTTTTCTGTGTTGTTTGAATCTGCACGTTTTTTTCAACAAGTGGGCTTTTTAGACTTTATATTCGGTACTAAATGGAGCCCGCAAACCGCCATCCGAGCAGATCAGGTCGGCGCCTCCGGTTCATTCGGCGCAGTGCCCTTATTTTTAGGAACATTGCTCATATCGTTTATCGCCATGTTAGTGGCTGTGCCCTTTGGACTTATGTCGGCCATTTACCTTGCCGAGTATGCCTCCCGACGAGTTAGAAATATTGCAAAGCCCTTATTGGAAATACTGGCCGGTATTCCAACGGTTGTTTACGGTTTTTTTGCAGCACTTACCGTTGCACCGGCACTTAGACGCCTAGGCGAATCCATTGGGCTAAGCGTCTCTTCAGAAAGTGCGCTGGCAGCGGGTGCTGTCATGGGAATCATGATTATTCCGTTTGTCTCATCCTTATCCGATGATGTCATTACTGCCGTACCGCAGGCCATGAGAGACGGCTCGTTCGGACTAGGTGCAACCAAATCAGAAACGGTACGTAAAGTTGTCATACCCGCAGCACTGCCGGGCATTGTGGGTGGTGTGCTACTCGCGGTATCCCGCGCTATCGGGGAGACCATGATTGTTGTGATGGCTGCAGGACTCGCTGCCAACATGACCGCGAATCCGCTAGAGGCTGTCACCACGGTCACCGTGCAAATAGTCACTCTACTTACCGGTGACCAGGAATTCGACAGTGCGAAAACGTTAGCAGCATTTGCTCTCGGATTAATGCTGTTTGTCGTGACACTCTGCCTGAACGTTATAGCCTTGCATGTGGTGCGTAAATACCGGGAGCAATACGAATGAGCGCGCTTGAAAAGACATCGTCCTCTGCGACCACTGAACGTGTAAAAGCGTCTCTAACAAAGCGTTACGCTGCGGAGAAACGGTTTAAGTTCTACGGCATATTTGCCATCAGTGCCAGCATTGCTTTCTTATTTATATTGCTGGCCAGTATCGTCAGCAAAGGGCTTCCAGCGTTCACCCAAACCTATGTCAAATTAGACGTATCCTTGACCGCTGATGCTTTGGGTATTCCTGAAAATGCAACGCGGGATGAACTTAGAAAGGCAAATTTCTCAGGCGTTATCAAGTCTTCAATGAGAGAGCGCTTTCCGGACGTTAAAAAACGTAAAGAGAAGAAAGAACTCTACGGCCTCATCAGTACAGGGGCTCAATACGACTTATTTGACCTTTTGATTGAAAACCCGGCCGTTATCGGCACAGACGTGAGCATGTGGTTCATGGCCGATGATGAATTGAGCGCCGTCATCAAGTCCAAAGCAGACTTAACTAATCCTGACAGCCTTGTTACTCGCCTTAGTGATAATCAAATTGCCTGGGCCAAAGATATGCAAGATGCTGGAGAGTTTGACGTACGCTTCAACAGCACGTTTTTCGAAAACGGCGATTCACGCGAACCAGAGCTAGCCGGTATACGCGCAGCACTCATGGGTTCCGCGTTTACCCTACTCATTACCTTTGCGTTGTCCTTCCCTATTGCGGTAGCCGCTGCCATATACCTTGAAGAGTTCGCGCCGCAAAACCGCTGGACTGATATCGTCGAAGTCAACATCAATAATTTGGCCGCAGTGCCCTCGATCGTTTTCGGTTTATTGGGCTTAGCGGTGTTTATAAACTTTTTTCACCTACCTAGATCCGCGCCAGTCGTGGGGGGTATTGTGTTAAGCCTTATGACACTGCCAACTATCATTATTTCAAGCCGGGCAGCCTTAAAAGCGGTACCACCGTCAATAAGAGAAGCCGCCCGAGGTTTGGGAGCCTCTCCTTTACAGGTAGTCACTCACCACGTTCTACCCTTGGCCATGCCAGGCATTCTCACCGGTACTATTATCGGTCTAGCTCAGGCTTTGGGTGAAACCGCCCCGCTTCTGATGATCGGGATGGTGGCGTTCATTGTCGATATTCCCGCATCTGTTACCGATGCAGCAACCGTACTGCCAGTTCAAGTGTTCCTCTGGGCCGATAGCCCTGAACGCGCATTTATGGAAAAAACCTCTGCAGCAATCATGGTCTTACTCGTGTTTCTGATCCTCATGAACGCCATTGCCGTTTTGCTTAGAAAACGGTTCGAACGTCGTTGGTAGGAGCGATAACTATGAATACTCTAGCAGCAAGCGATATACTCAATAAACCCACTGATAAGGTTACGTCCGTGCCAGACACAGCTCAGGAAGCTTTCGACAAACTCACCGAAACAGTGGGCACGCCCACCGTTGAAAACCCTAAAATGCAGACGCGCAACGTCAATGTGTTTTACGGTGAGAAACAGGCCATCTTCGATGTTGACCTCGATATCGGTCAAAACGAAGTCATCGCCATGATCGGCCCCTCCGGTTGCGGAAAATCCACGTTCCTGCGGTGTTTAAACCGTATGAACGACACTATCCCCACCTGCCGGGTCACGGGTCAGATGTCACTAGACGGCGAAGATCTCTATGGTGCAGATCTAGACCCCGTGCTACTCCGAGCCCGGGTAGGTATGGTTTTCCAAAAACCCAACCCGTTTGCAAAGTCGATCTATGACAACGTTGCGTATGGTCCTCGCATACACGGCCTGGCAAGCAACCGTGCAGAACTCGATGACATTGTCGTCGATAGCTTACGAAAAGCCGGTTTATACGACGAAGTGAAAGACAGAATTGATGCCCCAGGCACCAGTCTGTCTGGCGGACAACAGCAACGGTTGTGTATCGCCAGAACTATCGCAGTGAGTCCGGAAGTTATTTTAATGGATGAGCCTTGCTCTGCCTTGGACCCTATTGCGACGGCTCGTATTGAAGAGCTTATTGATGAACTTCGTGAGAACTTTGCCATCGCAATAGTGACTCATTCAATGCAACAAGCCGCTCGAGTATCACAAAGAACAGCCTACTTTCACCTAGGCAAACTCGTTGAGGTTGACGACACCAATGCGGTGTTTACCAACCCACAGCACGAGCTTACTGAAAACTACATCACCGGCCGTTTCGGCTAACTTAGAGTAACCATCATGGACAAGCTGCACCTTGATCAACATATCTCACATCAGTTCAACAAAGAGCTGGAAGATATTCGCAACAAGGTACTCACTATGGGTGGCCTTGTTGAACAACAAGTCACCAATGGTCTGACTGCACTACTAGAGGCTGATAACGATTTAGCCGCTCAAGTCTCTGAACGTGACTTCGAAGTCAATAAACTGGAAGTTGAGATTGACGAAGAATGCACTCAGGTATTGGCCAGACGCCAGCCAGCTGCTAGCGATTTACGCCTCATCGTTACGGTCATCAAGGTCATTACAGACCTAGAGCGTATTGGTGACGAAGCTGAGAAGCTTGGGCGCTTCTCACGTGATCTCACTAAGATCTCTAAAGAAACACCCAGTTACCGAAAAGAACTACGTCACTTAGGCGAACTTGTTAAGTCGATGCTTCGCGATTCACTGGATGCTTTCGCCCGATTGGATGTTGAAGCAGCACTGCGAATCGCTCAACGCGACGAAGACGTCAATAGAGAATATGAAACGCTGGAAAGATTGCTCTCTACACACCTTGTGGAAGATCCTAGACAGGCTTCTAAACTGTTTAAGGTTACTTGGTGTGCGCGGGCACTGGAACGTGTTGGCGATCACTCAGTGAATATTTGTGAGTATGTCGTCTACCTGGTTAAGGGTCGTGACATTCGCCATACCAACATGGATCAGGTTCGTTCTGAGATTATGGATTAACCTTTTTACGGTTAATACGCTTTAACCTTTGTGAGTTACAGGTAAGCAAACAAGGCAGGTAGCTTATCGCTTAAGCGCCCGTCTATCATTTGCAATAGAACACCACTAGCTTCATCACTTTGCGTGCTGGCACCTGACACCACGCGAATATGATTAGCACCTAAGCGCCATTCAAAGGGTCTCGATGCGGTGGGCATATGCTCGTATTGCATATCCAGTTGCTTAGACAGTGCCATGGCTGCACCGCTTGCCATGTGCGCATCTATCCGTACCAGCTGATTGTCAATAAACTGCAATGACAGCTTATGCACTTGCAAGCCTTCCAACGAGGCATAAGAACGTGGTTTGGCATCGCAGTATTCCCGCAAGAATAAACGCCCGGTGCCTTCCAAAGCGGTTTTTTCCGCCCTGCAAGTCGGCTCAGAAAACTCCGCCTCCAGTAAGCGCTGATTGACCTCAGCTCTCTCGGTGCCGAGGAGCAACTCATTAATACCAGGCTTACCCGCCAGGCTGGCGAGGTTTAGCACATTTGCATTAGATTGATTCTCTACCGATTTTTTCACATCGTTTCCTGCAACTGTCTGGACAGTGTCTCCATCACTACCAATGACGGGCGTCGGGTTTGCCGCACAACCAGACACCACCACTAGTGCTCCAGCTGCCAGTATGGCTTTAGACGATCTTATATCGCTCAAAGGATGTTTGCGTCGCCCGCTTAGTGATCGAGTCATGACTGTAAACAGACCTAATACAAGCAAACCCGCCATAGTGACTGACCCACCCTTGCGCCGACCACCCACGGTAACACCGCCGTCCGTATTAGAGGTAGTCCCATCCCCCGAACCAGCAGCTCCTGTTCCAGATCCGTTACCAGTGTTAGCGTCCTGATCGTCGTTTCCAGATACATCAATGTAGTTACTCATCCAAGGCAAGAATGCAGATACATTTGTGTAGACGCCATAGAAATTAGGTAATCCGCAGCCATTACCAAAACTGGTGATACCCACTTGCACCTGTTGTCCGTTATTTAAAATGTAAAGCGGTCCACCACTATCGCCCACACAAGAATCGATTCCACCTTGACGAAAACCTGCGCATACCTGGGTCTCAGTGATAGTGCCTTGATAGGATTCCGGCAAGTTGCACTGCGCCAATGACACCAGTGGCACTGAAGCATCTTGTAGCAACGTAGGATACTGCGAGTTACTGCTCGAATCTGTTGTCGTCGCCCCCCACCCAGCTATAAATGCCATCGTGCCGTTGTAGGTTTCAGGCTCACCACTGAACAATTGAGTTGGCGTTGCACTTAGCGATGCGCCCAGTTCAAGCAAGGCAATATCATTTTGCAAGGTACTACCGTTGCTGTCGTAGTCAGGGTGAACAATGATGTTGGTTACGAGCGTTTCAACCGCGTTAGGATCCTGTAGATCATTGGTGCCCGCAACCACGCGAATTCTATCCGGCTGAGTCGGTGCTCCAAACGGATCGAACATACAATGCGCGGCGGTCATGATCCAACGGTCTGCCACCACTGTGCCACCGCAGAAGAAGCGATCTTCCAGCGGAAAATTTCCTGCGATTACAATGCCCACCATTGATGGCCATTCACCCACTTCAGCGTTTCCACCACCGAGGATTCGCGCTGTGAGCGATAGATTGTTCACTATGGCATCAGGCTCAGCACCGGCAGACGGCCCCTCTACACCTTGAGCATGAGTGTTAGCGTTAATAGCACCCATCGACACTAACAGCGCAAGTGCAATAGCCTGCGGTCGTTGAATCAAGGTTTTTTCCTGCCTTTCGAAGGCTGAGAAAAGCCCCAACCTACGTGATAATCCTACTCGCCACATCTGAGTGAAATCCTGAGTTCCGTTTCAATTTTGATAACGGCAGTCCAGGTTATTCACGCATTGGTGAGGACATCGAATGTGACGTAAGCAAGCTCTTTTTGGCAGTTAGTTTGAACGGCCTTTGATTTTTCGGGAAATAATGCATACCCAACCGCGCCTGCGATTAAGTATATATGCCAGCAAAATTAATACAGAAATTGGGTGGACGGCTCCGAATAAACCTCCACTGCTACTACTGCTGCTTCCTCCACCGTCTCCAGCTCCTCCTCCCGATTGTCGTCGCGCTATTAAATCCGGATCTTGGAAAGGCACATCGATGTAATTACTCAGCCAAGGTAGGAAATGGCTGACGCTGGTATAAATTCCATAGAAATTGGGTAAAGCGCAATCGTTGCCAAAGCTGGTAATGCCCATTTGAATGATTTCACCGTTCTCGATGATGAACAGCGGCCCACCACTATCGCCAGCGCAGGAATCTGTGCCCCCTTCAATAAAGCCTGCACATACCTGTCTCTCGGTGACCAGTCCTTGGTAGGAGACTATGGAGTTACACCTTGCCAACGGCACCAACGGTACAACGGCCTCCTGCAATTGATCTGGATAGTCCGCGTCATTCACGTTAGCAAACCGAGTAGCCCCCCAACCCGCTATATAACTATCCATGTTGTCGTAATTCTCAGTTTCGCCGGGAAACAAATTAACCACAGGTGCATCAATTGCCGTGGCAAGCTCTAGCAACGCGATATCATTGGGGGGCAGATTGTTCGTGTTGTCATAGTCAGGGTGAACAATGATGTTGGAAACAATCGTCTCCTCAGTAGGCACATCGCTTTCAAGGTTACGCACACCGGCGACCACCCGTAGCGAAGAAGGTTGGACTATCCTCCCGAAAGCATCGTAAACGCAATGGGCTGCCGTCATCGCCCAACGTTCAGCTACAACGGTCGCCCCACAAAAGAATCGGTCTTTTAATGTAAAGGTGCCGCTACGAACCAATGCGACTAAAGAAGGCCAGCTGTTCGCGTCTGCATCGCGACCGCCGATGATTCTGGCGATGGTGTCAATACCGTTCGTATCATCGGCCACAGCACTCATTTGTGGTGCTGACGCTAAGGCAGCAAGCAACAAACACGCACTCACGTGTCGCTTACCCTGACTCATTTGGCTCTCTCTCATAGCTCTACAACTCGCTTAGCATCGATTAGTTGTCAAGAAACAGGCCTTGTTTGCTGCATTGCGGGGCGCTGACCGAAGTCATCGTACCAAGCCTTCAAAGCAGGTTGCTGGGCTCGCCAATCTAGTTGATCGGAGGCTCTGAGGTCTAGATAATCAAGTGTGCAAACCAATCCGATATGCGGCAGGGATAACGTGCCTTCGTATCCGGGCAGCGAATCGGCCAATGCGTCAACACCCCGCACGAGAGATTCCGCCCATCGTTTTACCCATTTCATGGAACGTTCGTGTTCTTCGCGGCGATTGAGTTCAACCGCTATGTTAAATGTCTGTTGAAGCATCCCGTCAGTAAGTGCCAACTGCCTTAAAGCCAAAAGACGTTCTTCTCCACTTTGAGGCATCAAATGCTCACCTGAAAGCGCGTCTAAATACTCACAGATAACATAACTATCGTAAATACACTCTCCGTTTGCCGCCACCAATGTGGGAACTTTACTTAACGGATTGGCTCGCAGGTGCTCATCTGTGGCTTCATAGGGATTGGAATCGATGATGGTGATTTGATCTTGAAGGGACTTTTCAAGGATCAATATGCGAACTTTGCGCGCAAAAGGCGACAACTGAGAGGAGTAAAGTTTCATCTCGATATTAAAGCACCTTATGAAGGTGATAGACAATACAGCTTTGTCATCTAAGATGCGTGCCCGTGTGAGCTGAAATGACAGAGACTCAGTCAGACCCCTTCGCTAAGCGAGGGCGTGTTTTGTCAGTCGGTAGTGGTATAAATTCTTCTTCATCGCCGGGTACGGTATCGAACATCCCTTTAGACCACTCTTCTTTAGCAGCTTCAATACGTTCTAGCCGTGAAGAGACAAAGTTCCACCAGATATACCGAGGCCCCTCCATGGGTTCCCCACCAAACAGCATGAATTGAGCAGCCTCAGACGCTTTAATGACAATGTGTTGATTGCGTTTGAGTATCACCAGTTGCCCTGCTGAAAAGCGATTACCGTCAATGGTTATTTCACCTGCGAGTAAATAGATAGCGCGCTCAATGTACTCTGCGGGCACAGGTAGCTGAGCACCTGCAGAGAGTGTGACATCCGCATAGAGCGTTGGTGATGCTGTTTTCAACGGAGAACTGATACCCAGTGCGCTACCTGCGATCAGCCTGGCATGTATACCTTCAACGTCAATCACGGGCAACTCAGTTCTACCCAAATGTGTAAACGCTGGAGCTCCTTCCTCTTGATCCTCAGGCAACGCCATCCATGTTTGAAGACCGAAAAGTGTTTGCCCGCTTTGCTTAAGGTGATCGCTGGTTCGCTCTGAATGAACTATTCCCTTGCCCGCGCTCATCAGATTCACTTCACCTGGGCGAATAGTCATATCTGTGCCCAAACTATCCTTGTGAACAATTTCACCGGTCAGCAAATACGTTAGCGTGGCAAGGTTGATGTGTGGATGAGGTCGAACGTCAATACCTTGGTTAGTTAGAAATTCTGCTGGCCCCATTTGATCAAAAAATATGAAAGGACCCACCATTTGTCTTTCTATAGAAGGCAGTGCACGGCGAACCGTCATTTCTCCAAGATCTACGGCTCTTGGCACAATAACCAGATCTATCGCATCACAGCTGTTGCGGTCACCTAACGTTGGATCGGGACTGGGACTAAAGCTCATTTCAAATCTCCTTCAAAAGTGGAGTTACGCTGTTATCTATAGGCTTGAGTGAATAAGAATTTCACTCAAGGGTTTACGAATACGATCACGCTTATCGCGCATCGCAATATCCTCATCAAGCTCACCGTTTGCACCTGCATAACCAATGGCTAATGCCGTTACCGGTTGCAGCGAACCTGCAGCGGGAAAGGTGGTACGAATGACGTCTGGCAAAATTCCAGACATCTGATGAACAGCTAATCCTCGCGCCGTTGCCTCAATCGTTAAAAAAGCGGAGGCAGCACCTAAGTCATGCATTGCAGTGGCATTCGGCTTGCCCGTTTTTTCAAACTCCGGTGAGACCAGACCCAGTGCTAATACGGGAGCGTATTGTGCCCAGGAGCGATTTCCTTCAACCAATGATGCAAGAATTTTTTCCCACAGCACCGAGTCCGTCTTTCGGTTGGCTACTATGTATCTCCACGGTTGATCGTTATACGCAGACATTGCCCAACGCGCCGCTTCGAACAGACTACTTAAGTCTTCCGCATCTACGGTTTTACCACTGTCAAACGCATAGGGACTCCACCGTGCCTGAAGTAGCGGCTGTATTGAATGTTCAGATAGGTTTTTCATTCGTTTTATATCCGTTTAGATCAAGAGTATTTTGATACTAACAATCGTGTTAATACACTTCGTGTTATGGCATTTCGAACAACATCACTTCAGCATCAACGCCGTCACTTAACACCAGCATGCCTCCACCTTCAATTGCCACACCATCACCTGCAACCAGAGGTTCGTTGTTTAAGGAAACTTTTCCTCGCGCAACTTGTAACCACGCTTTTGGTACTGTGCCCAAATCATGCTCGACAACCTCATCACCGTTAAGTGCCGCAGCATAGACATTAGCTTTCGCACGGGTCTGAATCGAACCATCACGACCGTCAGACGACAAGAACAATTTCATTTGGCCTTGCTTTTCTGAGTCATCGATAGAAAGTGTTTCGTATCGCGGCTCCCCACCCGATGTCTCCGGTATCAACCAGACCTGCAAAAATCGCATAGGCTCTGTTTGAGAAGGGTTGAACTCACTGTGAGTCACACCGCTACCAGCACTCATGAATTGCACACCGCCCTCGGACACCGTACTTCCGTTGCCCATGGAGTCCTTGTGTTGAAGAGCGCCCTGAAGCACATAAGAGAAAATTTCAGCATCGCGATGGGGATGCGATGGAAAACCGCCACCGCCTGAAACTACATCGTCATTGATTACCCGTAAAACACCAAACTGCATATGGTTAGGATCATGGTAATTCCCAAAGCTGAAAGTGTGCGCGCTTTTAAGCCAACCGAAATCTGCCTTTCCACGATCAGCGGCTGCGCGTAGCGTTAAAGTCTGTTGAGAGTTCATGAATTTGCCTCCGAAATATTGCAGGTAAGTTTGCTTTCCCTATAATGTACGCACAAACACAAAGAGAACAAAGACCTCTTTTGTGAATTCTTTGTTCTTACCTGGAGAACAGCATGGATCGCTTTGATGATCTGACTACATTCGCGCTGGTGGCGGAACTAAGAAGTATTCGTAAGGCCGCCAAAGTACTAGGGCGAGCCCCGTCCGCGGTCAGTCGACGGGTCAAAGATCTTGAAGAACGTTTGCAAGTTCAGTTGCTCACGCGTACTACCCGGAATATCTCTTTAACCGGAGCCGGGGAACGCTTCTACAATGATTCGAGAAGGATCCTGGATGATCTAGAGGAATCAGAAACCCGCGTTTCAGCAGATGCGCTGACAGTCAGTGGTGAACTTCGGTTGACGATGCCATTGAGTTTCGGCCTGGCTCATTTGGCACCAGCGGTAAGTGATTTCATGTTGCAGCACCCGGATGTCAAAGTGGATGCTGATTTCTCTGACAATGCTATCAATCTCATTGAGAACCGGATTGACCTTGCTATTCGAATTGGCACGCTCAAAGACTCCAGCTTAAAAGCAAGGCGACTAGCACCAATCCATATGGTCGTCGCCGCAGCACCCTCTTTCTGGGAAGAGCATGGTTTACCGCGCAGTCCGGCGAAACTCGAGGGCTTACCGGCCTTATGCTATTCAAACATTGCGTCGCCACATATTTGGGCGTGGTCAAACGCCAAAGGTACACGCGGAAAAATCACATTGGAGACACGCTACCGTGCTAGCAACGGTGATGCTTTAGTGGAAGCTGCTATTCGCGGCTTAGGAGTTGTTAGATTACCTACCTTTATCGTCAACCAGGCGATTGAAGAAGGCTCTTTACAACCCGCTTTATTAAACATCAATTGGGGGAAATCCGAACTTTTTGCAATCTACCCGAATACCACGCACCTACCTCATCGCTGCCGAGTTTTTATCGATTTTCTTGTGGATCGCTTTAGTGGGTATCCTGAATGGGATAAATGCTTGCGCAAGCATATAAGTATCCTGGCAAAGGCACCTTCAGTAGAGTGAAGTAACTTAGCAACTGTAACTGTAAGTCTCTCCAGCCGAAGCTCTTCGGACGCCTCCGTTTACGGAAATCCCTTCCTGGGCCTGACAGGAGTCCATGTTAACTCCTCAGCAAATCAATCCACGGCACTCTATTTGCTGGATTGCTCTTTTACCGGTGCTTTTCGTGGAGAAGTCGCTTTGACCAGTCGATTGTCTATATACGTACTTAAGTACAGTTTCTTGAGTGCTCTTTACCTTCTAACGTTTATCGCACTTACACTAATGGTGGGTAATTCAAATACATCGTTACTAGCTGCAGCTGAAGAACAGACGCAACAGGAATCAAGTACCGAAAAGAGTCGAAAAAAGGCTAAATATTTTGAACAGTTTCACTACAGTCAGTTGAAGCTTGACGAATGGTCACCCATCAAATTTACGGATGACATTACTGAATCTGAAATAGGTTTCTCCATCGGTTTATCAGAATTAAGCGGCTTTGCGGAAATACTCCAGCGGGCCATGTACACATCCGAAACTCAAGAACAAAAAGATAGGGTTCATCGGTTTGCCACCGAGTTAGGAAAGAAACAACGCTCGTTCTTAACTTCCGCACGCCTGTTCATGGAACGCCGCTTAAACCATTACCTAAGTGCTAGCGACGTTCGAGCATACGTCCCCCCTATGCGAAACTCGATACTTGAAATACATGGCCCCAATTTAGATACAGCGGATAACAGACAAAACATTATTGGACGCTATCGAGCAGAGCTATACCTAGCGAGGTTCAAGCAGATTGTTTGGAAACCGAGCGCGGACGGAAAACACATTGAGAAAACACGAATGAACAGCTTCGGAGACGAGATGTTCATTATTGATCGTAGCCCCGCTGCGAACACTGTCTTTGATTATCACAATTAGTGCTTTGTCCGCCTTTGCTGGCCTCACGTGAATCAACAAATTTTTATTCAAGAAGTATCAGGTGCTTTGAAATTCAGTGCCCCAACGTAATAAACCCACTGCATTTTGTTTGCAGAGATTTCCTTTCACCCCTGTAGTAGCGAGAGAATGCCATGGTGGCCGATAACTTTTTTAGGGATCTCTTCAAGTACGGGGTATTAGCGGCGCTCTTCTTCGCAGGATTAATAGCGGTATTCGAACTGACGGGAATCACTAACTGGGAGCGCTCCCCGTGGGTTAAAGAACGCAATGAGCGCACTATCAAAAAGGCAGAGTTTTTCGGCCAATTCCAGCACAACTTGACCAAACTAGAAAAGTGGCCTTCTCCCGAATTTTCAGAAGACGTTACGGAGTCAGAGTTACGATTCGCCGCAGGCGTTACCGAACTGGGTCACTTTGCTAAAACGTTGCAACGGGCAATGAGCGTATCCGAGACAGCTGAGCAAGAGGAGATGGTCCATCGTTTCGCGACAACGTTAGAGAAGAAGCAACGATACTTTTTTATTCGAGCGCGATTATTCACAGAACATCGCCTAAACCATTACCTAGCCGATACCGGACTTCGCGCGCACGTTCCACCCATTCGAAATAGAATTCTGGAGATACACGGAGCAGAACTGGATACCGCTGAAAAACGAGAACAATTCATTACTCGTTATAAAGAAGACCTTTATCTTGCCCGATTCAAAGAGATTCATTGGGGGCCGAATTTTGCCGGCAAGCCCATCGAGAGCACCCGCATCCTCGGTGCAAAAGATGATGTATTCATCGTAGTCAGGGAAAGCGGCCCTAACTCCCATTTCAACTACCACTATTAGTTTAGGTAGTGGCGGAGAGAGAG
>JAHDGK010000044.1 GCA_020627685.1 Granulosicoccus sp. | reverse complement strand
GAGCACCAAGTAGACTAATGAAACTTTATATGCTGTTTGGCTGCTTCTGGCCGAAATTTGCCCGTCAGGCAAGTATAGATGACAGGCAGCGAAGTCCCCGAAGCGGCAATAAATAAAATAAAGAATTTCCAGTTACAGCCGACAATCGAACTGTAAGACTGGAGACTGTACATGGTAATAATCGATAGATTATTGATTGGAGCTTTCTTGGTTTGCTGCGCTTTAGCGACCGGATTTCTCTTTTCACTGGTCCCTTTTTTCTTGCGAGGTGCTCCAGGCACCTTCGACTTCACTGGTTTGATATTTAAAATATCTGCCGTATTCGCGTTGGTAGTGTTCATTTTGGCTATGCGAGGAAAAGAGGATTTCGGGTTGAAACTTATCTCCGCGCCTTGGCGTTTTCTAGATCAAGCGTTCAAGCAGTAAAATACGTCTACTTCCGCTGTGGGCCGAAAATTACAAAAGGCAATGACTCGGACTTCGTCTGCTATGACGAAATCACCAGTCAAGAGCCAGCGTTCCAATCTTATGGAACGCCTCCCTACATCATATCTCGGTTTGTTCAGCAATTTCCAGAGCATCGTCAACCTCAATACCCAAATATCTGACCGTGCTTTCAAGCTTAGTATGCCCGAGAAGCAATTGCACAGCCCTTAAATTCTTTGTGCGTTTGTAGATTAATGTTGGTTTTGTACGACGCAACGAATGCGTTCCATAGGCGCTAGGGTCCAATCCAATCTGCGCAACCCACGAATTCACGATTCTTGCGTACTGCCTTGTTGATATGTGAGGACATGCCTCTAGTCTGCTAGGAAACAAATAGGACGAACTTGAAAGTTGAGCGCAAGTTATCCAATTGCTAATCGCTTCACGCGCTAAGTCACAGCCTCGCAACTTACTATCTATTGCCAGATTGAAAAGCGCAAGATCTCGGAGATTCCTGGCAAGTTCAAGGCGTACGCGAATCGTCCAGATTTCATTTAATTTAAGTGGTCGTTTTTGCCCAACTAGTTTGCCCTTATTCCAAGGACAATTGGAGGTGGTAGCTTCTGTATTTGCCATGATGACTCGCAATATTATTGTTTGAGTCATCAATACCTGCCAATCATGTGCCGAATAGAGCATTCAAGGTGGCGGAAAGTCCCCGTTGCCGGCATAGTCGACAACACAATAACTGAAGTGTTACCAGCTTTTGGTTACCTTCAAATGGACTTCAAAAATCGATCTATTTCAGCACGAGACTCAAATACCGCCACAGGAATATTTGGTCCATATTGGTCGATACTGTTAACAAAACGCGGCGCATAACTCTTCTCAAAATTCCAGATGTAGGATAGAAATTCTCTATCGGGAAACCTCTCTGGGCAGCCGTCCGGCATAAACGGTCGAACTTTGCCCTAGTTGCTTCTAAAGACGGTGCCTGGCCTTTCTAATTGCAACTGCTTATTGCTTAAGTCAAGCTTGGTAACATACAACCATGCTAGTTGCCTGCAATCACCAGCTGTTTAAGGCTGATAGAAACAAGACTATTCAGTCACTTCAAGTTTAATATTGGAAAAATCAATACCGTTGTCAGGCTCGCCTGGCTTCTTTGAAGAGCCGAAGGTTTTACTGTTGACATGAAACGCCAGCATACCGAAGTTATTGGTATCGCTACCTTCATCTACGTGAGAGAACTCACTCAGGGTATTACCGTCACTACTAAGCATTCCTGAGATGGTTAGCCCAGCGGCGGTTTTAGTGATGCTCATCATTCCTGTGTAGGTAGTATTGGGCTGGAAACTATAGGCGCTCCCACCACCACCAAGTCGCTTATACCCTTTGGTTGTTCCCAACAATCTACCGTGCGTATCGTCTTTATGCTTGCGGATATCGATGTTCGCATCGTCCGGGTTGGCAAGATTGATATCGAAATCAATCATATAGCCTGGTAGCCCGTCATAGTTTGTATTCGGCTTTTTAGATGAAGCTGATAAATCACCTTCTAAGGCCTCACGTCCTAGTTTGTCATACAGACCAACACGCAACGCTGAGTCTCTGTCCGAGCCCACAGAATCAGGTGTTGTAAAAGTGAAACTTGCGGACAATGTCTGCCCGTCTGCAAGCATCTGCGGAGCAAAAGTGGTCCTTATGCCTCTGCCCGAACCACCTGACACCAACCCTAGATAATCCGCGCCGGATTCAATGGCGCTGCTATTGGTTGTTGTCCACCATGCCGTGTCATTTTCATCAGCGCCGTTGCTTCTATCGCCATCAGTAAAGGTATCTTCAAAGATGATACCCGCAACTGCGGGCGCAGCTTCAGCTTGAATGGCTGCAGGTTCTGTGGCTGCTTGCACTGCGGTTACGTTAACCCCCTCAGGCGGTGCATCGTGCGAGTAGTCCAGCGCATAGAATGTGACTTTATCGAAGTCAGTCTCAGGGATCGGGCTGGAGTTGTTTTGTGAGTAGGCACCAGCTTTGAAAAACATAAACTCGTTTTCGATACTGAAACCACTCTCGCTCATATCAAAAGGATCAGCAACAATCTCGCTACCGTCATCTCTAATAATCTTGACGTGCAACATAGGCTTTACTAAACCGGCGTGTTCTTCGCCTTTAACTTCAATTTGGTAGCTGAAACGTTCGTCGAGCGCAATACCGTCATCAGGGTTAGGTGCTCTATCCGATCGGCTACCAATAATTTCTATCCATTGCTCTTTACCTTGTGCAGGCTCGTGTGCGTAATAGATAGAACCAAACTTGTTCTTTGGCAGCTTTCGATAGTAAAGCCGGATGGGTTCATCATCCTTGGCATGTATTTGCCCGATGATGACGCGCCCTACCTGGTAAGCCTTACCAAGTCTGGTGACTTGATTAACAGCCAGCGTGGCGTTTAACTTGCCATTAACTCCACCGGATTGAGCTTGCGCATTCATAGGCGCCGATGAAAATACCCAGTTGTTCTTATTAGGGACACCACCGGGCAATCGGGTTTCGATGGTGTAGTCACCCCGTCGCAACATGCCACGCAATTCTGTACGCGTGTATTTGGTGTTCTTTGAGGTCTTTGCGCCTGCAGGTGTAGAGCGAAACACCATTCCACCTGTGGCAGGGTCAGTGTAAAAGTATCGAGGGTCAGTCCATCCGGCTTCCAGCTCATTCTCGTAAACACTGTCGGCTTTTCCATCCCCATCGTCATCTGCTGGTGTGGTGACGTACCACCCCGTTAAGTCAAAATTCTCTCCCGGTGTCGCATCTAGCTTTAGTCCGTTGACACCTTGGCCCTTTCGCTCGGTAACGATAGGTGTAGCTGGTTTTTCCACCGGTACACCACAGCCTGAAACACTGACTTCAACCACACTGTTCCAGTCATTGCTTTCATTTCCGCTGGCCGTAATTTTGATGAATTGAGCCTGGACGGGAGTCAACTCATAAGTTTCGAACTCCAGCGTTGTACCACCGGACTGTCTGGTAGCAACAATAGTTTGATACTCACTACCATCGTTTGAAGCTGACATTGAAAACGTTGATTTACGGCTGTTGCCCTTATGCCAAGCAATTTGAACCGCCTTTACTGTTTGGCTGGCGCCTAAATCCAGAACGAGATCCTTCGGAGAACCTTGAGACTCATTTGACCAACGAGAATCCGGGTCAAAATCTCCGTCAATGGTGTTCTCGGGTCCATGGGTTTCTTCAAAAAGCCCGTCATCAGTCGCGGAGATGATGACAAGCGGATCGTTAGCGTCACAGGCGCTGTTGCTTTGCGCATAGGCGGAAGAAAATGACAGCAAAAGCAACGGTGGTGCGATCCAATACAGCGGTTTCATTAGCAGTATCCTCAGCGGGTTCCTTAGGGAGTTTGTTGACTAGACTCTGAACAGAAATTACCGTGTTGTATTTTAGTATACTAGTATTATTTTGCGCTCTAGGCGCATACAAAGCCCATCTCCCTCAATTAGTGTCCGCACTTGAATTGAAATTACCGCCTGTGGCCTCTGCGCTCGGGTTTTCGTCCCAATAAATCTTCGCTGCTTACCTGTAGTCGAATTCGGACGCTCAGTCGTAGAAAGAATCACATCAACCATGGCCCCTATACTCAATGGACGCCTTCAAAACCGGGACAGCATAAAACAGCGTGATGACATCAGCCTCACAAACACGCATTCAGTCCAGACTACTTCGTGCGTTCGTTCTACAACTAATACTCATAAGCATGGTGACGGTGGTTGGCGTGTTGGCCGCATTCTTCATCGTAGAACGCATATTGGTTGATCGCGCCCTTCAAGGCGAAGCCGACTATTACTGGGGAAAGCGCGAAACACAAGCAGACTTTCCTCTTCCAGACACGCTGAACCTTAGCGCCTTCTCTTCATCTGATAGCCGCTATGCCCCGCCAGATCAGTACACGACCCTCAGTCCTGGACAACATCGTGTCAGCCACGATGGATTATCGCGCATCGTTCATATTAGTGAGAATGAAGGTGAGCGTCTGTACTTATTGTTCGAAGAAGGCACCGTGCGAGACTTAGCTTTCTACTTTGGTGTGTTACCGCTCTTGCTCGTACTCCTTATCATGTATGGCTTAGCGTATATGACGTACTCCGTTACGAAACGCGCGGTGTCTCCGCTGTCTCAATTAGCAAGCTCCATCGAAAACTTCGACTTCGGGCGTAGGAACAGCAGCGAATTAGACTTAGATAGCCTCACTCAATCCAGCAATTCCGAAACCCGAATTCTCACTGAGGCCATTCAACACTTTGTTAATAGATCACAGGCCTCCATTGAGCGAGAGCGCAATTTCACGCGCTATGCATCGCACGAACTACGCACACCGCTTGCTGTGATTCAGGGATCCGTTTCATCACTGGAATTGCTGGAACTTGAGGGCGCCCCGGCTCGTGCTGTGAGTCGTATTAAACGCACCTGCAAGAGTATGGGTGATTTACTGGGCACACTTCTGCTACTAGCCAGAGAGGAACGTGAACCGGATGAAGACATTCAAACCGATATACATGCTTTACTGCAAACACTCGTCAGACAAGCGGACGCGGTAAGACCAGACAATGGAGTTTCTATTACGTTAAATGAAAACTCTACCTTATTAGTCAATGCACCTGAATCGATTTTGAGCATCGTGCTGGGCAATGTGTTGAACAACGCAATTAGCTACACCAAAGACGGCAGTATTACGCTGGAGGTAAATCCGCACTCAGTGGTCGTTACCGATACGGGTATTGGTATGAGTGATGCGGTACTTGCGCGGATATTCGAACCCTTTTACCGTGCTGAAGAAAGCGACTCTGAGCATCAGGGTATGGGGCTTGCCATTGTCAAACAAACGTGTGAGCGTTATCAATGGCACTTGGATGTTGACAGTAAATTGAACTCGGGTACGTCGGTAACCTTAACTTTTAAGGAGCCGTAATTCTGTAACCGCTACGCTTTGACGTATGAATAAGAGCCGTGTCGAATGGCTTATCTACTTGCTGCCTGAGTTTGTATATCTGACTACGTAGTGTGTCGCTTGCAGGTGGTTCATCTCCCCACAGTGCCGTTTCTATCTCTTCACGACTGACAATATTGGGAGTATTGCTCATGAGCAATTCCAGTATTTGAAAACCTGCGGGTGTTAGGGTGAGTTCTTTACCCTGTCGGGTTGCCACTCTAGTGGCTGAGTCCAAGACTAGATCAGCCACTTTCAATTTACTAAGCGTCACCCGCCCTCTTTGCCGACGTATTAAGGCATGAGCCCGCACAACAAGCTCGGGTAAATCAAATGGCTTTACCAGGTAGTCGTCTGCCCCGGCTTGAAACCCGGTTAACTTGTCATTCAGTTCGTCGCGTGCTGTCACCATCAGTACCGGCACCGCATTGTCGTGTTGCTCCCGCAACTTTGAACAAAGCTCTATGCCATCTATACCCGGTAGGTTTACGTCCAGAACTATGACATCAAACTTTTCAGATCGTGCAAGGTGCAACCCGGATATACCATCGGCCGCATAGTCAACTATGGCACCCATGGTTTCCAGAAAATCAATAATAGTTTCTGCTAAGTCTTTGTGGTCTTCGACGAGTAGTATTCGTGAATTCTTTATCGAATCCATTGCTTGTCGCACCTTTGAAATATACCGGTTGGGTTTATGGCTCTTATACTGTTTAAAACGTCATCCAGATCGTTTTACGGCTCAGAAACGAAAAACGCCCTCGTAATTCGAGGGCGCCTTCTCACTATGCTGGTTTCCTATGGAATGAGCACCGCATCAATAACGTGAATGACGCCATTGACTGCCGGTATATCGGTGATGACTATGCGAGAGTTCTGCACATACAAGCCATCGCTTCTTTGACTAAGCTGCAGTGTTGTGCCATTGCCCGCAGTAATATCAATACCTACTAACCCGGCGGCTGCCGCAGCATCTACCGTGGTTCCAGGTAGAACGTGATAGAGAAGAATATTTCGTAGCGTATCAGGGTCGTTTACCAACGTGTTGAGTGTGCCAGTACCCAGAGCAGCAAAAGCCGCTTCACTAGGCGCGAACACCGTATAGATGTCTCCGGGGTGATTCAACGCATCCTTCAAACCAGCCACTTTGGCCGCTGCTACGAAGGTATCCAGCCCTGCATTAATAGCGGCTGTATAGATTGTGTTTTCAGAACTTTCGCCGCTTGTATTGCCATCGCTGGGTGGAAGCAAAACAGCATCTATGACATGAATAATACCGTTGCTGGTTTGAATGTCAGTTGTGGTAACAACGGAGCGGTTCACCAGTAAATTTCCGTTATTTAAACTTAGCGCTACCGAATCAGAATTTGCCATTTCAACCGACTGTCCGGCAAGACTTATCGCTGTTGTCGCATCGACTGCTTGTCCGGCAATCACGTGGTACAACAAGATATCGCTTAGTGTATCGGTGTCGTTCAACAAGGCACCAATGGTGTCTTCACCCAGTATTGCAAATGCTGCATCGGTAGGTGCAAACACCGTAAACGGTCCTTCACCGCTTAACGTGGCGTCAAGACCTGTCGCTTGCAATGCCGCCACGAGTGTATTGAAAGAACCTGCCGCTACAGCTGTTTCTACAATATTAGGCAGTGCCGGGTCTTCTGCCGTCATATCCGGCGGCGGTAGCAGCACCTTATCAATAACGTGAATAATGCCGTTGCTTGCTCCGACATCCGCGCTGACGACCTGCGACATGTTAATGAACAGATTGCCCGACTCTACGGACAGGCTTAAGGAATCGCCATTGGCAGCATTCACAGTTTGACCAGCCAGCCCAATTGCCGTAGCTGAATTAACCACGGTATCAGCCAGTACGTGATAAAGCAGTATGTCTTTTAGCTGCTCCGTATCGTTGAGTAGGTTGTTGATAGTGTCCTGCCCTAGCTCGTTAAACGCGGCGTCTGTCGGTGCAAATACTGTGAAGTTTCGGTCGCCATCTGCCAGCACGGTATCCAGGCCGGTGGCACTCAGGGCCGTAGCCAGAATCGTAAAATCGCCTGCCGCTACGGCTGTGCCCACAATATTCTCTGGCCCTAGATTGGCGGGCTGTGATTTTCCAACGGTATCTTGTACTTGCACGGTTCCGTCGCTACAGGCACTTAAGCCCAATGCGAAAACGCCAGCTAGCGCTGTCTGAATTATTCTCGGTTTGATCATCTTGCTTATCTCGCGTGGTTAGTGTTCCAGCCGCTCTGTCTATCGGCAGCTTGGGCAACACTGTATTGGGCACGACGTGACGTGGCTGTGATCAAAATTGGCAATAAATTCACTCACCGTTCACGTTAGTAGAAGCGCGCAACGACAGTAGCGACTCGGTCTGAAAGCGCGTTACGAAGCGGCTATCAGCAAATTGTTCAATTAAATCGAACAGTGAAAATGAATTGTGCAGTCTTATCAGTTACTGATTTTTCGTTTAGCGTACGGGCTGAATTAATCCTCTTAACGCCCTGAGCGTTCAAGGGGACCAGTAAGCACTTATTCCCTCCCTTTGCTTTTGTAGACATTATGATGAATAGCTTCAAAACAAACACTGCAACTGAAGGCCCTAAAGCCCGGTTCATGCAGAGTATTTCAAAAATTGCGCTTGTGGCTGTTGCAACACTCGGTATATCCGCCTGTAGCAGCGATGACCCGGTAACAACATCAGGCCTACCAACGTTCTCAGCACCTGAAGTCACAACACGTGATAGCGGCATGGTTGTCTCTGTTCGCGAAACCTCCGACGTGACCATTCACACGCTGACGGCACCGGAATCTGTATTCGCTAACTCAACACACCTGATCGAAACTGCCAATAGCCTTGTTGCTATAGACACGCAGTTTCTACTGCCAAACGCTCAGGATATGCGCGCCTACGCCGACGGTCTTGGCAAACCTATTGAGCGTGTTTACATCACGCACGAGCACCCCGATCACTTCTTAGGTAGCGAAGCGTTTAACGATCGACCGGTCTTCGCGCTGCAAGCCGTGTCCGATTTAATCGCCCAGAACGGTGACGCTGAAATTGCCGAAAAACAAGGTGACTTTGGGCCGGCAAATATTGCCAGCACGTTTGTTGTGCCTGAGATTGCAGTTCCAGGTGCCGTGACGATTGACGGCGTTGCGTTCTTACTAGAAGAAGTGTTGGATGCAGAGGCACAAACTCAGCTAGTTGTTAAGCTACCCAATCATGGCGTGGTTGCCACCGGCGATATCGTCTACAGCGGTGTTCATCTCATTCTGGCCGGCCAAACTGATACATGGACTACGGCCCTGCAAAACCTAGCCACGTCATCTGCCGCCTATCCCATTGTGTTGGCTGGGCATGGTGTACCTGCAGCGCCTGCAGTTTACGATACCAACATCAGTTGGTTAGCCAAAGCACGCGAGCTAATTGACTCCGTCGATAACTTCGCTGATTTCAAACAGGGTTTGGTTGATGAGTTCCCTGACTTGGGAATGGATGCCGCAATCGATTTCGTACAGGCAATTTTGTTTCCCTAAGCGTTAACGAACCATTGTTGCGATCACAAAAAAAGGGGCTTGCATCTGCAGCCCCTTTTTTTATGCACACCATGTAGTCGCGCGGTTATTCACGATACCCGAACATGCGGTTTTCAATGATGCGCGCAGCAGTGTCATCGTGTACGCAGCTCTCCCAAGAACCACGACCACTGGGTAGCTTTGCCAACACATCACGTGAGTATATTTTGAACAACTCATGATCACTGCAATCGATACCGAAAATATACTTGTTCTGTAGCAAGTGTCGGTACAGATACTGATACTTTTCATCCACCTCAATGCTGGTGAAGTCGCGTAGGTTTCCATCCGAATCTAACTCCGGGTAAACAAACAGACGCGTGTTGTCAGGAAATAATTTACCGAACCCTTCCAGTATTCCCCCTTCCACACCCACATACTTTTCATCATCAAAAATCTCTTTGATGTTGATCATGCCCAGCACGATGCCAATCTGCAGTGCCGTGTATTGCCTGAAGTACGCTCGCAGAGAAAAGTAACGCGTGTAATCTGAGACCATCACACTATAACCAAGCGCATTGAGCAGCTCGACGCGTGAAATGATGTCTTCCTCCGGCACCATAAGGTCTTTGCCGTAAGGATCGTTAATGGAAATTTCTGCCAATACAATAGAGTTTTCGTCCTTCACACCTTCATGCGCTTTAAACGCTTGAAAGCCTTGCTCGATCATATCCACATTTAATTTAGTAACTGGTCTGAACGAGCCTCGCGTTGTCAGTACATTTTTCTTGTACAGCAACTCTGCAGGTACCGCGACATCGCCGTCGGGTTTGAACATGATGGCGCGCGTTTTCCAACTGCGAATAAGGTGCAAGTTGATAGCGCGATTATCGACGTCTTCAAAATAAGGTCCTCGGAAATCGATGGAATCGATCTCTATACGGCCAGATTCCATATTATCCGTTAACGAATCAATGGCTTTTTTCGGATCCTCAAAATAGTAGTACGCCGCATAGATGAGATTGACACCTAAAATGCCCAATGTATCTTGCTGCTGCTCAGCTGAGTTCTCGAGCATGCGTACATGCACGATGATGTCCGAAGGTTCGGCACCCGGGTACATTTGCACCCTGATTCCGCACCAGGCATGGCATTCATTGTTTCTGTTATAACTCTTTGCAGATACCGTCGCGGCGTAGGAAAAATAACGCGAAGTACGCGCTCTGGACGTACCTACGCGAGCCACGACCAGTGGAAATTCTTTATCCAACATGGCTCGCACACGAGCTTTACTGACATATCGCCCGCCTTCCTGTGTCCCATAGATAGCGTCAGAGAACTGCATATCGTAGGCAGAAATCGTTTTAGCGATGGTGCCGGCTGCTGCACCTGCCAGAAAGAACTGACGCGCTACTTCCTGACCGGCCCCGATCTCTGCGATGGTGCCGTACTTCTTCTCATCAAGATTCAGGCGTAGTGCCTTGTTTATCGTTGACCGTTCACTGACTTGGTTATTCACTAGCGCCCCTTCCACACCGGATCTCTCTTTTCAGAAAACGCGCGGAACCCTTCCAATCCGTCTTCCGACCCATACAAGGTATCGACCGTTTTCAGCTGACGCTGAGTAACCCGGTTAAGTGCATCCTGAAACTTGCTGTCTTCAGCGTCCCGAACAATTTCTTTGATGGCGGCAAAGACCAAGGGTGGCCCTGCGGCTAGCTGCTCAGCCATAGCCCAGGCAGCCTCGTTAAGTTTGTCCGCTGGATGTACGTGATTAACAATGCCCCAGCGGTTGGCTTCCTCTACATCCAGCCATCTACCAGTGAGTAACATCTCCATAGCTACATGGTACGGAATGCGTTTAGGCAATTTAATCGATGCGGCATCCGCCACTGTGCCTGAGTTGATTTCCGGCAATGCAAAGGTCGCGTGTTCAGCGGCGAGAATGATGTCGCACGACAAAGCGATTTCCAACCCGCCACCACAGCAGATACCGTTGATGGCCGCAATAACCGGCTTATTGAGGTGAGGTAACTCCTGCAAGCCTCCAAACCCGCCGACACCGTAGTCCCCATCGACGGCATCTCCGTCGTTTGCCGCTTTTAGATCCCAGCCGGGGCAGAAAAATTTCTCACCCGCAGCTGTCAATATTGCGACACGCAAATCCGGATTGTCTCTGAAATCCTTGAACACTTCGCCCATGATCCGACTGGTGGCCAGATCTACCGCATTGGCTTTGGGACGATCGAGGGTAACTTCAAGGATAGAACCTTTGATGTTCGTCTTGACTGGGCTGGTATCGCTCACGCTATCTCACTGTGGGGTTTTCAATTCTCCCAATGGTAGCTGTTCGTCGTAGCCAAGACCACGTTAGCGGCAAGTAATTTACGCACGTCGTGCATAGACGATGACCTAAAAGCATCACACCTCGCGTGCTATGAAACCGCATAAAATGACGTAAATAAGTCGCAGGCCAGAGCGTCTTGTATACTGTCGGGCATGAACGAAACAAGCTACCCCGATTTCGCAGACGCGACCTTTTTAGACCAGCATATTCAGTCTATTCTGGATTTCTACGCACCCAATGTGCGAGCGCCGGACGGCGGATTTCATCAGTGTTTTCTCGATGATGGCTCCGTCTACGACGAAGGCATGCGACATCTCGTCAGCTCTACCCGATTCGTCTTCAACTACGCCACAGCCTACCAGCGCAGCGAAAATGCAGAACAACTGCAATGGGCTGTCGATGGGATGGACTTTATAAAGAGAGTGCATAAACAACCTTCCGGCCACTATGCCTGGGTTATCGAAAACGGAGTGGTTACCGATGGCCGAGCCATGGCCTACGGTCACGCGTTTGTCATGCTCGCCGCGGCAAGCCTCGTATTGGCAGGTGTAAAGGAGGAAGTGGCAACTATTGAACAGGTATGGGACTTCATGGAAACCCATTTCTGGGATGAAGAATCACAAGCCTATGCAGACGAACTGGATGAAACGCTGACCATCCTAGACCCCTATCGTGGGCAAAACGCCAACATGCATACCTGCGAGGCATTGCTGCTAGCCATGAAGGCCACTGGTGATACGCGGTATCTGGATCGCGCATCGATTCTGGCGGGCCGTTTTGCCGTCGATTTGGCCGGTATCAATGACGGGCTCATCTGGGAGCACTACGACACCAGCTGGCAGTGTGATATGCAGTACAACATCGACAAGCCCGACGACCTTTTCAAACCTTGGGGTTTCCAGCCTGGCCATCAGGTTGAATGGACCAAATTACTGCTTGAGTTAAACAAGTGGCAACCGAATCCGGTGTGGCCCGAACGCGCTGCGGAATTATTCGATGTGGCCATGGAAAAAGGCTGGGATGAAACGCACGGGGGGTTGGTATACGGATTCGCACCGGATGGAACCTTTGCCGATACCCACAAATATTTCTGGGTACACGCCGAGGCCTTTGCAGCAGCATGGCGCCTGTATGCCACCACTCAGGAAGAGCGCTATCTAGATGCCTACAACAAGCTTTGGAAATACAGCTGGGATACGCTGATTGATCACGAGCAAGGGGCGTGGTTTCGGATAAAGAACCGAGACGGGTCGGCATTCGACAATTTAAAATCGCCTCCCGGGAAAACGGACTATCACACCATGGGCGCGTGCTGGGATGTTCTGGACAATCAGTAAATCACACACATGACTGACGATACGGGGCTCATTCGACCGGCTACCTTACAAGACGTCCCGAGCCTTACCGCGTGTGCCGTGGCAGCTTACGAAATGTATGTTGAACGCATTGGGAAAATTCCTGCTCCCATGCAAGCTAACTTTGCAGAACAACTGCAAACACACGCCATAGATGTCATTGCACATAACGACACCTTAATGGGTTACGTCGTGCATCAAAACCAGAACAATCAAACCCTACTGGAGAATGTAGCGGTATTCCCTCAATTTGCTGGACGCGGTTTTGGGCGAAGGCTAATCGACCATGTAGAGCGATGCGCTGCTGCCAATCGAACCGGCAAGGTAGTTCTCTACACCAACGAGGCCATGACCGAAAACCTCTCTCTCTACCCGAAACTTGGGTATAAGGAAACTGGCAAAGTCGTTGAGCAAGGCTTCAAACGGGTATATTTTAAAAAACACGTGTAAACCCACACGCTTTTGCAGCCTTAAATTGCGCCTTCACGTTTGAATTTCGGAGCTGTACCCATGCCTCAATCATTGCCCATTATCGACATCAGTCAATTGCTTGCTGTCGAAGTAACGGACAGCTGTGCAGAATTATCAGAGGCTACGAAGTCGGTCGCGGCTCAAATCAGAGATGCCATGGAGCACACAGGCTTTTTCTACATCAGCGGTTACTCGGTCGAATCGCGAATAATTGACGATGTACAACGCGCACAAAAAAACTTCTTTTCATTATCAACCGCGCAAAAAAACAAAAGTGCGATAAGCCGTGACAACCGTGGTTATCTAGCATCGGGCATGGCCAAAATGCATGGTGCCAAGGAGCACGATCAAAAAGAAGTTTTTTTCTGGGGGGCAGAGCTGGACGATAAACACCCGCTACGTGTGCAAAACGCCCCACTTTGCGGCCCCAACCTATGGCCCGAGGATCCCGCTGATTTTAAAACGGCAGTTCTCAACTACTCATCGCATATTCAGAAAATTGGAAACGCCTTGCTTAGGGCTATCGCCGTATCTTTAAACCTTACGCCAGACTTCTTTGAACCGCACTATAAAGATTCCCTGCTACGTGGCCAGCTCATTCGCTATCCGCAAACAGAAGGCGGTTCAGACGCGTTTGGCGTTGCGCCGCATACAGATTTCGGCTGCATTACTTTGCTACTTCAAACAACACCCGGCTTAGAGGTGAAGACGCGGGACGGTGAATGGATCAGTGCACCACCGATTGCCGACACACTTGTGGTAAACATTGGTGATTTGCTGGCAAGGTGGTCTGATGATCGTTTGCCGACCAATGTCCATAGAGTCAAAAACACCAGCAACGCCGAACGGTTTTCCATCGCAATGTTTCACGACCCCAACCCCCTAGCGCTGGTTGCCCCCGCCGATATGGGGTCGGATAGACAACAGTATGAACCCGTTGAAGCAGCGGCTTATATATTGGGCAGAAACAGCGGCGCATTTTCTCATTACGGAGAACTGAAGTCGGCTACTTAACCGACCTCACCGAGCATCTCTAGGTTGGCATTTCATCCCACTTAGGAAGGTCGTCAACCGGTTCGAACCAAGGAGCTTTCGATCCCATAAAGATATGCCCTTTTGCATCGACACCCGGCGCTGAATTCAAGCTACCGACAGGGACATTTAACATGCCTGTTCCACCCGATTCGCGAGGTAGAGAAGAGCCGCAAGTCTCACAAAACGCGTGACCAAACCGCTCTGCTTCAGGCAAATCATAATTGACGACTTTGTCTTGGCCTTTGGTCCATGTGAATTGGTCGGTAGGCACAAATGCATTGGTAGCATGCGCAGCGCCTTTGACCTTGCGGCATCGGCTGCAATGGCAATTCATCATGAATTTTGGCGTGCCTTCATATTCAAATTCGACATCGCCACACTGACATCCACCGGAGACAAAGCCCTCTTTAACAGCCGGTTTGGGGATATCAATAACACGGGAGTCATCGCCATCACCGTAGTGCACAAGCTGTGGCAGATCGTCGTTAATTTCATAACCTTCCGCTTTCGATTCTGTGAATATGTGTACCTCAGGGCGGATACCCGGATCTTCATTCAACAAGCCCGCAGGAATATAATATTCCGCACCACCATCATTAGTTTCTGGCAATACAGAACCGCATTTTTTACAAAATGCACGATTAAAGCCTGACGAAGAAACGTAACTTTTTACAAGCTCTGCCCCCGCTGTATATTCAAGTTCCTTTGCACCAAGATATGTCGCAAATAATGACCCGTGGATTTTCCGGCACATTGAACAGTGACAATGGCTCATGGGTAACAATTCACCACCAAAAGTAAAAGTGACTTCTCCGCACAGACAGCTTCCAGTGGTCATAATGTGTTCCGGGATTTAGACAGGATCTCAGTCTAACAAATACTACAGATCATCCCAGTCTGTTAAGTCGTATTTCTTACGATTTTCGATATTGATAGCCATCATGATGGCGCCGAACACCAGGCCCACCAATGCAGATAGCAGTGCAATATTGATAAAAGACATACCCTCCGTGCCGCGTTGTACAAACAACAGTAAGCAGGCAAACAAGATGGCTATGTAGATGCTGCAGAAAATGAAAACTGAACGGGGGGTGGCATAGTGCGGTAGACGGACCTTAAAACCCAGCGCACGAACTAACTTAAACAGCAAAGGATGAGACTGCTTTCGGGTGATTTTTTTCACGTACAGCTCATACGCTGCCCGCTCTAATCTCGCCTCATAATCGTCATCGGTCATTGTCAGCCTACTAATGTGTTCGACGGGAGCAACACGCCCCAAGAATTCATTCACCACATTAGCAGATCAAGTCCGTGGTCTGGCTATTTTCTCGCAAGCTTTTCCGACGACAAACCGATTACGTGCTCTATATAGACTGCTGCAACTCGTTCAAGTACTCGTACTTGCCTTCTGAGCGAAACTCCGAATACGCCGGGAGATCACGTAGCCCGGTTATTTCTTGTCTTATTCGGGGTCCGTTAGCTTCCATCCAGCTGTTGATTCGCTCACCCACCTCTTCTCCATACTCACGGTGTGCGTAGGTAATGGATGTACCTATACCGTCCTGAATCTGAAAGCGTACGACGGCATACTCTGCCACCTCGTGCGCCCCAAACACCACAGCCATGATGTACTGTGCAGGTTGAGACCCTTTTTGTTGCAGAGTATCAACACCGAGCACGATGCCACCATTGGCTTTGTAGTTTTCCAGAACATCCCTAGCCAATATAGTCAGCTCTTCTGGGGCAGAGACATCGGCAAAGTGGTTAATGGTGAGCATATCTTTCCAATCACTGGTGACGCTCTGTTCACCGGGTGTAAATTCATGAAGATCCTCGCCTGACCAGCGATAGAAATATTCATTACTGTCAAACAGGACAGTCGCTACATCTTTGTCATTATTTGACCATGCAACGGAACTCGTAAGCATGCATAGTGCAACGGATATCAGTAGTTTCTTGATCATTATTTTTTCTTATTTTTTGATCGTTAATGCCCGCACCTACGCTCTATCCGGGACTTGTATTAATCTGCGTACTTCCAGACGGTAAAAACTCTATTGCCTACAGCTCGTCTCGACCTAACAGTTACTTTCTGTAGTGTTGATGTCGTCAATAACCTCGACCACCGCATATTTTTTGCCCTTTTGAGTACTGGAAACTCTTAAAAAGAGACATCGCGTGGCTGTATGCCGCAACCGATCGGCTTTGCTTGCACGACGGCCAAGGGACAATTGGGGCTATACTCCAAGCACCATTTTCATAACGGATTTTTGTACTTTTGGAGCTTGTGTGGAACACTTCGACTTAGGCAGTCATACCCGATCCGTATCGACGGTGTCGCCTGATGCCCAACGCCTTTTCAACCTCGGTCTTAACTGGTGTTTCGGCTTTAATCAGGAGGAAGGTGTCACCTGTTTCAAAGAGGTTCTGAAGCACGACCCGAATTGCGTCATGGCCCATTGGGGGATAGCCTATGCCCGGGGGCCGTTCTACAACAATTTGTGGCGTCAGCACTGCCCTCAAGAGGCCGCCGATACCACCCGAATCTGTTACGAACATATTCAGGCTGCGCGGGCGGCATTTGATTACGCCAACGACTTGGAAAAAGAGTTGGTAGAGGCATTGTCGGCACGATTTCAACAACCTCATCCAGTGTCCCCTGACGAATTTGATCGTTGGGATGACGATTACGCCAATGCCATGCGACGGGTGTACTACCGCTATCCTGACGACCATGATGTCGCAGCTCTGTTCGCTGAAGCCATCATGACCAGAACCGCGTGGAAACTTTGGGACGTTAATACCGGTGAGCCCACGCCCGGCGCTGATACTCTCGAAGCTCTACATGTCATAGAAACCTCGATTGCGACAAAAGAGCGCTTAGGAGAGGCACAGCATCCGGCCATTTTACATTTACACATTCACGTCACAGAGATGTCTGCCGAACCTGAAAGAGCTCGTCGCTCCGCTGACGTACTCTCTACGCTCTGCCCCGATGCAGGCCATATGAATCATATGCCCGGGCACACCTATGTACTATCGGGTGACTATGATCTGGCAAAGATGGCCAGTGAAAAGGCGATAAAAGCTGATCAACTCTATGTGGACTACGCCGGCGCTAACAATTTTTATACGACGGCCCGTGCACATGATTTACATCTCATGATGTTCACCTGCATGTTTTTAGGTCAATACCAATGTGCTAAGGAGGCTGCAGACGCAATATGCGCAACGCTAACCAAAGAGTTATTGAGCATTAAAGACAGGCCTCAAATGGTTATTACCATGGAAGGTTACTACTCCATGAAAATGCATGTGTTCGTACGCTTTGGACGTTGGCAGGAAATCATTGATGAGCCCACGCCCACAGAAGTTGACCTCTACCCTGTGACCATCGCTATGCATCACTATGCAAAAACAGTCGCATATGCATTTTTAAAAGACATATCGCAAGCAGAGCAACACAGAACACTTTTTTATCAGGCGGTTGCAAGCATTGACCCTCAACGTGAATTTTTTAACAACCCGGCTGTTGATATTCTGGCTATAGGTGAGTCCATGCTAGAAGGCGAACTTGCCTACCATAAAGGTGATTACGATGAGGCATTCACGCACTTAAGAGAGAGCGTACGCAGAAACGATTCACTGCATTATTCTGAACCCTGGCCTTGGATGCACCCACCCCGCCACGCTCTAGCGGCTTTGCTTGCAGAACAAAATCAGTTTGAAGAAGCCGAGGATGTTTACAGAACAGACCTAGGCTTGAACAACAAACTACAACGTTGTGCTCAGCATCCCAACAACGTATGGGCTTTGCATGGACTGGTAGAGTGTCTCGAAAAACGCAATGAGACAACAGAAATAATAGAACTTCGACGTCTATTACACGAAGCGCAGTTAAAAACCGATATTCCCATAACATCTTCCTGTTTATGTCGGGTGGAAACCTTTGATCATGATGTGCCCAGCTGTTGTAGCGCGCAAAGAGACGAAACCTAAATGATTGCCAGCTTAATGATGTACGAGCGCATGCAGCTAGCATCGAGCCATCAACGTTTTTGGTCTTTAATTCGGCACGAGTTAGATAGACACGGCATAGCTAGCCCAGACGCTTTGTCACAAACGGCAGATGAGTTTAGTGTTTGGTTGAGCCCAGAATTAGTACTAAGCCAAACATGCGGCATGCCATACCGATTATGGCTGCACAACAAGGTTAAACTGGTAGGTACACCGGACTATGGATTAGCAAACTGCAAACCCGGGTACTACCGCAGTGCCATCGTTGTTAGACAAGACGACCCGCGACAGGAGTTGTCTGCATTCAAAGATTCAACGTTTGCCTTCAACCAACCGTTCTCCCAATCGGGCTACGCTGCCCCTTATCGTCATACACAAGAACAGAACTTTTGGTTTGAATGCAAATATCGATCGGGTGGGCATCTTGCCTCGGCATTGGCGGTCGCTGAAAGTCGAGCTGATATCGCATCTCTCGATGCTGTGACATGGCGCCTTATTCAGCAGCACGAAGCATTTTCTGAGAAATTGCGTGTACTGGAATGGACGGCACCCACACCGGGACTTCCACTCATCACCTCACTTAAGAATAACGAGCAATTGATTTTTAACGCCGTGACCACCGCACTCGCTAAACTGCCCCAAGATGATCGAGACTTGCTAGGTATAAAAGCTTTAGTCAACATTCCCGCCGATGACTATCTAGCTGTTGCCACCCCTGACTTAAACGAGTGTCACGAGCCCCCTTATTAACGGATGGAAAAAACCTCATCGAAGAGATTAAGTACCGTATCAAAATCGGGGTTGTAAGTTGCTCTGGCAACCGGCAATCCATCCGGTGAAGGCGTATGCTGAGCACCGTACCAATGCTGTTCCTGCGAATACAAGCAACCGCTGAACGTCGCCCAATCGTTGCCGTTACAAACCAACACCGAACCATTCTTACCAAACAAGGGATTAGCCTCAGACATCAGCACGCTTTGATGTGATTGGTTAAGCACGCGTAGTTCGGGATAGGCGCTGGGACGTGTCATGATGAAGTCTTCTGTCTCTGCGTTTTCATCATTACTGTAAATCAGCAGTTGACGGTCCTCGGACGTGAAACGTCTTTTAAACACACCTGCCATATGTTCCACATCGACGACAGAATCGTCTGTTGACGCAACCATTAGTACCGGCATAGACAATCGAGTGCTGCCCCAGATGCGTTTCAGGTATTTGGTAGTTTTATAGTATTGCGTAGCACCATTAACCGGAATGGAATTGTATTTAGTCGGGTTGTCTTCGATTATCATGCCCCCAAAAATCCAAGGCTTGAAAACAGAATAAATGGAAGACCAACGCAGCAAATGATTCATGCTGCTTTTGTATGCAGGGGAAAATAACAGCATCCCGTCTACATCGCCTCGCTCCACAGCCATTGCAGTGGCAATGACACCTCCCAGAGAGAAACCGCCAAGAAAAACGGGAGTATTTTCATCCACGATCCAATAGTGCAACTGGTCTCTTGCCGCTTTGATCCAGCGGGTGTAAGACATGTCTAACTGGGCTTCCGGCGAATTGCCATGACCTGGTAACAAGATGGCCCGTACATCAAAGCCACGGCGGGTTAATTCCGGTGCAATATCACTCCATACGTAGGGCGAATCATTAAGCCCATGAAACAGCATAAATTTGCCGCGATAAGGAACGTCCTGTGCCGCGCTCAGTTCGAACGGTAAGTTATATTGGATATCATCGTCAGTGCGCTGCTCCATTTGTGTTTTAGACAGGTAGCGCTCTACTTCTACAATGTGTGCGTTAAAGTCTGCTTGAGGTTCTGGAAAACCAGCGTAGCGATCCTCCGCTACAACAGCTAAGCTCATTGACGACAACATCACTGTCGCTATCGCCAACATCAGCAACGCTCTAAATCGTTCCATAGGTTGCTTGGCTAGGCTTATCGACTTATCCAACCTTAACGACCATCTTTCCAAAGTTCTTTCCTACCAGCAAATCATTGAAGGCAGCCGGTGCATTCTCCAACCCCTCAACTTGATGTTCTTTGTAGTGTATATCGCCGGCTTCAAGCCACTTCGTCATGGCGACAATAAACTCTTTATACGTTGACTTAGGAAAGCTGTCGTAAATGATAAAGCCCTGAACCTTTACCTTCATTCGTAGAATAGTCCCCATGATGGCAGGCCCGAAATCTGGCCCCTCAGGCAACCCGGTAAGGTTGTACCAGGACACTACGCCGCAGACCGGCACACGGGCAAATTCGTTTAGCAGCGGCAGAACGGCATACAACACCTTACCGCCGACATTTTCGAAATAAACGTCAATCCCATTCGGGCATGCGGCTTTCAACTGCTGTGCAAAGTCATCGGCGCGGTGATCAATACATTGGTCGAATCCCAGCGTAGTCACAACATGCTCACACTTTGTTTTACCGCCTGCGATACCCACAACATGACAGCCATGCAGTTTGGCAATTTGACCGACCGTTGCACCGACGGGCCCGGAGGCAGCTGCAACCACCACCGTGTCACCGGGTTTGGGTTCTCCTATTTTCAGCAGTCCTGCATAGGCGGTATACCCCGGCATTCCCAATATGCCCAAGGCCCAGGAAGGGTTGTCAGGATTCGCACCTAAATTCATGCATTCGGTGCCATCGGATACGGCGTAATCCTGCCATCCGCTGCCAGATAAAACGTAATCACCCACCGAATATTCAGGAATGGACGATGAAACGACTTGAGCGACCACCTGCCCTGTCATAACTTCATCGATCTCGACGGGGGCAGCATACGACTTTGCATCATTCATTCGTCCCCGCATATACGGATCGAGCGATAAGAATTCGGTTCGCAACAGCATTTGTCCGTCTGCAGGCGTGGGCAGTTCCGATTCTTCCAGTCTCAACGTCGACGCATCAGGCAAGCCGGAAGGTCTTTTAGCAAGCACTATTCTTCTATTTATTGTCGAACTCTGCTTCATCCTATTTATCCTTTTTTGCTTACCAACAGCCGCTTCAAATTTTAGATTGTCCACGAACAGAACCGGCGTATTTAAAGGCCGTCGGGGCATATTAAACTGTATGGCGATTTAAATTCACATTGTGGCACTGTCGACAATATGAGTCTCTGTTAACATTTTGAATATATGTAAGCTTAATTGTGGCAAAACCACTAAACTTGCAATACTTACAGGACGCCGACGTCGTCATAATATCGCTATAAAAAGTGAACCAAAACTGTCTGGCCTATTGCAGCTGTTGCCAACCAGTCCGCCACAGCCCGAAACATGGAAAACTGACTTTCCTTGAGCCGTTTAATAACAATTAGAAAAGCGTTAAGTAGAAGTGCCTTCTGCGCATTTCTGATTTTCTTCAGCAGTTTGGGAACGGCCGCCAGCACCAGCGATATTGAAGCGTTCGCTGACAACTACCCGGGACTCTCCACCGAGGCACTGCTTCGCCTTGTCGTCAAAGGCGACGAGTTGGCTCAGCACGAATGGGGCAATCGACTGGCAATGGGCACCGGCGGTGCTCCGGCTAACCGATCTGCAGCTGCCATGTGGTACTCACGCGCCGCACAGCGCGGCACACCGGGCAGTGCCTCCTTGAGTGCTTTGCCAAATGCACCACTCCGAGTTGATCGCACCGCAGTCTCAACATTCAGTGCCAGCACACCCCCAGACGCACAGCTCGCAGCTCCCACAGAATCTGACTATGAGCTCACCAGAAACATCGATGGCTCATCTAGCACCAGCTCTCAAACCATCACCCACTATATCTGGGACGCTTGGTCTGACAACGCTCAAAACGGAAGTGCTACTCTCACAGATTTAGGTTCTGGACAAGCACAGGTCATCTTTCCGGACGTTGGCACATGGTATGTAACCCTTATTGTTCTTGATGCCAGCGGTCAGATTGATCACCACACCCAAACGCATACGGTTCTGGAACCTGTGATCTTGGCGCCCGAGTCGCCTAACCTTGCTACGCCTTCCACTGATGAAATCATTCAGTCAAGCACAACGGTTGAGTTCAGCTGGGCGGTTGAAGACAACGTCGACTCCTACGATTTTGAAATTTTCACCAAGACAGAGGACCCTGAAGTCCCAACAATGCTCGTTGCCAATCAGACGGTCGACCCCAGCAATTGCGCAACCGGGGGCTGCGCCTTAAATGCCATTGTTACGGCTGCAACCGGTTCGGAGTTGTTCTGGCGGGTCAGAGCGAGCAACACAGGCGGTGCATCAGAATGGTCTGAAGACCGAATGCTCATTGTTGCGCTAGCGACATCAGCTCCCGCCACCCCGGCCATTGTTTCACCGGTCGACAACGCTGATTTGAACAGCGGCCTTGTTAATGAATTTGTCTGGCAACACGAAGAACAAGTAGAAACCTATGAGTTCTTTTTCTTTAACAACGATCCTAATGGTGATGTATCTCCGATTGTTACCGGATTGCGGGCATTCGATCTTTGCGACTCAGGTTTGTGTCGATACGAAACGGTGGTCAGCGTTCCTATCTACGATCGACATACTTGGCGAGTCAAAGCGGTAAATTCCCAGGGTGAGTCAGGATGGACACAAACGTACTTTAACTCTGTAGAGCCTGTATTCGAAGCTCCGGCTGCACCAGTACTTGCAAACCCGCTCAATGACGCTGTCGCCGAAGCCGGACAGAACATTCAGTTTATCTGGAACAAAGTTGCAACGGCATCAGCCTACGAACTTCAAGTTATTGATACAGACAATGCGGATCTGGATGCAACCAACGCTTTCGTTCGAGATTCGAACTGCGGTGCTGACACGTGCTCGGCTACCATATTAATGGACCTACCAGCCGGTGACACCTACCAATGGCAGGTTAGAGCGACAAATGCTGCTGGGGCATCATCCTATACCAGCAGAGACTTCTCGCTCATTCCAGCTGCCACAGAAGCGCCTGGCAGCGTTATAACTCTGTCTCCGCAAAGCTACTCAGACTTAGTCATCGGAAGCACGGTCACTTTTCAGTGGCAACGCGACAACAACGCTGTCACCTATGACTTCTACCTATATGACAACACAATCAAGAAATTCACCATTTCATACACTGATCTGGTTGCGAGCTCGATCTGCACCGATGATGTTTGTTCTGTCACTGACGTCATCAATACCGATTTAGGCCCATCAAAACAATGGCGAGTACGTGCTAGAAATTCACAGGGCTCTTCATCTCTATCTCAGTCGTTCTTTACAGCCCTAGCACCCCACACAGAAGCCCCTGCAACATTTGTATTAACAGCACCGGCATCGGGCGAAAGCGTGGTTCAAAACGAAGCAACCACGTTCTCCTGGGCTGCCGCCGAGCGTGCTGAGAGTTACCAAATTACATTGCCGGGCGCAGATGGAAATGCGGTAACTACCGATGTACTTACCAACAATTGCGATGCAGGACAATGCAACTTTGTGGCAACCGTTGCGCTACCCATTGCTGATAACTATGAGTGGCAAGTTAGCGCCATAAACTCAGTTGGGCAAACCGACTCCAACGTGTCCACATTCTCGGTCGTGCTTGAAATCATCGAGCCACCTGAGGCGCCTACTCTGGTCTTACCACTGGCTTCAGCATCGTTTGATGTGTACTCACAAATCAACTTTGAATGGCAAGCTGTCGACGACGCAACCAGTTATGAGTTCTTCATTACTGATGGAAATGAAGGAGCGCAGGATTCACAGACAGGACTTCTTCCAGCTGATATTTGCGCAGCCGGTTCTTGCACAATTAGCATCGATCATGATTTAAGCATTAGCGATTCACACAGCTGGCACGTTAAAGCTAAAAAAGACGACGTTGAATCAGATTGGTCGGAACGAGCATTCGCTGTCGTGGGCCCAACAGCGCCTGCCCTGTTACTACCTTTGGCAACCACGGAATTCGAATCGGAGGACACCGTCGTCTTTCAATGGAATTCAGTAGACGCCGCGACCACCTACGATTTTTATATCACCGATAGCAATTCCGGAGCGCTGCCAACGCTTGCTGACCTCTCCGCATCAGATTACTGCGACACTGATACTTGCTCTATTACCGTTGAGCTCAACCTGACCATCAGCGACTCGCACACGTGGCAGGTTCGCGCCAAGCGCCAAGACATTGCATCGGAATGGACGGAGCGCCCATTAGTCGTTGTGCCTCCCACAGAGCCTGTTGCACTGTTCTCAATGTTGGGATTTGACGATTCAAGCGCAACCCGTGTTGGACCGCTCACTATTATGTTCGACCCCTCCGCTTCCAGCGATGACGATGCGATTGTTGAATACAAGTGGGATTTCGGAGACGGCAGTGAAAAAGTCACCAACGACAACGACGACACGCAAAGCCATACTTATGACACTGCTGGTACCTACACGGCCAAACTCACAGTGACTGATACTGCCGGCCTAACGAACGAGAAGACAGCCACGGTCACCGTGTTGAGTGCCGGAACACCGGCCACGGATTTTGAAGCGGCTAGATTACTGACTCAAGCTACTTTCGGTCCAACGCTTGCCGGTATTGAGCAAGTCAAAACTATGGGTATCGAAAATTGGGTTGATTGGCAGCTCTCATCAAAGGGTCCGCCTCATCTAGATTATGTCCTAGTGCATTCCAATAACAGTGGCCGCGGCCCTCGGCATGAAGTTTGGTGGACGGATGTTGTTGAAGGAGATGATCAGCTCCGGCAACGTGTCGCTTTCGCGCTCAGCCAAATATTCGTGATATCTGATACCGGCTTTACCCTGTCAAACGCACAGTATGGCGTCACCAATTACTACGATACGCTTCGTAACTACTCGTTCGGGAATTACAGAGACCTATTAGAAGAGGTCACGCTTAGCCCGATTATGGGGCTGTACTTAAGCATGCTACAAAATGCAAAAGGACAGGCAGACGGCTCAACGCGTGCAGACGAAAACTATGCACGTGAAATACTACAGCTGTTCTCGATCGGTTTGCACAACTTAAACATTGATGGAACCACAGATGGCTCACCATCGTTTAATCAGGATCAAATTGAAGCCTTTGCACGCGTTTTCACCGGCTGGAACTATGCAGATGCAGGTGAGTGGGACAGAGCACTGAATACGCATGCTGACATGATTAATCAGATGCTTCCGTTTGAGGAATACCACGATACCGACGCCAAGACCCTACTCAATGGTGTCGTGGCTCCGGCGGGAAACACAGCGAGACAGGATTTAGACCTGGCACTTGATAACATCTTCAACCACCCGAATGTCGGCCCTTTCATCGGAAAGCAGCTTATTAAACGACTGGTCACCAGTAATCCAACCCCAGCTTACGTTGCAAGGGTTGCACAAGTATTCAATAACAACGGTGCCGGTGTTCGCGGCGATTTAGGTGCTGTCGTCAAAGCGATTCTGCTAGATGCCGAAGCGCGTACCATCCCGGCAGACATCAGCCACTACGGAAAACTACGCGAGCCTGTTCTAAGACTAAGTCATCTATGGAGAGCGTTTAACGTTCAGCGTGGTGAGAACAACTCTGACCGAAACGAATTCAATACCGTGTCGCCACAAATGGATACTCTGGAGACAGTGACGGGGCAAGCGGTACTGCGCTCGCCGTCCGTATTCAACTTCTTCATGCCCTCCTACTCACCGGCTGGCCCTGTCGCTGACGGCAACCTGGATGCTCCAGAATTCGAACTGTTCACAGCGGGTAATGAACTTGCCACCAGCAATAGAATCGGGCGCCAGATTCAGGTTGGATATGCCAGATATCAATACGATAACGGCCAAGCAACATCTTATCTGGATTACACCTACGAACTCACACTAGCCGACGACGCTACGGCCCTACTGGATCATTTAAACCTGATCCTTCTCAGTGGCAATATGTCGGACGGGCTTAGAAACATTCTTCAATCCCACATTGAAGCGCTCCCATCCGACGAAGATGGGCTGAGTCAGAGAATCCGCGACGCCATTACCTTGATCATGGCCTCGCCCGACTATCTCGTGCAAATGTAGGAAACGGAATCACTATGTCGCACAATCATAAAACTCGTCGTGAACGTCGAGACTTTCTAAAGAACTTCGCTGCCGTGTCTTTATTGGGCACAGGCGCTACAGCCATGAATGGCAAGTTAAGCCTCATTGGCTCAGCATTAGCAGCGAGTAGTGACTATGCAGCATTAACCGACTATAAGGCCCTCGTTTGTGTATTCCTCTATGGCGGCAGTGATTCATTCAACATGTTCGTGCCTGCCGAGCAAGACGCTTACAACCGCTATGCTGCCAGCCGGGGTCCATTGGCCGTACCGCATGATTCATTACTGCTCGATTCTCCCTCAGCAACGATAGGCTTTAACCCGCTACTCTCCGATCTGCACTCTATGTACACCAGCGGGAAACTGGCAGTGATTGGCAATGCGGGTAATTTGATTGCCCCGGTCAACAGAAGTTTGTACGAGGCGGAAAGCCCGTTAATTCCCAGCGACTTGTTTGCGCACAATCATCAACAGGAACAATGGTTGAAGGGTCTAAGCAGCTCTCCAGCCTCATTAGTGGGGACGGGCTGGGGCGGCAGGATGGCCGACCTACTTCAGCACGCCAATCCGGGTGCCACGCTTCCACCCAGCTTTTCAGTCGCCGGAACCAACTACTGGCTTCCGGGTGATCAGGTTCAACCATTAGGCTTGAACGCTAACTCGGGGTTAAGCCTGCTTTCGTATCTGGATTCAGCCAGAAGTGCGAGCAACAATGCTCGAGACACAGCACTGCAACAAATTCTCGCATTGACGTCTGCGCATCCGCTCAAGCAGCAGGCGGCCAGTTCGTTCAATATTGCAAAGAATGCTGCCAGCCAAATCGATGATGCACTGGCTGCTAACGCAAACTTTACAACGCCATACGATGGAAGCAGTCGACTGGCGACACAGCTTCGCATGGTGGCCAGAATGATTGCCAGCAACAGCATGCTGGGCATGAAGCGTCAGATATTTTTTGTCGGCGCAGGCGGCTGGGATACTCACGATAACCAAAGCCCCAGACTCACAGCGCTGCTAACAGATTTAAACCGTAGCCTGACAGACTTCCAGGCCACACTGGATGAGCTGAATATGACTGACAAAGTCACCTCATTCACAGCCTCTGATTTTGGTAGAACCTTAACCATCAATGGTGATGGTTCAGATCATGGCTGGGGTGGACACTATATGGTAATGGGTGGTGCGGTAAACGGCGGTCAAATGTTCGGAAGCCTACCCAGCTACGACTTAGGCGCCAGTGACGATAGTAGTGACAAGGGTCGCGTTATACCCTCTCTATCCATCAATCAATACGGCGCAGCTTTGGCCGAATGGATGGGCGTTACCGACAGTGACATGTCCGACGTATTCCCGGACCTCGCAAATTTCGATAGCGACTGGCGAAGCTTAATACCGCTCTTTGGTAACGCCTGATTTAACGCGTAAATCGTGCGTTTTTCTGTGACACTCTTGGGTGTGAGTTAAGCCTATACCGCAATGCTTGTGTAACTTACGACCCCAGTCGTACTTGCAGTGGCGTAGAGCCGGTCCATTTATGAAACGCCCGGTAAAAAGAGCTGGCAGAACTATACCCGAGCATATAGGCAATCTCTTCAACAGAGAGTGCGGTATGCGAAAGATAATAAAATGAAGCTTCTGTTCTGCTCTTATCTAATAGAGATCTAAAACTTGTCTGTTCGTTAAGCAAGTGCCTTTGCAAGCTTCTACGACTGATATGCAATCGTTCACTTACGAGTTCGGCAGAGACAATACCGGTTGGCAACAGCTCCATAATAATTTTTCTAACTCGACCCGATAATTTTTTACTTTGGTCAAGTTCAGATAGTTGTTTGTGGAATCCAGGCTCTGCATTACGCCATATCGTGTCACTTTCCGTAACCAGTTTAAGTTTTGCGTTTTCCGTACTGATCAATAACTCAACAGCACCGGTATTTGAATTAGCAAGCCCAAAATACGATTCCAGCTTTGCGTCAATATTCGAATAAGCAGGCCATGAAATACTGAGAGGCACAATATGCATTTGAGAATAGAATCTCAACATTTCAACTAGGTACACCAATGAGTATAAAAAGTAGCCATCGGGTACTTCCGCGCTGGGGTCAGGCGCGACGAGTTTTATGCTGAGACCTTGTTCGGTACGTTTAAGATCTAAAGAGCCCGGAGCTGACAATGCGCGAAACAATGCGAGTCGTTCCAAGCCTGAGGAGATATCGGTGCTACACGCAAAAGCCACGACACTCACCGATGATGAATGTTTGCCTCGGTCCTGGCCGAGCATCAATGGCATCTCGGGGTCTTTAAATTCTGCCTCAAGTGCACGCCAGAGCGAATAACACGTGCTGGCATCCACACCCTGATTTTCGCAATCTAAATAGTCAGCCGGCAAACTGGCACGAGCCAGAACACTTGCGTGTGACACCCCAAGATGGTTACAGATTTCTTTGGAGGCTCTAGATATTCGGTAAAGCACAGTTAGGTAATCCGCTTCATGAGTAGGTAGCGCACCAATGTTTCTAGTGCGGCATCTGGACACGACCAGCGGCAATTCTATACTTTAAGCTAACTTTTACAATAGCAAACTGCGCCATTTCCCATAGACATTGAGCCTTATGGTCTACATCAGTATCGCTATTTAAAACGGTTTGTTAGGGCTTAACAAATGTGTGAATGAATTACTTACTTAAGAACGAACGCTACTTAACTTTAAAAAATAATACGGCTAAAAAAGTAACGACTCTTGTCAAAATAATACATCTCCCTAATACAACTATGCACCATAAAGAGGCACGCCCTCAACTGTAATTCGATGCATCAGTCGTCGTTGACCTGCATAATCGTTCAATGCCTTATGCCAAGTGGCACGATTATCCCAAAACGCCACCGAACCATCTTTCCATGCAAATCGATAAGAGAATTTTTCTTGCTTACAGTGTTCGTATAATTCCTCAAGCAGCTGATTACCTTCGGCTTCATCAAGCTCACGGATATGCGTGGTGAAGTCTGGATTTACGTATATCGCTTTCTTACCACTAATAGGATGCTTTATGACCACCGGATGAACAGCATCCTGAGTAGCAGCATCGGTATTGCCCAGCCTCCCTTTTCTCTCGCTTTTAGCTTGGCCTTTGTAGGCATCTATACCAAATGCATGACGACTGGAGTGAACTGCGGTTAGCCCTGCCAGTTTTTCTTTAACGGAATCTGACAACGCATCGTAAGCCGCATACATACTGGCAAAGATGGTGTCACCACCACTCTTAGGGAGATCTCGGGCCACAAGAATAGAACCCAGCGCTGGAATTTGATCATAGCTATGATCGGTATGCCATGCGGAGCCAATGTTGGTTGAATGCTGCGCTTCCTTTAACACCTGTGCAATTTGTGGGTAATCGCTAAGCGGTGTAAAGAAACGATTGATATTAATACGACCAAATTGCTCGGCAAAAGCGATGTGGTTTTCACTTGTCATGTTCTGTTCACGAAAAAACAGAACGCCATACTCACCTAATGCGACTTTTAGCTCAGCGATGCTCTCCGGATTTAGATGATTCAGGTCTATCTCAGAAATATAGGCACCAACACCGTTTTCAGAATCTATCCTCATCTCAGACCCTCACTCGCTTGCCACTCTTGCCGGACTTATAGATGGCGTCAATGACTTTCTGGTTTAAAACAGATTCTTCCAGCGTGAAGTAGGCTTGCTTTTTTCCGGCAACCGCTTTTGCATACGCATCGATTTGATACCGATACTGATTTAAACCGGTGTACCTGAAAACCTGAGTTTCATTATGCTTTGTGTTGTGTAAACGAACTTCATCTCCCTCATACAAATTTGAATTAAAAGGGGCAGTTAGTTCAATGAATCCTTTATCACCATGAAAAACCATGGTTTGTCTGTTTGCCATTTGGGTGGAGACGTAAAAATTCATATCTACGTTATCGAACTCCAACTGAATGTTCGCATACCGATCAGTTTTAAATTTGGGATCGAACTCTACTTGCGCTGTCGCCGTTTTAGGTTCAAGGCCTGTAGCAAAACGGGCACACACGGTTGGGTACACTCCAATATCGGGTAAGGCTCCGCCACCTAGCTCCGGACGATTGCGCATATTGTTTTCATCGACATTGAAATAAGTAAACGAAGATTCAATGCGACGAAGTTTTCCTATTGCATTCTTCTTTATTAAATCGCGTACTTTGAGCCACTGAGGATGATAGGTAACCATGAACCCTTCAGATACAACAACTCCGGCTTTGTCTCTCGCTTTAATAAGCTTCTTTATATCGGTAGCTTTCAATGCTAGTGGCTTTTCCACTAAAACATGTTTCCCAGCCTGCGCTGCTTTTACCGCCCATTCAACATGCTGGGAAGTGGGTAAAGGAATATAAACCGCATCGATGTCATCAGAGGCCAGAAGCTCGTCATAGCTACCAAACGCTTGAGGTGCGTTAAATTTGGCCGCCATCTTCGTAGCCTTTTTTAAATCTCTTGACGCTATAGCTTCTAAAGAGGCATTGTCGGACTGCTGTATAGCGGGTATCAAATGTTCATCGGCGATTTTCGCAGTGGACAAAATTCCGAACTTCAACATAGTCATTTTCCATTTCAATAGGTGCTAAGGTTTGGCTTACACAGCCCTTAGCATTACAATTCTACAAGCAGATAAAAACACCGGAGACCAAGTGGGCACTGAGACAAACTATACCAGCACCTCTCTCAATCAACTCGCCCACACTATTTTGACAGGGTTTGGCTGCAATAGCGATGAGGCGACGATCATTGCTGATCATCTCATTGATGCGAACCTCACCGGCCACGATTCCCACGGTATCGGCATGTTGCCGCTCTACGGCGATCAAGTACGCGACGGCAATCTGATCCCCAATCAAACCCCCACACTGCACGAACCTATCGGCGCAATTTCCATCGTCAATGCAAACCGCGGCTTTGGCCATCGTATGGCACTTCTAGCTCTAGACCATGCCATGAAAAGCGTGCCCGAACACAAAGTGGCTGTTCTAGGGCTCAGAAATTCAGGGCATGTATCCAGAGTGGGCACCTACTCCGAATATTGTGCGGCACGTGGCTATGTCTCTATTCATATGGTGAACGTGGTAGGGCATCCCCCTCTTGTTGCACCGTTTGGCGCACGCGAGCCGGGGTTTTCCACAAATCCTATCAGCATGGCCATGCCTGTCGACGGGAAAGCCCATCCTTTGCTGGATATAGCCACGAGCACTGTAGCGTTCGGTAAAGTCAGAGTTGCCAGCAACAAAGGTGAACAAATGCCCGCAGGATGCCTGGTTGACAGCGACGGCATCGAAACCAGTAATCCTGATCCTATGGCATTAAACCGTGAAGGCGCACTCTCAGCATTTGGTGCACACAAGGGCTCCGGCCTGGGTATCTTTGTCGAGATGCTCGCGGGCGCGCTGGTTAGTGACGACACAGTCGCCACCATGGAACACCTACCAAGCGGTGTCATAAACAATATGTTTTCAGTCATCATCGACCCTGCAGCGTTTGGAAGCTCAGACGATGTAGCCCGAAGGACCACCGAGTTCTACGACTTCATTAAGGCAAAACCTGCAGCTGTCGGAACAAAAGAAGTCTTGTTACCGGGAGAACCGGAAATACAAAACAGAACAACCAGAACACACCAGGGTGTTCCGGTAGATAACGAAACAATCAATCAGCTATTGGAATGCGGCGCTCAGTTCTCTTTAGGCAAGGACTATCTGCAAGGTCTTTTACAAAAACAAGACTAAATTTTTAAGCAAACTTAGTAGCCGCATCGATCGTCAAACCCAGCCCAACGCTGCCAAAGGTATCTCCTCTAACGTGTTTCGCATCTGGGAATACGTTAGCGATTTGTCTTTGTAAAAGAGGAACAGACGAAGATCCTCCCGTGTAAAAAACACTGGTTATAGCGCTGGCGCTTACGCCGGCTCCAGTTAATCCTGTGCTGACGCAGTCAATGAGTTTATCAATGGCCTGTTCAATGGATGCTTCGAATTCACCTCGCGAGACATCGCCTTGCAAACCATCTGAAACAGCAGTCAATTCAAACAAGGCACTTTCGGCATCTGACAATTGTATTTTTACTTGTTCTACCGCGCCAGCGAGCTCATGACCGTATTGCCCTTCAACGATATCGTGCAGGCGTTGCACCAGCTCGGGCTTTTTGGCATCCATTTTCATCTGTTTAATGCTAAGCAATGTGGCTGCGTTATACAGAAGAGGAATTCGATGCCAGGTGGCTAGATCGAAATAGAGGGACCCGGGCAGCAAACGCTCAGTATCTTTTACGCCTGACCCCATCCCCAGCAACGGCATGACCGAACGGAGACTCAACAGACGATCAAAATCAGTTCCGCCGATATGAATACCTACGGTAGAAAGGATATCGTCGGTTCGTACAGACTGACGTCGCCTCTCTTGTGACAGGCGAATAACCGTAAAGTCTGCCGTACCACCTCCGATATCAACCACCAATGCCAGCTCTTCGTTAGACAAGGTGCTTTCATAACTCAAGGCTGCAGCGATAGGTTCAAACTGGAATTCCACAAACTTAAACCCAGCCTGAGTTGCGATGGTTTTTAATTGCTCTTGGGCATCTCGATCTTTTTTATCGTCATCGTCAACAAAATGAACCGGACGACCTACAACCACACTATCTACCTTATTTTCTGTGCTGCTTACGAGTGTGGTTTGTAAGTACTGAAAGAAATCTTGAATGATGTCTGTGAACGGAACACGCTTGTTACGAATCGTGGTTTTCTCAGACATTAATGAGGAACCCAGAACGGATTTCAACGAGCGTAGCAAGCGCCCTTCTTCGCCTGATCGATACTGAGAGACCGCCTGTTTGCCGAAGGCAGTAACAGTTGATTCTGTCGGGTAGAAAATGGCGCTTGGCACTGCCACACCATCGTCTCCAAAACGAATGAGTTTCGCTTCACCGTGCTCGAAGCAGCCTACACTCGAATTAGAGGTACCAAAATCAATACCGCCGATATTCGTCGTAGCCATGAGTTCGTGCAATCAGTTGCCTTACAGGTGACAGCCAACGCACATGCGCTGACTGGACCCCGCATTATAGTAAGCGCAAACGTATTGATCTATGTTTTTGACTAAAAAATCGTCAAGCTGAATTTGCCCGTCAGCTATTTTGACCGGGTGAGCTCAGCGCCCACGATATCTTCGAGTATTCGAGTGACCACCCAATTGTCGCCTTCAGGGTGACGTGTAATACCTGCCTGAAACAACTGCGTTGCTGTCGAGGCTGTGAACAATGGCACACCAGCCTGCCGCGCCATTTCTAAGGAAATGGTGAGATCTTTATACATGGTGCTGATATGGCTGCCGGTATCTTCAAATTGACGGTCGATGATATTACTCAGCGCCGTATCGGCGACAACGCAACCTGCACTTGACGTGGAAAGCACTTTAAAAAAGGCTTCGCCGTCCACACCGGTTTTTGCCGCTAAAACCGATGCTTCAAACACGGAAGAAAAAATAGAACCGATGACCGACTGTAGACAGCCCTTCATAGTTTGTCCCATACCGGCCTCTGTTCCGACGCGGTGAATGACACCACTGACAGCGTCCATCGCAGGCTTGGCGATTGCCAAAGCTTCATCGGTACCTGCAGCCATCATGGTGAGCGTACCGCCCTGAGCTCCGGGATAGCCACCGCTTACCGGCGTATCTATGAGATGAATGCCGGTCCCGGCAAGTGCTTCTCCCAATTCACGTGCTTCGGCTGCGTGGATGGTTGCGGAGAGGATGATGACGCTCCCAGGCTTCATCGTGGACACCAGCCCGGTGTCACCGTGTTCACCGAAGACGACATGATTGACTTCAGCACCATTCATAACCATCACGAATGCGGCTTCGGATCCTTCGCCAGCTTCGGCCGAAGATTCAGTGCGTACACCGCCCATGGCTTCAAAAGCCTGCATGCGATCTTCTTTGAGATCGTAGCCTTTTACGGATAACCCCGCGGCAAGGAGGTTCTTGGCAAGACCGGACCCCATATTGCCGATACCTACAACACAGACTTGTTGCATTATTAAGCTCCTAAACTGGCACGCATGCTAATGATTAAAGCGCGCCAGCTTCGGAGCCTGACGCGATGCGCTAGATTATTCCCAGCACATCGCGTTCGTCAAGTACAGGCTAACTAAACGAACTGTACGGAATCGGAGACCTCGACTTTTGCAAACGCATCGTTGTCTGTAATAACACTAAACGAACGACGTAGCGCGTCTGACAATGTGCGAGCCTGCCCGGTGGCAGAATCGGCTGCGTTAACCGCCACTGCATGTGGTTTCATTGGAACACTTAGTGATTGTCCTGGGGAGAGAACAATGTCGCCGTCCTGTAGCAATTGCCCAAAATCAAACTGACCGCGCTTGGTGAGTGTAACCGACGGAGTCATTTGCGTGATGGTGGTGCTATCAGGGCCAACATTTTTAATTAAGACTTCCAGATCATTTGTGATTGACGATACACGCGTACTGACATGAATATCGGCTAAGGGTTGAGCATCATTCAACACACGATCGTTTGCGAAATAACTGGATGCATTGGCAAATGTGTGCGAACCCACAGTACCGGCGGCAACCGTTGCAGTTGTTAATCCAATTCGCTTTAAGGTATTTCGTTTTACTTTATCTATCATGGGGTATTCCCGTTTATACGTGCTTAAAGCGTTGCGCCGTGGGAGGCTGTTTTCAAGCCTTTTCAACGGGCTATGACAATTCGTTACATTTAAGCAGGCTGTAGAGCTTCTAACAAACCCGTGGGAAATAACTCTATAGCGCCGCTTTTAATATGCTCTAGCGGAAACCAGCGAGCGGTGTTTGAAGTTCCGCTGTCCTCGGAAAAAACAATAACGTCTTTTCTATACAGGCTTTTGTCCGCTAGACTGATGCCAATAGCAAAGATAAGTTCATGTCCCCGCATACCGGCGTGATCGTAGAGGTTTTCGAAAGTTCTCCAACGACCGGACAATTCTATTTTAGTATCCAGCTCTTCTAAGAACTCGCGCTTTATGGCTTGTTCGCGTGTTTCACCAAATTCGATTAAGCCGCCCAAAGGCCTTACACCTTTGACGCTGCCATCGTCGGCATAAACCTCCATTGCCAACAGAGCCCCTCTGTTTACGCAAATGCCTATTACTTTTGCTTGTACCGATTGAACCGGGCGCCACTTAGTCATAGGGAAATTCACTACCTTCGAAATTATTCTGTCGATGACGGTGTATGCGGAAGAAGCAAGCCCGCACCTGAGCTCTTTCTCGGGACATACCACACCCCCGATTGTATACTGGTGCTGACGAACTCGTCGACTACTATCAGCGAATAGAGATCCGGACAATGTCACCTGAAGAATCGCAAACATCCGCACAACAGCTGGCCCAAGCCTGTGCTGCCGCTCTTTGGGAAAACGACAAAGCCACTCAGTTTCTGGACATGACATTATCAGAGGTTGCGCCGGGCAGCTGTCATATGTCCATGATCATAAAGGACCACATGTGTAATGGTCATGGCGATTGCCACGGCGGGTATATATTCACCTTAGCCGATTCTGCGTTTGCGTTCGCCTGCAATACCTATAACCAAAGAGCCGTTGCCCAACACTGCAATATCACGTACATAAAGCCTGTAAGTAGCGGTGATACGTTGACTGCTATTGCCACAGAAGTTTCCCGACAGGGGCGAAGTGGTATTTACGATATCCGTGTAGTCAATCAAACCCATGATACGGTTGCCCAGTTTCGCGGGCATTCACGCACCATCAAAGGCACGTTAATACCGGAGTAGCATTGGCATGATGAAAACGCTTGATAAGAAACTGCGACGCATCCGCGCGGGGAAATACACTCCACAAGATTTCATCATCGCCGATGCTAAAGATGGTGACATGGCATTTGGAGTCACCTGCCCCGGCCCCTCGGGGAAAAATGGCTGGCACTCTAGAGCACATTATCTGAATGCCATGGAAGAAATGACGCAGTCTGGCCTTGTAGACATCATGCTGATGTCTGCCTCTTCAGCTGAACGTCTGAAAAAAAAGGCTGTCTTTCATAAATCTCCGGTGACACCTGCCGTACGCTTTAATGATACGACTGATATTTGGAATGCCAGAGGTAGTCACTACAGAAAATCACCGTCAGAGCCCTTCGCCAGCGCCGACTTAAACGCGGTAAAGCCTCTTTGTAATCTTGGGCTTTATTCCATGACATTCTCAAACAACCTAGAGGCAGACAAGGCCAGCTTAGAGGCCTATCGCCTGTTCAGGCTAAGAGCGCGTGATGCCGGCTTAAAGCACTTTTTAGAAATATTTAATCCTGCTTTCAATATAGGGATTAAGGAGTCGGATTTAGGTCACTACATCAACGACATGATTATTAAAGCGCTTGCCGGTGTTACAGAGGCCGACTCTCCGCAGTTTTTAAAAATTCAATTTAACGGTGCTAAACCGATGCAGGAACTCGCCGACTACGATCCGGAAGGACTCATCGCCGGTATTCTCGGTGGTGCCGCCGGTACTACTCGCGATACGTTTGAACTTGCACTTCAAGCAGAACAATCCGGTGCCAGAGTAGCCTTATTTGGACGAAAAATTAACCTGGCTGAAGCGCCGCTCAAGCTTGTTGAGCTTATGCGCAAGACGGTAGAACAAAAACTAACCACCACAGAAGCAGTCCGTGAATATCACGAACATCTAAAAGCCTGCGCCATCAAACCTCAGCGTGGCCTTAAAAAAGATCTCACTATTACCGATGTGGCTCTTAAAAACTGAGACATCTTATATAAAGGTTATTCTAGAGAGGCTGATATGACACGACGTGGGTTCATATGTGCAGGTTGTTGGACCACTGATCGAATCAAACTCATTGATCGATGGCCAGCACAAGAAGAACTCGCCTTAATTGAAAACGTTGAACAGCAAGGCGGTGGCTCTGCACACAACGTTGGGATTGATTTGCGTAAGCTAGACACGAACATGCCGGTTAGCACCGTTGGTATTATCGGTAAAGATCAAGACGGTGACTTTCTACTTAATCAGGCGGTCAAGCACAACATAGATGTTAATCATCTGCACCGCACCGAACACTCCTCTACCTCCTACACCGATGTTTTGTCGGTCGTTGAAACCGGCAAGCGAACGTTTTTTCACTTCACCGGAGCAAATGATCTGCTGACTCCCGAGCATTTTAATTTTAACCAACGACAAGAAAAGATTTTGCACCTAGGGCTGTTAAGTGTTCAGGCCAATATGGATGCCCCGCACGCCGATGGAGGAAACGGTTGGTCTGCGGTGCTGAGACAAGCGCAGGCGCATTCAATACTCACCAGCATTGAAATGGTGTCCATTGATCCTGATCGTAATAGAGAGCTGGCCTTACCGTGTCTGCCATATCTTGACTATCTCATCGTCAATGACCATGAAATTGGCGCAATAGCTGATGTCCCCACTATTCAATTTGGCGAAACAAACGTGCAACTTTGCATAGACGCAGCCTACAAAGCATTGGAAATGGGAAATATGCAATTAGTCACTGTGCATTATCCACAAGGGGCTATTTGTGTTTTACGCAACGGCGAGTTGCATCAGGCGGACGCTCTTCAAGTACCGCAGCGCTATATCAAAAGCTCAGTAGGGGCTGGAGATGCGTTTGTTGCGGGTTTTCTATATGCAGTACACGAACAATGGCCCATTGCAGAAGCCCTCAAATTGGCTCATCGTGTTGCAGCAGTGAGCCTAGGATCGGCCACCACCGTAGGAGCCGTTACGTCTGTTGAGAAATGTCGGGCCATTGCGGAACAATTACACCTTGAATTCACTCTCAGTAATCCCTAAGTCTCGATTCTTCACACGATTTCAAGTGCGTAGAAACCTCTCAACCAAACGGATACCCTCATGAGTCAAGAATCTGATTACACCCCTCCTGCTGTCTGGAAATGGGAAGCGGAAAGTGGTGGAGCCTGGGCTAGTATTAATCGCCCGATTGCTGGCCCCACTCACGACAAGGAATTACCCGTCGGTAAACACCCCTTGCAGCTTTACTCCCTGGCAACTCCGAACGGTGTCAAAGTCACAGTCATGCTAGAGGAGCTACTAGCATTGGGTATCAGCGAAGCTGAATACGATGCTCATTTAATAAAAATTGGCGATGGCGATCAGTTTGGCAGCGGCTTTGTTGATATCAACCCTAACTCGAAAATTCCTGCGCTATTGGATCACAGCACAACACCTCCTACGCGCGTATTCGAATCTGGTGCCATTTTGCTCTATCTAGCAGAAAAGCACGGAGCCTTTCTTCCTAAAGACCCTGCACTCAGAACAGAATGTTTATCTTGGTTGTTCTGGCAGATGGGTAGTGCGCCCTATTTAGGGGGTGGGTTTGGACATTTCTATGCGTATGCCCCCATCAAAATCGAATACTGCATAGACCGCTTCACCATGGAAACTAAACGCCAGCTCGATGTACTTAACCGGCAACTAGCGAACAACAAGTACATTGCAGGCGATGAGTACACCATTGCCGATATGGCGATCTATCCCTGGTATGGGGCAGTCATTCAAAATACGGTTTATTCGGCTGCCGAGTTTCTTGAAGCACATACCTATACCCATGTTGTGGAATGGGCCGATCGTATTAGCCAGCGCGAAGCAGTTAAGCGCGGACGCATGGTCAATCGCACGTTTGGCGAGCCAGAATCGCAGCTACATGAAAGACATGATGCCAGCGATTTCGACACGAAGACTCAAGACAAAGTATCACCGGGTTAAACAAAGACAAATTCATAACGACGTCAAAAAGTGTTAACCAGTCGTTAGTCCCGTCGGTTTAAAATCCCCGATTAGTCTATTTTTTAAGGGTTTTCCTAACATATTAGCAAGGTAGCTTATTCTGATTGTTTAGCTACCTTGCTATAGGTAGGATGTACGGCGTTTGCGCTATGAGCTTCGCCTAGCGTGTGTATGAGTTAGGAAAAATCGCCATGCTAGTCCGAGTGTTAATAAGCCTGTGTTTGGCTTTCGCCGCGCCCATTGCAATTGCAAATACCTTTCAAGAAAACGGTGGTGTCATCGTTTTTGAAGCCGAATCGGTTTCTGCAACAGGTAGCTGGTCTTTTCAGTCGTCTATTCCAGGTTATAAGGGTAGCGGGTATTATCTGTGGACGGGCAGCGACAACTTTGCTGTTAGCAACGCACCTCGCGGCAACCCTATCACCTACACGTTTAATGTCACTAACCCCGGCAACTACCAGTTACGTTGGCGTTCTCGCATCACAAAGGGAAACAACTCCACAGAACACAACGACAATTGGGTTCGCTTTCCTAGCGGACAAAATATCAGTGGCCAGCACCCTCTAAACGGAAACTGGACCAAGGTCTACATGAACGAGCTGAACAAATGGTCTTGGCGTTCAGCAACTGTCGATCACGTCGGTCGGCCGATCACTCAGTACTTTGGTGCAGGCCAGCACACCATGCAAATCTCAGGTCGCTCGAATGGCCATGCGATTGATCGGATCGTTTTATACCAATACGAAGATGTCAGCTTCTCTGAGGCAAAGTTCGATAACTTGAGCGAGTCGTCCAGATCAGGATCTATCACACCAACACCTGAACCAACACCTGAACCAACACCTGAACCAACACCTGAACCAACACCTGAACCAACGCCTGAACCAGACCCAGTTACCATTCAGGTTTTACAGACCAATCGCGAGCATCC
>JAHDGK010000043.1:2972-40045 GCA_020627685.1 Granulosicoccus sp. | reverse complement strand
CTCACTTTGCTCAGGTTGTGGTTCCGCCACCTGAACACAGTTTTGCGCAACAAAAACGTGCCGAGTGACGCCGTGCTCCGCAGCGATAAAATGCTGCCCAACGGCCGTCAATTCGCCTTTATAACCCGTCTCTTCAAGGATTTCACGTTCTATAGCCTGGAGGTAGGATTCCCCGTGTTCAACACCACCCGCTGGTAATTCTAATAATCGTTGCTGTTGCCCGAATCGATAGAGTTCTAGCAGTACAACATTGCCGCGGCGATCAAGCACCAACGCCGAAACTGAATGCGAATCGGGGTTGACGATTTCATAGTCTTGTATTCCGCCGTTTGGATGCTTTATGCGTCTTTTGAGAATTCTAAGCCAACCCTTGTGTACTTCCTTTTCCCAAATTGTTTCAGGCAAGCCCACTTAGAATTCCACAATTGCATTAACGTGATTCGCTAAAGGTAAATAACTCATAGGCTTGCTCAGATAAGGAACGGTCAACGACTAATGATTGTTATTCAGGTGTCCCAGTGCCAACAAAACCTACTATGCGGGAAATAAGATCGCCCTCTGTCTCCACGAAATATTGGCCGAGCTGCTCCATTTCTTTTCCATCGGGGCCCATTCCGCCGAAAGCGACTGTGGCGCGCGTCATACCCGCGGTACTACTACTTTGAACCACTTTGGCCGTCCAACCGGGCGCATTTGCGCTGAACATACCTACGTAGTCGTTTAAGGCGTCAATGCCTTCAACGGTTTGTGGCGTCCGCGGATCGTCGTATCGAACGTTTGCAGTTACGGAGCTTTTTATTTTTTCAAGCCGTGCATCCGCTGAATCGAGTTGCCATGCACTGAAAAATACTGCGACTGAATCTGACATAACTGCTATCCGATGTGGTGAGGAGATAATTCTAGCGCGTTTGAGTGGGCAACCGCTATTTCAACACTTTAGTTCAGGCTAGTCTCTAGGGTACTGCGAACTCATTAAGCAGCCGCTAGTAGCTCACAAGCGACGACAACTTAGCAGTCAATCTGTGGATGGCGAGTCGTGTTCGGTCCATAAGACCACCAAACAAGCCAAAAGCCCTATCGCTGTAAAACCTGTCACCAAAGGAAAGAGGGTGCCGTCGTAGAGATACCCAATCAACCACGCCATGGGAAGCGCGATGAACGTTGAAATTGATCCGACAAAGGCAGATGCCAGACCTGCCATATGCCCCATAGATTCAAGCGATAAAGAACTGACATTGCCGAAAATAATTCCGACGCAGAAAAAGGCCGACAATTGCCACACCAAAAAAAGCGACAGCGGTGGTATCCCCTGATATAGGAATAGTAAGCCAAAGAAGCAAGCGGACAAGAAAGTTAATATCACTAAAGCACACCAAGTCAGTTTGCGCATACCCAGCTTCATAACCAATTTAGCGTTGAGCAGTGATGCAGCGCCCAGAGAGACAGATGCAATGGCAAAAAATACGACGAATAAATCACCGACCTTTAATGTTCCCTGAAAAATCTGCTGAGCAGAACCTAAATACCCAAGGAACACACCATTCATGCAGCCTAATGCAATGGTGTACCCCATCGCGACTTTGGTGGTCACGACTTCTTTCAACCCAGTTACCAGAGTTTGAAGATGTAACGGCCTTCTACATGCCTGAAGTAGCGTTTCCGACTGTCGAAAATAGAACCATAGAGAGACGAGAAAAGAGAGCAAAATCAGACCGGCGAACGTCGCTTTCCAACCACCGATGTAAATGAAGCCTTCTCCCAAGGCCGGGGCGACGATGGGAACGGTGATAAAGACCGTCATGACGAGTGAGAGTATTCGGGCCATGCCACGCCCCTCGTACTCATCTCGGATCATGGCGACCACAACGATTCTTGGGGCAGCGGCTCCCATGCCCTGCAAGATGCGCCCAAGAATCATGACTGTCCAGTCCTGGGAAAACATCGACAAGGCACAGCCCAGAATAAATACAAAATACCCAACCAATATGGTGGGCTTCCTGCCGAAGGCATCTGAAATAGGACCCACGAAAAGCTGCCCTCCCGCCATTCCGAGGAAGAAAGCTGTCACAATTAAATGGACATCATTCGGGTTGTTTACTTGCAGCTCTTGGCCGATTACGTCAAGCGCTGGCAACATCAAATCGGTTGCCAAAGCCCCGATGGATATGACAAACGCCACCAGCATCACGTACTCAGTGGATGATGCCTTCTCAGTTTGATTTTGTGACAAAGGGTGGCGTTCCTGAAACGAGCGCTACAAATGTGTTGAGCTGCTGAAATCGTATTATGACTCGAATGAGAATATAGTTAAATCAGCTAACGCTCATCATGATGAAAAAACGCTTGCTTTAGCGCCTCTCAACGCCGTATTGTCTAAGTGAGAGTTTACTTCACATTGGCAAATAGCATTCAAATCCGCGGGTGCCTGCTCTTATGCAAGGCGCGTTGTGCTTGAACTGAATGTTGTACAGGGGGAGCACGGTGCCAGATCTATACACACTTGGAATGTTTTCGCTTGCTTGCCTGGCCCTGACCTCTGCGCCCGGCCCTGATATGCTACTGGTTGCTACTCGAAGCGCTACACAGGGAAAAATGGCAGGCTTAGCCACCTATTTAGGTATTGCCATGGGTTCCTATTGCCATGCTTTAGCATTGGCCTTTGGCTTATCCACACTATTTCTTGCAGTGCCATTCGCCTATGATGCAGTAAGGATTGCAGGAGCCCTATATCTACTTTACTTAGCTTGGCAGGCATTTACATCAAACGATGTCATTAGCCTACGCAAAGACAAATCTGATAGCTATTCAAACTGGATTATGTTCAGGCAAGGCATGATCAGCAACATTTTAAATCCAAAAATTGCTCTGTTTTTTCTTGCTCTATTTCCACAATTTCTCAACCCCGAGAGTGGCAGTCTTGTCTTGCAAATATTGGTACTGGCAACAACCCTGAATGTAATCGGTTTCTGTGTAAAAGGCACCGTCATACTGATCTCATCAAACGCAAAATCAGCACTCACCGCGAGTCCATCAGCCAGACGAATCAGTCGCTATATCACTGGCGTGGTCTTTACCGGGCTGGCTGCCCGACTGGCCTTCGACAATCAGCGCTGAAAGCTATGAACAAAAATCGTTTAAAACATTTTCCAACGATTCAAACACTGAATCATGTGGGTCGAAATGTACTGCTCGGGTGCTGCATTGTTCTACTGACCAGCAGTACGGCAACTGCTGCGCTATTGCCTTGTGATGATGTTGCTCACTTAATTGCCGATTCAGCAAATCAATTTTCATCCATTAAATCCGCTGAGCAGTACGAAACAGGAACCACTAAAAGCAACATCCAGCTTCCAGATTCAAAAAACTGTGAAATTAGTGGTAGCGGCAAGCTGACCACATTCAGATGCGTTTGGGAATATGTACTAGGCGACGAACAAGCCAAAACTGATTTCAATCAATATGTCGCTGAAGCACAAAACTGCCTTGGAGAGACGACAACCATACGTCAAGATCAGCCAGTTAATCACCCGGACTCATACCTGTCCTATCTATTCGAACTCGATGGAACTAACGGCAGAATTTCACTGAAGGATAAAAGTCAGTTGAACCAAACATTCATTTTTTTCGTCATTGAAAGTCGATAGCTCTACAAAATAATTAACGTTAACCTGATTGCCTATTCAGTTATTTTCAAGCCGTGCATAGCATCGGCAATATGCTTTTCCACAACGTCTACATCCCCAACACTGTGAGCTAGTAACAACACCAGTTTGGCCAAATACAGTTCGCTATCGCCCTGCCCCACTTCATCAAGTTTGTGCGCTAAGGTTTCGTATATACGCTCCAGCTCAGCAGGATTCATAGAGCCTCCTCTAGGTTGAATGTCACTCGCTGAAAGCCATCTATTACTTTCTGAGGCGTCGCGTGCTGCCACCTGGCCGCTATATGCATGTCGGGCCTAATCAGATAGGCGGTATTTTCATCTGCTGAATACGCAGTAAAAACTGCCGGATATTGAGAAAGATTCAGAGCGCATAAGCCCTTTGCTGTACGGCCAATAACCGAAGTAAGAGCTGTGTACAGGGTCTCAGAGAAACACAGCACAGTGAACCCTTCGCCAAGTTGATCTGAGACATAGCCGTCGGGCAGTTTGTGATCGGGTAAAAGCGCACCTACTGCGGGGCCATCAAACAACGGCATATCGTCAATGATAACCGCCGGACTTTGACCATACGTAAACGCTGTCATCTGTCGCGGATTGGCCAGTTCCCCGGCAAAAGGGTGTGTCAGCGCAAGTGACAATGCTGCGTCACGCATGAGCTTCCAGCCGTATGTGTTGGGGGTCATAAACCTTGCGCTTTTAGACGCGTTGGCAAAAACATCCAGGGTGGCGCCTCGTCTCTCTGGTGTATAACTGTCTAGTAGCTCTTCACCGGCTTTCCCGTTAAGTACCCAACCCAGCTTCCACCCGATATTCGCAGCATCAGCCAGACCGTTGTTAAGACCACGAACTCCGAATATAGGAACAATATGCGCGCTGTCACCCACAAAGAAAATTCGATTATCTCTGTAGTCGTCAAGTGCCAGAGTGTTCGCTGTGTAAACACTCCACCACTCCAACTCCCAGTTTCCCTGATAAGCGATTTCCTGCAAAAGCAGAGAGACACTCCGGCGAACTGAATCTTCTGTTAAAGCATCATCGGTACTTTCATCGTCACCTAGCTGATAATCAATTCTCCAAATGTTATCGGGCTGTTTATGGATTAATGCGGTTCCACCCGGGCGACAGATAGGATCAAAATAGGCTCGTCGTATAGTCGGATAATCATGCTCCATTTGTATATCTGCAATAACGTATCGGCCCTCGAAGTTCTCGCCGCGCAGCCTGTGCCCACGCAGTTTTCGCATTGGACTATGTGCACCATCACAGGCGAGCACCCAACAGGCATCATAAGTATATTCACCGTGCGGGTCCCTTACAGTAAGCTCTGTGGTATCGCCGATGTCTTTCACCCCGGTGACTTCACTCTGCCAGCGACAATCAATCAAATCATTAGCACTGACCGCGTTCCACAAATACTGTTCGATGTATTGCTGCTGTAGGTTGTACATGGGGCGAAATTTTTCACTTTCGCTATCGGGCATTTCGAATTCTAAAATCTGCTGACCGCGATAGAACGTGCGCCCTGTTGTCCATCCAAGTGCTTTATCTAGAAAAGGGCCGATTGCCCCCAACTGTTCCAAGATATAAAAGCTGGGTCGCGCAATACAAATAGCCCGGCTACCGTCATTAAACGTAGCTTTGTTATCCAATAAAACGGAAGCGATACCTTCTTTGGCCAACGCCAAAGCGGCAGTCATGCCGATGGGGCCTGCACCAACAATCGCTACGCGTTGAGCGGTGTGCTCTGCATTTCTGTCAACAATCGCCGGAGCATCGAAATGCGGGTATTTGAAGTAAAGCGATTCTGTTTCGCTACGCCCTGCTGGTCGCACTGAACGCTCCCTTTTTAACTAAGCGTGTGCACAGAGAGTTAAGCCAGAACACTTGTACTGCGAAACTCTGTCTCTAGTCGACTGATGACATCTGCGTGGAACGCATTAACGTATTCAGCGGGTTGTTGGCCGTTGATACGCACAGCCATAGGATCTGACGCACGAATAGACGTACCAGTCATTTCTTCGAGCATGGCATGACCACAAAAGGGCACGTACAGTTCAGAGTAACCACCTTCGTGAGCGGCCACCAGTCGACCATCAGTGATTTCCATCACCTGCCTTGTCATCTCACGATAGGTTTCCGCCGTGCACATCATTCTCGACAAAGGATCAAATCCGGCAGCGTCAAAACCACACGCGATAATGACGAGGTCGGCGTCGTACTGCTGGAGTTTTGGAATAACCAACCTTTTCATTGCGTCCAGATATGCCTTGTGACCACAACCGGGAGGCAACGGGATGTTCATATTAAAACCAGCGCCTGCGCCGTTTCCAATGACATCGCTGGAACCCGTGTCCTGCGGATAGCATCTATCTTGATGAATCGATATCGCAAGGACATCATCTCTATCAAGAAATATGGCTTCCGTACCATTGCCGTGGTGCACGTCCCAGTCGAGCACGGCGAAACGCTTTGCAAGGCCTTGTGCACGCATCGCTTCGATGGCAATAGCAATGTTTGCCATCAGACAGAAACCATTAGGAAAATCGGGCAGGCAGTGGTGCCCCGGTGGACGGGACAGTGCGTAGGCATTTAGGACCTTTTGAGTGAGAACCAGCTTAGACGCTTCGGTTACCAAACCTGCAGATAATGCCGCAATCTCGAAGGCTCCAGAACCAAACGGTGTCCGCAACCCAAGCTCTCCGCCGCCAGAATCGGAAAGCTCCTTAAAACGATCAAGGTAGCTACTAGGGTGAACCCGCAGGAGATCTTCTGTAGACGCTGGCGCTCCGCTTACCATGTGCATTTCATCGGCTAGACCAGTAACGTCGATGAGGTTTTTCAGTCGTCGCTTAGTCTCTGGCGCTTCAGGCAGTCCGCCCGATACCATAGGCTGCACCAAGCCCCCCACAGGCGCAAGCAATGCATAGTTTCCGCCGTAATGCCAAAAACATTTTTCATCCCAGACAAAAGCTGTTGATTTCTGCATGTCTAATTTCTCCACCACTTGAATCACGCCGATGGCTAAACAATTTGCACGAGGCGTTAGCGTTCCCTTCTACGAGCATACAGTGATTTAAAATCAAACCGAAGCACGCCTGAGAAAATGATGATCGATATCCCCAATGTGGCCAACATCGATAGGGTTTCCTGAAACACAAACACACCGATAAAAGTCGCAGCAACAACCTGCATATAAACGACAGGAGCTAAGGTTGCGGGTCTGGCTCTTGCCAAGGCTAAAATAGACAATAGGTTTGCCAACACTGAGGTGACGCCATTTGCCAGTAGCAACTCAGGTTGATGTACACCGGTTCGAAAAAGCTCGTACAAACCGAAAGGCGTCAGAATCAGCGCCGCTAGTAAAAATTGCACGGCAACCTGAACCATAGGTGGCCCGGAAGCCGCAGCCCATCGCGTCGCTGTTAAAAAGCTACCGTAAAATATGCCCGCCAACAACGCCCAATACACACCGAGTTTGCTCGTCTGAGCCTGATCGAAAATTACTTCTTCTGATAGCGTTGTGAATTGTGTGATAACCGCCGGTTGAACAACTAGCAAGACTCCGACAAATCCAATTGCGACTGACGCCCACTCCAGCCAAGTGGCGCGTTCCCTCAGCACGAGAGATGACAAGACGACCGATAGAATGGGCCCCACGAAAAAAGCGCCAAATACATCGGCAATTGGACTTAAGCCAACGGCTTTTATAATCGTGACTACCGTCAACACAATGAGCACTGCTCTCAGTAGCTGCTTTTTAAGGAAATGCACATCTAGCCAGTTAAACGTTATGCCTCGTAACGCAAAAGGCAACACTACAAGTCCGCCAATAAGGAATCTCACCCAGGCCACGAACTGTGGAGAATACGGCGTAACATTCAATACATACTTGGCAATTGAGTCTCCTACTGGGATGAGGATCATGCCCAATACCATCAACCCAATGGCGGTAATCGTAGTGTTCTTCATGGTTTAGAAATGTATAGCGACACCGGACACAGACGAGATGGGAGTTTAATTCAAAAAGCCCGGGACGCTGAAGTCACCTAATGAGTAGACCTATTTTCCTGGACCTAACCTTGAAGCGTTACTGGTTTAACCACAATAAAGTGAGATCAGCTCCTAACCTAAATCACCACTCATATTAGCAGTGTCACATATCGAAACGGTAAGTACCTGTTTTTCGTAGATCGTTGCTTGTCTGAATTCGAGGCATAACCGACGGTTCCTAGACAAATACCGCACTGGCCTACCTTAGTGTTGTTAAGTGGCTACTAACACGCGGTACAACGTTTGCTACTTTCCGTTATCGAAAATGGAAACACAGCTGAGACGATCATGTTAATAGGCGTTCCGAAAGAAATAAAAAATCATGAATACCGTGTTGGAATGACTCCAACAAGTGTTCGGGAATGTGTTCAAAACGGACACCAGGTTATTGTTGAAACACAAGCCGGTGCTGGCATCGGTCGCTCCGATGACGACTATAAAACAGCGGGAGCTGAAGTCGTTCAACAGGCTGCTGAAATCTTTGAGCGTGCTGACATGATCGTCAAGGTTAAAGAACCTCAGGCGGTAGAGCGCGCAATGCTTAGAAAAGGGCAGATTCTGTTTACCTACCTACACCTTGCGCCTGACCCTGAGCAGACGAAAGATTTGGTCAATAGCGGGGCCATTTGCATCGCCTATGAAACGGTCACCTCAGCTCGCGGTGGATTACCACTACTGGCGCCAATGTCAAAAGTGGCCGGGCGTATGGCCATCCAAGCAGGAGCATACTGTCTGGAGCAACCGCACGGCGGCCTGGGTATGTTGTTAGGCGGAGTACCTGGAGTTGACCCTGCCAAAGTCGTGATTATCGGTGGTGGTGTTGTCGGTACGCACGCAGCGCATATTGCGGTAGGTATGGGCGCTGACACTTGGGTCATCGATCGTAGCCCCGATGTACTAGAGGCTCATTGGCAGCAATTTGGTCGAAGCACCAACAGCGTGTATTCAACCCGAGACGCACTCGAAAAACACGTTCTCGAAGCCGATTTGGTGATTGGCGGCGTACTTATTCCCGGTGCTGCTGCACCTAAACTCGTCACGGCCGAGATGGTCAAAGCTATGAAGCCGGGTTCTGTTATTGTTGACGTCGCTATCGATCAGGGCGGCTGCTGCGAAACGTCCAAAGCAACAACGCATGCCGAACCTACCTACGTTGTTGATGACGTTGTTCACTACTGTGTAGCGAATATGCCGGGTGGTGTACCTCGCACGTCTACCTACGCGTTGAACAACGTAACGCTGCCGCATATTCTGAACCTTGCTGGTAAAGGATACAAACAGGCACTGAGTGATGATGTACATTTACTAAACGGCTTGAACGTCATTCACGGAGAAATCGTTTGTGAAGAGGTTGCAGAAGCCTTGGGTTATAAATACGTAGCTGCCACTGAGATGCTGGCAGCCTCGTAAATTTTGTAACAGAACGTCACAGCACTATCGACAGAGACTACCTTCCTTTGATGACCCTATCCAAACCGATATTCAGTCATCAAAGGAATCTTGTGCCCCAGTTAGGCAACAATGGATGTTGTAATTTTATCCAAGTCTAGAATACCGATAGTTTCGTGTCCAACTACCAATGCTTGATCTACCGCATTACCAATAGCTTTAAATTCGGTATTAGCACTTGGCTTTAGCAGCTGTGGTATCTCGATAGTTTCCTGTTCATAGTAATGCACTATGGCATCGACGGAATCTACCATTAACCCAAATTTTTGCCCTTCAGATTCGTAGACAAGCACTTTGGTATCGTCGGGGGCTTCTGAAGTGACGATAGTATTTTCATCACATAGCTTCCTGGAATCGACAACAGTAATCAGCTCTCCGCGTAGATTGAACAAACCTTTAATACAGGCTGATGAGTCTGGCGGGGCTAGCAGTTTTTCTGGCGTATCAACAATTTCCTTAACATCACGAATATTCACTCCATAGTTATTGCCTAAGGAGAAGGTTATTAGTGATTCGCGCATGATTTCTTTCTTCGATTCTATTTCATCTGAATCTGCATTATTTTGAAACAGATTGCTATGTCCGCGAGTGATATCAAGGACTTCTTCGTGTGAGAACAGTTTCGATTCATTCAGAACGATGATATTAGCTGCACCGGAATCATCTGCAATACAACCGGCAAATAGATCTTCCTTGTTACTACCAATTACCGGAAAGTCCAATAAATCATCTTTAAAGAAATTGACGATACTATCAATCGAATCGACCAACAATCCGAACAAATCAGTTCCAAGTTGCAAGACGACGACATTCAACTCTCTGTCATCGACGGCTTCGTAAGGTGGGTAACCCAACAAATAGGCAAAATCAATAATGGGTACTGTGCTACCTCTGATATCGATTGCACCTAAGCAAAGCTTAGAGGAGAGCACGGAGTTCTCTATTTTGTCAAAGGTAAAAATCTCTTTTACCGTATTGATGTCCAAAGCGCATAACGAATCTCTGACGTAAAACGATATGCACTGCATGCGCACGCCTGCCCGCCTCCGAGACGCCGCATTGCTGGAGAACCGCGTATTGGGTATGTGTTCTAGATTAAGTAGTTCCAATACATCGAGGATCTGAACAATGCGTTGGCCGTCGCCCATCTTGAAGACGCCTTGAATAATCTGTGATTTCAGATTGTCGTCGCTTTTCTCAAACGGACATAACTCGACGCTTGCGGTATTAAATACCTCACCCGTGGCATCAAACAGCAGCCCCAAGCAAAGCTCACCATACTCAATGATGGTTACCTTGCGATTATTGTCAGAAGGATCGCTTGACTCCGGTAAGAATATTTTTCTTAAGTCCACGACGGGAACAACTGTGCCACGCAAGTTAAACAAACCAAGGACATAATCTGGCGTCAATGGAATCGGACTGTATCCTGTTGGTTCGTTTACTACTTCCTGTATTTGGTTAACCGGTATGGCAAACTCATAAGTATCAACACTAAACGATGCGTATATTGATGGCTGCGGCAAGTCTGGCTGAATACCAGCCGCTTCGTTATTCAGCACCTCTGGAAGTGTATTCATATTAAGCAGCCTCTATCCGTGGAATTTTACTAACAGACACTTGGCGAGTTTGACAATTAATTTTGAGCTTACGCCCGGCTATACCACCTGTATCTTGCTGGGAGATGATGACGTTCCTTTTAGACAGCTCTTCAACAGCAGATTCTATGTTCCGATCGCCAATCATATCGCGTGCTTTATGGCCACCCTGTATTGTCATGTTGGCCCCACCCACTAAAACAGCCCGTACATTAGAGTAATCACTGATACCCATAAGCATCTCTAAGGAGTAGAGAGCCTGATCAACATGTTTAGCACCAATAACGTGTGTCGCTTGCTTGGATGAGGACAGCAAACAATGGGCTAAACCACAGATACCGCGATCTTCCCATATCAGCCCTATCCCCACACATGAACCAAGTAATGCGACAAGATCCGTATCGCCGTGCCCTATTTCAACCTGACACATTCTGACGTTTATGAGCGAACGATTCATGCGGCCTTTCCCGTTTGAATGTTCTGAGGATGCTGATAAATGGTGGGGCTAACACTTCTCAACGGCGTATCGATGCCGTTAAGAGATTCGGACTCACCGATAATGACAGTGCCTGAGTCTTTCAGCTGATAGAAGATGTTTTCCATTACCCTGCATTGATCTGTTTTTACAAAGTAAATTAATACATTGCGTAATAGAATAAGATGGTAGTGACTGCTTGTACGCGGCTCGTCGAACAAATTGTAAGGAAAGAATCTTACCTTTTTCCTAATACCCGGCAATACCGAATAGCCACTCTCCTCACTGCCCACCATGTACTTTTCAAAGAGTTCCGGACACGCTGTTTTGAAACGTTCAATGCTACGCCCGGCATACACACCATTTCGTGCCTTACCTAGAACCTGAGATGATATATCTGTACCATCAATGTGGTAGTCAAACTTAGGATTGGCGCGTTTAAAGTGCTCTAAAAAGATACCTAAGGTATAGGCCTCTTCACCAGTAGATGACGCAGCCGACCAGACCTTTAAGGTAAAATTTTCCTGTTTGACAGGAAGCTCATTTAAATAGTTATCATACAAATAGTTCCAAATCCTTGGAGTCCGATAAAAGTAGGTTTCATTGGTAGTGATGGCATCAATAAAGGCCTGCTGCTCCTCGGCGTTACTTTTTACTCTCCGGATGTATTCCTCGTAACTCCCCATGTCCAAAGCACGTAAGCGTTTACGCAGACGACCTTCGATCATGGCGTGGCGTCCGGGCTTTATCGTTATTCCCATTATCTGGTGCACCAGGGAACGTAACTGATCGAACGACTTCGCATCTAGCTGTAGCGTGGGGATCGACATGGCGATTCCGTCGATGGTTTACGCTGTAAACCGTTGTAGTTCCTCGTCCAAGGTCAGAGCGCATTCCTGCAATGTACTTGTAGCTGTTGAAATCGATTCAGTCGCAACGACAGAGTCTTCTGTGGAGTCGGCGATCTGCTGTATCGCGTTGCTTACATCACGCGCCGCCATCTGCTGCTCCTGAGCAGCCGTCGAAATTTCAGTAATCGCGACAGTGGTTTTCTGCACGCCTTGAACAATCTGGTTAAACGCCGTAGACGCCTCTTTGGAGATTTCCCCGCCCTCTACAATGCGCTTAACCGATTCATTAATAAGCTTGGTAATTTCCTTAGTGGCTTGAGAAGAGCGTTCGGCCAATTTTCTGACCTCATCGGCAACCACTGAGAAACCAAGCCCGTGCTCGCCCGCCCTTGCAGCTTCGATAGCCGCGTTAAACGCTAGCATGTTGGTTTGATTGGCTATCTCACCAATCACCTTGACGATCTCACTAATCTCCTCTGCAGATTCGTTGATTTTGTGCATAGACTCTATTGAGCGCTCAATAGCCTGCACACCTTGGTCTGCTTCATTTTGCGTATGCTTGGCTATATCATCAGCTTGCTTGCTGTTTTCAGCAATTGAATCTATCGAAGCACTCAGCTCCTCTACTGAGGCATTCATTTCTTCTGTTGTTGCCCCCAGAGTTTGTGCGCCGTCTGCAACAACACTGGCTCGCGTGGCTATGGCTTGAGTTTGCTCAGTAACGTCTTTGGCTATTTTAGTCACCGACTCTTCAACAGCTACCTGGGCACTAACATCGGAGGCATACTTTACAACCTTGATTACTTTGCCATTTAAATCGAAGATTGGGTTGTACGTTGCTTGAATCCAAACCGGCTCACCGCTTTTTCCATGTCGGCAATAGCGACCACTATCGAACTCCCCGGCCCTAAGCTTTCTCCAAAAGTCTTGATACTCCTCAGTGGCAGTATACTCCGCGTCACAGAAAATTTGATGGTGCTTTCCGACGATCTCATCAAGACGATAGCCTAGCGTACTTAAAAACGCATCATTGGCGGTCAGAATGTTTCCGTTGATATCGAATTCAATAACCGCCTGAGATTTATCAATAGCGTCTAGCTTGCCTTGATTCTCAAGTTCAAGCAGCTTTTGCTCAGTGACGTCCGATGCATACTTAACGATCTTAATGACCTTTCCATTCGCATCAAAAATAGGGTTGTATGCGGCGTTTATCCAGACCTCTTTGCCATGCTTGCCGAAGCGCAGATACTCACCAGTATCAAACTCACCCGCTCTTAATTTGTCCCAAAACGTTCTGTATTCTTGGCTGGCTGCGTATTCTGCAGACACAAATTGTGTATGTTTTTTCCCGACTATTTCATCCAACTGATAACCGGTTGCCTCGAGAAAGTTCTCATTCGCGGCCAACACCACGCAATCTAAATCGAATTCTATGACAGCTTGCGTCTTGTTTATTGCAGCAAGCTTTGCATTGTATTCAGCTGTTTTATTTTTTTCCTCGGTAATATCTGTCGCGAACTTGACGACTTTGTACGGCTTACCATTTTCATCAAACACAGGATTGTATGAAGCCAATATCCAGATCGGATCACCCTGTTTGGTCAGGCGTTTAAACTCACCGCTTTGAAACTCACCTTCGGAAATTTTCTTCCAGAACTGCTTATATTCTAGCGAGGTGTATAGGCTTTCTTCGCAGAAGATTTTATGGTGAGCACCTTGTATTTCATCCAGTTGGTAACCAAGAGCTTGCAAAAAATTGTCATTTGCGTGGAGTATCGTGCCGTCCAAGTCAAATTCAATGACAGCCTGAACTCGGTGCAAGGCATCAATTAGTGCATCCTGACTGGCGCTGCCAGAATCAGCTAAATCGGCAGTTCGAACAGATTGCTCAGTTGGGCTCATGGTAATTCCGTTAGCAGTATAGTTCTCAGTTCTCTAAGTAACGGTTTGTTGTTCTTAAAATTTAGTGACGCGTTCTGCAACTTCCAACTTCGGATCCCGTGCAATTTCTCGTAAAACGCAAAAGCCAGATTTTTTCGGTGATCTGGCCTAATTTTTCGAGAAAACGCCCCGTTTGTGGGAATCAACACCGGAACTGTCGCAGCAGCTATCCTTCACTTATGTCGCATGTTATTGAAACCAGCGTAACCATTGATGCTGAAAACTCTCTTTTCAAAGCCAGCAAAATCCTGGCTGAACACACAGGTCTATCCCAGGCTTCTATAAAAGAGGCAATGCAAAAAGGTGCCGTATGGTTGCATCGTGGACAGGACAAAAAACGTCTCAGGCGAGCGAGCAAACGTCTGAACATCGGCGATGAGCTGTTCCTGAACTACGACACGGACATCCTGAGCCAAGAGGTCATAGAGCCCGAACTTATTCACGATGCGCTGCATTACAGCGTCTGGTTTAAGCCCTATGGACTGGCCTGTCAGGGTAGCCGTTGGGGGGATTTTGCTAGCATCAACCGTTGGGTCGAAGCCAATTTGCACAGACTTCAAAACGGAACTGAACGACCAGCCTTACTAGCCCATCGATTAGATCGCGCTACATCAGGTTTGATGCTTATCTGCCACTCCAAACAAGCCGCTCGCCAGTTCAGCGATCTATTTCAGACAGGCAAAGTGGATAAGCGTTATCAGGCAGTAGTACACGGAGATTTTTCTCAATACCCAGCACAGATGGAAATCAATACGCCCGTGGATGGCAAAGCCGCCAAAAGCCTATTTACACATGTACAGAGAGACGCACAACATTCCTTAGTGGATATACAACTGCTTACAGGGCGTAAGCATCAAATACGTAAACACTTAAGTGAATTAAAGCACCCGATCGTCGGAGACCGGTTGTATGGCAAGGAAGATGGTGGAGAGAGAGATCTGCAGTTACAGTCTGTGTCTTTGCAATTTACCTGTCCTATTGAGGGTAAAGAAGAACACTTCAGCCTTGCTAATAATAAGCGATTGTCGCTTTAAAAGAGCTGCAGCTATCGCGCTGCAGCTCCCGATATCTAAGAACTTTTAACGCGTGAGCAAAGACGCGATGGTGGCGTTACCCACGCCAGCAGCAGTGGTCTCACCCAGAAAAACCAACTGTGTTGTGCTGTTGGGCAAGAACGCAATACTTCCGTTATACGTGTTGTTGTTCCAGGTAAACGTCAACGTGGATACATCTCCATTGACAGCTGCGATGCTACCCGCAATCGCATTAGGAAATGTCTCTTCGCCGGCAGCTGAAACTATGACCGTACGTCCAGTGACTGTGGTACCTGAGAAAGTAATCTCAGTAAGCAGATTGCTGCATTGAGTCAAGTCAGCACCGCAGAACTGATGTCTTCCCGACCAACTTCCGGCGACCCCTGTCGGTGTTGCCGCTGATAAAGCACCGTCCCCAGCTGCTGTCAGGTTGACTGCTGATCCGGATAAGCTCTCAATCGTTTGGCCATCAACGATATTAAGATTAAATGAAGTTGCCGCTGGAGTTGGTGCATTTGCACCCGGCTCTCCCGCGCTGAAAATACCTTGGCCAGCTGGAGTACTACCCGTGTGATAGTGGCTTCTCAGATCACCGGTAAAAGTGCTGCCCGCACCCAGATTGCCAAAAAGCGACTGAGCAGTTCCATCGGCATTCAGGGCAAGGCCGGAAATAGAATTGTCTGCGGCCAGTACGTAGACACCATTGCCTGAACCGAAGTCGCCAATGTAGGCACCCGCGCGAGCTCCGTCGCCTGATGGCGGCGTCGGATCTGTAGGATCAGTTGTGCCCGGAGTTGTGCCAGGAGTTGAGCTTGAACCTCCACTTGAGCAAGCAGCCAGTAGAGTGACACTCGCCAGCAGTAAAATTCTTTTAATCATGATCAATCGTTCTCGATGGTTGTGGTTTAACCGCAGCTACCATTGTATCAGTGACCATTCACGACCAATACGTCGACTGGTTAAACGGCGTTCGCGGTAGGCATCTGATGGTGTAGCCAGATCTCCATTCGCTCGCACCATTCTGTCAATGCGTAATACTGCGCTGATGGATTTATCGGCATTATTTAATTCAATTTCATCGATGGATAGCTTCAGATCAGCAAACTTGGACATAAGCTGCGAAAACAGGGCATTTTGATTCGATGTTACGGTTAGCTGATCCATCGACTCCTTATCATTTTCCTGTATAGCCCGCCTCAGCGCATCAAATCGAGCTATCACCAAATCAAATTCCCGGTCGCTGACTGGTGCTCTGGACAGAGCTACAGCGACACGCCAGCGCGCCCTAAGCTGCACCAATCGGGAATCCGCGCCGTTAATAGCGGCAGCTTTATCTAACCAGATCTCTGCTGCGTCGAAATTCCCTTGCACTATAGATTTACTGGCAGCATCTAAATGCTGGGTCAGCAAGCGGCGTTGGGCAAGCTCTCTTTCCTGTTTGGCAGCTGCTTGTATTTTAGCCGCTTCTTCTTCAGCCGCGAAAGCTGCCTCTCGCTCCAGACGCCGGGCTTCCGCCTCTTTCTCACGCGCTTCAATTCTCTTTTGCTCTTGCGCTAATTCGGCAGCAAGCGCTTTAGCCTCTTCTCTTGCCTGTTCAAGTTCAGACAAGAGCAATGCGTTTTGCTGGGATTCGGCATTGGGCTCTACCGGCTCTGAGCTTGCGGTCTCCGTCGGTTTTGAATCCAGCATGAAAGGCATACTGATTTGTCCACCATTTAGGAAATACCAACTACCCGCGGTAGCAAGCGCACCCACTAATAGAATCGCACCGCCTTTTAGCCACTTACTACCACGACTTACACTACGCCGTGCTCGCGCAGCCTCTACTTCTTTCGGCATAGGCTGATCGTGCATGGAAATCACGCCATCGCCTGCTGTCACCTCACTGGGTGTGGCGCTGTCACCGGAAGCACTGGTCGTTGCCGCAGTTGCACTTTCCAACGTAGAGGCTTTGCGAGTTTCATCGTCAGTTTTCGTCTGACGAAGCATGGCTTGCATCCAAACCGACAGAGATTGAGGGCGCTCTGAAATACGAAACTGCAATGCCCAGTCAATTGCCGCTAAAAACGGCGCAGAATACTGCCCCTGCCCCAACATACGAGCTTTTAACAGGGGATCCTGCCCACCGTTAAGCATGGCAGAGCCTCGCTTCGCGCTATCCACCGGTTCAACACCGGTTACCGCGAAATACAATACGGCCCCCAAGGCATAGATATCTGTCCATGGCCCTTGTTCACGCTCACTACCACCACTGTATTGTTCCAACGGCGCATAGCCTGCAGAGACCAGTGCTGTCAACGGTTCGGTTTGTGCCGAGTGAGAACTTCTGGCAGAACCAAAATCGAGTAGCACCGGCGAACCGTCTTTTCGAACCAGAATATTGGCAGGCTTGATATCTCTGTGTATAAAACCGGATTGATGAACCTGAGCTAGTCCATCAACAATGGGGACCAGTAACTTTTTAAGAGAGGATTCACTGCGATTTGTCGGGTTCTGAAGGAATTCGCGGAAATCAATACCTTCCTCAAACTCCATGACAATGTAGGCCGTGTTATTGAGTTCGAACACCGACATAACACGCACAATATTTGGGTGTTTAAATCGAACCAGGTTACGTGCCTCGGATATGAAGCGCTGCATCCCTTCCTTGGAATCAGGATTGTCCGCAGAACTGTCCGTACGCGTCGCGACGTTCCCGGCAGCTTCCAGCACCCTGTATTCTTTGATAGCAACCTTATGATCAAGATTGGTATCAGTTGCAAGATAGATAACACCAAAGCCACCACGCCCCAGCACGCGCTCAATCTTGTACCAATTGAGCATCTCACCTTGACGTAGCAGTGGATGCGGAGCAGTGTTGTCCATTAACGACGGCGCCGTGGCCTTTTTCCGTGATTGCCAAATTCTACGCGATTTATGTCACATATTCACAACTGTGAACACATACCGCACCAACAATACTAAGTATTCGTCGTAACTGTGAGCTACAGCCAGTAAGATCGCGCCCGATAACATCGGTACAATCTGCGAACCGCGCAACGCATACGCGAAAACTCAACTCAGGGTATAAAAATCCGTGACGAACACTCAGACTTATCTCGAAAACTATATTGAAGAACAAGGACTTGCCGAGCAAATGATCCCGGCTGTAGGTTCGCTGTATCGTAACCGCGGGGTGATCATAACGGTCTTCGGCAGAAAACTGATGAACGGTTCAACTATTGATATCGTCAAAGCACACCAGCAAGCGACTCAGGTCGTTGGAGAGCGCGTATCGGTTGTGGACACCAGTCCGGTATTAAAAGCGATTGAAGACATCAATCCAGGTAGTTCACGAATTGATATTGGTAAGTTGGCTTACAGAGCGCGCTCGGCCAATGCATTACATGATGCGGTTGCCTTGAAAGCGTTTGTCCAAGATGCTTTGAACAATGTGCCTGACTCGCCATCAGTATTGAATGAGCCACGCGATGTTGTTCTGTACGGCTTCGGTCGTATTGGTCGTATCCTCGCGCGTCTTCTTATCGAGCGCACAACCTCTAACAACCCCTTACGCTTAAGGGCTATCGTTGTTCGAGGCGGTAAAACCGGTGACTTAAGAAAACGTGCAAGCTTATTACGACGCGATTCTATTCACGGACCCTTTAACGGTCATATCACGGTCGACGAAGAACAAAGTGCCATCATCGCGAACGGTAACTTTATTAAAGTGATATACGCCAATCAACCGGAAGACATCGACTACACCGAGTACGGTATTCAAAACGCTCTCATCGTCGATAACACCGGTGTGTTTAAAGACGAAGAAAGCCTGGGTCGTCACCTCGTACCAAAAGGTGCTGAGAAAGTTTTATTAACGGCGCCCGCCGGTGGTGATATCAAAAACATCGTGTACGGTGTTAACGATGACATGATTGACGACGCTGACAGAATCATCTGCGCAGCTAGCTGTACCACCAACGCAATCACGCCCGTATTGAAAGTGATCAATGATCGTTTTGGTGTTGCCAATGGTCACGTTGAAACTGTCCATTCCTACACCAATGATCAGAACCTTATCGATAACTACCATTCGGCTGAACGTCGTGGACGTAGTGCACCACTGAATATGGTACTGACATCGACAGGTGCTGCTAAAGCTGTGGCTAAAGCACTACCAGAGCTTGCGGGAAAGCTCACAGGTAATGCCATTCGTGTACCTACCCCCAATGTATCCATGGCGGTTTGTAACTTAAATTTAGATACAGCCACAACACGCGATGAGCTCAATGAGTTTGTCCGCGAGATGGCATTCAACTCTGATTTACACCAGCAGATCAGCTACTCCTACAGTACTGAAGTCGTCTCCACAGATTTTGTCGGAACACCGGAACCCGCTATCTTCGATTCAGTGGCTACCATTGTTGATGGCAATCGTTGTGTCCTGTACGTCTGGTACGACAACGAGTTTGGTTATAGCACGCAGGTACTTCGCGTTATGCAGCATATGGTGGGATTGAATATCGTCAACGTCTCTTAATATTCAAACGCACAAATAGAAAAAGCCCAACATGGTGTTAAACCCTGTTGGGCTTTTTTGCGTTAGGCCTTAAAAAACTACGCTGTGTGTGATTACTCGAACCGTCTAGTGAGTCATACCGTAGAGCACGTAATTCACGCCCAAACGATAAGCCGTAGCTGTGTATAGAGCACTGTATTCTTCCATATCAGCATGCTCCCAAGCGTCGCCTAAATCCATATTCCAATTGATGATAGACATCACTCGTCCATCATCATCCAGAACACCGCGCCATTTAGGTTGCTGACGTGAGGTGTTGCTTTCGTTGACCAGCGAGCTTTTCTCAATGGGCAATTCCCATGTCTCGCCTGGGTTTAGGCACAATGCTCTTAGGCCGGGTATCTGGATGAATTCATCGATATCAAAATGCACGTTGAAGATTTCGTGATCGGGTGGAATATCGACAATGGGCCGATCAGGAAATACCTGTCCCATCCAGTTTTCAAACTGCTCCCACTGGTAGGAACCGTGAAAATCGTCGACCAGCAGAAAACCTCCACGCAGCAAATACTCGCGTAAGTTTTCAGCCTCGGGCGTTGAAAATGAGGCAAAGCCTGCTTCAACCACGTACAACATCGGGTAGTCGTAGATGCGCTCATCGAGTAAGAAAATGGATTGGCTATCGGAGTTGGTATCCAATCGGGTTAAGCGCTTCAAGGCTGCAATAAAATGCGGCTCCGACTCTGAGCAGTCTGCCTGCCAGTGCGGGTAACCGATGCGATCGCCCAGATTTTCGATTGCCGCCTGGTTGTCATTAAAAATCAGGCGAGAAAACGTAAATTCTTCATTCGCCGGGCGGCTCAAAGCCGCCGGGCACTCAGGTCGCTGAGGAGTACTGCATATAGCCAGCTCGGCTTGTACCGAGCCGGTCGTAAACAAGCCGGCCGTGAGCAGGCCGGCTATACCGAACGCCTTATACGTATCGATTGACAATATTTTCAAGCTTCTCCTGCCTTCCTGATCTCGGAGTTGGATTTACATCATTTTGCAAGACATGAGCCGCGATGTCATCAAGACCTAACGTACCGTCAAGCATTTGCTTAGCTGTTTTGTCCTCCCAACCCGCATATCGTTCAGTCATAGGTGTCGATAAAGCACCGTCTTCGAGCATTTTCGCCGCCGCTTTCAGACCGCGAGCGCAGCAATCCATGCCGCCGATATGTGCAATCAGGAGGTCTTCCGGGTCGATTGACTGACGACGCAGCTTGGCATCAAAGTTTGTACCACCTGTCGTAAATCCTCCGCCCTGCAAGACATGATAGTAGGCTAAGGCCATTTCCGGTACGTTATTGGGGAATTGATCGGTATCCCAACCGGACTGATAGTCGTTTCGATTCATATCGATTGAACCGAAAATACCCAGCGCATTTGCCATGGCCAGTTCATGTTCGAATGAATGACCCGCCAGGATCGCGTGCCCCTGCTCTATGTTGACTCGCACTTCGTTTTCCAAACCATAACGCTTCAGAAAACCGTAGACCGTGGCCACGTCAAAGTCGTATTGGTGCTTGGTGGGTTCCTGCGGCTTAGGTTCTATCAAGATGGCCCCTTTGAAACCAATCTTATGTTTGTACTCAACAACCATATTAAGAAAACGTCCCAACTGGTCCAACTCTCTGGCCACGTCAGTATTCAGTAGCGTCTCGTAACCTTCGCGACCGCCCCACAACACGTAGTTTTCGCCGTTCAACTTATGCGTTGCATCAATGCAGGTTTTCACGGTGGCCGCTGAAAACGCGAAGACATCCGGGTCTGGATTGGTTGACGCACCGGACATATATCGACGGTGTGAAAACAAGTTCGCGGTACCCCACAACAACTTTAAACCTGTGGCATCCATTTTCTCACCCAGGTAATCCGTCATGATTTCCAGGTTGCGTGTGTTCTCTGCAAACGAGTTTCCATCCGGCCGCATATCGAAATCATGAAAGCAATAGTACGGAACACCCAGGGCCGAAAACATTTCAAAGGCAACATCGGCTTTGAGTTTGGCGTTTTCAATCGTGTCACCAAACCAGGGACGCTCAAAAGTTTGCCCGCCAAACGGATCGCCACCCGGCCAGACAAAGTTATGCCAGTAGCAAACCGCGAAGCGCAGGTGATCTTCCATGCGCTTGCCCATGATGATCTCATCGGGCTGGTAGTGACGAAACTCTAACGGGTTTACGCTATCGGAGCCGCCAAACGGAATTTTTTCGATATCACCAAAAAAGCCAGTACTCATTCGTTTTTTCCTTGTTGCAAAGCGCCGCCTTGATAAACAACGTTGGCGACGCTGATAAATTAATTACGTGTGTGAAGCGGTGAGCTTACTCGTCCATAGCGCCAGGGCCAGGCGTGGCGCCCGGTGGACACTTACCCAGAATGATCATTCCTAACACTTCATCTTTTGTGACTGCATCCACCGGTGCAGTACCGACCATTTGCCCGTTCTTCATCACCGCAACTCTGTCCGCTAAATCGAACACGTCTTCAATGTCGTGACTGATGAGAAAAATACTGATACCGTCATTTTTCAGCTGTTTTATCAACTCACCCACCTGCGCTGTTTCCTGCGGTCCCAGTGCAGCAGTAGGTTCATCCATGATTAGAATTTGAGCGTTAAATAAAATAGCCCGGGCGATCGCCACAGACTGACGCTGACCACCTGACAGCGCTTTAACCGGCTCTTTGAAACGCTGGAAGCGAGGGTTTAACCGTCCCATTACCTCACGAGCCTGTGCTTCCATCGCAACATCATCGAGCGTACCCCAAGCCGTGCGCAGTTCACGGCCCAAGTAAAGGTTTGCCGCCGTGTCCACGTTATCGGCCAACGCCAGAGTCTGATAGATGGTTTCGATACCATATGCTTTCGCATCACGCGGGTTGTTGATCGTGGCTTCTTCACCTCGAATACGGATGGTGCCGCTATCTCTTTTGTAGGCTCCCGACAGCAATTTGATGAACGTCGACTTACCCGCGCCGTTATGGCCTAACAAGGCAACCACTTCACCTTTGTGAAGATCGAGTGAGGCGTGATCCACCGCGTGAATACCACCAAACGATATGGAGCAATCAGTCATCTCCACAACTTTTGGCGCTGCCTGTGTGTTGTTATCCGTCGTTGTTTGTTCTTGCATGATTGTTTCTCCAGACACTTACACAGAGCGACGACGATATAGACCGTCTAACCAGACTGCCAATACCAGTACGATACCGACCACCACGTTTTGAAACGGTGCATCGACGCCTAACAGCACCATGCCGCTTTGCAGAGATTGCATAACCACTGCACCAATCATGGCGCCGACGATGGTGCCTATTCCACCACCCAGTGATGTTCCACCGATGACCGCCGCAGCAATAACCAACAGTTCGTCCAGTGTTCCTTGGGCGTTGGTTGAAGCATTCAAGCGGGCGGTTGAAATTGCACCGGCGATGGCACACAGGATTCCCATGAGTATGAAGATTTTCATGGTGACCCAACGAGTGTTAATACCGGCAAGCTCAGCGGCCTCCGGGTTTCCACCCATCGCGAAAACATAGCGGCCGAATCGTGTCCGGGTGGCGATGAACGTCATAATGATGCCCACAGCAATCGCGATAAGAACAGGAATAGCAATGCCGTGTGCGATGAACAATCCACCATCGGGTACTTCGATATTGTTTGCCGTCGCGTAGCGCTTAACAATTCCCTTGGGCCATGGGTAATTATTAGCGACTGCTACTGCCGATAGCACAGCGCCACAGCCAACAACAACTAACGTGAGTTCGGCCCATAAAGGACGTAAGGGAAAATTAAATCGTTTTCGGTTTCGACGAGTAGTGACAATCATCAGCAAAATGCCGATACACGCAACCGCTGCAACCACCCAACTCCAGAAAGCACCGATTGAGCCGTAGGGGCCGCCGCCCATGAGTCGGAAGGTTGCATCCATCGGGGCAACCGTTTGTCCAGAGGTGACCCACCAAGCTGCACCGCGCCAAACAAGCAAGCCGCCCAGCGTAACAATGAACGCGGGCACCGCCAAATACGCGATGACATAGCCGTGTATGGCACCGATAAGCGCCCCGACAACAATCCCCACACTTAGAGTGATAACCCAGGTGACGGGACTGCCAAGGCCAAGTAAATCCGGCAGAAACGAAGTTTGCGTGACACCCATAATCATGGCGACAAAGCCAAGAATGGAGCCAACTGACAAGTCAATGTGCCGGGTCACAATGATCAGCACCATGCCGGTTGACATGATAGCTACCGACGATGTTTGCACCGAGAGGTTCCAAAGATTTCTCGGTGTTAAAAAACGCCCGTCTGAAAACAGATGGAACATTATCCAAATGAGCATAAGCGCACCGAGCATACCCAACATGCGGGTATCTACCTCTGTGGCGCGAAAAAATCGGGTTATTGCAGATTCTTCACTCTGACGAGCACCTTGCGGTGACGCAGTAGCATTGCTGTTATCGGTCATTTACTTCCTACCTGGCGATAGTCAACACAAAAAAAGGATAAAAAAAGGGCGACAACACGGGCCACGTGTTACCGCCCCTTCACTAACTACCGTAGCTTTACAAGCCTACGGGCACTTCTCGGAGGAAAACCGATTACTGACAAGCAGCTACTGAATCAGCAGCGCCTTCACATACTTTGTCTTTCGCGATCCAACCAGCATCGATAACGTCGCCTAGGTTGTCTGCTGTGACAGGTACTGGTGCCAAGAAAATAGCGTTCATTTCTACGCCATTAGGACCACCTGACCACTGTACTGCACCTGGAATGTCGGCCATGGCTTTGCCATCAGCAAGCATTGTCGCAACTTGTGCAGCATTCTTACCTAGGTCACGAGCATCTTTCCATACAGATACAGTCTGAGTTCCACGAGCAACTCGGTTAAGCGCAGCGTGATCGCCGTCTTGACCTGAAACAGGCACTGAACCGTCAAGGCCTTGAGCTGCCAGTGCAGCAACAACACCACCAGCTGTTCCGTCGTTAGACGCAACAACAGCATCGACGTTGTTGTCGTTAGCCGTCAGGATCTGTTCCATGTTGCGCTGTGCGTTCTCAGGCTTCCAACCATCTGTGTAGGCTTCACCAACGTTCTTGATTTTGCCTGCATCCATAGCTTCTTTAAGAACTTCCATCTGTCCACCGAACAGGAAGTCAGCGTTTGGATCTGAAGAAGAACCTTTGATAAACGCGTAGTTACCTTCAGGCATTGCAGCGAGAACTGCACGAGCTTGCATACGACCGACTTCAACGTTGTCGAAGGTGATGTAGAACGCGTCAGAGTTTTCGATCAGGCGATCGTAACCAACGACAGGGATACCTTCAGCACTGGCTTTTTCAACGGCTGGGCCGATTGCACCAGAATCTTGCGCAAGCAGGATTAGCGCGTCAGCGCCTTGAGCGATCAGTGCTTCAACGTCAGTCAGCTGCTTAGATGCTGAAGACTGTGCGTCTGCTGAGATGTAAGTGTCGCCAGCAGCTTCGATAGCTGCCTTCATAGCGGCTTCGTCAGTCTTCCAGCGCTCTTCTTGGAAGTTTGACCAAGAAACACCGATTGTCTTTCCTTCAGCCATAACCGGACCAGCAAAAGCAGCCGATACAGTTGCAGCCACTAACAGGACTCCAAATTTATTCATACTAACTCCAAGTTGTTGTTCGGCATCGTCAGATATCATTCTGTAATACGACGCGCGGGTTTCGATAGTCGCAGTTTTGCGACAGACGTGAGGTATTTATTTCACGACTGGAATAAATGGTGACTTCTGAATCGAAATGTGTCAAGTTGTTTTTCTGTTTCATCACAACATTCATAACAAGACCTACATAGATGCGCGGTTCCCCGATCATACGAAGCGACGATTTACGCAGCGAAAACAGGAGGCGACTACTGGAAACTCTGCGTTTACACGGCGCCTGTGCACCCGCAAAACTGCGAGATCTGACAGGACTTAGCGCGGCTTCCGTGTCGACGCTATCCACTCAGCTGATCGATCAGGGCATTCTGAAAAGTGAGAAAGACCCCGAATCGGTGCGCAAAACCGGACGGGGGCGGCCCAAGACCCTACTGTCGCTCAATTCGCAGGCAGGCTTTACGATTACCGTCAACATCACCATTGACCACATTGAAATTCAAAGTGTGAAATATGACGGCAAGGTGTGTGAGTCGCGCAGCATAACAACTGATACGCGAGCACTCAGCGAAGACGACCTCCTGAGCTGCATCACCCAAGCGGTGGACGAACTCTGTGACAAGCAGACAACCAAACGCTTACTGCACATTGCAGTCGCGTTTCAGGGTGTGACAGAACACGCGACCGGCACACTACTCTGGTCACCCATTTTGCAGCTTCAGAACGTCGCTCTGGGCGAGTCTCTCGGGTCGCGATACGACATCTCGGTCAGCGTCGAAAACGATTGTCAGCTCATGTCCGAGGCGCTTAGCCAAAAAAACCAACAAGAACTCGGTCAGTCTTTTGCCACCGTACTTTTCTCGCACGGTATCGGACTTGGCTTATTTTTAGGCGGACGCCCCTTCTCCGGTATACGATCCTCTGCCCTTGAATTGGGTCATATGCGCTTTGAACGAAACGGCGCACTGTGCCGGTGCGGTAAATTAGGCTGTATAGAAGCCTACGCAGCCAACTATGGTATCGAGCGTATGGCCTTCGGTAACTCGATATCTGATGTGCCTGTTGGTCGAGTCTCTTCTGAAACTCTCGATGACTTAGTCGGTCAAGCAATCAATGGTGATAAAGCCGTCTCACAGGCATTTGCTATAGCTGGTGCAGCCGTGGCGGAGGGCCTGGTAAATCTCTTCACCTTATTCGATCCAATGCCCGTTGCACTTATCGGTCACGATGATCGTGCCTTCAGTTTAATGCGAGAAGGAATCGAATCTGTATTTCGGCAAAATCTAGACGATGAAAAGACCGTCTCAGACCTCATACATTATTTTAATAACGAAAAAGAGCTTTTGGAATTCGGCCTCATTCAAAGCAGTTTACGCAATGTGGACGAGCTATTTTCCGACCCCGGATTCGAATCGCTTATAACCTCATGAAGCATCACATGTTCTCTGTAAAATGTGGTTTAGCCGCCACTATCGCAATCGCCATCACGGCCCATGCAAACGATCCGTGGTCAGAAAAAGCCATTCCCCAACCCGTCAACATTAGCGACTACCAAGGCACTTTAAACAAACAGCAGTTGCTATCGCTAATAGATGCTGGAAACACGTTATTCAGTGCGCGATTTACCAGCGAAGATGGCGTCGGTCGGCCTATGGCCACACAGGCCATCATACCGACCAAAAGAAAACGTCCACCACGCAGTGAATTTGCACGCACGGCTGGATTAGACGCTAACGCGTGTTCCAGTTGCCACAACGTCCCGGTGGTCGGTGGTGCAGGTGATTTTTCAGCGAATGTTTTCGTGTCCGAAGGCTTCCAGCATTCCGACTTCGACACCACCGACCCTCAGTTTTCAAACGAGCGAAACACGAATCATTTATTTGGTGCAGGCCTAGTTGAACTGCTGGCACGAGAAATGACAAGCTCATTGATTGACCAAAGACATCAGGCATTGCTGGAAGCAAAGGCTACGAAAATACCGGTAAAACACGTACTAAATGCCAAAGGTGTTGAGTACGGATTTATTACCGCGTATCCCGATGGTCGAGTGGACACATCGAACATTGAAGGCATCGATAGCGACTTGGTCATACGACCGTTCAGCCACAAAGGCGTCATGACATCCTTGCGTCAATTCACCGTTAACGCACTTAATCATCATCACGGCATGCAGGCCTCAGAACGTTTCGGTGCGCGCTGGACCAGTACCGACGACCATGATGAAGATGGCTTTGAAAAAGAAATTTCCAGTGGCGACGTGTCAGCCTTGGTTGCGTGGCAAGCAACGCTAGCTCCGCCATTGCCATTGAATGTTGAAGATGAACGTTGGATGGCCGCTGCACAACGCGGTGAGCAACGTTTTAAAGAGGCGGGTTGTGCAGACTGCCACCTACCCTACTTGCCATTAAGTTCATTAGCTTTCGCAGACCCTGGAAACATGGATGCTGCAGGCACACTACGCATGGGCGAAGTACCCGATACTGTTTATGACATGGCTCTTCTGGATTGGGCGGCAACGCTCGAGAAGGACGAGAACGGAGACTACAAAGTCCCACTGTTCGGCGATTTGAAACGACACGTTATCGCAGACCAGCAAGTTGCTGCATTCGGCAACGAACTGTTGTCACAACGCTTCGTTGAAAGAAACGTATTTATGACGACCGAGTTATGGGGAGTTGCCTCAACAGCTCCCTATGGACATCGTGGCGATATGACAACGTTGCGTGAAGCTATTAATGCACACGGTGGTGCAGCGCGTCCATCCAGAGATGCGTGGAAAGCGCTTGATGAAGCTTCCCAGACAGATCTGATTGCCTGGTTGAAAACGCTGGTCATAACGCCATGAAGAAGTTTGTTTACATCCTGATGTTTTCAATGCTGAGCGTGTTATCAGCCAGTTCATCGCAGGCTGAAGACTTGCCATACCAAGGCGACATTCCATCCCTGCATGAAGAGGCTGTAGCAGCAGGCATCAAGCATAGCTACGATGGCCCCTGGGAATACTTTGTGGGCGGTGGCGTTAGTGCTTTCGATTGTAATCAGGATCGAATGCCAGACTTGTTCTTTGCCGGTGGCACTAATGATGCCGCTATGTACATCAACAAAAGCTCGCCCGGAGGCGCATTAGCGTTTGAAAAATCCGATGCGTCCCCTTTATCGGTTGATAAAGTCATCGGTAGTTATCCATTGGATATTAACAACGATGGCTTCTTAGATTTAGTCGTGCTTCGGGTTGGTGAGAACCTATTGTTTGAAGGTGGCCCAGACTGTCAATTCATCCAAGCCAATAATCGCTGGAAATTTGCAGGTGGCAGTGACTGGAGTACGGCTTTTAGTGCAACGTTTGAACCTGGCAATAACTTTCCCACGCTGGCCGTGGGCAACTACGTGGATCGCACAGCGCCGGGCTCTCCCTGGGGTACGTGTCATGACAACGAACTACATCGCCCGGCAAGCGATAACGCCTCGCCCAACTATACTGATCCCTTGCCTCTCTCACCCGGATACTGTGCGTTGTCTTTGTTGTTCACCGACTGGAATAAATCCGGTGTTAATGCCCTGAGGGTCACGAATGATCGTCACTATTACCGCGGTGGACAGGAACAACTATGGCGTCTTAATAGTGGCCGTTACCCGCGACTATATTCGGCATCAGAAGGTTGGGAACCTCTCGTTATTTGGGGAATGGGTATTGCGGAGGCTGATTTAAATGCTGATGGTTACCCGGAGTATGCGCTCACCTCCATGGGCGATACGAAACTACAAATTCTGGATCTGGAACAAGCAATAGATGAGAACCGCCCCCGATACGAAGACATGGCTTGGACTCGCGGTGCAACAGCGCATCGCCCCTACACCGGTGATGATTTGAAACCCAGTACCGGCTGGCACGCGCAGTTTGAAGATCTCAACAACGATGCCCATTTGGATTTGTTCATCACCAAAGGCAATGTCGAACGCATGAGCGACTTTGCACAGTTTGATCCGGACAATTTACTCATGGGTTCGGAAAAAGGCCATTTCAGCGAACAAGGATCAGCCGCCGGCGTTGCATTAAACACACGCGGTCGCGGCGCAAGCGTTGTTGATTTAAATGCCGATGGTTTGCTGGATATCGTTGTCGTTAATCGGGCAGACAATATCAGCTTGTTTCGCAACGAAGGAATGATCAGTGAACACGGTCCTCGCCAAGGCGGGAATTGGCTCAAAATTGAACTGCAGCAAAAAGGGGCTAACCGAAACGCCATCGGTGCAAAGCTCTCTATTAAAACCGGCAATAAGGTCCAAAGCCGCGTAACCCAAGTCGGTGGCGGACATGCTTCAGGCAGCGCCGGATTCGTGCATGTCGGTTTAGGCGTCGCGGAACGCGCAACCGTGCGAGTGCAATGGCCTGATGGCGAATGGAGCGCCCCGTTCAAACTCTTTGCTAACCATCACGTCGTCATAGAGCGTTCGAAAAATACCTTTAGTCAGTGGTTTCCCATTGCCTCAACATCAACTACTACGCCGGAATAACAAATTATGTATTTGGGAATTGACCTAGGCACCTCCAGTGTCAAAACCGTTCTGATGAATGAGAATCAGAGCATGGTCGCCAGCCATTCAGCGTCTCTTGAAGTTAGTCGTCCGCACGATGGGTGGTCAGAACAAAATCCGGCCGATTGGATTACTGCAATAGAACAGACACTGGACGCCATTAAATCGAGTCATGCAGACGAGCTGTCCGCAGTCCGAGGCATTGGTTTGTCCGGTCATATGCATGGCGCTACCCTAATTGATAATAAAGACGAAGTTATCCGCCCGTGCATGCTTTGGAACGATACCCGAAGCCATGAGCAAGCCAGCCGTCTGGACACTGCACAGTCGCGCAAAATTGCCGGAAACATCTTGTTTCCAGGGTTTACCGCGCCTAAGGTTGCCTGGGTTGCAGAGCATGAACCGGATGCGTTCGCTCGTATTTCAAAAGTGTTACTGCCAAAAGATTACGCCAGACTTTGGTTAACCGGTGAACATGTTGCCGACATGTCCGATGCTGCCGGAACCGGTTGGTTAGATGTTGCTAACCGTCGATGGTCGTTCGATCTACTCGGCGCGATGGACTTGGAAGCGTCGCAAATGCCATGGCTTGTAGAAGGCACAGAATCATCCGGTACACTTCGAAAAGAATTGGCCGCACGTTACGGCATGAGCCCCCAGGTTGTCATCGCAGGTGGTGCCGGAGACAATGCGGCGAGTGCCTGCGGTATGGGTACTGTTGCCGGCGGTAGCGCATTTTTATCATTGGGTACGTCTGGTGTTTTATTTGCCGCAAATGATGCTTATCAGCCAAACGCTGAAAGTGCTGTTCATGCTTTTTGCCACGCCCTGCCCGATACATGGCATCAAATGGGAGTCATACTGGCAGCCACTGACGCGCTTAACTGGTTGGCTAAAGTCGTCAACTCTACGCCAGCTGAATTAGCAGCATCCGTCCAAGACCGCGACGCGGCTCCAACCGATTTAATCTTTCTGCCGTACTTGGGCGGAGAAAGAACACCGATTAACGATGCCAATGCTCGTGGTGTGTTTGTCGGTTTAAAACACACGACAGACACAGCCGATATGGTGCGAGCGGTTATGCAGGGCGTAAGCTTCGCTTTCCGCGATAGTTATCTAGCCTTGCAGTCCGCAGGTACTCAACTGAATCGAGCCACGGCTATTGGTGGCGGTGCTAAATCAGAGTACTGGTTACAGATTATTTCCAATACCTTAAGCCTGCCTCTGGATATCCCTGCCGATGGCGACTACGGTGCCAGTCTGGGAGCAGCTCGCTTAGGTTTGATCGCCGCCGAAGAAGCTGATCCGTTTCAAGTATGCAGCGCTCCAGCCACTCGAAAAACAATCGAACCTGATAGCCGGCATGGTCAATTCGTAGAACTGCACGAACGCTACAGGGCAACTTACCAATCCTTAGCTCCTATCATGAGTCAGGATTTGTCTATTTAGCGCTCACTATGGAATCGAGCATTGCTCGCTCTATTCTCCCGGCCCGGGTACCTGCCAGTTGCCCGGTTGGGGAAAACAATAAATAGGTGGGCGTAGCACGGAACTGTTTGCTGGTCAGTTCCTGGTATTGCCGATGGAAAACATCGGTGAACACCACCAAATTCGGGTAAGTGGGCTGATGAAGATCGACTAGTTTTTTAATACCGGAATAATTTTCCATTCCGTCCAGAGCGATGCCGATCACTTTGGCATTGCTGGCCTGGTAGGTTCGGTGGAAGTCTTCGATCATCGGCTTTTGTTCCTCGCACGGAATACAATCTGTCGACCAAAACATCACCAAAGTCCACCGCCCGTCTCCGACGTAATCGAGCAGATTGACGCGAGATTTGTCCAATGCTTGAAGCTGGAACGCACTGACGCTCCCCATACTCAGCAGTAAGATAAGAGCAAGCGGCAATCTAAATACACACGCCTGAATGAACCGGGACTCAATCATTTACTTCACATTCGCCTGTTAAGTGTCAATATAACGCCACGCTTAGGAAGCGTATTGCTGCCACTATCACCTGCCCAGCACCCTTCGTCAAGAATCTTGTCAGGTGCTACACCTGCAAACAAAAGCGCTTCTGTAACCCGGCTGGCCCGGCCAAGTGCCAGAGCTGCATTACCACCTTTAAGCTCAGTCGGCCCCATTGAACACCCCAGTACCGAAAACACATCTGTTGCAGCTTCATAGTCGGAGACAACAGCGTGAATGATCTGTTTATTGACGGCTCCCAGTCGAAGAGAGTCGTTTGAAAACGTGAGTAGTCGTTCCACAACAATACTGTGGCTAGCAAGTGCATCGCTGTGGTTCGACCCGCCTAGTTCGAAAACGTTCCTAACGGTCGGCAAGGCAACCAGCGGCATAGCCAACGGATTTTCATTCTGCTCTTTTGTGGCCCACGTTGACAATGGACTCACCTCATCACTTACGCTCAGGCGGCTCTTGCTGGTCTGAGGTTTTTGCCTGGCAAATGCGGCATCGTTTAAAACAACCTTGGAAGCATCGGCACCTCGGATGTATAACGGCGTGATGGGTTGAACGGCATTCTCTTGTTCAACACCCACATACGTACGGCGAAGCTCAACTTCACCTATCGCAAGTTCATACCGCGTGCGTGTCCCAGGAATATCTGACGCTTCGTTCTCGCGTCGATACTGAAATAAGTTGCTAGCACCTTGCGCGGTGACCCATCGAATGCCATAGCCTGACAATTCGAGCTTATCGCGCATGGCGCTGGTGAAGGCGTCGGAGAGTTTTGCCCTTTCAATTTGCACGGTTGTGGACTGCGGTGCATACCCGGGTATCTGTATCAAAGCCGACACAAAATCAGCGGCAATCTTATCGATAGCGCTGCTGTTTATAGGCGTAGTTGGTTCGTTGCTGCTTTTTACATGGCCTTCGGTCGGATGCAAAGATGAACACGCTGACAGAAGGAATACACAGCACACAGAAACCATGCAACACATTAGTGGAAGACTTTTCTTCATGCAGAACGACATCCTTTGCTAAGTCACAGCGCTATCAATGCACAGTTAGCGTCAGTATATCGACACACAGTGCGCGCTTGTCGTGCTTAAACTCACGTTTGTTACTGAAACGTCAAACAATTAGCTATGATCGGGAAACTGTCATCAAACAAAAAGACACGGAAACCGTGATGCAAGCATTAAGTTGGAGTAATAAGAAAGGCCCGCGTTTATGGTTCATGCGCACTCTACTGGTAAGCATGGTGTTTGTAGTTAGCGCCTGCTCAACGCTGAATGAAAAATTAAGCGAAGGTTCTAACGCGATTAAGTCGATAGGTGCACAATCGAAGTCCACTATGCCTTCCGACATAGATAGCACTATCGTGGAAGATCTCGCCGGTATCGTCTCCCAAATATACGATCCCTTGAATACCACCTTACAAGTCAGTGCTGCCAACTCCGATCCAACGCTTCAATACTTCATGACCCTATTCGGACAAGAAGGATTCGGCATTCAGAGAGTTAGTGCGGATCAGGGAGCTAACTACGTGTCCTATACACGCGAACCATTGAGCGCCGGCAATGACAATGAAATTAGCTTTTCTGTCTCTGTCGGTGCGGTATCGGTAACGCGTGATTACCGACTGGTGAGTAAAAAAATGGTGGCACCGCTCAGTGTCTACAAGCTGTCAGGAACGAGAGCCCCCGTAACGGTCACAGACATTGCCTCAAGCAGAAAACAAGTCAGCGACCCTGCACTGGCTCAAGCGCAATATGTCGCTTCACTTGGGTTGGATGAACAAGCCCCGATTATTTCATTGATCACGCCTGAATTGGTTGAGCAGGTCGCGGCAAAAAGTATCGACGGGCCTTCTTTACAGGCGCTTAACTCCAGCAAAATTGAAGTTAACAACCTCTTCTACGGCGCGGAATCAACTTTCGCTTCATTGTTGGATGACTATGAAAAAGTACACAAACAAGTCATCATTTTCGGCAACGACTCAATGATACTCGGTGGCAACAACAAGTCACTCATCGATCACTTTGTCGAAAATGAATTGCAGCAAGGTGATGTCGTTAGCCTCATCGGTTGTAGCAACGGCCCCACTGCACTTGAAATCGGCAATGAAGGGCTTGCGCTCGGCCGGGCACAACGCGTCACCGAAGCACTAATGGCACGTGGCGTTGCTCGAGAGAACGTTCTTGATGAAGGCTGCTGGGCGCCGGTCAACGCAGAAGACCGCTTTCCTAACCGTGGCGTTGTATTGGAGCTGTGGCGGAGAGACGTATGATTAACGTCAACGTGCGACAAAAAACGCTATCTGTCATAGCATCTGCCTTGTTAATCAGTGCGTGCGCATCCTCTAATAATTCCAAGGGCGTTAGTGTCGACTCACTATTGCCGCGAATTTCCGCAAGCCCAGAAGTACTGGCTGAGATGTCAGCGCAGGAGCGCTCGCATTTACAACTCATTGCAACAAACCTTGTGGCTACCCTCGTTCAAATTCCGGAGATGCGCCCTGAATCTGCAACCTTGCAAATCAGTGCACCGGTAACAAGCTTCGGGCATGCGATTGTCCGTGCCATGGAAGATGCAGGTTTCGGATTGCAGCTAGTCAGTGCAGATCAAGGCAGGCGCTATGTCTCCTATAGCAAGCGTCTGTCAGAGACCGAGTCCGGTTTAGTCACTGACTATATGCTTGCCGTGGGCAAGGTGAGCTTATCGCGTGAATACATCGTTGAAAACGACGCGGTATTTCCTTCGTCACTGATGAAAATTAGCGGCACCGATTCCATCGCTGATATTGATTTATCAGACAACATATTTGCCGAACAAGGGGGCAACAACACCGCCTTTATTAGTGGCGCGCAAAGTACCGGAGTTGCCAACCCTAATCTGCGCGTCGAGACGGTGGATGTGTTCGATTTCGATGAATTACCGCAAGACAAACGAACCCGGCAAGAGCTCGTTTTCGCACAGGCGAAACAACGGTTTTTCGAATCTGACGCTCAACGTTCCGCACCTGATTTATCCAGGTATCGAAAGCACCGACGTACGGTCCTGATTTTTGATAACAACTCAACACAAATGATGGGTGCTGCGAACAAACAAGCCGTTCGCTTACTGGTTCGAGAATTCAGTGATGACGACGTTATGGTCATTAAAGCCTGTCAGGATGCAGACGGCTCTGATCAGCCGTCCATGAACAGAGCCATACGCGTTGAAGAAGAGCTAGTGGGCTATGGCATTCCTACTGAGTCCGCTTACATCGCGCCTTGCGCCCGCACCAGTTATCGCCACGCTTCGGACGACTCCCCCACCCCCGTAGAGCTCATTCACTACACACCGAAATAACATGATTCAAATAAGACCCATGAAATTCGTTACGATTCTTCTGGCATCTGCGCTGACGCTTCCGGTTAATGCGGCAACGCTTGATGAAGTTATTGAACGCGGCGCATTGCGCTGTGGCGTTAATCAACAACTAACAGGATTTGCACGAGCCAACAGCTTGGGTGAATACAGCGGATTTGACGTTGATGTTTGCCGTGCAGTCGCGGCGGCAGTGTTCAACGATGCCGAAGCGGTCGAGATGTTCCCTGTTTCTGCCGGTGAACGCTTTGCGGCTATCGAGACGGGCAGCATCGATATTTTGTCGCGCAACACGACATGGACACTGGAACGAAACGCCTTCTACGGAAACTTTGTCGGCGTTAACTTTTATGATGGCCAAGGGTTTATGGTGCAGAAACGCACGGGCATTCGTAGCGCTCTTGAACTGGACAATCAACCCATCTGCGTTAGCCGGGACACAACGTCAGAGCTTAACGCAGCCGATTTTTTCACCGTAAGCGATTTACGCTATCGCCCCGTTTATTTTGATGATCAATCGGAAGCTGCCCAGGGATACATCGACGGCGAATGCAAAGCCATCACTACCGACCGTTCCGCTTTAGCCGCAACTCGTACCACGTTTCCACAGCCTGATGCTCACGTCGTGCTTCCCGAGGTCATCTCTAAGGAACCACTCGGGCCTATGGTTGCCCACGATGACAGTGAGTGGGAAAACATCGTTCGCTGGACACTCAACTGCATGATTAACGCAGAAGAACTCGGTGTAAACAGTGAGAATGTCAGTCGTCGCGATACAGGTTCAACACCGGCCATACGACGTTTGCTGGGAACTGAAGGCATTACCGGGGAGACTTTGGGCCTTAACCCGCAATGGTGCAGTAGAGTTATCATGCAGGTGGGCAACTACGGTGAGGTTTATGACAAACACATCGGCCCCGAGACAGCCGTCGGGCTAGAGCGCGGCATCAACGAGCTTTGGACGAATGGTGGCCTCATATACGCCCCCCCTATTCGCTAAGGGCTATTCGGGGGACGGTTTGATTCAGCGTTAGTTCATCTGCGGAATCTATTCCATCGCGTAATTAAAAATTCACCGGTCAATCCCGGCCAAGAAGAACCACAAATAGCGTCAATCAAGCTATAGTTTGCCCGTGAACCAGCAAACTTTCCTAAGGTTGTTCCTTGTAGCGGCGTTGTGCATTAGCCAACTAGCCGCGCAGGTTCACGTTGTCAGTCATTTCCAGCTTGATGTCCATGCAGCACATCACTGCGATGAGCTTTCCGCAAAAGTGGAATGCGTATTCGCAGAGTTAGCTCATCACGACGAACATCACGGCGATGAACATGCGGAATCGCAGGCAATACATAATGATTGCGCGATCTACCACAGCTATTTGTCGCTAAGCTCCTGTTTAGCGGCATACGTTCGTATAGAACACCCTATGGTTCACGATGTTATTGCAACATCGTCGAATTCGTTGATTGTCCAGCAGTTAGCGACTCGAAACTACGCCATTAGAGCCCCACCATTGAAAGCCTGAAAAATTTTTCAAATTCGGCAACAACTCGTTGCCATTTAACAATTTTTAGGAGCACACAATGAAATCTTCTCTATTGCTTGCTGTTTCAGTGGCGAGCGTCTCTACTGTGGCCACAGCGCAAACTGAGCGTGAACTAGACAGTCACGCACACGGACTGGCATCACTTAATGTTGCCATCGCAGATTCCAACGCATTTCTCGAATTAGATACACCTTGGGACAACCTCGTCGGCTTTGAGCATAAGCCCAGCACAGATGAACAGCATGCCCTTGTCGATGCGGCCCTTGAGCAACTTCAACAAGGTGATGCTGTGTTTACATTAAACGGCGGCAATTGCTCGCTAACAGATGTGCACATCGAAAATTCCATGGAATCTGAGCACGAAGAGCACGAAGAGCACGAAGAGCACGAAGAGCACGAAGAGCACGAAGAGCACGAAG
>JAHDGK010000043.1:0-2872 GCA_020627685.1 Granulosicoccus sp. | reverse complement strand
AGAACACGAAGAACACGAAGAACACGAAGAACACGAAGAACACGAAGAACACGAAGAACACGAATCACATTCCGCTCTTCTTGTGAGTTATGAGTACTCGTGTGAGGATATTTCGTCATTGAGCAGCATTGAGGTCAATGCATTTTCAACGTGGTCAAACTTTGAAAGTATTGGTGTTCAGTTGATCGGACCTTCTGGCCAGTCAGCAGCAGAGCTAAGCTCAGAGAACTCAACGATTGATGTGAGTTCCGTGCAGTGAAACTGATCGATAACGCTAATAACGTGCGCCGAGGCTAATTTTTGTGAGCACGAGTAGCGACAGTATTGTTCATATTTCTGATTTGACATTTGCCTGGACGCGCAAATCAGATCCAATTATGAACATCAGTGAGTTCAGCATGGCCCGTGGAGAACGTATTTTTCTCCATGGGCCGTCAGGCTCCGGGAAAACAACATTCTTAAGTTTGCTGGCTGCTGTACTGCGCCCGCAACGCGGTAGCATTATTGTCGACGATGTTCAGGTTGACTCGTTAAAACACGGCAACCGTGATCAATTCAGGGTCGACAAAATTGGTGTGGTTTTCCAGCAATTCAATTTACTTCCATTTTTAAGTGTTTCAGAAAATGTTCAACTGCCTTGCAGGTTTTCAAAGCAGCGCCGCGCAGCTGTATTAAACACCGGCAGAAGTCTCAGTGAGGAGACCGATCGCTTACTCGATGCCATGCAACTTCCTATTGCCGACATTAAACACAAACAAGTCACACAATTGAGCGTAGGCCAACAGCAGCGAGTTGCCGTAGCGCGAGCATTGATTGGGACACCACCACTAGTCATCGCAGATGAACCCACATCAGCGTTGGATAGAGATACCAGACAGGCTTTCCTCAATTTATTATTCAAAGAAGTGGAGGCGTCTAAGTCGTCACTTTTATTTGTCAGCCACGAAAAATCTTTGGCCTCCGCATTCGATAGGGATATGGATTTACGGTCAATTAATAACACTGATCTGCCCGATACGCTCAACGGAGCACTCAGATGATTAGCATCGCTTGGAAAAGCTTGTGCAATCGATGGCAGACGGCACTGTTAGCGGTACTGGCTATCGCCATGAGCGTAGCTTTGATACTGACGGTCGAAAAAATCCGGCGCGATGCTCGTAGTAGTTTCACACAAACCGTTTCAGGAACCGATTTAATCATCGGAGCTCGCAGTGGTTCTATACAACTACTTCTCTACTCTGTGTTCAGAATTGGAGACCCGACTAACAACATCAGTTGGGAAAGCGTTGAAGCGATCAAGGAACGCTCCGCGATTGATTGGCTAATCCCCTTATCACTGGGAGACTCGCATGCCGGTTATCGCGTATTAGGAACGAATCACGATTATTTTGAGCACTACCGATTTGGCAGTAAACAAAGCATTCAATTTGAAACGGGTAAGCGCTTCGACGACGTCTTTGATGCCGTTATAGGCAGCGAAGTGGCCGTGCAACTCGGTTATAAGGTGGGCGACAAGATGACCGTTGCTCATGGAACCGGCAAAGTAGCTCTTGTTGAACACGACAATCAGCCTTTTTTCGTTAGCGGCATCCTTAAACCCACCGGCACTCCGATAGACAGAACGATTCATGTCAGCCTCGAAGGTATTGAGGCGATGCATATCGACTGGCGGAACGGAGCATCTGTCAAAGGTGAGGGAACCGCACCCGAGACAATCCGCCAGATGGATCTGCAACCCAGAGCCGTCACAGCACTCATGGTAGGACTAAAATCCAGAGCGGCGGTGTTCCGGGAACAACGCGCTATTAATACCTACCGGGAGGAACCCCTGCTGGCCATACTGCCTGGGGTTACACTGCAGCAACTGTGGAATTTGGTCAGCGTCGCTGAAAAAGCCCTATTGGCCATTTCTATTTGCGTGGTGCTGGCAGGCCTGGTTAACCTCATGTCAGTCCTTCTGGCAGGCTTAAATGAACGAAGACGAGAAATGGCGGTCCTACGGTCAACTGGCGCCCGACCGAGCCATGTTTTTCTTCTCCTGTGTATCGAGTCAACGGTATTAACGGCTGGAGGCATCATTGCAGGCCTCTTTCTGCACTATGCGCTGACCGGTATTGGATCTATGTATTTGCAGCAGAGATTCGGGTTATCTCTGCCGCTAACGCTCCCTGAGAGCGGAGATATTACAATTTTGTTTTACGTAGCCCTTTCAGGCGTTGTCGCAGGAACCCTACCGGCATTACAGGCGTATCGTAAGTCGCTGGCAGACGGCCTCTCTCAACGGATCTAATGGCGACAAAAACGGAGTAAAACCAGAATGCAAGCATCAACAAAAGTACTAACAGCTGCGGTAGCTGTAGTTGCCATTCTCGCCGGCGGTGGTTTACTGGCCTGGTCAAAGCTTGGCGGGGAGAATTCGGTAACGGGCCAACAGGCTAGCGGTGAAATCCAAGAGATTGCATGGGCCGATCTCATTCCTGAAGATTTCGTGCAACCAGAGAATCCTTTTGAAACCATGTCACAAGAGGAAATAGACAAGCTCATGGACGGTAGCGATGAATCAAACGCCCGCCTGGAAGAGCTTAAGGATGCTTTTTTCTATGCCCCAGTCGTAGAAGACCTGGACGGGAAGCGCGTCAAAATCGCAGCCTACGTCACGCCATTGGAGTTTGAAGATCAGAACACGGCTAGTGAGTTTTTACTCGTGCCCTATCTTGGTGCCTGCATACATACGCCTCCACCACCGGCCAATCAAATTGTTCATGCCATGTCGCCAATTGCTGTTGAGATCCGCAGCATGTACGAGCCTGTGTGGGCGACAGGTACAGTTCGCACGGAGACCGTGGAAAGCGATTTGGCAACGTCTGGATAC
>JAHDGK010000042.1 GCA_020627685.1 Granulosicoccus sp. | reverse complement strand
CTGCGGGTGCAACTGCGGGTGCAACTGCGGCTGTAGGCAGCACCGTCTCTAGTTGTAACTCTGGGCTCAACACAGCGCTCTCAGAAGGATCTACTACCAGCTGCGGCTCAACGCTTTTTATCGCGTTAGAGGTTGGCAGAATGGTGTTGAACTGGTTTGCTTGATTCGTGACTCTTTGGCCTTGGAAGTACATATGCAATTCAGGCAGGGTGGGTCGAATTCTCTGGTTGAAATCTTCATCCTGATCAAACAAGCCCAGTTGCGCGCCTCTTAGGTCGTCGTACTTACTGCGGCTGTAAAAATCGGCTGTTTCAGGATCTCTGAGAATGGTCGGATGTAAAAAGACCATCAAGTTGCGCTTGTTTTTGCGCGTTGTGCGGTATCGGAACAGGCTGCCAAGCAAAGGTACATCACCTAAGAACGGCACTTTTTCTCGGGTATCGTTAATTTGGTCGTCGATAAGACCACCCAATACCAGCGTTTGTCCGTCTTCAACCAATACCGTGGTTTTGATTGAACGCTTGTTTGTAGTGATGTCAGTGGCACCGCTGATGGCAGTGTTGCTCACATCCGAGACTTCCTGCTCGATTTCCATCTTGATGTTGTCACCCTCATTGATTTGAGGCTTAACTTTCAAGCTGATACCAATGTCTTGACGTTCAATGGTCTGGAAAGGATTGTTGTTTGCGGAAGACAGCTGCGTACCGGTGACAAACGGTACGTTCTGACCCACAACGATTTCTGCTTCCTGGTTGTCCATGGTGACAAGCGTTGGAGTAGACAGAATATTGTTGTCAGTGTCTGAGGCTATGGCCGATAACAATATGCCGAAATCGATGCCACCTGAACCAAACCGCCCTAAAGCTAACGATAACCCTTGTGACAACGACGCGCCTTGACTCGCCACGGTGCCCACCAGCGCTTGAGTAGCGCCGCCTAAGTTGGTGTAGGCTGCCGGGCGGTTGTCGCCGGTACCGTCAACGGCAAAGTTAACGCCTAATTGAGAGCTATTGTTGGTGGATAGTTCTGCGATGATGGCTTCAACCAACACCTGCGCACGGCGAATATCCAATTGCTCTACAACCGCAAGAATACTGCGCATTTCATCTGGTGGCGCGGTGATAATCAGGGCATTGGTGTCTTCATCAGCTTGAATATCGACGTTAGGGCGATCATTTTCCTGAGTAGCGCGACGAATTAGAGAGGCAGTGGGTACAGCAGGGGCCTGCGTACCAGCTGCGGAAGGTGTCGCCGTCGCAGCCGTAGTGGTAGTTGCCGCACCGCCCTCAGTACCCGAGTCTGCAGAAGTGCCGATTTTTGCCTGACCCGCTGACACGCCGGTCAATATGGCCAGTAGATCTGGGGCGTTTGCATAGCGTAGGTAGACAACACGTGTGTTGCCACCCGATTCAACGGGTGTATCCAGATTCATAATGATGCCGCGCATGCGTGTCCGCGCGGAAGGATCACCACTGAGTAGAATGCTGTTAGTCCGCTCATCGGCTGCGAAGCGTACTGAACCCGGTGTTCCGTCGATTTGACCGCCACGGCTCTGCAGGGACTGCATGATGCGGATGATTTCGCTGGCAGAGGCGTGACTAAGGCGCACGAGCTCGACTTCGTCGTTATCGGGTCGGTCGATACCGTTGATGATGGTTGTCAGTCGGTCGATGTTGGACGCGCGGTCAGTGACAATCAGCGTGTTCGTGGATGCATACGCCGCTAGATGGCCCTGTTGAGGTACTAGGGGACGCAATATAGGAACAAGTTGTGCCGCAGGCACATTCGCAACCTTGATGACTTTAGTCACTAGTTGATCGGATGAGCTTGCGTCCTCAGTAAACGCGGGTACCGGACCTTGCTTCGCATTGACGTCGGGAACGATCTTAGTGAGGTCGCCGCTAGGCACGGCCGCATAGCCGTGCACCTGCAAAACCGACAAGAAAGTCTCGTACAGTTCGTCTGAATTGAGCGGGGTAGACGATATTACGGTAACACGAGCCTTAACCCGAGGATCTACAACAAAGTTTCTGCCGGACTGTCTGGACACAGTCTGAATCAAAGAGTGTATATCTGCGTTCTTAAGATTCAGCGTGAACGTGCCTTCCTGCGCATACAGATGCGCAGACGACATTGTTGCAGTCGCGATGGCTAGACTTAGAACTGTAGATTTTAAAAGCGGTTTAAACATTGTCATCTTGGGTCATTCGGTATCCCATGGAGTGTAGCTGCTTAATACGCAATGACGAATTTACGTCATAGAAAGACTACTGAGCCAAGGAAATACTTATGGGTACTTCTATACCATCTCGAAGTACAACGACTTCTAAGTTTTCTGCCTTCACAGCGTTACGTAGCGCCCTTATGCCTTGTTTTTGGCTGTTTAACTGGATGTTATTTACACGTGTTATTACGTCTCCGGCAATGATTCCCTGAGCTTCGAGAATTTCCGGATTTTGCTTAGGTGTAATGCGATAACCCACCAATTTGCCGTTTTCCTGGTACGGCTCTGCCGCGACGACACGTCCCAGCATGGCTGGATTTCTGGCAAGTGTATCTCTGAGTTCGCGTGGATTGGTCGGTAATTCGACCGGCTGACTGTTGTCGTTGGCGTTGCTCTGAGTCGTGGTTGCGGTTTGTACCGGTCGCATCGCTATTGGCGTGACATTCTCAGGAAGGAGAAGCTTTTCCAGTTTGCCACGATTTTTTAGCACCACATGATCGGCGTACACGGCCTCAAGCGTGGTTTCACCGCTGATTTTGTCGCCAATTCCGTAGGCATTTTGCTCAGCTGTTCCAGAGCTTATGATGGCAAACGCTTTTTCTTGCGGCTCGAAGGCGAAAACACCGGCAAGTTGCAAATTAAGGCTGGTTTTGCGCAGAGGCTCCTGCCGTTTAGGCGCTTCGACGACAACAGGCTTTTTACTCGCATCGCCGAAAAGGTGTTTGGATACAATAATTTGAGCCAGCTGCACTGGGCCCGGGCTGTTAGCTCTGTTGGACGCAGTAGGGGTAATTTCGCCGACAGGTTGTGGGGCCGAGCTTGGTAGTAGTTTAAGCGAGACAACGGCTAGCGCCACGCCGATACCGATTACGAGCAGTGTGTTCACTGCACGTGGCAATCGTGCTGGCTTATCTGTGGCTCCTATTGATGAAGCAGTAGCGCTCATTGAGTATCAGTCCCGACAAAAAGAATTAAAGAGGCAAGGTGTTGACCTCTGGTACTGCACGGAAGTTCTAATAATAGACAACCGAACGGTGCAGTGTACTGCGAGAGGGCATTGCCTGCTACGTTTCAATATTGACGCCAAGTGGCCAAATTGAGTGTGCCAAATGTTTGGCGTTGCGGGCTGAGAGGTTTCTTAGGGGTAATGATGAGACCGACTCGCGGCGATGGTCACCGCGAGCCGGTTGAATGAACGAGTGTAAGAGTTACACCATGTCCTTCAGGTTTTTCAAAGGAAGAACTTTTACAACTTTACGAGCTGGCTTTGCCTTGAACATGGTTTCTTCACCAGTGAAAGGGTTGATGCCTTTGCGTGCTTTAGTAGCAGGCTTCTTGTTCACTCGGATTTTCATGAGGCCGGGTACGCTGAAAGTTCCAGGTCCACGTGGCTTCAGGTTGTCCTGAATGAGGCCGTTCAAAGCTTCGAAAACTGACGCAACTTCTTTTCTGCTTAGCTGAGTAGTTTCAGCAATAGACGTCATGATTTCTGACTTGGTAGGTGGCTTCTTTACACCTGCAGCTGCTGTTGCTTTTTTCTTAGCAGTTGACTTTTTCTTAGCTACTGCTTTTTTCTTAGCTACTGGTTTCTTCTTAGCCGCTGCTTTTTTCTTAGCCGCCATACGTTAGATCCTCGTTTGAAAAATGAAATTTGAAAATTGTAGAAAAACGCTGGAATGCTAGTGTTTTTCGATCAATGTAGTGCCGTTACCAAGGCGCGCGAAAAATACCATAGATACTTATCTATAGTCAGCATTTATAGAAGAAAAACTGAAAAAAACACTATTTTTTCAGTAAAAACAGGCTCGGCATGTAAAAAATTGCTGTGTATGCAGTGTTTTTCTAACCTAAGCCGAACATTACCTGGAGCGTACCCACTAAGAATATCTGCAAAGCGAACAGTCCGATAATGGTAAAAAATACGGTTAGATCTATGCCGCCAATGGGAGGAATAAGATTTCTAAGAGGGCGTAAAACTGGAGCGCTGATAGAAGAAACTAAGCCATACACAGGATTTGCAGTGCTGCCTGGAATCCAGCTCATCACTGCCTGAATGATGAGAGCATAGATAAAGACATTAAAAAACTGATGCACCATGTCGAGGAAGGCGACAATAAATAAGCCTGCCACAGGAAGTTGGCTGACATAGAGATGCTTACCCATACTAGGCACAGCACCCAAACTTAAGGCTTTAAAAATAGCTAGTTTTAGCAACAGTACGCCGAAGCAAAGCAATAAGGAGGCTGTGTCGTATCGCTTGATACTGGGCACAATGCGACGCAAAGGAACCAGTAGTGGGTCGGTTATTTTCACGATTCCCTGAGCCAGTGGGTTGTAATAATCAGCTCTGACAATTTGCATGACAAAACGTACAGCCACGACAGTTGCGTATAAATTGAACAGGGTGCCAAGAATAAACGCGAGTGCGCTCAGTGCTGGATTTCCCATTTAACATTCTCCGGAAGGTGGATTATTACTGTTGTGTCACGATGCTTAAAAGCACAAACCGTGCTGCATTGAGTTACTTCGGTGCTAACTGATCGCCAAGTTCACTGGCTCTATCTTTTGCAGCTTGCATCGCTTTCTCAACAATTGCAGGTACCTCGCTTTCGTTGAAGACGGCTAATGCAGCGGCAGTTGTACCGCCCTTCGAGGTTACGTTTTCACGTAAAACCGCAGGGGAGTGTTCTTTTGCACGTGCCATACTCGCCGCACCAAAAGCGGTTTCAATGGCTAAATCCCGGGCAACCGACTCATCGAGGCCCAACGCTGCGCCAGCTGATGCCATGTGCTCGATAAGATAAAAAAAGTACGCCGGGCCACTACCTGATACAGCGGTCACGGCATCGAGTTCTTGCTCCGCTTCTACCCAAATAGCCATACCTGCTGTTTTTAGTAATGATTCAGCGCTGACCTTTTGTTCGGCGCTGCAGCTATCGTTTGCAAATAAAGCGGTTGCACCTAAACCCAATAAGGCTGGCGTATTCGGCATGCACCTTACGAGTGCGGTATTTTCCGGTAACCATGTTTGCATGCTGCTGGCCCGTACGCCCGCAGCGACTGAAATCACCATAGGTAAGGAATCATTTGCAAAGGCGCTTTTTGCAGCGCACTCTTTAATTGCCGCGCAAACCGATTCAATAATATGTGGCTTGACGGCGAGCACGATACCCAGCTGATCATCGGACAAGGCGTTTAATGCGCTGGGTAAATCCTCTGCAGCGTGAATGCCGAATCGTTCAACGGCTCGTGCACAGGCTGAGTTATCCGGGTCGACGACTGCGATGCTTTTCGCATTAGCCCCACTGCCAAGCAAGCCTCCAATGAGGCTGCTTGCCATGTTTCCAGCTCCGACAAAGACCCAGTTCATTAGCTGGCTACTGCTTTGCGTTTATCTTCCAAAACGCTGAGCAGTCGATCGAATGCTTCGACAAATGAGGTGATCCCGTCCGCTTCTAATTTATCGGTGATGTCATTTAGGGGAATGCCTAACTCAGACAATGCGGACATATCTTTGTGGGCCTGAGCCAGTTGCTGCGTGAGTCTGGATTCTGCAACGCCGTGATCTTTGAAAGCAGCCATTGTGGCGGGTGGTAGCGTGTTAACGGTGTCCGGCCCGATTAATTCCTCAACATAGAGGACATCAGAGTAGTCCGGATTTTTAACGCCGGTACTGGCCCATAAAAGACGCTGCGGTCGAGCACCTTGCGCTTTAAGTTTGGCAAATTGCTCGCTACCAAATAAGTTCACGAAATGGCCGTAGGCAACTTTTGCATTGGCAATAGCTATTTTTCCTTTCAGCTCCGATGCTGCATCACTGCCATTTTGGGTGAGTGCATCATCAACACTGACATCTACCCGACTAACGAAAAAGCTGGCAACTGAGGCAATTCGTGCCACTGAATGTCCGTCTGCGTGACGACGCTCGAGTCCACGGATATAGGCTTGCGCAATTTCACGGTAACGGGAAACACTGAAAAGTAGCGTGACATTGACGTTTATGCCCAGGGCAGTCAGTGCTTCGAACGCTTTGACACCTTCTGAGGTGCCGGGCACTTTGATCATGAGGTTGGGGCGGTTGACGCGCTTGTGAAGCTCAACACCCATAGCGATAGTGCCTGCCGCATCGTGCGCCAGATCGGGTGTGACTTCGAAACTCACCATACCGTCTACGCCGTCAGTGGCTTCGTACGTTTCAGCGAATGCATCTGCGGCCGCCTGAATATCGGGAATGGCCAGCTGGTTAAACAACTCTAGTGATGAAACGGAACTATCTGCAGCAACAATCGTGTTTATCGCATCATCGTACTCATTCGTCTTGGCAATAGCCTGCTCAAAAATTGCCGGGTTAGACGTCAGTCCCATGACCTTGTCTTCCTTGATCATGGTCTGAAGTTCGCCGGTGAAGAGGCTTTTTTGAATGTAGTCCAGCCACATGCTTTGTCCTAGACCGTACGCTTCTGCAAGAGGATTGTTCTGACTCATGATGATTTACCTGTTTAGATGTGACTAGTTTAACAAGAATGTGTCGGCGTCATCTGTCGCGAGCACCGAATATCGCAGTTCCAACCCTGACGATGGTTGCACCTTCGGCAACAGCGGCTTCCATGTCTGCACTCATACCCATCGACAGTGTATCCAGCTCTGGTAATTCGTTTTTAAGTGAGCTCAGTGCGTTACGTAGACGTGCGAAGACCTGTCGCTGCTCATTGAAATTATCGCGTGGGGCCGGGATTGCCATAAGGCCGCGAACTTTAATCTTTGGCAGCACCGAGCATGCCAAGGCAAGTTCCTGTATCTCGCTTTCCGGTATGCCGGCCTTGCTTGCCTCACCATCGAGGTTAACTTGCAGGCAGATATTGAGTGGCGGTGCATCTTCGGGCCGCGCGTTAGACAAGCGGATAGCAACCTTTAAGCGATCGACACCGTGAACCCAGCTGAAATGTTCAGCAATCTGCCCACATTTTCTGGACTGTATGGCACCGATGAAATGCCAATCGATGGAGCTGTCATTGATAGTCTGTATTTTCTCTACGCCCTCATCGACGTAATTTTCACCGAAAGAGCGCTGTCCGGCGCTCATCGCCTCCTGGATCGCACTGATGGGTTTGCGTTTACTAACCGCCAGCAAATTCACGCTACCGCTTGCCCGGGCATGTTTTTTTTCAAATTCTCGTAGCTCTTGCGTTACACGCTCTAGCGAGAATGCCGTCGAAGATGTGGAGTCGGTCACGTAAAGGGGCCTCTGTACGGGTGGTTAAGTCAGTGGAGCAGGGTAATCGGCTTAGGGGTTAACTAAGAAAAACCGTCGCGATGCCGACATTAAGACAGGGACGTAAACCTGTTGTGTCGCGTTCGAGTCTCTTCTTACTTTGGCTGGCCATAGAGGCCTGCCCCGAATCAGTAAAGGTTAGTTTCATGGATATCGCTCAGCTTCTGACATTTGGTGTAAAGCATGGCGCTTCAGATATGCATCTGTCAGCCGGTTTGCCTCCCATGATACGCGTGGATGGTGATATGCGGCGCGTAAACGTGCCTGCTCTTGATCATGCGGCCGTGCAAGCCATGGTGTACGACATCATGAATGATAAGCAACGAAAGGATTTTGAAGAAAAGTTGGAGACGGACTTCTCTTTTGAAATTCCTGAAACTGCCCGATTTCGTGTTAACGCCTTTAATCAGAATCGTGGCTGTGGCGCTGTATTCAGAACGATCCCCTCAGAGATTCTTTCATTAGAGCAGCTGGGTGCGCCCAAAATCTTCCAGGATATTGCCTCACTACCACGTGGCATCGTTTTGGTCACAGGTCCTACAGGTTCAGGTAAGTCGACGACGTTGGCTGCCATGATGGATTACAAGAACGAGTCCGAGTTAGGCCACATCCTGACGATTGAGGATCCCATCGAATTTGTACATGAAAGCAAAAAGTGTCTGATTAATCAGCGCGAAGTTCATCGCGATACACTCGGATTCGGTGAGGCTCTTCGCTCAGCTTTGCGAGAAGATCCCGATGTCATTCTCGTTGGTGAGATGCGTGACCAGGAAACCATCTCACTGGCACTGACAGCAGCAGAAACCGGGCACTTAGTATTCGGAACACTGCACACCAGTTCAGCCGCCAAAACCGTGGATCGAATTGTCGATGTCTTTCCAGCAGGTGAAAAGCCGATGGTCCGCTCGATGTTGTCGGAGTCATTGCGCGCGGTTGTCTCACAGACACTCATGAAGAAGGTCGGTGGCGGACGTGTCGCCGCACACGAAATCATGATGGGGACGCCGGCTATTCGAAACCTTATTCGAGAGGACAAGGTAGCGCAAATGTACTCGGCTATTCAGACCGGTCAGGCGCACGGTATGCAGACCCTGGATCAGAATCTTAAAGAGCTTGTTAGCCGCGGTCAGGTAGATCTGGCTGAAGCCAGATTGAAAGCGGCAAACCCTGAAAGCTTGATGTAACTGATCGATTTACGGGCACAGACGAAAGTGGTAATGACGGAGAATGATTAATGGATCTTAAGGTTGCGAAGCGTTTTATGGACGAGCTGCTTGTCAGCTTGTACAAAAAAGGCGGATCAGATCTATTCATCATTGCAGGTGCAGCTCCATCCATGAGAATCCATGGAAAGGTTAGCCCGGTGATGGATAAGATCCTCACCCCCGAGCACACGTTGGCCCTCACGCAGTGTTTGATGACTGACATTGAGAAAGAAGATTTTAAAAAGAACAAAGAATGTAATTTTGCGATTGCTCTGCCGAAGATATCGCGCTTTCGCGTGAATGCACTGGTGCAGCGTGGCAGTGCCGGGTTGGTCGTTAGGATCATCCCGAACGATATCCCTTCATTTGCTGATTTGCATCTGCCGGATATCATGAGCCAGATAGCCATGACTAAACGAGGTTTGGTGATCTTTGTAGGTGGTACCGGTTCGGGTAAATCAACCAGTCTTGCCTCATTGATTGACTACCGTAATGAAAATTCCAACGGGCATATTATTACCGTGGAAGACCCTGTTGAATTTGTTCACCAACACAAGGGGTGTATTGTCACTCAACGGGAAGTCGGGACAGACACAGAATCTTTTGAAATCGCACTGAAAAATACCTTGCGTCAGGCACCTGATGTCATTCTAATCGGTGAGATTCGAGATCAAAAGACGATGGAGCATGCTATTGCGTTTGCTGAAACAGGTCATCTCTGTCTGGCAACCTTGCATGCTAACAATACTAACCAGGCGCTTGATCGGATTATCAACTTCTTTCCGGAAGCCCGTCATAAACAACTGTTGTTGGACCTTTCATTGAACGCCAAAGCGTTTATCTCGCAGCGACTTCTACCCACACCGAGTGGAAAGGGCAGGCGTGCGGCCATTGAGATTTTGCTGAATACCCCGCTTATGGCCGATTTGATTATGCGAGGTGAGATTCATGAAATTAAGGATCTCATGAAACGGAGTCAGGATCAGGGCATGTGTACGTTTGACAACGCTTTGTTTGATTTGGTTAAAGAGAACGCAATAACCATTGAAGAAGCGATGCGCAATGCGGACTCCGTGAATGACTTGCGGCTCAGGATAAAACTTGACTCTGCCAGTAGTTCGGGCACACTCGATGACATGATCTCCGGGGACATGTCTTTAGAAGACACTAATCCCAACGAGCAGAAATACGGCTAATATCGCCACCGCTCATAAGTGGTGAGTCGCTAGGCGGATTAGTTTGCGTAAAGAGCGCCGAGTGTTGCAAAATAACGCGCTTCTAACTCGTGAATTGACTAGCCGTTATGACAAGCAGTCTGGATGCTCAGCCGATCAGGGAGTTGATCGATGACTGTGTTAATCAAGCGCGCCAACTGACCGGCAGGCAAAGCCAGCCTAAAGTCGTTGTTTCTCCCTATCGATTCAATCCTCTTGGTGCTCACATCGACCATCAGGGTGGTCAAGTACTCGCGCGTTGTTTAAACCAGTACACGGTGCTGTGTTTCTGGCCGGCACGTGAGCTTGCCTCAGTGGTCTATGCGCGAATCAATAATGGTGATTGGCAGCATACGCGGTTCCTGCCTGTTGAAACGGAAGACGAATTTGGTTGGGATTCTATGGCGCGTGCATCAAGTGCGGCTCTTTATGATTTTTCAACCCTCGAGACAGGTGTTGAAGCGGTTGTCTTCGGTACCATGGTCAGTTGCGGGCTCAGCTCATCTGCATCGGTTATTCTTGCCTACCTATCTGCACTAGCCGACGTTAACAATATCGATCTATCCAGTGAGGAGCTGGTTGAGTTGTCGCGACGTGTCGAGAATGATTACCGGGGCTTGAACAATGGTATTCAAGATCAGATGTCTATTGTTTTCGGGCAACAAGAGCATATCGTTAAACTTGATGTAGAGAATGTCACCGCGTTGTCCATCAAAGATCCCTCCCTGTCGGACCGGTATAGATTTCTCATGTGCTACTCCGGTGTATCCAGAGATCTGGGCGGGTCTCCATTCAACACTCGGGTTGCTGAATGTCAGCAAGCAGCTGAAATACTTCACCCTGGCGCAAAGCATTTAGGTGAGGTTCCCGCTCAATGCCGCGAGCAAGTCATGCTTGATGAACTACCTGAGCCTATCGCCGGAAGGGCTAAGCATGTGTTTAGTGAAATGGCACGGGTAGAGGAGGGAGCAAAGGCTTGGCAGGAAGGAAATATCAGCCGCTTTGGTCAACTGATGAATGAATCCTGTCAGAGCTCTATTCATCACTATGAAAGTGGAAGTGAATGGCTCATTGCTTTACACGAAATTGCTAGAGACATTCCAGGTGTCCATGGAAATCGGTTTAGTGGCGGGGGATATGGCGGCTGTTTGTTTATGCTTGTAGATTCAGACAAGGTCGAGGCTATTGCCGATACCCTGCTTTCAAAATACCTAGAGCGTTATCCGGATCTACAAGGAATTGCAAAGGTGCTAATTGCTGAATCTGAAAGCACTGTGCGGGTGATTCAACCGTGACCGGGAAAACAGTAGTAAGGCGAGCTGTACTTCTCGCGGCGGGTCGTGGTAAACGATTAAGACCACACACTGACAATACCCCTAAACCGCTGCTGAAGCACCTGGGGAAACCGACATTGGACTACCTCATGGACTCTCTGCAACAAGCAGGGATCGATGACGTTGTGCTAGTAACTCATCATTTGCATGAGCAAGTAGAAGAGTATGCAAAGCGTCGAGCAGAAGTTTCCGAGCAGCTCGTACGCTGCGTTAGACAACCCGCTTTAAAGGGTACCGCTAATGCCATGCAATGCGTCATTGAAGCGTATCCAGACTTCGTGCAAGAGCCTTACATTTTAAGCGCTACAGATTATCTCGTACCTGAAAGTTTCTTTAGCGATCTAATACAGTTTCATGCGAATCATACGGCTGAATTAACGGTAAGTTTGAAAGCATTGCCAGAGAGTGAATTGGCTGGCCGTTCAAGCGTACGATTTGGTGATAACGACACTATTGAAGAAATTGTGGAAAAGCCTGCTCCGGGGACCGCTCCAAGTTCGATAGGTGCAAACCTGACATTTGTATTGCCTTCATCTCTTGCACCTTTTATCGCGGCAGTTCCGTTATCCCCACGGGGCGAGACGGAGATTCAATATGCTATCAATGAGTGGTTGGCAAAGGGTGGTTCAGCAAAAGGATTAATACAAAGCGCACCGGATGAATGGCAGGTGCCGCAAAAGGGTTAGTCTGTCACCCCTTATGTATTACAGGGTGTTCGCTGATAATACTCAGCCGCCGCGCAATCGCTGCGCCGCACTTCGTGTGAAAAGTCCGCCGGTTGTAATCCACTTTTGTAAGCTTGCACCCTGTGAGCTTTTGTGTCGATAGGCCTCGCCTTCAACCAATACGCTTAAAGATTCACCGACAGTATTGAACAGAGTCTGCGGCGCATAACTCGCCTCCCATGCTTGCCTGGCGGCATATCCACGCTCTTCCGATTCACCTTGCAGACTTTTCAATATGCCGGGTATAGAAGTGATTCGACGCTCTTCTACCTTTATAGCAAAGCTCCAGTCTGTTTCTGCAGGTGGTACCCAGTCGTCTGAAATAATGACCGGTACTCGTCCGGCTTCTAGTGTTTCATACAAACGAATAGATGAGCATCCGATACCTCTAGGGCACAAGATAAACTGGCTTTCCGCTAAATTGTGGGCATAAGATTGACCACGTGCTGCAAGCTCCGCATCATCGCTACGCCAAACATTGAATTCAGAGGTGTCTTGCACATACCCGTCTGGGTGGTCCAATTTCATAACGGTACGGCGGCAAGAGTGACTCATGCTGCCCATAAACGAATACAACCACTGCTTGTCGATATCGTTCGTGTGAATATCTTTGATGTATGGATTAGGAGTGTACAAGTACGCGAAGGCAGCGTGTCTGTCTGTATTAATATGCTTGCGGGTCATGCAGCAATACAGTCCCGGCAGTACATCCCATGGACGATCCATTTCGTTATACATGAAGACCTTTTCAGGGTACTTCTGTATAAGCTCGTGGTTCAGTAGCGTTCTGAATAAAATGTCGTCGAACTGTGTGTTCTCAACAAATAAAATGGCATCGGCCTCTTCAGGGTTATCGCTAATGAAATGATTTCCCACCGAGTCCAAAGCTGCATATTGGCGAAGAATATCTAAGCCCGTGTGCGTGCTATATGCCGATGTCAAAAATAGTTTCATGATAATTTCTTATCGACGCATTCGGTAACAAGTTAATTAAATAATGTCCATATCAAGCGGTATAAGAGGACTTGGCCTTTTAGAAAATCTCTAGTGTGAAACCTGTCTAAATTTAACGATTTGTGAACGGTTTTATGCAGTCTTTGCACTTGATCGACTTCACGTTAATTGATTAACGGTGGGCAGAGTGATAAGTGGTGCCGTACTCGGTTTGTGGGGGCCCTGCATACTCTGAGCCTAGTTATTTGTCTTTTTCCGGACCCCCTATGATCCCATGTATCCGGCTGATGCAGTTTGCGTGTGCATTAGCTTTTAGCACTGTTTGGCAGTTGTCATCTGCAGCTGTTGTTAGTGGTGAGCTTGCTAAATGGCATCCGGTTGAAATCGACTTCATAGGTCCTGCAGCGTCTGAAACGGATACATCAATAAATCCGTTTTTGGACTACCGCTTAAATGTTGAATTAACTGCACCGAGTGGTGCCGTAACGACGGTGCCGGGCTTCTTCGCTGGAGATGGCCGCGGCAATGGGAGTGGCCGCATATGGCGCGCCCGTTTTTCAGCCGATGAGGTGGGCCAATGGCGATACCGTGCTTCGCTTCGTTCCGGAACTGACATTGCCATCAGTCTAGACTCGGGTGCAGGTAACCCGGTTATCGTTGACGAGGGTGAAGGTACGTTCATTATCACACCAGTGTCCAACGATGCTCCCGAATTTTTACGACATGGCAGACTGGAATATGTAGGTGATCACTACCTGAAATTTCGTGATGGTCCTTACTGGATAAAAGGTGGAACGGACAGTCCGGAAAACTTATTGGGATTTTCAGGAATCGACGGTACTTATGATCACGGAGGCGTGGAGGCAAACTTCCTTCATGACTATTCTGCTCACAGAGGTGACTGGAATGAATCTGACCCATTGTTTACTCACGCAACAACCGGAGCTGATAGTCGTGGTCTTATCGGGGCATTGAATTATTTGGGTGAGAAAGGTGTTAATTCAGTTTATTTTCTGCCCATGAATCTGGGTGGGGACGGACAAGAGACGTATCCGTTTGTCGGTGCAGCGAACAATCATTTTAATAAGACGCACTACGATATCAGCAAATTGCATCAATGGAATCTTGTGTTAAATCACGCACAGGAGCAGGGTATTGCATTAAACATCGTACTGAGTGAAACGGAAACTGCGAATGAGCAGTGGCTTGATAACGGCGAGTTGGGTGTTGAACGTAAGCTGTTTTTTCGTGAGTTGGTGGCACGGTTCGGATATCTACTGGCTGTGAAATGGAATCTGGGGGAAGAGAATGATTTTCCTCGCGTCGAACTAGACAAGCATTCCGATTACCTGCAGGCCATTGATTGGAGTGCGAAACCCATTGCTGTTCATACCCACATCAACCAATTTTATCGGTACGGTGAAATCGTTGGAGACTCTCGTTACAGCGCGTCTTCTATTCAATATGACGCGGAGTTTGCCGGGCAGTTTGTCGAACAGTGGCGTCGCAATAGTCGGCTTGCCGGTCGCCCTTGGGTTATCGATATGGATGAAAACACCAATGGTCTTGCACCGATTGATACTGCTGAAAGACGAAAAGAAATTCTTTACGATGTGTTGTTCAGTGGCGGTAATATTGAGTGGTACTTCGGCTATAACCCATTACCCATTGGCGGAGATGTTAGTGCCGGGGATTTCCGGCTTCGGGAAGCCATGTGGGATCAAATGCGCTTTGCGCGACAGATGATGGAATCAGAGCTTCCCTTCTGGAGAATGGAACCCGATGATGCCTTGCTCCATGGCGATAACGATACCTTCGGCGGTGGTGAAGTATTCGCCGCACACGGTGAAATTTATGCGGTTTACCTGCCAGCCAGTAATGGTGCCGAGTGGTTGAATTTGGACAATGTAGATGGAAACTTTCAGCTGCGTTGGTTTAATCCGCGTACAGGGAATTTTACAAATGGTGCTGTTAACCTGCCGGCAAATGGAAGATTGTCATTGGGAGCTGCACCCGAAGAGCAAGGCGAAGATTGGGTAGTGTTGGTCAAGCGAATGGATTCAACAGTCATTGAGACTCCTGGTGTTGAAACTTCACCTGTTGCGCAAAAGCCGAGCTTTACTAATATTCCAACGCCGTCTGTTCAGGCTGGCCAGAACTACTCGATCACACTTAATGCAATAGATGTTGACGGTACGTCTCCGAGTGTTACTGCGGCTTCACTACCGTCGGGGATGCAACTGCAAGGACTGGGTAACGGTCAGTTGGCCATCGAGTGGGATGTTCCTGTCGATGCGCCCGCAAGCGTTAGTTTTGAGTTGATTGCTATTCGGGCAACAGACTCCTCAGTCAGAAACTCTCAAACGATGACAATAAACGTTCTAGGCAGAACGTCAGAGGACCCTATTGCTAATCCTGTAGAAAATATAATGCGCCCGACAGCCAGTGCAGCACCTGTCTTCCGCAATACGCCAGGACTGGTAATTCAGGTCGGGCGAACACTGGTTCACAGAATAGAAGCAGATGACGCAGACGGGGTGCCACCAGCGTTGAGAGTTTTAAATCCTCCCGCCGGTGCACGATTTGACGACAATGGTGATGGTTCTCGTACGTTCTACTGGATGCCGACGGAAGCCGATATAGGATTGTTCACGCTGACTTTCATAGCGGTCGATAGCGACAATGAGGCATTGAGCGATACTTTGATTGTCGAGGTGCTCGTCACACGCTAAACCACACCCTTGTTACCGGCGTCACATCGGAATTTTAGGAATTTGCCGTTAACAGGGCATGAAACTAATTTACCGAACACTGAATTATTCCGTTCTTGCAGCTTGTCTGACAGTGTCAGCTCTGGCCAGCGCTGCGCTTACCGTCAACAGCCAATGGCAGCTTGAGGCGAGTAACGACGGCTCTCGGTTGAGTCCTCGCCACGAAGCTACGGGTATCGTGGTAGGTGATTATCTGTATTTGCTGGGTGGGCGTGGAACCCGTTCAGTGGAGCGCTACTCAACGGATACCAGGCAATGGGACGATCTAGGAGCCGCGCCGCTGGAGCTACATCACATGCAGGCTGTTGCCATTGATAATGATATATACATCGTGGGCGCGTTTACGTGCTGCTACCCGAATGAGCAATTAGTCCCCGAAATTCATGTCTTCGATACCACGACGAATACTTGGTCGGTCGAGGGTAGTCAACCGCTGGCAAGACTTCGAGGCAGTGCCGCTGCCGTGGTCAGGAATGAAAAAATATATTTGATCGGTGGAAATACTCAAGGGCACGATGGTGGAGCCGTGGCATGGTTTGATGAATTCGATCCTGCAACGGGAGAGTGGACAATACTGGCAGATGCACCCAATGCTAGAGATCATTTCTCAGCCGTTATGGTGGGAGATCGATTAGTCGCCGCTGGCGGTCGTCAAACACGATTGCCTAATCCATCGGCAAATCCGGTGCTTGCAACGGATGTTTACGACTTTACGTCGGGGCAGTGGACCTCTGGTGCAGATATCCCCACAGGACGCGCTGGTGTTATGACGGTTGCCTACGATGATTATGTCATCGTAGCCGGCGGTGAGATCAATACCAGCAATGATGCCTTGCGAGTAGTAGAGGCCTACGATGTTGAATCGGATTCGTGGCAGACCTTACCGCCCATGACGGTAGGTCGACATGGCGGGGGAGGCGGATTAGTTGATTCGCGTTTTTATGCCATGTCCGGATCAACGACGATTGGCGGCAGTCCCAGTTCGGAAAGCAACACGATTGAAAATCTGAGTTTGCCAGAGATACAAGGCCCCGACGAAGTTCCTGATGAAGTGCCGGACACCGACACACCTAGATCAAAATCGGGTGCCGTTACTTTATTGTTATTGCCACTTTTAGCGGTGGTAGGGTTGCTTCGTCGTCAGGGTCGCAAGCGACACCGGTAGTTCGCTTGCGCTCTTAAGTCAGTCGGTTTAGTGTGGTGACCTCTTAGCCTGATAAAAGAGGTAGCCAAAGCCGTGTTAAAAAATATTAACCCACTGCTTAATCCCGATGTGTTGCAAGTGCTGGCGGCCATGGGGCACGGGGATACACTGGTTCTGGCCGATGCGAACTTTCCGTCCGAAAGCGTGGCGAAAAAAACCACTCATGGCAAAGTGCTTCGCATGGACGGCGCAAATGTTGTTGACGCAGCCGATGCTGTTCTGTCGTTATTGCCCTTAGATACCTTTATCGATAATGCTGCCCAGTGTATGGAGGTGGTGGGTGACCCGGATGCACAACCTGACGTTCAACAAGAAGTTCAGGCGAAAATCAATCAGCATGAAGGAGAAGGGTTTAAACTCTCACCGTTAGAGCGCTTCGCGTTTTATGATAAAGCCAGTACAAGTTATGCCGTACTGGCAACGAGTGAGCGACGTTTCTATGGTTGCTTCATTTTGACTAAAGGCGTCGTCCCACCTGAGGTTTGATCGTTGGCACAACTTTATTTCTACTACTCTGCGATGAATGCGGGTAAGTCCACCTCCTTGCTGCAGTCAGCGCATAACTATCGCGAGCAAGGTATGCAAGTGGCACTGTACACAGCTGCCATTGATGATCGATTTGGGCGGGGCGTCATCCGCTCTCGTATTGGACTGCAAGAATCTGCTGCACTCTTTGATGATCAAACTGCGTTCTATCAACCGTTAAAGCTACAGCATGAACAAACACCGTTAGCGTGTGTTTTGGTTGATGAGGCGCAGTTTCTGGCACGAGAGCAAGTTGATGAGTTGGCTCAAGTTGTCGACGAGCTTAACGTGCCGGTATTGTGTTTTGGTATCCGCACTGACTTTAAAGGGGAGTTGTTTCCCGGCTCCACCAGGCTTCTAGCAATCGCCGATAAGTTGTCCGAACTTAAAACGGTTTGCACCTGTGGACGAAAAGCTACCATGACTGTGCGAGTCAATGAGGCGGGGGAGGCAATAGCCTCAGGTGCTCAGGTGGAGATCGGCGGTAATGATCGCTACGAATCCAAGTGCCGACGACATCATCGTCAGGTTATGGCAAGCGCTCAGTGAGTTTGGCTAGCCTGGGGAATTTGAGGTACAGCAGCATCGTTGAAAAGCGCAGCCACGTCTAGCGATTCTTCTAAACCATCAGCGAGAGTGTCCAGTTCGTTTTCAACGGTTGTTTCATAGTTAAGACCACTCGCTGTGTCCCGCTTAAGCCGGTTTAACCAGCTCGCTCTAAACTCATCACTGCTGAATAAGCCGTGGACGTAGGTACCTTCAACGTTGCCTTGCGCGCTCACGGCGCCATCGGGAGTGTTATTGAGTATGGTCATGGGTTTTTGCGTGTCGCGCCCGGTACTTGTACCCACGTGTATTTCATAACCTGATAGTGGCGCACCACTTCGGCTGCAAGTACCATGAACTTGGCGTGTCTGTTTGTTTGCAAGCATGGTCGTGTCTATATCTAACAACCCAAGCCCCTCAACGCTGCAAGCGTCACCGTCAACACCTTCAGGATCATGAATGTGTTTTCCAAGTAGCTGATAGCCGCCGCATACTCCAGTCACATGTCCACCTTGCCGAGCGAATGCAATGATGTCGTGATGCCATCCTTGCGCTTTTAAAAAGGCTAAATCACCAACTGTGGACTTAGTTCCAGGAATGATGATGGCATCTATGTCTTTGGGGATGGGGGTGCCGGGTCTTACAAAACCCAGCTCAACATTCGGCTCTAGTCTTAAGGGATCCATGTCATCAAAATTGGCAATCCGCGAGAGCATAGGAACCGCTATTCGGATTTTAACGCTTTGCCTGCCTTCTGACTCGTGATGTTGTTCTAATACGACGGCATCCTCTTGTGGAAGCTTTAATGCAGACGGTAACCATGGGACTACACCTCTGCAGGGCCATCCGCTCATGGTTTCAATGTCAATCACCCCGTCATCGAACAATCTAGGATCACCGCGAAACCGGTTAATCACAAAGCTTTTAATTAACGCAGCATCGCTGGCATCAATGACCGTTTTGGTACCCACAATAGAGGCGATAACACCGCCTCTGTCGATATCGCCAATCAAACAAACAGGAGATTTGACACGCTGCGCAAAGCCCATATTGGCTATATCACGTGAACGTAAATTGGTCTCTGCGGTGCTACCAGCGCCTTCTACTAATACCAAATCGTAGCTATTACTCAGACGCTTAAAACTATCGACAACGGAATCCATGAGGTGTTGTCGCTGCTTGTTCATATAATCTGCGGCAGAAATGGTATCCAACACTTTGCCGTGAACAACAATCTGAGCTGTACGGTCACTTTGCGGCTTGAGTAGTACAGGGTTGAAGTCAACGTGTAGTTCAAGGCCTGCAGCCCGTGCCTGCAAAGCTTGGGCGCGACCTATTTCACCTCCGTCAATACAGGCGGCTGCATTGTTAGACATGTTTTGCGGCTTGAAAGGGGCGACGGAGATCCCTTGTCGTTTAGCTATTCGACACAGTCCCGCAACTAATGTGGATTTTCCAACATCAGAGCCTGTGCCCTGGAACATAAGTACGCGCGCAGTCATGGCCGCTCATTCATCAACAAAGTGGGCAGGGACTAAAAACTAGAAATCAATTCCTTGTTTGGCTTTTATGCCTGCCTGAAAAGGATGTTTGATTTCTTTCATCTCGCTGACAAGATCAGCCATGTCCATCAATGCAGGCTTAGCATCCCGTCCTGTTAGGATGACACTGGTCCGAGCATCGCGTGATTGCACCCCGGCAATGACTTTTTCCACGTCTAAATAGTCATAGCGCAGCGCAATATTGATTTCGTCAAGAATGACAAGATCGTAGTCACCACTTTGCATAATAGTTACGGCTTTTTCAAAGGCGGCAGTTGCGGCAGCAATATCTCTATCAAGGTCTTGTGTATTCCAGGTAAAGCCTTCACCCATAGTATGCCAATGCAACTGCTCCGGGAATTTGTTGAAAAATTCACGTTCTCCCGTTTTCCAAGTGCCTTTAATAAATTGTACGACGGCAACTTGGTTACCCCAGCCCAACGCTCTAGCCGCCACACCGAATGCGGAGCTGGATTTACCTTTGCCGTTGCCGGTATGAACCAGAACTAAACCGCGGTCAGCGTGTTCAGCTTCCTTGACCTTTTTCTTTTGCTCTTCCTGCAGAGACTGCATGGCTTTTTTATGTTCTTCTGCGTCTCTCATGGAGTTATATACCTGGTTTTAAAACGGGTGGTGTCGTGATTGCAGAAACGCATGTGAAACTCGCCCAAGCATGGGGCTCAGGCCGAGCGATTCTGCACTGTGAATATTCAGTGGGTGATTAGTGCCGACAGACTCAAGCGACACTTTCATTGGGTCAACGGCTGCATCTTTGTTCAATAAGAAAAAGTCAGCCTGCTCACCTTCAGTCATACCGGTGTGCTCTGCGCCATCAATAATTCTGCGAGGCGCTGCGCTGAGTTTTTCGAATACCTGATTTAATGGCAGGCCTACCAATTCGGGCAACTGTAAGATTAAGGGCAGTGCCCAGTGATAGGCAGACAATCCCGGCTCGGTGGCAGGGAAAGGCGCGAGGCTGGCATCTCTATCATGCGGCGCATGATCGGTACAGATCGCGTCGATGATCCCTGCGCGTAAACCCTCTCGCAAAGCGTCACGATCGGCAAGGCTCCGAAATGGCACTTCACTGTGGAAGGTTGAATCGTATCCAGCCAACTGCTCGTCAGTGAAGAACAGGTGATGAAGCGCAACATCGCAAGTAACCGGCAAGGCAGCTTGCTTCGCGGCATCGATCATCTGAAGAGAACGTGCCGAGCTTATGCGTGAAATATGCAGACGACACTCGGTTTCACGACACAGCTCCAACAAGCGTGCCAGTGCCACTGTTTCCGCAGCGACAGGAATACTTGGCAGCCCAAGTTTCGTCGCCATCGCTCCCGCGTGCGCACAACCACCGGCACCTAGCTGAGAATCTCGGGCAGTCATGAACAAAGGCATGGAAAAGGATGCTGCATACTCCATGGCGCTGTACAGAACATTCGTGTTGCCCACGGGGACATCGGCCTGACTTGCAGCAGGGCAACCCGCTGCTTGTAGGGTTGCCAGTTCACTGAGTTGTTCGCCTGCTAAACCGACCGTTAAGGCTGCAATGGGAAGTATCTCTGCGCCTTGGGCAGCTTCTGCACGTTGTCGTATAAGCTGAACGGTTGCAATGCTATCGATGGTGGGCTGAGTATCCGGTGAACAAAGCACCTTGGTAAAGCCTGATGCGAGGGCCGCTTGCGATTCGGTGGCAATGGACCCTTTGCGTGTGAGCCCGGGTTCGCGCAGACGCGAGTATAAATCGCAGAGTCCACGTACCGCTGTTTGTCCCTGCCCATCAATGACTAGAACATTAGGTCCGGTTTCTTTGGACGCATCCGAGCTGGCGACGATAGATTCAACGTGACCATCACGAATAGTAATCCGGTGCTCGGTATCGTTATCGAGTAGTTGAACCCGGTCGATGATGATAACTTGTTCGGTAGTTACGCTCACGACTGTGCCCGCCGCAGGTTAGTGGCATTGCCCATGACAATGGACATCACCGCCATGCGCACTGCAATTCCGTAGGTCACTTGCTCAAGGATTACTGATTGTTTTCCGTCCGCAACACTGCCAGCTATCTCTACCCCTCTATTGGTCGGGCCAGGGTGCATGATGAGGGCATCGGGTTTTGCCAACGCTAGCCTCTCTGGTGATAAGCCATAGGTTCGGTAAAATTCGCCAGAGCTTGGTACTGTTGCCGTGCGCATGCGTTCTTTTTGAAGTCGCAGTCCCATAATGACATCGGCGCCGACTAAGGCTTTTTCCAAGGTTGGAAAAATAGTAACGCCCAAAGATTCAACATCGGATGGGACAAGTGTTCTGGGGCCAACTACGCGCACTTCACCGGTCCCGAGTTTTACCAACGCTGATATATCTGATCGGGCAACCCGCGAATGCCGAATATCACCGATGAGCACAACACACAAATTGCTGAAGTCTCCCTTATGTCTTCTGATAGTGAACATGTCGAGCATGCCCTGAGTCGGGTGGGAGTGTTGTCCGTCACCGCCATTGATGACATTAATGGAAGGTGAGACGTGCCGGGCGATAAAGTGGGCAGCTCCAGACTCACCATGTCGCACAACAAACATGTCGCATTGAAGTGCTTCTAGGACATGCAAGGTGTCGAGCAAGGATTCTCCTTTGTTCGTTGAAGAGGTCACTAAATCAACATTGAGTACATCGGCGCTCAGTCGTTTGGCGGCAAGTTCAAACGCGGTACGTGTTCGCGTGCTGTTCTCGAAAAACAAATTCGCGACCGTTTTGCCACGCAGTAATGGCACATTTTTAATGGTGCGATCGTTAACACCTGCAAAGCCTTCTGCCGTGTCCAGAATTTGCGTGAGTAGACTTTTATCCAACCCATCGATATCGATGAAATGATGTAGCTCACCCAGCGCGTTAAACTGCGGATCTGCAAGACTCATGATTTTTTGCCCACACTAACTTGCATCGTTGACGCGTCCAGATCGATGTATTCATTCTTGCCGACATCCAGAGAGTGCCCGACAACATCGGCGCGAATAGGAAGCTCGTGCCCCTGCCGTTCAACTAATACGGCAAGCGTAATTTTTGCCGGGCGGCCATAGTCAAATATCTCATTCATGGCTGCACGCACGGTACGCCCTGTCCCCAACACGTCATCGACGAGAACAATGTGTTTGTCTTCAATATCGAATGGTACTTGCGATGGACCAACGACTGGATGCAGACCAACGGAGCTGAAGTCATCTCTGTAAAACGCGATGTTGAGTTCACCCAGTTCTTCTTCGACCGCCACACCTTGTGCTTTCAATTCTGCAAGTAAATGGGTTCCTACATCGACGCCGCCTCGCCGGATGCCGATGAGGGCAATTGGCGTTTGCTCATCAAATAATTGCATCAAAGGGGCTAGCATGCCGTCGAGCCAACTGTTGACGGTTTGAGTATCAAAAACTGTTGTACCGGTCTCGTTCACTGTTGAGATTCCATGGCAAACCAAGATTCGAGTATAAGGGCGGCCGCGAGTGTATCGACATCTGCATGTGTTGTCTTGCGTTTCCGCTGCCCAGTGCTTCGCATATTTTTAATTTCGGCTTGTGCGGCCATCGAGCTGAATCGCTCATCGGCTTTATGAACCGGAAGGCCGTAACGTTTGGTCAGACGTTTAATAAAGCCTTTTACGTGATGGGTAATGGTTTGTTCCTGCAGATCCTCTGTCAACGGCCAACCGACGACAAGGTCGCTGGGTTTCCATTGTTCGATGTAATCGTCAATGGAGGGCCAATCTGGTGTGCCGTTAGTATTTTTGACGACGCCAATAGGCGAGGCTGTTTGGAGGCTGAATTCACCGACTGCAAGACCTATTCTGCGGGTTCCGAAATCGAAAGCCACGCAGGTGCCTTTGGCGCGCTCAGGCATTTCCGGAGTGTCCAACCAGTGTGCTCAGATCCACTCCAATAATATTCCCGACAGCCTGACGCCTTTCTGCAATGGGTGTGTCGAATAATATGTTGGTGGAGGCCTCAACAGTGAGCCAGGCGTTGTCGGCAACTTCCATTTCCAGTTGCCCGGCAGCCCAGCCGGCATGACCGAGCACCACAAGGTAATCGGAGTGCGTCTCGCGCTTTGCAATTGACTCAAGGATATCCCGCGAACTGGACACTGAAACACCGCCTTTGAAGTCCTGGGTGATTTCAAATTTTTGACCGGGCTTGTGCAGCACCAGACCATGGCTTTCATCGACCGGGCCGCCTTTGAGAACTGCGTTCTCGCCAAGTGTGTCGTCGGCTGTGGTGATCGAGAGCTGCGAGAAAATCTCACCCAGGCTCATTTCCATTTCCTGGTTAACAATCACACCAAAAGCACCGTTTTGGCTGTGGTCAATAATGTATACCAGCGAGTCCTTAAAACAGCCGTCTTGCAGCTGGGGCATCGAAACTAGGAAGTGATGAGTCAGATTCATGGTTTGCGTTTATGAATCGGCTGACACTGTTTAGCAAGTTTCGGCAAATTCTAGTAGCTGATGACGGAGTTGGAGCTTTGGAATTCCCAGGTCCGGACGATGTACAAAATGTCTGTTTCCTCGGCAAGCTTACCAGTCATGGGCTCAAAAGGTGCGGCAAGCTCCACGATTCGGACCGCTGAATCATCGAGTAACTTATGCCCGGAGGATTCGTCCACGGTGACACTTTCAATTTCCCCGTTTTTAAAAATTCCGACAACCAGAATAAGTGCTCCGGTTAGCTTGTTTCGTCTGGCGGCATCCGGGTAGTTCAAATTGCCCACACGTTCGACCTGCTCGACCCATCGGTACATGTATTCGGCAGAGGCGGCTTCCTTGGTACGTGCGTTGACATGCTTTTTCTTCGGCCGCTTGGCAAATTCTTCTTGTTGGCGATCGATCTCGGCTGTGAGGTTGGCGATAGCCAAGCTTTGCTCCACGAGGAATTTGCTGCTGGGAGCATCTATTTCGTCGGTCGCCTCACTACTCACCTGTGTTTCTACCAGCGTATTTGCGAAAACGGCTGTGACGATTTCTTCGGCAGCGTCCTCCGAGGGGGCCGGGGCGCTGGCTTCAACGGGCGCGGCGGCCACGCCGTCTATGTCGGTTTCAAATTCGCTCGCAAACGGAGAAGAGGGGCGAGTATTTTCATCGGTTTCACCGCCTCCATCCTGAGATGCCTGGGCCAGGTAATCAGCTTCTTCCGGTTCTTCTGCTTCCGGGGCTTTTTGAACCAGTACAACCTCCAGAGAAGGAGGCGTACGCAGTTCTTCCAGAAAGGGTTTGAAGCTGACTCCCAGCAATACGATCGCGTGTAGGGCGGCTGCAGCAAAAAGTGCAATTGCCAGTACATCGGGTTGTCGATCGGAGTCGGTTAGGACGGCTGCTGTCATGTATCTTTTATAGTTGCTTCCAGAGCATCTAGGTAAATATCTGCAATACCCGGAGTGTAGCCATCAGATGGGTTGCCGGCGTCTGCATTTTCCTTATGCATGTGCGCATCGAGTTCGCGAACGCAGGTGGGGCTAGTCACATTGATTTCTGTCAAGTAGCTACCAATGACGTCCAGGCCAACGAAGAGCAGGCCACGCTCTAGAAGATAGGGCGAAACAGCGTCAACAATACGTCGCTCCGTGTCAGTGATTGCGACAGGAACGCCTCTTCCACCGGCTGCTAGATTACCGCGGGTCTCGCCTTGTGCTGGAACTCTTGCCAAGGCATACGGCATCGCTTGCCCGTTGACCACAAGTACGCGTTTGTCGCCATCTTTGATTTCTGGAACGTAACGCTGAGCCATGATCTGGCGTGAGTCGTTAAGAGTGGCCTGTTCCAAAATAATATTTAAGTTCGGGTCGGTTGGCGTGAGGCGGAAAATGCCGGCACCACCCATCCCGTCCAGAGGTTTAATGATGGCGTCTTGATGATGGACAATGAATTCTTTCAACCTTGCGGAGCTTGTTGTTACTAATGTGGGTGGACAGAATTCGCTAAACCAAGCGGTATAGAGTTTTTCATTCACATCGCGCAAAGAGTTGGGCCGGTTGCTGACATAGACACCTTCAGTAGCAGCCCTTTCCAAGATGTACGTGGTGTAAATGAAATCCATATCGAAAGGGGGGTCCTTTCTCATCAGGATGATGTCATGTTCGCTTAACGGGGCGTCCGTATACGCTTCCGCTTCAAACCAATGCTCATTGTCATCAAATACCTTAACCTTTCGGCGGCTGGCAAAAGCGCGTCCCTGATCAAGATACATATCCTTTTGATCGATACAGTGGACGGTCCATCCGCGTGCTTGCGCGGCCAGCATCATGGCCAGCGTGGTGTCTTTATAAGGCGTGATGGACTCAATCGGATCCATCACGATTCCAATCGTGATACTCATCGTTGTTCAAAGCCTGATGTTGTAGCTGTCCAGTATCGCATGTAGCGTTAAAATTGCGTGTTAATCGTGTATTTCTCGTGACGTCTGGTGCACTAATCGGATACCCTTAATCAGCCGGTGAGTAGGCTTCACACACGAGAGCTTTACATGAAAGGTTCAGACAACCTGATCAATGCCGTTCCCCCGACAGATTCGCTTGGTGATATTACGGTCTTGTTAGTTGACGACAGTAAGACCATACGTCGTTCGGCTAGTAATTTTTTGAGTACTGCAGGCTATAACGTAGTTACGGCGGTCGACGGTTTCGAGGCCCTTGCCAAAGTTGTTGAGCATAAGCCTGCCATAATTTTTGCCGATATCATGATGCCTCGCCTTGATGGCTACCAAACCTGTGCGCTTATAAAAAACAATGCGGACTACCGGGACATACCGATTGTTATGCTCTCAAGCAAAGATGGCTTGTTTGATAAGGCGAGAGCACGCGTTGTTGGTAGTGATGCTCATCTTTCCAAACCGTTTACAGCAGAGACCCTGACTGCAGCTGTGTCAGATCACTTAGGAGATACTGTCAAGGGTTCAGTTAAAAGTTCCACAGTTGCGGTAGTGCACGAAACATCTGACGCTTAATAAACCGATAGGCATTTACTAATGACTCAGTACTTGTTGTTTGATGCAGGAGGGTTAGACCTAGCAGCGCCATCGAGTCTTGTAAAAGCGATCCATGAAGATCTAAACATTCAAGCTGTAGCCGGTACCAGCCACTGGTTTAGAGGGTTGGCAGTGGCGCACGGCAAGCTGCTGCCAGTCACAGACATGGGAGCATTCGCTGGAAGACGATCTTCTTCAGGCCGAACACTCGAGCTCGACCCGTCAGCCAGTATTGCCGGCTTACAGGTGGACAACATCGTCGGTTTGAGCGACGAGGAAGCTGACAACGTTCCATTATCTGATGCCGAAAACGACGCACTAAGTGTCGGTAAATTGACTTTCTCTGAAAGAGCCATTGTCAACAAGGGGCGCAATCATCGCGTGCTGGACATCGGCTCCTTAGTTCAGTCACCTGAATTCTTGAATATCACGGAGCAACCTTAAACAGGTGGCAGATACAAACAACAATTCGAATAGTCGTTCACTGGGAATAGCCATTGTGTGTCTGGCACTCGCTTTGTGTGCCTTGAGTGTTTCGATCTTCGGTATCGTGACATCTACCACAGCAGCCCAACAGCGAGCCATGGATATGCACGCAGCCTGGCAAACGCTGCAAAGCGATTCCGTGTCTGGTAGCGAGGCCGCAAGTGCGACCAATGTCCTATCGGCGAACATTGTCGAAGTGCCATTACTTCAGAGCGCTAATCTCTGGGCTGCTGGTCTGGCAGCTCTTAGCTTTTTGCTGCTTGTTTGGGTGGCAATTGCCGCACGAAACTTATTCAGGGCAAAGGCTGAATTGCAGTCCGGTATTCATCGTTCTCAAGACTCTGCCTTGGGCCGATTAGACACTGAAACGTCACCTTTGCTAAACGGTGATTTGCGTTCCAGTGCAACAGAGACCACCGACGTCACCAGTCCTGTCGCCAAAACATTCAATCATGCTGTTGCTGAGCTTCGTTGGCTGGTTGCAACTCTTAGTTCGTCCGCCGAACAGTTGGCTGAATCGCTCGATAAGTCTCGAGAGTCAGCCGATAAAGTCTCGTCTGCGTGTTCTGAACAATCCAGGCGCATACATTTGTCATCGAATGATTTGTTCTCGATGAGCGCGACAATGTCGGGCCTTTCTGCCGATGCGGCGGAATCATCTTATGCAGCCAAAACGGCCGTTGAAAAAGCTGAAGCCGGTGGCGTCGCCCTGAGTGCCAGCCTGCATCGATTATCTGCGATCAGAGATGAAGCGGATAGCACGACTCGAGTGATGCATCGGTTGGCAGAAAATGTTTCAGCCATTGATGAATGCATCACTGTGATTCAGGATGTCGCCAAGCAAACAGATCTTTTGGCGTTGAACACAACTATCCGCGCATCCGCAGGTTCAAGAGCTGCGACCGTCAATGATGCCGCGGCCGATCTGGGTCGATTATCCGATGAGGTCGCACAGCTTGCTGAGGTTCTTGGGCAGGCGACGCGCGATATCAGTGCCATAACCCGCACAATCACTCAGGATGCTTCTGGAACGGTTCAATCAATGGAGCACATTGCTTCAGAGCTTGCCTCAGGGGTGGAGCAAACCCAACAAGCCAGCGATGCGCTGGACGTTATTCAAGGTAGTTCCCACTCCTTGCACGAAAGCGTGGTGCAAATGACGGAACGTTGTGTTGAGCAAACTGGAATCGCCCGCAAAATTACCGAGAGCATGGATGAGATTAATCAGATCTCTGATCAGACAATAGACGGCCTGGCACTAAACGCTGTCTCGTTAGATGAGTTACAAAAGTTAGCGGTCGAGATGCGTAATGCGATCGTCGGTTACCAGATGCCAGAGGCACACAGGCGTCCAGGTTCGAAAAACTCTACGATGAGCGTGGCGCGTCGTGCCGCAGACCGAGCTGTCAACGCATGAGTAGAATCGGTGGCGAAGGAGGTGACGAACAGTCGACCGTTGTCCCGGACTTCAGTCACGAGGCTCTAGCCCATTTACAAGTGCAAAGCGATACGTTTGAGTTGCACGTCAAAAACTATCTGAACTCTGCGATCGATAGCAACAGAGATGTATTAAAGGAAGATTTACAGCGCTTTCGGAATACGCTTGTGCTGTTAGATAAAGCGGCGGCTGTTTATGTTGCAGAGGAGCTTCTTCAACTTCTTGACGCCGATGCTAACGGGACGATTGAAAACCGCACTGAGCTGGCAAGAGTGCTCCTTAATGCTGCGGACGAGCTTAGCGGGCATGTTGCCAAGCTTCAACAAGACAGCTCTTTAGACAATGCGCTGTCCATGTTGCCGTTAGTCAACGATAGCCGGGCTTGCCGGGAAGAAGAGCTGCTTTCAGATAACTTGGTATTAGCGGCTGGTATCAAGTTACCAGAACCACTGTATGCCAGTGTCTCTGATGAGCATTGGCAAGAACAACGAATTGAGTGGGTCGACTTTGCATCCGAGCAGCACTCCAAGCTTGCCAAAAAACTGCTTGATTGGTGGAAAACCAATAATCTTGAAAAAGCTTTGGAAGTTCCACCGCAATTGCATTTGTTTGTGGAGTTTTGTAAGTCGCGTGAGTACTTGGGTGTTCTCGTTCCGTTGTTCCAATCTGCATCGATTGTGGCTGATGCCATTGCAAAGCAAGAGGTTGTAGACGGACCCGCACTTCGAAAATTATTTGCCCAGCTTGAACGTCATGTGCACCGATGTATTTTGGTCGCCGCTCCGGATGATCTGTTGCCCGGCGATTTACTGCGAAATTTTTTGTACTACGTAGGGCAAGTCGATTCTAATGCGCAGTCGGCGGTAGAGCTAAGACGGCGATTTCGACTAGACCGTGTACGTCAAGTGGGTACATTCGCCGACAACCAGTCAACGCCCACCATAGGTGTTGGCTACCATTTAGCCAGTGCTATCAGAAGTAGTATTTCGACAGAAACACAAGCACTGAAAGAATGGTTAGATCAAGCGCCTACTCGTGCCGATCATCCTAAAGTCGTTCGCCTTCGTGTCCGGCTTACGCAATTAGAACCTGTTCTAACCTTAATGGGTGCGACAGATGCGCTGGAGTGTTTGAAATCAATTAACAAAGGTTTGACAGATCTTGACGGAGAATCGACACCTGATGTCGATGCCCGATTGTCATTGGCCGAATCCTTGTTGTTGCTCGATGCATTACTCGATAAAGCGGCTCGTCAAAGCATTACGCGGCAGCCTGTTACGTCCGCATCAAGCGTTACAGCTGAAGAAGTCTTCGTTGATATCGCAACCGATGCATGCTTAAGGGAAGCTCGCCAGGGGCTGCAAAAAATAGCTGAATCGCTGGAAACTATTATTCGAAGCGGTTCATTAGCACCCGGGCAGAGCCATCTCATTACACAGCAATTGCAGCTTATCGATAATGCATTGCAAATTCTGCCACTGCCGGAGGTCAGCCCCTTATTGCTTGGTTTAGGAGATGTGCTAACGCGATTACAACTAAGCACACGGCAGGGAAACAATACGGTCGATGTATACGATTCGGTACAAGAAGATATTGCCACCTTATTGGTGTCGGTTGACTACTACCTTGGGTGTGTTCTGCAGCCACAAGCAGCCGCCAGCCAGCTATTGCTGGACGCCGAAGATGCATTGGTTAAAGCCTTAGCCGAACTCAATGGCGAGGCTGCGAACATGCCGGTGAATTTAAGCGAAGCCGAATGGGAGCAACGCATCAGTGTCTTGCTGCCGCATATGGATAGCCTAGGTGCCGGCATCGTTGACTTCAGGAAAGATAAATCTGAGGTGTCCTTTGCCCACATTACTCATGCGCTAACGCTACTAGCCGATTCCAGTAGAGATCAGTCCGGCTCACCCATCAATGAACTGGCCAACGCAGCTGTGTTGTGGTGTAAAAACAAAACCGGGCATGTTGAGAACATTGACGCGAGTGAACTTCAATTGCTTGATGAAATTCATGCGGTAGTGCCTCAGTTATTCGATCAGATGCTCAGCGGTTCGGATAACGTGCGAGACTTTGATGACTTGATGGAGCGTCTGCTTTCTATCGAGGACAGCGCTAGCACTCTCACCGATGAAGAAGCACGTGAGCTTACACTTAATGTTGATGATAAATTGTTGTCTTCAACGCTTGATGATTCGGAGGTCACCGGATTTGATCAAACGTTGCAACATGTTTTTTATCATGAATGTTTAAGTCATCTCGAGTCTCTGGACGAATCAGTAAGAACAGCGCTAGAGTCTGAATCTGAAAGTTTGCAAAAGCTTCCGTCCGAGCAAATGCTCAGAGCGCTTCATACCTTAACCGGTAGTGCTCAAACGGTCGATGCTCCGCACATTGTGGCAATAGTTCAGCCACTGCAAAGAGCAGCGCTAGCCAGGCAGCGTCTCGGGAATTTTTTTGATGCTGATGAAACTCGATTTATCGGTGACTTAGTTGTTGCTTTGCGTGCTCGCCTTGAATCGCTGAACAGTGGCGAACCCGTTGGACAAAGTGTTTTGACCATAGAGCAGAAGCTCGGTAGCTTTTTGTCTGCATCCATTCCCGGCTCCGATTCAGTAGACAGTGGCCTTGGTATCGCTGCAAATGTCCGCTCACTTGATGATGTCTTTGGTGAAGAAGCGGGTGAATTGCTCGACCGATTGCGCGCAACAGTAAATTCAGCGCAGTACGATGTGGGCGACACTCAGAACGCTTTAGCCTTGCTGCATACGTTGAAAGGAAGTGCCCGAATGGCAGGGCGCGCAGCAATAGCTGAGCATGCGCATGCGCTTGAAAGCGAGTTGCAAAGTATTGACAGTGTGCAAGGACAATCAGAAGCGCTTCGTGAAGGTTTCGGAACTTTGCGTGACTTGATTACACAGTCCGATGTAAAGCAGTTTGTTGCGCAAGCACAAGCTAAAAGCGTAATAACCGACACAGCTAACACCTCTACTGACTCGCTATCGGTCAGCGATACTGCGTTTGATGCACTCCTAGATTTAGCCACCGACGTCACGGTAAACCAGGCGCGCCTCAGCGATGAGTTGGCTCGTATGCGAGAGGTCTATCAGGACATAGAAACCACGGTAGTCCGGTTCAAGGCCTTACCGTCATCTGTTTCATTAAGAAGCAATCCAGAAGTTAATGAAATTCTCGCTGACTTGGAAGCGGCAAGGGGGGTGATGCGTGGAGCATTGCGTCAGGCTGAGCGGGAACAGCAGCAGGCTTCTCGTGCCAGCGCGAGTTTGCAACAAAGCCTTATCCGTACTCGCTTAGTTAGAGTCGATGAATTGTTCGATCGCTTATCCCAAACTGTTGAAGATTCAGCGCAGAGCACCGGTCGGGTCGCAAGGCTTCGCATGGAAGGCGGTGAAATTACACTTGATAGATCACTGTTTCGGCAACTACTTGCGCCGTTGCAGCACCTGGCCCGTAATGCAGTTTTCCACGGCATCGAAAGCGCCGAAGAAAGACTCTCCTTGGGCAAGGCATCCTGTGGCGATATTCTGTTGTCCGCATCTGTAGATGGTACCGATCTGGTTCTTCGTTTCTCAGATGATGGTCGGGGTATAAAACGAGATGACATGAGTGAAGTTCTGCGCCAACGAGGAGAGTCCTCATTGGAAAGTCATGTGGATCTTCAAAGTCTGCTTTTTCAATCAGGATTCTCAACCGTTGCAACGCCAACAGAATTGGCCGGCCATGGTTTGGGGTTGGCTGCTGTCAAATCAGCCATTGAATACCTAGGTGGCAGAATTCAGTTAGCGACTGAGCCGGGAGCTGGAACGCGCCTGACTTTGCGTATTCCACAGAGGATTGTCGTTAATCAGGTTGTGCTTGTAGAAAATGAAGGTGTGTTGTTTGCTTTGCCGGTGAACTTTGTCGATGCGGTACGAGTTGCGGCCGGCGCATCCAGCAGCATTCCAGAGCGATACAAACGATCGTCACTTTCAGCGTTAATGTCACAACGAGCCATCACAGCAAGGAGAGACGCAAAGCAGCAACGGTCGGCTGTCTTGGTGACGGCGGCAGGTGTGTCTATGGCGTTGGAGATCGATCAGGTAATCGGTTACCGCGAACTTGTCACGCAGGCTCTGGGGCCACAGTTGGCTTCTTTAAAGCGTTATTCGGGCGGTAGTGTTTTATCAGACGGTCGTCAGGTGCTGATTCTCGACTTGCACCAAATACTGGAAAACCAAGATTCTATTCCGGCTGTTGGAATAAAACCTGCGCGTGAGTCGCTAAGGCCTGTGGCGTTGATCGTTGACGATTCTTTAACCATGCGAGTGGCTGCTGAGGGTGTATTGCAACAATGTGGTATTGCCGCGCGTCTTGCTCGCGATGGTGTTGAAGCCTTGGAGAGTATGGAAACCGCGCTGCCTAACTTAATCCTGCTGGACCTCGAGATGCCAAGGCTGGATGGCAAAGCTTTCTTGAAGAGAATCACAGAAGAGTATGGCGATGCTTGTCCGCCGGTCATTATTATCAGCAGTCGCGATAACCGTGAAAATCGTCAACAGTTAAAGTCAATGGGGGCGGTGAGATTCCTTGCCAAGCCATACACACAGAGCCAGTTGCAAGAGGCCGTCGAGGCTGCGGGCCTAAGATTGCCGGACATTACCATCGCCTAGTACCGCTCTCCGAGCGCTGTGAAATAGGTTGCAAATTACCTTTCGGATGTGTCAACAGCCTTGATTTGGCTTGCTATCTGCCGTTGAAAGTGTATTATTGGGAAAAATAACCCAAATCACTAAGGGATTTTCATATGAAGTTTCTGAGACTTTGCTTTATCGCTTCGGCGACTACGCTCCTGGTTTCTGCCTGCGGATCGGATTCCGGAACCGGTTCCGGTTCCGGGGGCAATCCAACCATTGATCCGACTTCTCGCGCATTAAAACCAGTGGGTTCCGACTCGGAGTTTTATACGGCTTTGAGTCAGGCTTTGAAGAGTCAATCCAGTGGTGATGGTGCAATCGCGTTTGTTACGGCGGAGTCCGATTCGGCATCAGCGTCTGATAACAGCAGCTCTACATCGGGCGGTGGAAGTAGCGGCAATGAAACAACCAGCACCAATGTTCAGGAACAAGGTGTCGATGAGCAAGATTGGGTAAAGCAAAATGCAGCGGGTGATGAGCTGTTTGTGTTGAAAAGTGAGTACAACTCAAACTATATCCCCGAGCCTCTTGATGACGCTCTTGCCTTAAGCGCACGGTCATCCATAGCGATTCCGCAGTCTTACACTAGTCAGCTAAGAATTCTGAGTCTTGACGATGAAACACCGGATTCAACGAGCGTCATCGACTTTGATCTCAATTTAGAAGGCCGGTATGCACAGGGCTTCTACTTGTATGAAAACGCGGGTAGTGCGTCGGTTTATGTCACCGCATCCGGAACAAACTATTGGTCTTTTTGGAATGATTCAGCGGCATTTACTGGTGTGGATAGTCTTATTACGCGGGTGAACGTAGCTAATTCGGCTGCTCCTGCAATTGATGCTTCATTCGCATTTGACGGTCAGATGGTTTCCAGCCGGCGCATAGGCAAGCATCTGTTTTTTGTCTCGCGCTACTACCCGGCATTGCCAGGTATTCAACCCTGGACTCAAAGTGCCGAGGACTGGGCGGCACAAGTCGACAGTGCGGATCTATCAACGGTGCTGCCAAAGTATTACGTGAATGGATCAGACACCGGTACGCAGTTAATCAATCCCTCACAGTGTTTTGTGGCTGACAATAATTCTACGGATAGTTATTACTCCCCAGACATTATCACCTTGGGTGTTATTGATTTGGAAACAATGCAACTTAACGATAGCGAATGTTTTCTAGGTGCAACCGAAACACTGTATGCATCTGCTAACGCCGTCTTTTTAGCGACAACACGATACGACTATTCCTCGGGACCAGTGGATGGTAACGGTACAGCAATAGATACAGATAACGCGGATCTTCCTGCCGATATCATTTGGCGTGATCCCAGGGTAGACACAGACATTCATCAGTTTGATATTCAGTCAGGGCAGCTGAGCTACGAAGGTTCAGGCAAGGTTGATGGTCACTTGGGTTGGAACGCGTTGCGAAAACCGTTTCGTATGAGTGAGCAAAATGGCTACCTGAGAGTGGCGACAATGAATGACGAACAGGGACCCGGCCACAGTCCTATCCTGATGACGGTGCTTAAATCCAATGGGCAGGGCGCTCTGGAGACAGTCTCTTCACTTCCCAATGCGCAAAAAACAGCTCACATTGGCAAACCCGGTGAGCAGCTTTACGCATCACGATTTGTCGGTAATAGAGCTTACCTTGTGACCTTTCGGCAAACAGATCCACTATACGTTATCGATTTAACAGAGCCTTCGAACCCGGGTATAGCCGGAGAGTTGGAAATTGAAGGCTACAGTGATTACCTGCACCCTGTTAGTGAAAATTATCTACTGGGTATCGGGCGGGATGCCTATGCTGACGGAGATCGTGGAGCGTTGGTGCAAGGTATGAAACTGTCGTTGTTTAATGTCAGCGATCCAACCGCTCCTGCAGAGATCCAATCAATGTTGATCGGTCAACGAGGAACCAGCAGCGCAGTCCTGAATGACCATCGTGCCATTGGTATACAAGCGGCAACCGATGCGCATCCTTTGCGGATAAGTTTTGGTATCGATGTATACGGTGATGTGGGTGGAGCGCGCCCCACAGATATCGAATCAGCAACGAGATACTATGACTACAACTATTCAGGTCTGCATGGCTTTGATGTTCGGGTAGGTGCAGATGCCGAGATAATCTCCCGCGGAGTACTTCGCGTAGAAACATCCAACCCTTTTGGTAGCGGCTACGGTCAGGACAGATCGGTTATGTTGAACAATGCGGTGTATTACATCCGCGACTCGAAAGTGTACGCGGCTCATTGGGACGACTTGTCCAATTCATCTGTCGCTCGTTAAGGGTGGTTGTTCATAGGCTTCGTGAATGCGATGCTGTTAAATGTTCCGCGTTCGCCAGCTATGCAATAATCCAAACTCCATCAGGCCCGTTTCGGGCCTGAATAAAACAATCGAGGAGTCGCAGCAAGCCAATGAGAATCGGAATTATCGGAGGTTCAGGGTATACCGGTGTTGAATTGCTGCGTCTGTTGAGCCCGCGACGTGATATTGAAATTGTTTTTATCAGTTCTCGCGCGCAGGCAGGAAACCGTGTTGATTCATTGTTCCCAAGCCTGAGAGGTCACGTCGATCTGTCTTTTTCAGATCCCGACGATGTTAAAGATGCGCAATGCGACCTGGTGTTTTTCGCAACACCTAATGGCACTGCCATGTATCAAGCGCCGGCCTTGTTGGAGAAAGGCACCAAAATTGTCGATCTGTCAGCCGATTTTCGATTACAAGATATTTCCGTCTGGGAGCAGTGGTATGGCATGGAGCACCATTGTCCGTCTCTTGTGGCTGAGGCCGCTTACGGTTTGCCGGAAATACACCGCGCGACAATTCGTGATGCACAATTGGTTGCAAATCCAGGATGCTACCCAACAACAGTTCAGCTTGGTTTTCTGCCTCTACTCGAAGCGGGAATCGTTAATACAGATTCCCTGATTGCTGACGCAAAGTCGGGTATTACCGGGGCAGGCAGAGGCGCATCGGTTGCGAATCTTCTGGCCGAAGCCGGCGATAGCTTCAAGGCTTACGGGGTTGCCGGTCATCGACATCTTCCGGAAATAGAGCAGGGGCTCAAAGGAATGACAGAGGCCGATGTCAATTTAACCTTCACACCGCATCTGTTGCCCATTATTCGGGGCATTCACTCAACCCTGTATGCCCAATTGCTCGAAGATGCGGATTTGCAGGCGCTTTTTGAAGAGCGATTCAAAAACGAGCCTTTTGTTGATGTTCTGCCAGCCGGATCCCATCCTGAGACGCGTTCGGTGCGGGGCACTAATGTTTGTCGCTTAGCAGTTCACAGGCCTCAAGGCCGCAACACCGCGGTCGTATTGGCAGTTGAGGACAATTTAGTTAAAGGTGCTGCCGGACAGGCCGTTCAAAATATGAACCTGATGTTGGGAATGCCGGAAACCGAGGGGCTATTGCAACCTGCACTTATGCCCTAATTATATGGCTTTGTAGGCATGATCCTGAGTTGAATCCCCGGGTTAAATGGGGGCCCAAAAGGTGAATGTGGTAATACTTGACTAAATTGCTAGGTCAAGTAAACTGGCGAACATGCGAATGAGAGGAATTCCCAAATGAGTGCAGAAGTCAGCATTGACGACTTCGAAATGCCTGATGCCCTGGTCTTTACAGAAGCTGCGGCACTAAAGGTTAAAGAACTGATCGATGAAGAGGGAAATCCTGATCTTATGCTGCGAGTATTTGTCTCGGGCGGCGGGTGCAGTGGTTTTCAGTACGGATTCACGTTCGACGAAGTCATAAACGACGGTGATACAGAAGTGAAGAAAGAGGGGGTCAAATTGTTGATCGATCCCATGAGTTTTCAATACCTGACGGGTGCAGAAATTGACTACACCGAAGGTTTGGAAGGGTCACAGTTTGTGATCAGAAACCCCAATGCAACGACAACTTGCGGTTGCGGTTCATCTTTCTCAGTCTAGATAGATATTTGGGTCCCGAGCTGCTTTAGGCTCGGGACTAAACCAACGAAACAATCCCGCCGACGTTGGTCCGCTAAAACATTTCTCAACAAATATTAGCTAAGGCTCCGGCAAGAGCCTATTGCGTTGCGCCTGTCGCCGCAGCAACCTTGTCGATATCGGTTAGCACGCTTTGCATTTGTGCAGTCATCTGAGAAGAAATCGACTTCAATTCTGGCAGATACTGCTTAGCCAGTGGTTTAGCCGCAGGCAGCTCCACTTTCAGCGGATCAATCTGCTCATTGTTCACGCGGAATTCATAGTGCAGGTGAGTACCTGTCACGCGGCCCGTCTTACCGACATATCCAATCACATCACCTTGCTTCACCTTTTTTCCAACTTTCGATTTCGAAGAAATCTTGGACATATGAGCGTACAAGGTGCTGAAGCGTTGACCGTGTTGCAGAATGACGGTTTTTCCGTAGGCGCCTTTTGTTCCGGCTAGTTTGACCGTGCCATCGGCGGTCGCATAGATAGGCGACCCGTGGGGTGAACCGTAATCAACACCGCGATGGGCGCGTATTTTGTGGAGTACAGGATGCAATCGGTTTGGGTTGAAGTGCGATGTGATACGAACCACGTCGACAGGGTGCCTCATGAAGGTTCGGCGTAAGGACTCACCTTCAGGACTGTAGTAGCTGGTTTTTCCGTCATCGGTCGTGAAACGAATAGCGCGGTGAACTTTGCCGCCGCGCGCGAATTCCGCTGCAAGAATGTCGCCGTCGCCGATGTAGCTACCATCGCGGTAGAGTCGGTCGTACACAAGGGCGAATCGATCACCTTTACGAATATCTCTTGCGAAATCCAATTCCCATTGAAAAATGTCAGCCAGCTCCATAATCGTGGACTGCTTCAAGTTGGCTTGTTCTGCTGCAAGGTATAGAGACTGCTCAATGGTGCCGGAGGTAACAACACGCTCTTTTTCGACCGGTAGGTCGATAGATGCGACGGCAAAATCATTGGCGGAACGGCGAATGGTTATTTTCTTGTCGTTACCGACCCTGGCAGTCAGACTATGGAATTCACCACCGGGTAGTTGGGTGATTTCCAGCTCCTGACCGATACGCAGATTCGACAAGTTCTCTTTTACGACGTCATCAGTGAGCAATTGAGGCATTTGGTCGATCTTTACGCCATGATTATTCAGTATTCCGGACAGCGTATTGCCCGAAGCCACTTTTACAGTTGTCGTGCTCGAACCTTCCGGTGCAATAGCTTGGTTGCGGACAGCTGAAATGGAAGGGTGGTCCGCTAGAGGATTTACTGATTCCGGTTCATGCTGGGTGATGTTTGGAAGCGCAGGCGCTGGGAGTAAGGGTTCGAAGACTGAATCCAGTTTTTCTAGGCCGTTGGGGACTGACACAGCAGAGAGCGTAGTGGGCGCCTGCACCGTGTTGTCATCTTGATTAGGAAAGTGAGCGGCTAATGCATCGACGGAATCGTCAAAGAAAAATGTGGGTGTTTTCACCACTTTTTCTATGACGAGTGGTTCAGGTTCAGCTGCTGCTTCAACCGCAGTTGCTGTTTTACCGGTGCTGGTTGTTGTCCAGAAAATTCCGCTGGCAATGCAGGCTAATGCAGCCGTGACTTTTCCAACGTGATTGAATCCGTGCTCCTCGGGAGGTGCGCTGAGTCTGACCGCGCCAAGTTGACCGTTGCCGGCTTTTGCCGGGCGGGCACGAGGCCGTCTGCGCGAGTGCCGCTCTGCTGCCTCGGCATAACGTCGTGATGCAGTGTTATCACGAGTATTGCCTGTCTGAGCAAATGCTCTAGGCGTCAAGTCCACACAGTGCGGACGGTATTGAGCGTTTTTGTTTGTCAACGCGAGTGCCCGTTCAAAGGTTCGGATTATGAGTTTGGTGCGCTTTTTTTCGTTATAGTCGCTTTCACAAGCGATAGCACATGACAAGTGTAGAACACTTGGCACTTTTTGACAGCAATTCAATCGCTATCAGACATTTATTGTTGTCTACTCTCATCATTAGCCCGTTAATAATTATTGGAGTTGTAATCAGGACATGTCATCGGATACCACCAGCGGCGCAATCAGCGTAGACGTAGACGAGCAAATGGCGTTGCTGAGACGCGGGGCGGATGAGATTCTGCTGGAAAGCGAACTGCGAGATCGCATTAAAGCCGGTAAGCCTCTTCGTATTAAAGCCGGATTCGATCCCACTGCGCCTGATTTGCACTTGGGGCATACCGTCCTGCTTAACAAGATGCGCCAGTTTCAACAATTGGGTCATCAGGTAATCTTCTTGATAGGCGACTTCACCGGGCGAATCGGAGATCCCAGCGGTCGTAACGTCACGCGACCCGCGTTGGACGACGAAGCCATTCTTGAGAATGCGCAGACATATAAAGAGCAGGTCTACAAAATTCTAGATCCGGAATTGACTGAAGTTCGATTCAACGCCGAATGGTTTGGGCCGATGAGTGCCAGCGACCTCATACGTTTAGCCTCTCGACAGACGTTGGCAAGGATGTTGGAGCGCGATGATTTTTCGAAGCGTTATAAGGAACAACAACCTATTGCGTTGCACGAGTTCCTCTATCCGATGGTGCAGGGTTACGATTCTGTCGCGCTTGAATGCGATGTCGAGCTGGGCGGCACGGATCAGAAGTTTAATTTGCTGATGGGGCGGGAGCTCCAAAAAGGTAACGGTCAAAAACCTCAGATTGTCTTAACCATGCCGTTGTTAGAAGGTCTCGATGGCGTGCAAAAAATGTCGAAGTCGCTTAACAACTATGTTGGCGTGGATGATGAGCCCAACGATATGTTTGGCAAGTTGATGTCTATTCCCGATTCGATTATGTGGAGATACTTCGAATTACTCAGCGTGAAGTCGAATGAAGATATTGAGAAGCTTAAGCAAGCGGCAGAAGAGGGGATGAACCCGCGCGATATCAAGTACGAGTTAGGTTTAGAGATTGTCGAGACGTACCACGGAGCCTCGGCAGCGGTGGCGGCCAAAGAAGCGTTCATACAAAGATTCCGGCAAGGCCAGCTGCCTGAGGATCTTGAAACTATCGAGATATCCGTCGGAGATGAGGGGCGGGCAATTGCCAATGTGTTGGTGGATGCCAAACTGACGTCCGGAACTTCAGAAAGCCACCGAATGATCAAGCAAGGTGCTGTCCGTATAGATGGCGAAAAGATTGAAGACGGTCGTCAATCTTTGCTTGCCGGTGAAACCATCGTGATGCAGGTTGGCAAAAGAAAGGTAGCAAAGGTCTCTCTTGTCTAAATACCGGGCCTTGATGGTCGCTAACAACTGGCGGTCTGCGAGGCTCTAAGCTATCTGTTCCGTGTGGGCAAGAGTGCTGTCTGTTCTATCGTCATTATATTTTCATAAAAGCCGTTGCCTTTTTAATTTGAGTCCGTAGAATACGCATCTCGCTCACGGGGCAGCTCACCGAACGGTGTTCAGCAACGATGAGTTAGGCAGTAAATAAGTTAAGTTTTTAGTTGTTTTTAAAAAAGTTCGTGGTACACTCCTCGGACTCGGCAGACACGAAGCACTTCACGGTGTTTTGGTGGTTCAGCCCGCTCTTTTACAATTAGATCAAGTAATTTAAATGGGTGCTTGTATTGCATTGGTTGCTTTTCGGCAAATGATGTAAATGAAGTACCTAGCTTAAGCTTTAATTGGCAGTTTATAGCTTCGCTCGTATGAGACTGGTTATGAATTGTTTAGCTTAGGAGAGGACCTTCGTTCAATAGCTTTAGCGTCGAAGGACGCCGTTAGGAGACTAACGAAAACTATTAAACTGAAGAGTTTGATCCTGGCTCAGATTGAACGCTGGCGGTATGCTTAACACATGCAAGTCGAACGGCAGCATGACAGAGCTTGCTCTGTTGATGGCGAGTGGCGGACGGGTGAGTAATACTTAGGAATCTATCCAGTAGCTGGGGATAACGTGGGGAAACTCACGCTAATACCGAATACGCACTACGGTGGAAAGAGGGGGATCTTCGGACCTCTCACTATTGGGTGAGCCTAAGCCGGATTAGCTAGTTGGTGGGGTAATGGCC
>JAHDGK010000091.1 GCA_020627685.1 Granulosicoccus sp. | reverse complement strand
ATAACCCGCGAATGATAAAGAAAGGAGCTAGTTCTTGCAAGTGCTTGTTCTCGCATCAGGATCACAATACCGCGCGGAATTGCTGGGTCGACTAAACCACCCGTTCGAGCAGTTTTCCCCCGATATCGATGAATCACCACATTTGGGGGAATCACCGAAAGAATTAGCCACCCGATTGGCCGAAAATAAGGCAAAAACTCCCGATTTAGACACGTTTGTGGCCAGTATCGCCAAATCGGCCATTATTATCGCCTCTGACCAGGTCGCCGCAGTTAATTCGCAACTGCTCGGGAAACCCGGCACTTTTGAGCAAGCTTCCAAGCAATTATGCGCAATGAGCGGAAAAACAGTGGCGTTTTATACCTCGCTTTACCTGCGCGATACAGCCACCGGGGCCGCTTATCAAGCGTTGGACACCACTCGGGCAACGCTAAGAACACTGAGTGAGGAGGAAATTCAGCGCTACCTGGAGGCAGACAAACCTTTGGATTGCGCTGGTAGTTTTAAAGTCGAGTCTCTAGGAATTAGTCTGTTTGATTCAGTAGAAAGCCAGGACCCAACCGCTCTTGTCGGGCTGCCCATGATTGAGCTCTGCAAAGGCCTCCGTGCGCTTGGCCTGGACGTTCCCTAAGACGAATGCAGTACTAAAAAAATCGAACGGCAATCTGCATGACAATCAGCGCAAACACTGCAGCTAACGCATCGTCAAGCATAATGCCCAGGCCACCGTGAACCTGCTTATCTACCCAGCTAATAGGCCATGGCTTGATAATGTCGAAGAAACGGAAAACGGCAAAACCTGCCAACAACCACCAGATGTCACGCGGCACTGCTGCCATAGTAATGAGATAACCGACTACCTCATCCCACACAATACCCGGATGATCATGAACCCCCAGATTTTTAGCGCAAACATCGCAACACCATACACCTAAGGCAAACAACACAACGACGATAACGGTGTAGAAGATTAAGTTGTGCGGCATTAGCAGCAACAACGGTATTCCAAGCAAAGTGCCAAACGTACCCGGTGCTTTCGGCGCTAAACCAAGTCCTGCACCTAAGGCGATGAAATTGGCCGTACCCTTCAGAGAGCTGACGCTCAGGGGCGTTGCACTCACCGCTTTTTCATCTCAAGCGGTCGAACTTCAGCGGCAAGCTTATCGAGCACACCATTGATGTAACGATGCCCCTTATCGGCGCCAAACCGTTTGGTTATTTCAATGCCTTCATTGATAACGACACGGGCCGGGATATCCTGGCACTGCGTTAATTCGTAAGTGGCAATTCTCAACACGGCTCGCTCAATGGGGTCCAAGGCATCGATATCCCTATCTAACGAACCTTTCATGGCTTCGTCTACTTCTTCAGGGTTATGGCTGACACCGTTGAACAATTGAGTAAAGTACTCAACGTCAACTCGACTCATATCTTGTTCATCAATGAACTGCGTGCGCACATCTGAGCTTTGGGCGGTACTCACATCCCATTGATATAAAGCTTGCAGTGCACGTTCACGGGCATAGCGACGAGACTGCGACCGACTGACCTTCTTAACGCGCTTAGGCTTTGCGGCTGCATCAGCCTCAGGCGATGACTCTGCCGATTGAGCCAATTCGGCCTCTCGCAAGATGTCTCCCATCGAACGAGGCTCTTCCGTTCCCGGAATGACAGGCGCAGACTCAGTCTTTGATGCGTCGGCATCTGACGAATCTGCCCCCTTAGCGTTCTTCAGCTCTTCGGGTTGAGGAATATTCTTCATGGCTGGCGAACCTAACTCAGGTTAAAACGGAAGATAAGGCACTATCCTGTACAACACCGCATATGATGGCGGTTTCGGCGTCCAAAAGGTCAAAAACAACAGGAATTACTGGCGTCTCCACGTCGTTTTGCCACCTGTATCTTCCAAAATAATACCCATGGCCACCAATTCGTCGCGAATCTCATCGCTTCGGGCAAAATCTTTGGCTGCCCGCGCTTCAACTCGTTGTGCGATTAACGCATCGATCTCTTCATTGCTGGGTCCGCCTGCAGAGCTTCCTGCCTGCAATGCGACTTCCGGGTCCTGATCCAATATGCCAAGCCTCTGCCCCAAGTAAACCAGGGTATTAGCAAGCACTCGAGAACGATCGCTGTTTAAATCAGTTTCACGATTCAGAGTACCCGCCAGATCGTGCAACACGGACATAGCCAGCGGAGTATTCAGATCGTCGTTCATGGCAGTATCAAAACGCTCAATGAAGGCGTTGTCGATCATTGCATCAGCCGGCTTCCCATCACCTTCTGGCAGCGCATCAGTAGCTCTGCCCCGAAGCGCAATGTAGAAACGTTTTAACGATTCCCGAGCCGCATCCAGTGATTCTGTCATGTAGTTCAGGGGGCTTCGATAGTGACTGCCCACAATAAAGGTGCGAATTTCTTCGCCGCTGTATTGATCCAGCACATCGCGAAGGGTCAGAAAGTTATTCAACGATTTGGACATCTTCTCATCGTCGATACGAACCAGACCGTTATGCATCCAGTAACGCGCAAATTTGCCACCGGTCAGCGCTTCACTTTGCGCAATTTCGTTTTCGTGATGCGGGAATTCCAAGTCCATGCCACCGCCGTGGATATCAAATTCATCACCCAGTAAATCCATGGACATGGCTGAACATTCAATGTGCCAGCCCGGGCGTCCATCTCCCCATGGTGAAGGCCAGCTTGGCTCAGTTGGTTTTGCTGATTTCCACAATACGAAGTCCAAGGGATCGTTCTTAGCTTCATCAACAGCTACCCGCTCACCAGCCCGGAGATCTTCAACTTTACGACCGGATAATTTCCCGTACTCAGCAAAAGACTTAACGGAATAAAAGACATCACCGTTGTCCGCTGCATAGGCATGCCCGGATTCAATAAGCTGAGTGATGATGCGGATCATGCTATCCACCGTTTCCGTGGCCTTGGGCTCATGGGTGGGAGGCAACACATTAAGCGCTCGTTCGTCGGCGTGCATTTCGTCGATGTAGCGCTCTGATAATGCGGTGGGCGTCACGCCGGTTTCGGCAGCTCGCTTAATAATTTTGTCGTCTACGTCAGTAATGTTACGAACATATTTCACTGAGTAACCGAGAGATTTGAGGTGTCTGTACAGCACGTCGTAGACAATCATGACGCGCCCATGACCGACATGGCAGACGTCATAAACCGTAATTCCGCAGACATACAGGCCTACATGGCCTTCTTTTAAGGGTTTAAACGCCTCTTTTTGTCGGTTAAGCGTGTTGTAGATCTGCAGCATGCGAGCTTTACGGTTCACTAAATTATCGAAGAATACCGAAGCCTAGCAGATTACCCGATGGATACTGAGGCCAGCGAGATCTCTAATTGCCGCTAAAATTGCTTGGTTAATAAAAAATCACGTTTTTTCAGGATCTAACATGGCAAATCGACAGACCGTTGGAATCAGACTTGCGCTAGTGTTCGCAGTGCTGGCAGGAACACTTTTCAGCAAGATGGCGCTTGCTGAAAACACCCGCGTCACCATGAAGACAACTCAGGGCGACATCATTATTCAGCTGGACGCGGAACGCGCCCCGCAAACAGTTCGCAATTTCCTGCAATACGTCGATGATGGATTTTATTCCAACACCTTGTTTCACAGGGTTATTGAAGGCTTCATGATTCAGGGCGGCGGCTTTACCACCGATTATCAGCGTAAGCCAACCCGGCCACCCGTGAGCAACGAGGCCTACAACGGCCTTCAGAATAATCGCTACACCATTGCAATGGCACGGACCACAGCACCTCATTCGGCTACTTCGCAGTTTTTCATTAATAGCGAAAACAACCGCAACCTGAACCACACCAACACAAGCCAGCGAGGCTGGGGCTACACCGTTTTCGGCAAAGTGGTTGAAGGTAAAAACATTGTCGATACTATCAGCCAGGTACCTACCGGCTCCGGCGGACCATTCAGCCGGGATGCGCCCGTTGAGCCTGTCATCATCTTGTCCGTAGAGCGACTCGGCACAGCTCAGGCGCAGTCCAACGACACTGCAAATGGCGTAACTAAGGTTGAAGGCAGCGCAACTGCGGAACAGAACTAGTTGCTGCAATTCAGCGATCGTATAATTACGGCTGCTACACTACCCCCTTTTTAGCAACGCTAAACGGTTGGTCTGTACCTTATGAAAGCAACTCTTACGACAAACAAAGGCACTATTGTTATCGAATTGAACGCGGAAGCGGCGCCGATAACTTGCGCCAACTTCAAACGCTATGCGGATGAAGGCCACTTCAACGGGACTATCTTCCATCGCGTCATCCCTAACTTCATGATCCAAGGTGGTGGTTTCACACCTGACATGGAGCAAAAATCTACGCACGAAAACATTCAGAACGAAGCGTCAAACGGACTGACCAACGTGACAGGCTCAATCGCCATGGCGCGCACACCTGACCCACATTCGGCCAGCTCTCAGTTCTTCATCAATTTGACGGACAACGACTTTCTAAACTTCCGTGATGAGTCTCAGGCAGGTTTTGGTTATTGCGTATTCGGACAGACTGTCGAAGGCATGGATACTGTCAACGCCATCGCAGGCGTTCCGACCGGTTCAAGCGGACACCATCAGGACGTCCCCACTGAAGCGGTTGTTATTGAAACTGTTGTCGTTAGCGAAGACTAAACACTCATCAACAGTCAGCTGTTCATAGCGGATCTCCACCTAGATCCTGCTACTCCGGCCTTACAAGATCTGGCCCTGCGTTTTTTGCAATTCGCGCAGGGTCATGATCACCTCTACATACTCGGCGACCTTTTCGAGTACTGGCTGGGAGATGATGCCGGCCTGCCGGCATATCAACCCTTTGTTCAAGCCTTGGCATCGCTGAAATATCATGACTGCTTAGTCACGGTCATGCTAGGCAATCGCGACTTTCTACTCGGCGACGAGTTTGCAAAGGATGCGGCCGTATCCTTAGTCAAAGACGATGAGCTGATTGTTCAACTCGGCAGCTCCAACGCATTGCTCATGCACGGCGACACGCTGTGCACTGACGATGTCGACTATCAGACGTTCCGCAACATGGTCAGAGCACGTGACTGGCAAGAGAACTTTTTGAAACAGTCTGTTGAGACCCGTATCGAGCAGGCCACAGCGATGCGAACAGCCAGTGCAAACGCAAGCGCCAACAAAGGCCGTGACATTATGGATGTCAATGCTACGGCTGTATCAAGCCACATTAATCAGAGCCAATGCCCGGTTTTGATCCACGGGCACACTCACCGCCCGGCCGTTCACAACGTGACAGAATGCAATGCTCGGCGCTACGTCGTGGGCGATTGGCATGAAGATCACGCCCAGTTTGTTCAATGGACACCTGACGGTCTCGAGCTTTTAGAGTTTCGCTAGTCAGCCTGCGTCATCGCAGCCTTGTACTCCAGCTCCATCTCTTTAATCAGCGTCAGCTCCTCTTCATTAAAACCAGCTTGCAGCCGTGCTTTTTCGTTGTAAGGACTCCTCAGATACGCGCTGTTCTCACCTTTTAGAAGATCTCTGAACACCTCGGTGCCATCCAGCTCCCGCTGTTCACACAAATAACGAAACCATCGATTCCCCACTTCGACATGCGTGATTTCATCGGTGTAGATGCGTTGAAGGATGCGCGCGGTATCTTCATCGCCCAAACGCTGTAGCTTCTCAATCATGGGCGGTGCGACATCTAGACCGCGCGCTTCGAGTATGCGCGGCACTAGCGCCATTCTGACCAGAATATCGTGACAGGTTCTTCTAGCCATATCCCAAAGACCATCGTGTGCTTTAAGAGCTCCATAGTGGCAGTCCAGGGACCCCAGACGGGCTTGTAAAAGCAAGAAATGTTGCCCCTCATCAGAGGCTACCCGGAGCCAATCCTCATAGTAATCAGCGGGCATATCGCGAAATCGATACACGGCATCCAACGCGAGATTGATAGCGTTGAATTCGATGTGGGCTAGCGAATGGATGAGCCCTATTCGCCCAGCTATTGAGCCCATCCCGCGGCGCGGGAGATGACGGGCCTCGACCAATTCAGGTTTTTCAGGACGTCCGGGCGCGTCTAGCGTACGTACAACAGACACAGACGGCAATTTTACTAGGGAGTCCAAACTGGATTGAGGTAGCGAACACCATTGATCGTAGAGCTCAATACTGGCCTGCGCTTTTTCCGCAGGATCGGCACACATCAGTACATCTTCTGCTTCTTTAAATAAATCGCGAATACTCACCCAGCCCCATCCTAGTCAAGATTTGCCGTTCAACTCCATAATTGAAGAGCGTTGAACGTGAAATCAATGAACAACATTTTGCCCCGCACTCAGCGGGCACTAAGCGTAACACTGCTATCCGTCGTACTGAGCGCATGCGCAACAAAACCATCAGCACCGGATGTACCTCTAGACACCTTCGTCTTGTATGAAGACCTAATAGGCAAAACCATTGGCACCGGAAACTTCAGTGCCATTGATGGTACCAGTCGGGACTTCGTTGCCTATATGGACGGCAGTTGGGATGGAAAGGTATTGACCCTGGTGGAAGATTTCGAATACGCAGACGGGGTGAAAGAGCGAAAAACCTGGGTCTTCACCCTACTACCCAACGGAGAATTCAGTGGTGTTCGGGAAGATGTCGTGGGCACTGCCAGAGGTTATCAAGATGGCGATGTATTCAGGCTCGAGTACACCATGGCTATCCCCAACGATGACGGAACACCAGGACGCAAGGTGTCATTCAAAGATGTGCTGTCTAAACGGGCGGATGGCGTCATTCAAAACGATGCCGTAGTCGGCATGTGGGGTGTACGTGTCGGCAGTGTTAATTTAACGATCGAAAAAACCTCCTGACCCAAGAGCCCCAAAGGGGCATATGATGGCTGCTACGCGTTAACGTTTTCAGCCACACTATGCATGCCTCGTTGAAGCCATGAATGTATGGATTACATTCACTGTTTTTGCAGCCCTCATGCAGGCAGTCAGAACTGCTGGGCAAAAACAACTCACCAGTAGCGTAAGCCCTATGGCTGCCACGCTAGTGCGCTATGTATTCGGACTCCCTTTTGCCATCGCGTATTTGCTGTTCCTCGAACGCTATGACGCTGTCACACACTTAAGCAACGCCATACAAATACCCCGGTTCGTGACATACGCTTTGCTGGCAGGGGTCGCTCAAATACTGGCAACGTTCCTACTCGTGAAAGCGGTGAGCTTTAAAAATTTCACGGTCGGTACAAGCTTTGCCAAAACGGAAGCTATCCAAACCGCCGTATTCGGCATGCTGCTATTTGGCAGCACGTTAAATTCTCTGGGATGGTTGGCAGTCGCGGTGGGCGTGGCTGGAATATTTATTGTCAGCATACCCACCAAGAACGGCCGCTGGGAACCCATGAATATTTTATTGGGGACTCTCTCCGGTACTGCGTTCTCATTTACATCTCTTTGGTTACGCGAAGCAAGTATTAGCGTCGGGCTGCCTGTACTGACCAGTGCGGCAATCACATTGCTCTTTATGGTGGCTACCCAATCGCTCATGTGTATGACGTACATAGCACTCAAGGAGCCGGAACAATTTAGTGCCATGATGAAAAGACTCCGGCTGTGCTGGTTTGTGGGACTAACGAGTGCCCTTGGCTCAATCGGCTGGTTTACAGCCATGACAGCGCAAAACCCTGCGCTGGTTAAATCGCTTGGGCAAGTAGAGTTCATCTTTACTTTATTAATTACGACCTTATTCTTTAAAGAGAAGGTCACGGGCCGGGAATTATTCGGCGTGCTTGCAATTGTTGCTAGCGTTATTCTTATTATCAAAGCGACGTAAACATGGATAT
>JAHDGK010000005.1:145312-158628 GCA_020627685.1 Granulosicoccus sp. | reverse complement strand
TTATCAACAAACCATTGAATCGAGAAATCATTGTTGCCATAATTAGTACGATGTCCCGCCTTGATGAAATTGAAGCCTTTGTGGCTATAGCCCGTGCTGGTTCGATAAGCCATGCCGCTGAATTGCGCAATATTGCTAAATCTGCTTTGAGTAGGCGCTTGTCCGACCTTGAGAAACGTCTTCAAACACAACTCATAACCCGAACCACCCGAAAACTCACCCTAACGGATGCAGGTGCTGATTTTTTGGTAAGCGCTGAGCGCATCATTGATGATCTTGAACAAGCTGAAAGAGTTGCCAGTTGCCAGAATCGCACACTGACCGGCCGACTCAGAATCGCCGCTCCGCTCTCCTATGGCGTGTCTCGATTAAAACCAATCGTTTCGAAATTCATACACGAAAACCCGAATTTAAATATTGAGATCGATTTTTCCGACCGGCAAGTTGATCTCATCAGCGAAGGTGTTGATGTCGCTTTGCGCATTGGGGTACTGCCCGACTCGTCATTAATCGCCAGAAAAGTAAAAGCGTTGCATCACACGGCTGTAGCAAGCCCCGCGTTTTGGGATGAACATGGTCGCCCTAAAACACCTGCCGACCTGCAGGGGTTACCCTGCCTTCAATACTCTAACTTACGAAACCCGAATATCCTCAGTTTCAAATCTTCAACTGGCGATTCGGGGCAAATCTCAGTATCACCAAGACTCCTGGCCAGTAACGGAGATTTTTTAGCGGCTATGGCAACTGAAGGCGCCGGATTTCTAGTCGAGCCTTTTTATATTGTGGAGCCGCTGATCAAAAACGGTTTGTTGGAACCCGTTCTTCCGGAATATTCGTGGTCGGAAATGAATCTTTATCTTGTCTACCCACCGTCTCGACTAATCTCAGCGAAAACACGTGCATTTTCAGAGGCAGTTATTGAAGCCCTGGGAGATCGCAAACAGGAGCAAGGTTAAATGCACATTTTAACGCTGCAGGACATTCTCCCGATAACCAGCGATAAGGCTGCTGTTATCAATGTTGTGAAGCTAGGCTTCATTAACCATGGCGCCGGTAAAGTATCAATCCCGCCTCCTATGCAAATGGTGTTTAAGCAAGACTCCAATATTATTAAGGGTGATTGCCATATCAAAAGTGCCTATTCAGACGAGCACCCCTACTTTTCAGTAAAACTGGCAACGGGTTTCTACGAGAATGAAAAACTCAACAAACCTGTTAACAACGGATTGCTGGTACTTTTATCATCTGAAACCGGTGAGCCACTTGCGCTATTTCAGGACGAGGGACATATCACCTCAGTCCGTACAGCCGCTGCTGGGGCGCTGGCGGTGGAACTACTCACCGGAGAACCCCCTGTTAACCTAGGCATCATTGGAACAGGGCATCAAGCAGCGCTACAAGCACGCTGGATCGTTGCTCATACCCGAGTGAAACACATAGTGATTTGGGGTAGAAACGAAGTCGCTGCAAAAAAATTACAGCGTTGCCTAGAGGATCTTGAAGTCTCGATTTCTGTGGCAAACAGCCCTTCAGAACTATGCAAACAATCGCAAGTGATCGTTACCACCACACCATCAACCACTCCCGTTTTGCTCAATAGCGATATTGTTTGTGGCAATAGTATTGTTGCCATAGGCTCTGACGATCCTGAAAAAAACGAACTGGATGCAACTATTTTTTCAAGAGCATCTCAGGTTTTCACCGACGATCACAATCAATGTATTCGTAATGGTGATTTCGGTATTGCTGTTAGAAAAAACCAAATTAAAGAAACCGCAGATGCATCGTTTGGCGCTGCACTGGCACACCCTGCATCAGTTAATCGCTCGAACGATGCCATCAACATTGTGGATCTCACAGGGCTGGGAATACAGGACTTGGCTGTAGCCTCATTAGTGTGGAATGCATACAAGCAAAGAGTAAAACTATAGATTGACCTGCACGCATTGCGTGCTTAGTGATACCTATCACTAGCGCCAATAGCAGAGCCTACTTAGATTTGATAGTGACACTGACTCGCTGGTCAATGCGGTACCCCATGCCTCTTACCGTTTCTATAAAGGGTGAATCATCTTTGCCAAGTTTTTTGCGCAGACGGCCGATATAGACGTCGACAACGTTCGTCAGTGGGTCTACGTTGGCGCCCCATATATTATTCAAAATTCGCTCACGCGAAAATAATTTATCCGGATTGCTCATCAGTAACTCAAGGATAGACAACTCCTTGGCCGTCAACGAAACATCGTTACCTGCGACTGTAACGACTTTCGAATCCGTGTTCATCAGCACATCGTCTAGGGTTAACTCGACAGTATGACTAGGCAAAGTTTGTTGTCGACGACTAACAGTTTCAATTCTGGCCATAAGCTCATCTAAGTCGAATGGCTTGGTCATGTAGTCGTCCGCTCCCATTTTTAAGCCACGGACAACATCTTCGCTACTATCGATTGCCGTCAACATGATGATGGGAATATTAATCTTCCTGAATCTGAGTTCCTGACATACATCAAGACCGGAAATACCAGGCAGCATGAGATCTAACAATATAAATTCAAAGTCACCGTTTTGAACAACCGACAGCGCTTCATCGCCTGTGGCAAGGCGCGTAACGTTATGCCCTTCAGCCGACAGGGCCCTGGAGAGAAAGTCAGCAATGCGATCATCGTCTTCTATGACCAGCATTCTCATTGCACAGCCCTCAGTTCTATCTCTAGAGGCAGAGTAACGACGGCAGCTGTTCCACCTTCATTCTCTGGCCGTAAATTGATACTGCCACCATGGGCATCGACAATAGCTTTGGCTACAGGTAAACCTAGGCCTGATCCAGTTGCCTTACCGGACCCTTCAACGCCTCGATAGAATCTGGAAAATACCTGGCTTGCCTCGTTGTATTTTAAGCCGATTCCCGAATCTATAATTTCTAATACCAAATGAGTTTGTGTGTCTTTCACATTCACTTCGATGATGGAGTTTTCGAAAGAGTAACGCACTGCATTGTCTAATAAAATCGTGACTACCTGTTTGATCTTACTCGCATCAGCGTTAGCAACCAAATCATAGTTAGGAACCTTGGTTTGTATTTCTATATTCTTACCTTCAGCAATGACAGAGAAGTCCTCGCAAATATCAACGATGAGAGGCACGATCGCTATAGGCCTTTTATGGATAGGTGCTTTGCCCTCTTCAGCTCTGGCAACAAACAGCAGATCCTGTACAAACCGGCTGCTGTGACGGGTTTGCTCAACTATCCGCTGTAATGCTGACTTGAATTGTTCAGTAGTCGTGTTGTCACTTCTTAATGCAAGTTCGGCTTCACCCTGAATTATGGTCAGAGGTGTTCTGAGTTCATGACTAATATCCGTGAGGAATTGCTTCCGTGTATCACTAATTAGCTCAAGTTTCTCATTACTTTTTTTCAGTTCAACGGTACGTGTTGCAATGATTTCTTCAAGATTCTCCTGAGTATTTTTCTCACGGCCGCGTTGCGACTCAACTTCAGATGCCATATTGTTGAGCGCGACGGCTAAGCCTGAAAATTCTTTCTCGACATCTTCGGAGACTCGATAGGAAAAATTTCCATCCTGATAAGCACTTGTAGCCTTTTCGAAAGTCTCTACTGTGCGTGTTAGTGCTCTCCACGTGCTGTACAGCAATACAGCACCGAAGAAGACGAAACATAAAAAGATCAGTGACAACAAGCGGGTGAGAATCGTGTTTAATTCCTGCGCGACGATTTGAGTCTCTCTGACTTCTCTGAGTTCCTCGGCAAGCGCATCGTCAATCAGCCGAATAAAATTGCCTTCAACCTCATGACTGCGAAGGTTCTCTAGTGCGGCTTGGGCAGAATCTCCCCTGTTCGTCTCCACCGCTACTCGGACTAACTCACTTCCGCGAATTATTTCTTCTGCAAGTAACTCAATTTTGTTGAAGTGTTCAAGCTCTTCAGCTTCGTTAACATCACCCACATGAGAAAGCTCAGCTGCGATACTCTCTCTGACATCCCGTAAGGCATTTCTAAGGGCCTCTTTGTTTCGGTAACGCTCCTGTAAATTGGTGAGCGTTCCATCCTCAACAATTTGCCCCAATGCACTGAGTTTTCGATAAGTGTGATCAGATACCGCTCTGTAGCTTGAGTAAACATGCTGCGCACGAGCACTGCGCTCGATGTAGAAGCCATATCTCCCTGCAGTATAAAACAGTGCAATGGAGGCAATGAAGACCAGCAAGAAAAGTGTGAACGCCGTGATCACAAGGCGTCGCTTTAAACTATGCTTCACTGGTACGAGTCCGATTGAAAACTATCAGCCATTATAAATCGACAAAACAGCAGCGCCCGCAAACCATACGACAATACGGGCACCCTGTTCCTGACGATTATTCGGCGATTTTCGACAAAAGGGCTTGGTTAACCACCAAATTACGCACACCATGCGCGTGGTTCTCATCAAATACATTGTTTCCGAACCAATCACCCACTGTATTAATGTTCACCTTGGCGACTTGAGGGCGAACACTCCAGCTAACTTGCAATGGCGAACCTTTTTCGTTGTAGCCAGGGCCAGTGGTGGAACCTGCGTACTGAATAGGAGCACCGGTATCACTTGGGATGTTGAGTGCTTGATGCTTGCCATTGACCACACCGATCTCGGTAAGTTTTGTGAAATCCAAAGCAGTCTCATCATTAACCAGAACAAACACCTGAGTCTCAACTCTCAGCTGCGGATTCATAATAGATTCACTGAGGCAGGCTCCTAATGTAGGGCCCGGAGTTACTTGCGCCGAAGAATGCACGTAGTGAACCTCGATGGTGTCACCCGGCACCAAATCCCCATGCTCGCCGCCGCCCACGCTGATGTCGCCGGCTTTCTCTGAATCAGACAGTTCCCCGGAATACAAAAAGCCGGTTCCATATCCCATCCCGTCACCGTTGCCGGCATACTTAGTAAACTCGCCCCCCTTGTGCTCAGCTCCCTCATGCATATGGATATTGCAGAGATTCATTTCGGTGTAGTCAGGGGCCGCTTCAAACAATCTCTCATTAGTACCTGCCAAGGATCCCAGATCTCGTGGAGATTGAGGACCAAAGCCTTGACCTTCTGTGCTACTCGCAAGTGCTGCTCGATGACCCGCGATCACGTCATCAGAAACCATTTCAGAACTCTCCGAAGCGGCGTGCGCCAAGACTCCGGCAACTGATACCGCTATCGCAGTAGCGGCTACATAGACGTTGTTTATTTTCATTTTGTTACCAATCTTAAGTGGAGTAAGTGTAATGCCGACGCCGCCCACATCCTGTGAACAGCCCCGGCGGCAAAATATTATTGAAAATGCGCTAAACGAATACTGTCACTCGCCTTACCACGGGTTAAACATAAGATGAATAGAAGTTAAACAGCGACAAACTGATACAAATCGGGAAGCTAGCGAAGCCCAATAACTGCGCTGACAGTCAATAATTGCGGATCACAATGCTTGCACAATTGATCACTAAGCTTGGGCGCATTCTGAAGAGTCGTGTAGACCCAGCTGGCTGGAGCAGGAAAAGATATGAACAACCGCAAATGGAAACTGCTTACTTTAGCTCTGTTGCTAGTGACAGGGATGAGCACATCAACGACGCATGCTCACTTGATGGTGGCAGATCAAGGTACGCTGAATTTTCTGGGTGAGGACGTGTACATGGTAATTTCCCTACCAGCCGCAGCCTTTACAGAAGCTGATGAGAACGAAGATGGCTTGCTATCGATTACCGAGTTTTCCACACATCGCAGCGATATCATCAAGATCATCTCCGAGAATGTCAGCCTCAGTGATGAAGAACAGAAGCTACCTTTAAACGGACTGATAATCTCTCCGGTGACTCCCCACAACGCCCCTAAAGACCCTGCTGATCAGATCATTGCGATGGGGCGGTTCGCGCTGGATAACAGCAAAGGCGAATTGAGCTTTCATGTGGGTCTTTTCAGTACAAATGAAAAAGACCAAACACTAAAGATTACAGCTCGACGCAAAAAAGAAGACAAAAAGCATGTCTTCAACTTAACGACTGATAATCAGTCAATCAAACTGACGTTTAGATAATCTTACAAGGACGCTGCTAATCGAGTGCCTTGATTTATCGCACGCTTGGCATCGAGTTCAGCGGCGACATCGGCCCCACCAATAAGGTGAACTGATTTCCCTTGTTGTTCTAAAGGCTCAAAAAGTTCACGTAATGGTTCCTGACCTGCGCAGATTATGACGTTGTCTACATCTAGCACTTGCGCATCACCATCGCGCGTTATGTGCAAACCTTCGTCATCCACTTTGACGTACTCGCATCCGTTAAGCATGTCGACGCCGCGTAAACTTAAAGCGCGTCTATGAATCCAACCCGTCGACTTGCCAAGATTTTTTCCAACCTTCGAGCTCTTTCTTTGTAACAGCGTCACTTTTCGCTGTGATTCATGCTTCGGATTAAAGTTAGTCACACCACCGGCAGTTTCGAAGGTGTCATCGACACCCCATTCAGCCATAAACGTTTTTGGGTTCAAACTCGAATCGTTGCCATCGTGAGAAATATATTCGGCAACGTCGAAACCGATACCCCCTGCACCGATTATCGCGACATTAGGGCCGACATTAGCTCTATCGCGTAGCACATCGATATAAGACAGCACTTTAGAGTGTGTAATACCTTCAATATCAGGGGTGCGCGGAGTGACACCAGTTGCCAGCACGATCTCGTCAAAAGACTCTAACTCGGTAGCATCTTCAATTCGTTTATTGAGTTTCACAGTAACGCCAGTAAGTTCAAGCTGCTTTTGAAAATAACGCAGTGTCTCGTTAAACTCTTCCTTGCCCGGTACCTGTTTCGCAATATTAAATTGGCCACCAATTTCACTGGCAGAATCAATGAGCGTGACGGCATGTCCTCTTTGGGCTGCTGTGGTTGCCGCGGCCAATCCTGCCGGTCCGGCACCAATAACACAAACAGATTTACTCTTTGCAGCAGGTTCTATCAGCAGTTCTGTTTCGTGGCAGGCACGAGGATTTACAAGACAACTTGCCGTCTTTTTCTCAAACACGTGGTCAAGGCACGCTTGGTTACAGGCGATGCACACATTGATTTCATCACTGCGTCCCTGCATCGCTTTAAGTGGGAACTCTGCATCGGCAAGAAAGGGTCTTGCCATGGATACCATGTCCGCCTCACCACCGGCAACGATCTTATCGGCAACATCAACGGTGTTAATTCTGTTAGTGGCCACTAAGGGAATAGACACCTCTGACTTCAATTTACCCGTGACAGATGAAAACGCTCCTCGAGGAACCATTGCTGCGATGGTGGGAATACGCGCCTCATGCCAACCGATTCCGGTGGTTATCAATGTGGCTCCGGCAGCCTCGACCGCTCGCGCCTGAGCAACGATACTCTGCCAATCGCTTCCCTGCTCAACGAGCTCAAGCATGGATAGGCGATAGATGAGAATGAAGTCCGGCCCGACAGCTTCACGCACGCGTTTAACTATTTCTTCGGCCAGTCTTAACCGGCGCTGTGCATCTCCACCCCATTGATCATCGCGATTGTTGACACGTGCAGAGAGAAACTGGTTGATCAGATACCCCTCCGAGCCCATGACCTCCACACCGTCATATCCAGCCTCCCTGGCCAATACCGCGCATCGGGCAAACGCCTTTATCTGTGACTCGATGCCCCGGCTGGTCAATGCCTTGGGTTTAAACGGCGATATGGGCGACTGCTTATCAGATGCCGACACCACCAGCGGGTGATAGCCGTAACGGCCGGCATGCAAAATCTGCATGCATATCTTGCCGCCTTCGTCATGCACGGCTTGGGTCACTTGTTGGTGCCTGCCCACCTGCCAGCGTGAATTCAGCATGCCGGAGAATGGCCCCAACCAGCCACGTATATTAGGGGCTATACCACCGGTAACCATCAAGCCTGCACCACCGCGCGCTCTTTCCGCAAAATACGCTGCCAACTTCGGGTAATCACGCGCACGATCTTCAAGACCGGTGTGCATCGACCCCATTAATATTCGATTGCTAAGCGTGGTGAAACCGAGATCCAGAGTTTGAAATAACGACGGATACGCGTTGTTCATGGTTGTTTTGACCGGTTAGGTGAGGCAAGCCCTATCGAATTAATTGTAAGGCAAGGATCTCTCAACTTTCAGATAAATAGGTGGAAGTCTGCCAAATTCGTTCAGCTACCAGAATCGTTCAGCTTAAGCCTAAAGGCAACGCTGTATTTTGTTTAAGCACTTCCATGGAAAGGCTGGAGGTGACGCTATATAAATCCACCGATGCCACAATCTTTTTGTATAAGAGATCGAAGTCTTTAGTCGATGCCACCTGCACCTTGATCAAGTAATCGGTATCTCCAGAAAGCCTGTGAGCCTCAGTAATTTCAGGGAATCGTTGCACGACCTCGTTGAAAGCGAGCAACCACTGTTCGTTGTGCTGATTGGTTTTGATCGCTATAAAAAAGGTTTCATGCAAGCCGACTTTCTCGGCATCTAGCACCGCAACCTGCTGCTTGATTACGCCATCACTTTGGAGCCGTTGAACCCTATTCCAAACCGCCGTTTTCGACGCGCCGACAGCCTTAGCGAGTCGCTCCATCGACACACTGGCATCGGTTTGCAACTGGGCCAAAATGGATCGGTCGATCTCATCGATTTTTGAGGTCATCATGTTCCCGGGCAAGCCACCAAATAGGAATATTATTCCAATTTTTAACCATAAAAACAAAAATAATACATTTTTAGACTCAATATATTGCAATATTTAGATTAATGTTCATTATTCGAGCTTCTATTCTTTACGAATCCATGGATTTGCGGCATGTACGAAGATCTCGGCATTGATTGGCTCTCCCCTCTCGAGGCATCTGCTGTCTTTGGGGTCCTTGTCGGCCTGCTATTCGGTGCCGCGGCCTTTTACACGAAATTCTGCATTCGTCGAGCTCTGGTAGACAGCGAAGCGGTAACTCGCTCTAATGCGCTAGCGGTATGGGCTACGGCACTGGCAGTCGCACTGCTTGGAACACAGCTATCGGTCTTTGCCGGTTGGATCGAATTCTCCGAGCATCGCCTCCACACCAACAGCATTCCCTTAGCCCTGATCGCTGTTGGAGGCATTCTGTTTGGTGCTGGAATGGTCCTTACTCGAGGCTGCGCTTCGCGGCTCACAGTTTTAAGCGGCAGTGGAAATCTACGCGCGCTATTCGTCATCATTGTTTTTGCGATAACGGCACACGCCACTTTAAAGGGAGTCCTGTCGCCTCTGCGAACCACTCTGGCCGAGGTGACATTCGAAACAGCAATTAACGCACAGCTTCTTGAATCGCAGATGATGGTCCGGGCTGTCGTCTTTGCATTTGTAGTAGCGGTGTTTCTGCTTGTGCGGAAAAGCACGGCACCCAGGATGCACATAGCTGGCGCTGCGCTTATCGGTTTGTTGGTACCGACCGCCTGGGTTGGGACAGGCTTCGTACTACAAGACGATTTTGACCCCATTGTTTTTCAGTCGTTAAGCTTTACTTCGCCAAGTTCGGAGTGGTTGTTCTGGAGCATCGCCTCAACCTCCACGGGTGCAGGCTTTGGAGTGGGTTTACTCTCCGGTGTCGTTTTGGGAAGCGCTATTACGGCGATCGCTAAGTCTGAATTCCAATGGCAATCATTTACTTCGCCGCGTGAAACGGGACGCTATTCACTCGGAGCCATCATGATGGGAATGGGCGGTGTGTTTGCCGGTGGTTGTACCGTGGGCGCAGGTTTAAGCGGGGTCGCCAGCTTAAGTATTAGCGCCGTTTTATCTTTATTGTTCATCGTCGTTGGGGCAAAAGCTGCCAACGCCATTCTTCAGTCACGAGCAATGGGCCCAAACACATTTAAAGTAGCTAGCGTTTAGGTCCTCCCCGCCACCGATAGACGCCAATGAACGTGGGTAAATTGCTCACCTGAGCCCAGGCTATTTAATCAAGCTTCGCGCAGACCATGCATGTTGCCGGGAGTAGGCTCCGGCACGCTCTGTGACGGCGTGAGCTCGAATTGCACCCATCGAATCTTAGTAGTACTCTGGGGGCATGCTGTGCGCCAACACGTCTAGCGCATTCATATTTTTTATCGATAATTTCACCACGACCAACACAGAAAAATTACCTATACGCATAAGAATCGCCCAACCACAACAGGAGCAAATATGAACGTTAGACCCGACCCGACCTTTCATGCAACGGCACAACTTGCGATGCAAGCGCCAATGGAGAATTACGGATTTACCGTCATGTTGAGCCCGGATGGTGCAGACTCCGATGGTATTGCTGTTGTTGATTTAAATAGCTCTTCAGACACTTATGGGCAGATAGTTCATCAGGTGATTGTTCCAACCAAGGGCGATGAATTCCACCACTTTGGCTGGAATGCATGTTCCTCTTCTTTGTCACCATTAACAGGGCATGCGTTTTTAGAACGTCGGTATCTTGTTGTGCCGGGAATACGTTCATCCAGAATTTATATTATTGATGTTAAGGATCCTCTAAAGGCAAAAATTCATAAAACCATCGAGCCAGAAGAGCTATTTGAAAAAACCGGATACTCTCGCCCGCATACCATTCATTGCGGCCCGGAAGGTATTTATGTTTCTACACTCGGTGGTGGCGGAAAAGATGGTACGGATGGCCCTCCGGGTATTTTTATCATGGACTGCGAAACCTTCGAGATCATTGGCCAGTACGAGATGGATCGAGGTGAACAAGACAAGCACTATGATTTTTGGTGGAACCTTCCTCAGGATTACATGGTGAGTTCTGAATGGGGACTACCACCCCAGTTTGAAAACGGCGTTGTAGCAGAGGACTTACTCAGTAATAAATACGGACACAAAATACATTTTTGGGATTTGCGTAAACGCAAGAATATTCAAACCATCGACCTTGGTGAGAATCATCAGATGGCGTTGGAAATTCGCCCTGCGCACGATCCAAAAAAGTCCTACGGTTTCTGTGGAGTCGTTGTAGACACCACAAATCTACAGGGCGCTATTTTCACGTGGTGGCGCGATGACGACGGAAAGTGGCAGGCCAAAAAAACCATCACTATCGACCCTCACCCGGCTGATCCTGATGACTTACCAGAATTGTTAAAAGGCTTTTCAGCTGTACCACCATTGGTCACTGATATCGATTTAAGCCTTGATGATAAGTACTTGTACGTCGCTTGTTGGGGCATTGGCGAAATGCATCAGTATGATGTTAGTGATCCTATGAACCCCGTGTTAGCCGGCAAAGTGGAAGTTGGAGGGATCGTTAAGGATACCAAGCACCCCAATGGCAAAGACTTTGCGTTTGGCCCTCAAATGGTTGAAATAAGTCGAGACGGAAAACGCGTTTATTGGACAAATTCGCTCTATTCCACTTGGGATGACCAGTTCTATCCTGATGATGAAGGCGGACAGATGGTGATGGCCAGAGTGGGCGATGATGGTGGCTTAGAGCTGGACAAAGATTTCTACGTCGACTTTCCAAAAGGTTATCGCAGCCATCAAATTCGCCTAGAAGGAGGAGATTGTTCTACGGACAGTTTCTGTTACCCCAACGTCTAGGTGTTTCTTGATTTGACGACGGCGACGGCCATGTGGTGGGCCGTCGTTATCTCCGGGATTTACCACGGAGTTAATCCCGGAATGGGTTGGCCGCTGGCCGTATCAGCAGGCTTAATGCAACAACGTGCGAAAGCACTTGCGGTGGCATTACTCATGATGGCAGCAGGGCATTTAGTGGCCATGCTTGTCATTCTATTGCCCTTTTCACTCATGGTGGCGCTCTACGAGTGGGAAACAGAAGTACGTATTGGCGCTGGAGCCATAGTCGTCGCTATGGGTTGTTACCTGCTGATAAACCGGCGACACCCAAAATTTTTAGCACGAGTACATCCTGCACGCTTGATGCTGTGGTCTTTTTTAGCGGCCATGGCCCACGGTGCAGGATTAATGCTGGTACCTATATATCTTCAGCTCTGCAATGTAGACACTCTGGACACAGGTCATCAGGCGGCTAATCTGCTGATGCGAGGCAACATAACAATGGCCTTCTACGTGGCACTTGTGCATACCGTTGCGATGACGATTGCTGGCGGTATCATCGCCGCTCTTATCTATTTTTATTTAGGTCTTAAATTTCTATCACGCACCTGGTTTAATCTAGACCTTGTTTGGGCGGTCAGCTTAATTATCGTGGGGACCTTTGGAATCTATGCGGCCTATACAGGACACTAAGTACAACTAAACAACGGTTACTAGCGGGATCTTACGCTTGTACTGTCGCGCATACTGAAAGATACCTTTACAGGATACTTTTTTGCTATTCGCTTATTGGGTTCATCTTCTGAAAGCAAACGAACGACAAGCTCCGCAGCAACACGGCCAACTTCGGCAGGATCAACTTTGACGGTACTAATAGAAGGCACGGAATAGCGAGAGACTTCAAAGTTACCAAATCCTGCAACTCCTACATCTGATGGCACCCGCACTCCTCTCTCCCGCAATGCGGTTAGCACCCCGAATGCCGGTGAATCGGATACACAGAATATGCAATCGATGTCGTCAAAATACTTATCCAGATTCATTCCGATGTCATAACCGTCTTTAATAGACATAGGTGGGGCGCCGTAGCGGATCATTCTATGTGCGGATAGATTTGCATCCTCCATCGCTTTCGTAAAACCCGAACGACGAGCCGCGCCTCTCGTCCATTCATCGTTGGTCTCACACAGGAAAGCGATGTTCGTATAGCCAAGCCCGATAAGCTGTTCAGTCATATCGTATGAGGCTTGTTCGTTAGAGAAGCCAACGGTGTATCCAATAGGCTTAGGGGGCACTTCCCACAGCTCAACAATAGGAATCTGAGCTTGCTTCAACAATTTAATTGTGCGAGATGTATGACCGTCATAGGGCAAAGCGATGGCTTCCGGCCTGCGTTTTAGCATGCTCTCCACCAACTCCTCTTCGCGGTTCATGGAGTAGTCGGTATGCCCCAACAGTACCTGCAAGCCAGTGGTCTCGATAGACTCAGTGAGCGCTTGAAGCATTTTGGCGTAGTGCACATTGTTTAATGAAGGCACTAAGGTGGCCACAAAGCCAGACTTCTTGGTCGACAAACTACCTGCCATTTGATCGGGCACGTAGTTCATTTTGCTGACTATTTTCAACACTCGCTGTCGAGTGCTTTCCGAAACCGCGCCATCTTTACGAAGGGCACGGGAGACCGTCATTCGTGACACGCCTGCGGCCTGCGCCACCTCTTCCATAGT
>JAHDGK010000005.1:107739-145212 GCA_020627685.1 Granulosicoccus sp. | reverse complement strand
ATCGAGTTTCGCCACACACACGGTATTGAACAATTCGTTAGAGACATAACAGATGTCCAGGCTTGGATGCATGGCCATATGCCGCGGTCCCGAACCTGCTTCGAATTCTATGTGTGTATCTGACTTGAGTTGTTTCGTTGCAGGATCGTACCGGTACTGGAATACCGCATTCTCGCCTAAGTCAGGAATGAAGACCCAGTCCTTCCAAAAATGCGCGCAATGAGCATGAGGCCCCACTTGTCTGTTGGACCAATGATCTTCTCTGGTAGCCACCTGACGCCATTGATCTTCGGGGCGATAGAACTGCTTAAACGATTGGATAACAGAGCCTAATTTGCCTGACTCATCAACGTTTATAACGTCGATTATGGCATCCCAATAATTGATAACAATGGCAACGTCTTTTTGAGGCGACAAGGCCAGATAACAAGTCGACTTGCCCGAGGCTTTGAAAGAGCCCTCTAACGTCATAGATGAATCATCAGCCACACTGTATTGGAATACTTCACCTTCATTTTGAATGGTTTCAAGAATGGCGTACATCATAGAGCCGTTTGAGTGCGGTATCAGCACCGCAGGATTAAGAGCATCCAGAATTTCGCGTTCAAGCAAGTCACCGTTTGGCGTGAGCGTGAGTCCGTAAATCCCCTTCCCCGAAGTGGGTGCATAGGGCTGGTGTGCAAGTGCATCTAAATCCGTGTACGTTCCAACTAAAAGATCGTAACTCGTGTCCAATGCTATGGATGCTGAACTCAAAATTCTCTCCGAATAATCTAAATATAAAAACTAAAACCGTGCCGATAAAGACGATCAGCCTTTAACAGCACCTGCCGTCATACCCGTAATGATTTGACGTGAGGCGAATAGTGTAAAAATAATGGGTGGGATCGCTAACAACATCCCAGTCGCCATGATGACGCCCCACTCCACGTTAAACTCAGACATATTGTTAACGATGAGAATCGGAACTGTTTTGGTGTCTCTGTCTGATAACGCAGACGCTAAGAGGTATTCGTTCCAGGCAATACGAAAAGTGAATATTGCAGCTGCTGCTAAACCCGGTTTAATCAAGGGTAGAACCACTTTAAAGAAAACTTGAAACGGGCCCGCGCCGTCCATTCTTGCAGCTTCCTCTAACTGACGAGGAACTTGCACGATAAAACTTTGCAGTATCCAAATGACAAACGGCAGGTTCATCGCAATATAGATAAGGATGATTCCAGAGTGCGTTCCGGCAAGACAGACATCACCTCTACCGCCGAAATTATCCCGAATAATCTCTCCAAGCCAACTGGTCTTGGAAATACAAAACTCGTTATTCCACAGACCGAATACAGGTACTAACAGTACTGCCGGAGGAACCATACGAACCATCAAGGTGGTGCCTGAGGCTGTGTCTCGACCCATGAAGCGAAATCGAACAAGCGCATAAGCCGCCATACACCCGATCACCAATGTAAAGAACGTGGACACCAGGGCGATGATTAGAGAGTTTATGAAAGCTCCGCCAAACTTCAGCGCGCAGAAATCCAGATGATCAAGCTCATACGGTAGAACATCGCACAAGGCAGTCTCATAATTTTGAATGGTGGGTAAAAACAACAAGCCACTAGTACCTGAGATGATGTCTACATCTAACTTGAAAGAGTTGACAAACATCAAGGCAATAGGACCCACTGCCATGATAATGAGCATGACAACTACGGCATAGAAAGCAGGATGTTGCGCTTGCGAATTATCAGATACTGCAGCCATTACACCGCCTCCTCTATTGCACGTTTTGCTTTAGCTGCTCGGTACTCTTGCCATCTGTTGTAGAAAAGCATCAGTAAGGTAAGCAGCATCAGGAGAATAAGTAGGTAATTGGACATGGCGGCAGCTACCCCTAACTCACGGAACTCAGTAGCGGTTCGAGAAATACGTAGTGCTAATATTTCAGTGGATAGTCCTGGGCCACCTTCGGTCATTACCAAGATAACTTCCAGAACCTTAAAGGCATCAATTAATCGTAATAAGCCTGTGACAATCAAAACAGGCATCATCAGCGGAAGCTTGATGTGAATGATCTGTTGCCAACCCGTTGCACCGTCAATGCGGGCAGCTTCTAAGGCCGAGCGCGGTAGCGATTGCAAGGCGGCTAGCGAAAGAATAAATATGAACGGCGTCCATTGCCAGATATCGGCAATGATGACGGAGAGCAGCGCATGCTGCCCCAACCAATCTACCGGTTCTAAACCAATAGACTTTAATGTGTTATTGAATATGCCCACCGTGGGGTGATACATGTAGCGCCATACTAGGCCAACCACAACCGGCGCAATCATCATGGGCAAGATGAATAACGTACGTAGCACTGACATGCCCCGTAAGTTTCTATCTAATAGCAACGCCAGCCCAACGCCGATGAGCATTTCGATACTGACGACGGAAACTGCAAATTTTAAAGTGACAGCAACGCTTTCACGAAAATTCGGATCATTCCAAAGAGTCACGTAGTTGGCTAAACCGGTAAATTCCGATTCGCCAAGCGCCTGGCTGGGGTCCCAGTCGCGAAAGCTGCCATACACCATGTACCCGAGGGGATACAAAAGTGCTAGCACCATAATGACTAACGCAGGTGCCAGGAACAGATAAGGCGTGAGACGATTGAAAGTCGTTGCACTCATGGCAAGTTTCAAATCTCTATTGGTGGAAGGAAAAAGGCTGCGCTACCGGTATTACCGGCAGCGCACCGTATCGTGCTTTACTGCCAGGTGTAGTAACCGGCTTCTTCCATAACGACTTTGGCGCGGCTTGCAACGCCGTCTAACGCTTCTTGAATATCTAAATCTTCTGTTAAGACCTTAGATAAAGTCGTTCCCAAATCAGCGTTGATTTTTCCCCATACTGGGATGATTGGACGCCAGTCAGGATCAGCATGCTTAAGTGCTTCACCAAATGTTGCCATGTGTGGGAATTTTGCATTCACATCAGCATCGGCATGCGTTGAAAATCTAGATGGGTTTCCACCCGCCATCGCAACCAGCTTGTCGCCTGCTTTAGACGTTAACCATTGCATCAGTAAGAATGCGGCTTCTTTGTTTTCAGCGTTCTTTGGAATACCAATTCCAAAACCACCTGTCTGGCTACCACGACGAACGTCCATCGGATGCATCGCCCAACCGACTTTACCGACTACTTTCGATTTTTTCGGATCATTAATTTGTCCTGCAACAACCGTCGTATCCAGGAACATCGCGGTGTCACCGGCTAGGAAAGAACCTAAAGCTTCACCAAAACCAAAGCTCGCCGCGCCTTCAGGGCCGCAATCGACGATAGTTTTAAGTGCATTCGCAGCTTTCACACCGGCTTCGTTGTTAACGATTGGTGTCCAGCTATCATCGAATACACGACCACCCATAGGTGCCAAGTGGAGTAAGAAAGCGTGGCTGGCATGGTGTCCGGAAGCTGCACGCGAACTTAAACCACCCATTCCAGGCTCTAATTCAGGAATCTTGCAGGCGATATCAAGCATTTGTTCGTAGGTTTCTGGAACCTCTAAACCATGCTTTTCAAAGATGTCTTTACGATAACCCAGTACGGATGTTTCTGAGCCGTAAGGTATACCGAATAAAGACCCTGTTTTGCCCTGGAGATACCCTTTATTACCGCCAGCAAAACCAATGTTGTAAACGTAGCCATCGATGAGATCGTCAGCGTCGTAGCTTGGGTCAGCCAGTTTTGGGTTCATAAAATAGCGAGCCAGATTTTCAAGCTGGTCGGCGTATACATAGTCCGCTTTCGAGAAAACAACATAGGCGATTAAATCGTAGTCGCCTTCGTCCTGAGCGAGTTCCAGAGTCTGGCGCTCACGCATTTTCAAGTATGGAAGTTGGTCTACCTCAACTTCAATGCCTGTCTCTTTAGTGAATTCAGGTAAGATTTTTCTAACAGCATCGTAGTGCGGATGTGCAGGAAAATTAACCACTAAGGTCATACCAGCATAGTCGTCATACGGCCCTGCCATAGCTTGGCCGGCAAACAGTACTGATGCCGCAGCTGCAGTACGCAGCGTTTTGGTGATACTAAGCATGTGCTCCTCCTAATGAAACAACAAAATAACGAGCAATTACTAACCGATGGCTAGTTCGCTACTCGTGTCAAACAAATGTAAATCCGAACATTCAACTCTAAATCGTAATTTTTCACCCAAAGCGATAGGTGTATCTGACTTAAGCTCTACCATCACTTTCTGCCCACCGCAGTCGCCAATAAGAACCGACTGCGCACCGACGTATTCTGAAATAACCACGTTTATGTCTATTGCGTTGTCGGCACTGGCGTCAGGGTCAAACGATAAATCAGATGGACGAATACCCACGTCCACCTTGGAACCACTAAGCGGTGATAAACGTTTAGTGAGCTCGCCATCAATTTTTAAGCGAAATCCTTGACCGGCAAGAAACACATCGTCTCCTTCTTGCTGAACGGTTGACTCAAGAAAGTTCATCGGTGGAGATCCGAGAAAGCCCGCTACAAACTTGTTCACAGGCTTTTTAAACAATTCTTCAGGTGTACCCTGCTGCTGGATACGACCCGCGTGCATGACAACAATTCGATCAGCCAAGGTCATGGCTTCTATCTGATCGTGAGTCACGTAAATCATGTTTTTATGAACACGCTGTCTCATCAGAGCGAGTTCAGCGCGCATTTGTGTTCTTAACTTCGCATCAAGGTTCGACAGTGGTTCGTCAAACAAAAAGGTTGAGCTGTCTCGCGTCAATGCGCGACCCATTGCCACTCTCTGGCGCTGGCCACCTGAAAGTTCTGCAGGTTTTCTATGCAGAAAATCGGTCAGACCGAGAATCTCTGCCACCTCTTTTATTTTTTTATTGATTTCAGCTTTCGGACGCTTTTCAAGACGCAGCGCAAAGGACATGTTTTTCGCCACGTTCATATGCGGATACAAAGCGTAATCCTGGAACACCATGGCTAAATCACGATCCTTGGGCTCCAGTTGGCTCACTGGCCTACCGTCGATGAAAATCTCTCCGTCGGATACCGTTTCCAACCCGGCAATCATGCGCAGCGTTGTGGACTTACCGCACCCGGATGGACCGACCAACACCGTAAATTCAGCGTCTTCCATCTCCAGATCAACGCCGTGCAACACTTCAAAGTTGCCATAACGCTTAGTTAGATTTTCAAGCTTAATTTTCGGCATAACTTGGCAGCGAGTCAGTTGTGAATAGCCTTTTGCAAACAGGCCACCCAATTCCCAGAACAAATGTTACCGGTAACATTTACTACGCCCAATGATACATCCCGCTCGAATTTGTGCAAGCAGTATTTTTTATTTTTAATAGATCAATTCGACGGGATTACTGCAATTACGGGGGAAGGCAATATAAAACTTCCGGTTCCCCCCTATAAAAACTTGGTCGTTTTTACGGGTTCAATTGCAAGCTGATGATTTAGCGAGAGTTACTAATGGGCTTTTTTAAACCAAGAAAATCTCAGACAACTGGGACACTCATTGCGCCCAAGCCTGCTATCTCTATCCCCATAACATCGCCTTTATTGATAGGCCCTACCCCGGCTGGAGTTCCTGACAAGATGACATCGCCCGCTTCAAGTTGAAAATATTCAGACAGGTACGCGATCATTTCAGGGACTTTCCAAATCATTTGATTTAAATCCCCTTCTTGCTTGATCTCACCATTAACCGTCAGTTGAATTTTCCCACTCTCCGGATGACCCACTTCCTGGACCGTTCTAATGGGCCCCACAGGCGCTGAATCTTCAAAAGCTTTACCTATTTCCCAAGGCCGCCCTTGTTTTTTCTGTTCAGCCTGTAAGTCCCGTCGGGTCATATCAAGGGACAACGCATAGCCATACACGTGATTAAGCGCATCTTGAATAGCGATATTTTTGCCACCCGATTTAAGCATCACCGCCATTTCAACTTCATAATGCACATCGTTGGATTTCGCGGGATATTTAAATTCCCCAGACGGGTCCAAATTATTCGGATTTTTTTGAAAGAAAAACGGTGGCTCTCTGTCAGGGTCGTGCCCCATCTCGATGGCATGAGCCGCGTAGTTTCGACCGATGCAATACACCCTCCTGACCGGGAATACAGTTGACTGGCCCGCAACGGGTAATGCGACGATTTCAGGGGGTGAAATGCAGTAGTCCTTCATAAAAATATCCGTTGCAGGCCTTGTTTTTCAGTCGGATACAGGATTATGTCAGATCCACACGACGACCGCCCATTTGCAGGAAGCTGGTTAAATTATCTCGGGCAATGTAATACTGGAAGCCTTCGCATTTAAATACAACGCAAACTGGGAAATTACGCCGTTGGATTCATTAACCAAGTCTGCCGCCTCACGCCTCCTATTTACAGACGACTATAAAAACGCACCCTATTGGCAGGACGACGCGGAAGATCTAAACATCCCCACCCATGATTTGCCTGCAGATGCCGATGTCGTGATCATCGGCTCAGGATACACAGGACTTCACACTGCATTACAAACCATTGCGGCAGGACGCAGCACTGTGCTGATTGATAGCGGTGAAATAGGTCATGGTTGCAGCACCCGCAACGGAGGCCAGATAAGCCCTGGCATCGATCCCAGCGAGTCAACACTAGCGAAAACATATGGGCTGGAAAAAGCCAGACGTTTGCGTCAGGAGGGAGAAAACGCTTTGAGCTGGATTGAATCGTTCGTCGCGCAGGAATCTATCGAATGCAACTTCGAACGCAACGGCCTTTTTCACGCAGCGCACACACCTACTCACTACGATCAGATGTGCCGCGAAATCGAACACCTCAATAAAACAGAAAATGTTGAAGCCTTTGCCGTGCCCATAGAAGATCTACGTACGGAACTGGGTACAGACACTTACTATGGCGGCGTTGTATTTACAAAACACGCCGCCATTCATGCAACGAAGTACCATCAGGGGCTCGTGAAAAAAGCGTTGGCGGCGGGCGTCACGCTAATATCGCAATGCCAGGCCACATCCGTCATCCGGCATACCGAAAAAAGTAGCAATCAGTTCTCCATCACCACCGCTAAAGGCATTATAAAATCACGCGACGTCATGATAGCCACTAATGGCTATACCGGTCAGTTAACACCCTGGTTTAGCCGTCGCGTAATACCCATTGGTAGCTACGTTATTGCCACCGAAGCATTACCCATCGAACTTGTCGACGAACTATTTCCAAGTCGCCGGGTTGTCACCGATAGCTGCAAAGTTGTTTATTACTACCGCACCTCTCCGGATAGAACACGCATTCTTTTCGGAGGCAGAGTATCCGCAAATGAAACCGATCCAACCGTAAGCGCACCGAGACTTCACGAACAAATGGTTCGGATTTTTCCACAGCTGATTGATTCAAAAATTTCTCATTCCTGGACTGGCACCGTCGGGTACACCTTTGACACCATGCCCCACACCGGAGTACACAACGGCCTGCACTACGCCATGGGTTACTGCGGATCGGGAATTGCAATGGCAAGCTATCTGGGAATGAGAGCGGGCCAAAAGATAATCGGTGACCCTGCAGGCGTCACAGCTTTTGACAACCTCCCCTTTCCCACGCGACCGCTTTACAGAGGCAATCCTTGGTTCTTGCCAGCCGCAGTCTCCTGGTATGCAGCCAAAGACAAAATGGAATCCAAGCTTGCTGCCTATTCAGCCAGCAGAGGCAAGATCGCTTAGCTTCGACGATTATGAGTCTCTCTGCTATCCAGTGGAGCTTGATCTCGTTCATTCATGCCGTAGTCTCTTATGACTCCGGCAACTCGAAGCCGATAGTCTTTGAAAACAGATGTCCGACCAGACGTTTGTGCATCCCTGTGGTGCTCTTGGCTACGCCATTGTTGCACCGCATGTTCGTTACGAAAAAACGATAATGACAACAACTTATCGCTATTTGTCAGACTTTGAAAACGCTCCACCGAGACAAACCCATCAATGCTTTCCAGTATCGGTTTTAGCTCGGATGCCAAATCAATATAAGTTTGGCGATTCTCTGGCTGTATGTGTACTTCAAATATCACCGCTATCATGGTTTGATTAATTCGCTATGCGGAAAAGACACCTGCTTTAAAAAGGTACGATCCTCACGTAACAAAAATTTCTCTTTTTGAGCAAATTCGTAGTTCTCCTTACCCAGAGGATCATTGGATAACCTCTTACGATACTGTTCGTAATCCGCAAGGCTATCAACGTTGTAGATTCCGTAAGCCAGAGTTGTCGATCCTTCACATGGCGCGTAGTAACCTATCAGGTCTGCCCCGCAACGAGGTATTGCTTGACCCCAATTTTGAGCATATTGGGCAAAGTGTTCTCGCTTAGTCGGATCAATCTGGTACTGAATGATGCAAGTCAACATACGGTCTTCCCTCTAAGGACAGTGTTTGTTCTCGATGGAGACAAATTATGAAGTATTGACCTACGCAGATGCTTCGACTACGATCGAAGTATGGATAGCACTCCCAATATCGCGAAAATCGGTGCATTACTGGGCGACAACACGCGCGCAAGAATGCTTTCAACGCTCATGCACGGTAAAGCACTAACCGCATCTGAATTAGCTAGAGAAGCAGGAATAACTGCGCAAACAGCAACAAGCCACTTGGCCAAGCTGGAAGCCGGCGGCCTACTGTCGCTTCAGAAGCAAGGCAGGCATAAGTATTTTGCGCTGGCCAATGAAGAGGTAGCAAATCTATTAGAGACCCTAATGGGTTTAACCGCTAACGATGAACCACTTAAAGTTTTAACGGGTCCGCGAGATGCCGCTATGCGGAATGCTCGGGTTTGCTACAACCATCTCGCCGGAAATAAAGGTATACAGCTACACGATAGCTTGGTAAGCAAGCGCTTCCTGTCAGTAAATGACGGTGAGTTAACGCTGACAAAAAAAGGCCGTGTATTTGTTCAAGACTTTGGTATCGATCTCGATGCACTCCAGTCTTCTCGTGCTCCATTGTGTAGATCATGTCTCGATTGGAGCGAGCGCCGCTCTCATCTGGCAGGCAGTTTAGGCAGAGCCTTTATGACCCAATTTGAAGCACTACGCTGGGTTAAAAGAGACAAGAGCAGCCGGGTCGTAACATTTACCAAGCAAGGCGAACGTGCTTTCAACGAGGCTTTTACCCAATAAACAGCACACCCGCCAATACTCGGTTTATTGTTTTGCAGACAACCTACTAGCTCGATGCGCTCGGTAGCTGGGTAATATGACGAGCCCGACAGCGATCAACAACAGACCCAGGGTCATTGGACGCTCCCACATAAATGCAACACCATCGTATAGTTGCATGGAGCGTGAGAAATTATCCTCAAGCATGCCACCTAAAATAAAGCCTATTAAGAGTGGAGCAAGCGGGTAATTCGCAAACTTAAATGCTGTCGCACATATTCCAAAACCAACCAGCATGAGCAATTCAGTTGCATTGTTCTGGCCTATGTAAGCCCCCATCAACGTAAAAAATAATATAAACGGAATCAGGTAGTTTCTAGGTATCTGCAGGACCTTGGCAATATAAGGAATTAGGGGCAGATTCAAGACAAGCAAAATTAAATTACCGATGTACATAGAAATGATAACCGCCCAAAAAATCTGTGGGTCATCGATCATTAAACGCGGACCCGGCGTGACATTCAAAGCGATAAGCGCACCCAGTAAAATCGCAGTTGTACCTGAACCTGGAATGCCCAGCGTTAGCAACGGTACAAATGAACCGGTACACGCCGCGTTATTCGCAGTTTCCGGCGCGGCCAATCCTTTGATAGAGCCGTTACCAAATTCATCTTGTTCTTTTTTAGTCGCAATATTGCGTTCGACGGCATAGCCTAAAAAGCTAGCAATTGTTGCCCCCGCTCCGGGCAAGACACCAATAAAAAACCCTTGAATCGATTGCCTGCCAATGACCGGGGCAATTGCCTTAGCCTCTTGCCGGGAGATTCGAAGATCTTTAATTTCACCGGCTTCCGCAGAATTGCTGCTGCGAGGTTTCAACACTAAGAAGAGTGCCTCAGGCAAGGCGAACATAGCCATGGCCAAGGTGATGAAACCAAAGCCTGACTGCAAATCCATTAGCCCCATCGTAAATCTGGGCATGTTGAACAATGCACCTTCACCGACCGTGGCTAGTATTAGCCCCAGAATCGTCATCATTAATGCTTTAGTCACTTGCCCGGCACCAGCAAACGCTGCAATGGCCGATAAACCCACGACCATGAGGGCAAAGTATTCTGAGGAATGAAACAACAAGGCAACCGATGACAATGCAGGTGCAAAGATCATGAGCAACAACGCACCTATTGAGCCTCCGCAGAAGCTGGCAATGGCAGCAACCGTTAACGCTTTTCCCGCCTGCCCCTTTTTCGCCATGGGGTAGCCATCGAAACTACTGGCTACTGTGCCTGCAACACCGGGCGCGTTCAGCAAAATTGACGAGGTGGAACCACCGAAAATAGCGCCGTAATAAACACCCGCCAAGAGTATCAGGGCCGCCGAAGGATCCCCCATTGAAATAGCAACGGGAATCATGATGGCGATGATGGACATGGGCCCAAGACCGGGCAGCATTCCGATGAATGTCCCAATTAAACATCCACCGACTACCATCAATAAATTCTGAATGGAAAACGCGGTTTGAATTCCGAGTAAAAGTCCTTCTAACATTTCAGCCTCCCAACATCGTGGGTAATGGCCTTAAGAAGATCCCTAACACTTCTTGAACAAGGTACCAAACAATAAACGTGGCAACGATCGCAATGGGAATCATGAGGTGCCACTTTCTCTCGCCCAGAATATACGAGCCAAGAATCAGAAAACCCGCTGTTGAAAAAAGGAAGCCTGCAGGTCTGAGAAATAATGCGTAGGCAACCATCAATACTAGCAGTAGTAGCGCTTGGCCTAAATGATAATCTCCTAACCGTCGATAGTCGATTTCACCTGGCTTGTCGTCACTTTTCTCGAAACCTAACAGGATGATGGTAGATGCCACAATTCCTAAAACAGAAAGTACTTTAGGAAACGTACTGGGCCAAATGGGATTTCGCTTCATGAATGGCGCTAGCGATGAATCCATGGTGAACCATGCTGTGTATCCGTACACCAGGCATATTCCCAGAAGAATCAAAGCTATCCAACGATCCAGTGCCATTCTCAGCTCCCAAAAATGCGGGACGGACAGTGTGATGTCCGCCCCGCTACATCAATTATAAGAAACCGAGCTTTTTCATCAGATCGCCAATGACCTTCTCTTGCTCTTCAAGAAACGCATTGAAGTCATCACCGGAATTATGAATATTTACCCAACCGTTGCGAGCACGAACTTCTTCCCACTCACTGGTTTCATACATTTTTGATATTGCAGCCTGATAGCTCTCTAACATGTCTGCAGGCAGACCCGGAGCTGCGAAGAATCCGCGCCAGTTTACAAAAGAGGTGTCTATTCCTTGCTCTTTCATCGTTTGAGCGTCCGCAGCAGCGCTAACACGCTCATCGGATGTGACGCCGATTATCTTTACTTCACCCGCATTTGCAAGATCGACAGCCTCTGAGAAACCCGTAGATAGTGCTGCTATTTCACCCGACAGCAATGCCGCCATCGCCTTACCACCTGCATCGTAAGGAATATACTTGACACCTAAGGCATCTTTACCTGCGGCTTCCATAACCATGGCAGCAACGAGATGATCCATACCACCAGGCACTGAACCACCACCGATAGCTGTTGCACTCGGATCGGCTTCGTAGGCTGCTAACAGATCAGCCATTGAATTTACCGGGCTATCTTTACCGACAACAATGGCAGCGTAATCGCCGATAGTACCGGCAACGAGCGTTAAGTCTCGGAAATTATGGGGAAAAACTCCAGTTAGCGAGCGGATAACGATGGGTGTTGAGTTAACCATCAAAGTACCGTGGTTGCTGCTGGCGTTCTCGATAAGATACCCAATAGCCTTACCACCACCGCCTCCGGACATGTTCTCGTAAGAGGCATTGCCGACGATACCCGCCTTGGTTAAGGCTTCACCGGTTCCTCGAGCAGTACCGTCCCAACCACCACCAGCACCGCCGGGGATAAGGAAGTGCACGCTGTCCAGCATTTTATGCCCATCAGCAACGACCGGGCTTGCAAAACCAAGCGTTGCGACGGCTGTCGCCAATAAAATGCGACGACTCATTGATAATTTCATTATTATTTCCTCCGTTGACATTTGCCCACCAGACGGGACATCCTCGCTATTCCAACATGGGAACCTGACATGAACCTGTCATGCCCGCTGAACACGTCTAAAGGCCTGGTGTGAAATTTCTTTTAATCGAAGATAACGAAGATTTGGCACACGCTATTGCTACGCGCATGAATCTGGATGGACATGTGGTCGACCATGCAATAAGTCTCAGTGATGCAAAAGCATTCTCAGAAACGGTGGACTATGACCTACTACTGCTCGATATCATGTTGCCAGATGGCGACGGTAGAGATTTTCTAGAGCACTTCCGCGCTCTAAAAAAAGACACGCCGGTCATTGTTCTTACCGCGCGCTCTCAAGTATCCGATAGAGTGAGCATGCTGGATCTGGGCGCAGACGATTACGTAACCAAACCCTTCGATCACGAGGAGCTCCAAGCCAGATGTAGAGCAGTGCTTAGAAGAAAATCGGGTTCGACACAGACGACTGTTCGCATAGCAGACATAGAATTTGACCCTGTAGCGGGTCAGTTGAGCATATCCGGCAGCGTTATTAAATTGCGTAATAGAGAACTCAGGCTACTGGAAATACTCATTAACTCACCGGGCAAAGTATTTTCAAAACAAAAACTATTTGATCGACTTTTCTCCTATGACGACGAAGTTTCAGAGAACGCGATTGAAGTTTATATAGGTAGATTACGAAAACACCTTGAACCTTCAACCTTAACAATCACGACTCTTAGAGGTCTGGGATATCGCCTGGATGAGCACTAGCGACGTTAACGTCTATGGTTCGTTACGGAACCGCTTAGTGATGACATTGATAGGCGGTGTTGCAATGCTGACGCTGCTGTCTTACTTCGTTATTCGCAATTATGCAGCTCATATCGCCGTACAGAGTCAAGATAGTATTCTCAGAGCCTCAGTAACCTCAATACTCGATGCCGCTGCATTGAGAGATGGTTCTGTTGAAATAGATATACCGTACGCTGCTTTTTCCATGCTAGGCACTACAACCGACGACAGAGTTTTTTACGTCATATATCAAGACGATTTAGTGTTGTCCGGTTATGAGGACCTAAGCCTTCCTAAAGACAGAAGTGTCACCGAGACGGCTTATCGCTCTACAATATATCGAGATGTTGCAGTGCGACAAGTGTCAGCATCGCGTACTTTGATTGGTGCTGATCAACGAACCATCATTACGGCGTCCATCGCACAAACTCAAGATAGTTTGGACGATGCTCTGGATGAGATATCAGAGAATATCGCTATCTACGGTATCGGGTTTTTCTGCTTGGCCGTTCTACTCTCCATCTGGGTAAGCTCGGCAACCATCGCCCCTCTCAAAAGATTGGCCGATTCAGTGGCTCGCAGAGGGCCCCAAGATCTCAGCCCCGTTGCCAAACCCGTGCCTACTGAAATGGTTCCTTTGGTTTCATCACTAAACCATTTCATGGAACGTCTAGAACGTTCACTTAAACAATCTGAAGAATTTATTGCCGAAGCAGCGCATCGTGTTCGCACGCCTATTGCCACCGTTCGTTCGCACGCAGAAATGACGTTACAGCGAGTTGATAAGGAGGAAAACAGACAGGCACTACGGTCTATGATTCGCGCCATCGACGAAACTTCTCGTGCCGCAGGTCAACTGCTGGATCACGCGATGATCTCATTCAGAGCAGATCAACACGACTATGTCAGTATTGACTTGGTGGAAATAACTGAGGATATCGTGATGCGATTGCGGCCCGTCGCTGAAATGAAGGATGTGACCATTCAACTCAACACCGATGCCGAAGTGATTTTGTTAGGAGATTCAATACTCATACAAAATGCAGTTAGAAATTTAATCGATAACGCGCTCAAATACTCGCCCAGCGACAGTGTAATTACCATTGAAGTGAGGAAACAACCCGTCACTTTCATCGCAGTGCAAGATCAAGGGCCGGGATTCCAAACCCACGAAATGGCAAGCCTCACCGACCGTTTCACCCGCGGTGAAAACGCCAGCGGTACGATTGGTTCGGGCCTTGGCTTGACTATAGTGCGTGATGTGGCCAAAGCTCACGATGGCGCTGTAGAGCTTAGCAACAACCCCAGCGGAGGCGCATGCGTTACCTTATCCTTTTAATTATCAGCCTCTTTGCAAGCCACGCAAATTCCATAGAGTGGGAAGACAAGCAATTATTCGAAGGCGCAATAGGCAGCCAAACAATCAGCGTTATATCCAGCACAGACACAGCCATATTCGCACCGATTATCACTAGCTTCCTGACGATCAACCCAGAGCTGAACATCAACTACTACGTTGCAAGCTCTGCAGATGTCTATGAAGAATTTCAGCGCAACCCGCAAGATTATGACGTCGTAATTTCCAGCGCAATGGATTTGCAACTTAAACTGGTGAATGACGGATTTTCAGCTCGAATAGAAGGTATCTCCTATCCAGACTGGGCACAGTGGAGGGAAAGTTTGTTCGGATTTACGATGGAACCTGCCAGCATCGTCATCAACAAGAAGGCCTTTGAAACACTGAAAGTTCCGCGTTCAAGACAAGAGATGATTCGAGTACTGCGTACCAATCCGGAACTATTCAGAGGCAAGATTGGCAGTTATGATGTCCGCCAGTCAGGATTGGGGTATTTGTTTGCCACACAGGATGCGCGCGCATCCGAGACGTATTGGCGACTTATGGAAATCATGGGTAGTTTGGAAACTCGCCTTTACTGCTGCTCTGGAAGCATGATTGAGGATTTATCCAACAACACGATTTCGATTGCCTATAACGTTCTTGGCAGCTACGCTCAGGCGCGTACTGATATTGCAGACAAAATAGAAATCATTCTTCCTTCCGACTTTCCGAACACGATGATGAGAACGGCAATGGTTTCAAAACATTCATTGTCAATTAGATCATCGGCGAGCTTTTTGCGATTTCTGACTTCATCGGAATGGACAAAAGCGGAAGGAGATTCATATCATCTGCCTCCACTTCAAGCAGCCTCTCAGAATGAGCAACGTTCTGCGATAGCACTAGAGCCGGGTTTAATGATTTTTCTAGACAAGTTAAAACGCAAAACGTTTATCAAGGAATGGGAAAATGCCTTGATACAGTGACGCCCTGCAGAATTCGAAACCTACTCAAAATCGCCCAGCTCAACAGTTTCATGGCTATTGCAACTCGTGTATCTTGTCGATAGCAGCTCGTCAAACAGATGTTCTTCCTTTAGAAGCAAACAGATTATCAGGTGCCCCGTTGGATATTGACTCTTTGAAACAGAACACCGAATTCCTTATTGAGAGCGAAGAACAACTGCGGAGCTGCTACGGGGATACACATGAAATCGCCATTAAAAAATCTCTAGGTACTTTAGATCGTTACTGCCGCGAATTTATTTTACGCTCCCCGTTTCTGTGCTTGTCCACGCAACATGAAAACGGTTCAGCCGATGTAAGCCCTCGCGGCGATCCATCAGGGTTTGTAAAAGTGATTGACGACAAGACGATTGCCATTCCCGACAGACCCGGTAACAACCGCCTCGATAGTTTGAGCAATATCGTCTCAAACCCCTCAGTGGGATTGCTGTTTATTGTCCCAGGATTCGAAGACACGCTCCGCGTCAACGGGCGGGCGTTTTTAAGTCGCGACCCCGAATTACTCGCCAGCCTCGCAGTCAATAATCGCACCCCAACGCTTGCCATTGTTGTTGACGTGCATGAGGCCTTCCTTCATTGCGCTAAGGCATTCAGGCGTTCAAAGTTATGGCGATCAGATTCACATCATGATCGCAAAGAACTGCCGTCCCTGCCAGCAATGGTCACCGAACAAATTTCAGGCGAAGCGGTTGAAAAAAACCTGGCAGAAAAGATGGGTGATGATATAGAAAAGGAATATCAAGCCACGATGTACTGAGCTGGATAGCCTTTATATTTCCATGTGCAAATGAACACGGTCATTCTTAAAATCACCCGCTTCTTAGTATTTATAAAGCAACTGCTATAAAGAAAACAATCGCCCGGCACCTCTGATATCTCGTGTTGAAACACCCAAACGTTTCAAGCAGGCATAAATGAGTGCTTGATTACTGGTAATTACCGGTTTATCGAGCACTTTTTCTATCTCTTCAATGGCCTCAAGCGCCCGATAATCAGTGCAGGAAATAACTACGGCTTCTGCATCGTCGTGGTTCGCTTTTAACGCCATATCAAAGGCGTCTTGCGGCGTTAATGCATTCTGCTCAAGGCTTGAGAGTTCCTTGTCAAAGGCGACTTCTTTTAGCACGGAAATTCCGCTGGCCACCAGGTAGTCAGTGGCCTCGCGACTCAGCCGTTTTACATAGGGAGATGTAAATGATACTTGTTTTACACCCATACACTTGATGGCTTCAACCAGTGCTCCAGCCGTCGTTATCGCAGGTATGCCAGTGTCCGCTGTAATTTTATTGGAGAATTCTTTGTCGAACTCCGGGCCCTCGGACAATGTTGCGGAGGTACATCCGTAGGCAATCACATCGACGCGCGCATCCTTTAAATCGGATAAGTTTTGATCGAGAGACGTCCGAACAAATTTACGCATTTCATCCGAATCAGGAATTGCTTCGACGTCATAGCCACCACTTCGTGCACTATGGACGGTAACGCCAGCCGGACAGACTAAGTTAAAGTCCGGCTCAACGTTTGTATTCGACGACGGGACAATTAGTCCAATGCGATACTGACGGGGGGCGAAGTGAATGCTTACCGACATATAAATGCCTGAGAAGTTGTCTAAAAACTAGTAATTTCTAGCGCCACTGTCAGAAGATATTCGTGGCACTAAGGCTTTAAGCAATGCCGTCATATTCAGGGTGCCAACAGGCACGTTATCCTTAGTGACAACATAGCCGTGCGAGATATCACCACCTGATCGGGCAATAATGCTTTCAAGCGTATCATCGTGGTCTACCTGTCCCTGTGCATCAGCAGGAGGTTCGCCGACTAGCGGCTCCATAACTGATCGCGCTCGGAGTACCCTTGCACGATTAATGTCACCCACAAAATCTTCGATGTAAGGGTCGCTCGGATTCAACAGAATATCTTGAGGCTCACCCTGCTGGACGATATGACCGTCTTTCAAAATAACTAAATGGTCAGCTATTTTCAGCGCTTCATCTAAATCGTGAGTAATGAACACGATGGTTTTATGCAGATCTTTCTGCAGTTCTAACAACAAGTTTTGCATGTCCGTTCGGATAAGCGGATCAAGGGCCGAGAATGCTTCGTCCATTAACATAATGGGCGCATTCGAGGTCAACGCACGAGCAATACCAACACGTTGTTGCATACCGCCCGATAATTGATGCGGATATTGATTTCCTACCCCTTGCAACCCAACCCTGTCCAACCATTTCGCTGCCTCAGCATTAATGGCATCCTCTTGGTCACCGCGGATGCGCATGGCCATGCCGGCATTTTGTAGAACCGTTCTATGAGGCAGCAGCGCAAATTTTTGAAATACCATCGACATCTGAGATTGGCGTAGCTCTCTAAGCTGCGTTGCCGAGTAACTCATGACATCTACACCGTCTACCAGGATTTCACCGGCGGTGGGTTCAATCAATCGATTCAAATGACGAATGAGCGTCGACTTTCCCGAACCGGACAAACCCATGATGACAGTGATCTGGCCTTCGCCCATCTCGACATTGATGTCACGCAAACCAAGGACTTGCCCGTGCTGATCAAGTAGGTCGGTTTTATTGACGCCGTTTCTGACCTGCTGCAAGCCCATTTTGGGATCGCTACCGAATATCTTAAACAGATCGCGGATAACAACCTTTGCAGGCGCGGATGGAGCTGTGTTTATTGTGTTTTCTGTAGCCACGTTATCCATTCCCATCAGTGACTCTGTGCCGCGTTAATTCGCGCCAGAGAGGCTTTACTGACCCTGTCCAGAACCACTGCCAGAAGCACTATGGCAAAGCCTGAGACAAGCCCTACTCCCAGCTCAAGGTTCCTTATGCCACGCAACACAAGTGTGCCTAGTCCCGGTGCAGATACCAAAGAGGCGATGACCACCATTGCCAGTGCCATCATGATGGTTTGATTTACTCCGGCCATGATATTTGGCAAAGCTAAGGGGATCTCAACCCCAAACAGCTTCTGTCGTGAGGTCATGCCGAACGCATCAGCTGCTTCGATGACGTCTTTATCAACAAGACGAATACCCAGATCGGTTAGACGCACAACGGGGACAATCGCGTACATAATGATTGCAATGCCATACAGTTTGGACTCTGTCACGCTGAATAGAAAAATTAGCGGTATGAGGTAAACGAATGATGGCAAGGTTTGCAACATGTCCAGTATGGGAATAGTGAAACGTTGAAACGTATTGCTTTTCGACATCGCTATACCCAGCGGAACTCCAAACAACACGCTTAATATTGTGCACACAAATATAATGGAGAGCGTCTGTACCGCGTAGGTGTAGTGGTCAATGAACGCCAACAGAAAAAACGAAAATGCCACAAATATGGTGACAAGCACATTGCGCGATGCATAGTAGGTGAGCATTAAGATAAGTGCGATCAACAACCACCACGGTGTGCCGACAAACAACGCGAGTGCACCGTCTAACATCCAGCTGAGTGGCTGCGTGATGGGATCTAAAACCACTTTAAGATTATCTTTGACACCTAAAAACGCTTGCTCAATGGATGCCGTGAAGTCCCTGGTTCGCATCACCGAGTCACAGGACTTGTTAAGGGTATCTAGAGACGGGAACGGTACTTCCCACCAACTCGTCTCCGACGCTCCGCCTTTAGCTTTAGCCAGAAGATCGGCCATACTCATCGTGCCTTCACTCTTCGACGCGTTGCACCACTCGCGTAAACCAACTGTATCGAAGAACCAATCGTAAGCAGCCAATTAAACACCCTCAAAAGAAAAGGCGGTGCCAGCTCTCGCCATCCACCGCCTGTAATACGATAAAAAAACTACAACAAGAACTACTGAGTTAGTGCTGAAAGCTTAGCTTTAGCATCATCACCCAACCATGCTGGCCATACATCCTTATAGTTAGTCAGGAACTGTACAGCTGCTTCATCAGCTGATGCATTGTTGTCTTCTTTCCATGCCAGCAATTCACCCATTTGAGTATTGGTGAACGCCAGATTTCGCATAAGATCGGTAACTTCAGGATTACCCGCAGCGAATGTATCGGATACAACCGTTGTAACGATACTCTTGGGGTACGCCGCAGCTTTAGGTGTTGCGCAATCGGCCAAGCTGTTGCACTCATGAGTAGCAGCATCGTGTGGACCAATGTCAACTTGAGTCATTGGGTACTTGCCTAAGATTGACGTTGGTGCCCAGTAGTAACCGAACCAAGGCTCTTCGTTTTCAAATGCTGCACCAATACTGGCTGCCAGTGTTTCACCAGAACCGTGGATAAAGTCTTCCATACCGCTATCGCCGAAAGAAGCTTTCGCCATGTTTGTATTGATGATTTGGCAAGTCCAACCTACTGGACAATTGTGAAAACGACCGCCAACTAATTCTGGGTTTGCCAGAACACCTTCTAAGGTGGCGAGCTCAGGATGTTTCTCCACCAAGTAGGTTGGTACCCACCAAGCTTCAACACCACCGTCTGAAAGAACTTCAGTTAAGGGTTCGATCTTGCCTGATTCCACCAAACCGTTATAAGCGGGGGCGCCATTTGTCCAGACTTCAGTGAGGATGTCAGGCTTACCGGTTTCCGCTAGCGACGCCAAAGCGGGCGTGGACGCTGAAGGGACTGTCGTGACAGAACAGCCGTAACCCTGCTCCATGAGGAACTTAGCAACAGCCGTGACTACTCGCGCCGAATCCCAGTCCATTTCAGTAATAGAAACTTCACCGCATTCCGCCGCTTGAGAATTCCCAGAAAACGCTGCAAGTAGCGCGAGGGCACCTATCGATTTTTTTAAGTGTTTGATTTGCAAAAGTATTTCTCCAAGTGTATTGACCTACCCAACAATCATAACGCTATGCAGCCTCAATAACCAACTGAGAAACTCGAATCAAAAGAGCACGGGTGTTTTGATATCAGCGATAGAGGCAAGCGCTTTGGGAAACCTGTCCGGCTGAAGTCCCGGTGAAAATATAAAACGGCGTCTGGGTTGGGGTTTCATCTGAACTCTGGATTAGCGCTTGAAAGTTAATTGCCAGCAAGCTTGCCGGTAAACGGATTCACATACAACTCATCGTGCGACTCCACACCTTCGTCAATGATGCAATCAGATTTAGGACGAGCAACACACAATAAAATGTATCCGGCCTGAGATTGGCGTTGGTTTAAAGCCGAAGCTCCCGGCTGTCGAACTTTGCCTTCAACTAATTTCGCAGCGCACGTGATACAACCGCCATAGTCGCATCCAATAGGTAGCTGCACCCCTGCTTTCAACGCCGCTTTATAGATGGGTTCATCCGGGGCAACCTGCAGTTCAACTCCGCTATTGCGAAGCAACACATTAAACGAGGACACGCCTATATTTCCTGGTTTAACTTTGGCTTCCAGAAAGGTCGAAACAATTCGATTTTCGGGCAACGATCCATAACCACGCGAAGCCCAGCGTCTTCAGCAAGTTTCGCGGCGTCTTCGTTGTACACACCGATTTGTCCCCACAAAACCGTCGCACCTATGTCGATGGCTTCCTGAGCTATACCAGGTAACGCTTCAGAGGCACGGAACACTTGCACCATATCAACGGGTTGATCTATGTCAGCAAGCGATCCGAAAACCGTCAAGCCACGGATATCATTACCTGCCTGCTTGGGGTTTACCGGGATCATGTTATAGCCCTGTTCATGTAAAACCCGCAAAACACCATAACTGAATTTGGTCGGGTCAGGACTTGCACCGACCATGGCTATGGTTTTCACATCGGACAATATACTGGCCAGGTATTCTTCTGGATATTCTTCTTTGTGATTCATCGTTTTATAACCATATGTCAGAGGTGCAATCGCCGCCGGGGTAGCGAGTTTCATGGCAACGCGATGGTCCGTTCGGCTCATTACCAAAATTAACGATGAAGTCTTTGTTGATTTCCATTCCACCGTTCTCGCTATCGCAATCCACCATCAACATAACACCACCCTTATGACGAATATCAGGATAAAACTGGTTGTCCCAGGTAGAGAATAATGACGTGGTCACATACAAACGCTTCCCGTCCAAACTCATCTGAATCATTTGGGGCCCACCTGCGATTTCAACACCGTTCACCACCGGTGCTTTCTTTAACATGCCACCCATCCAGACTTGTCCGGTCATTACCGGGTTATGAGGATCGGTGATGTCATATTGGCGAATATCACCGTGCAACCAATTGCAGAAATACAGGAATCGATCGTCCATGGAAATCAGGATAACCGTGATTAATCCGGGTAATGGTATTGGCCATTCAGGATGCTTTTCGTTCTCAACATCAATGATTTTTTCTACGATCCATTCCTGATCTTTTTTGTACCAGTGAATAATGTTGGATGACATGGCAGCGCCAACAAAACCGTGCGTGGAACTTGGCTCATGGTGAAATCTGACTTCTAACGGCACAAGACCGTCCTCCCCCAGATACACGGTGTTTTCAACCGTCTTTTTCTCAAAGTCCCAAAAGTGAATTTCTCGTCCGTACTTTAATTTACCGACTTCTTCTAAATCGAATCCGGGCATAAAGGTGTTGGGTGCAGCCCATTCGCTGGACACCATGACGTTATGGCGAGGTTGATACCAGAAATCATAGTTAAATTTCATACCGCCCAAATCGTTTTCCCAACGCCCGACGATTTCAAAGTCTTTATTCAAATGCAGGAAGCCCCCGGGTGCATTCCCCTTAGCATCACCCAGCATCGAAATGATGATATCGGAGCCTAAACAATGAACAGTGTGTGGCGCAGACAAGTCCGTTTTTTCCTTAATTTCATCCCCGGAAATCACTTTGTGAACCGATGGGTTTCTTGGGTCGGTTCCACAATCGACAATGTGTAAGTTTGAACTTCGCACGCCTGGGACGATGAGATACTTTCGCTCCATTTCACCATCATCAAAACACGACGAACACGCGTTCCAACCCATGTGATGCAGCTCATCACCGATACCGGGCATCTCACAACGACTGATTACTTGTGAATACGTTGGGCTATCAGGGTCAGCATCTACCGTGGCAAGGTAATCCGGTTTTTGAATGCCGGTGCCGACATAAATTGCGATGGTATACAGCAGCTTCTCACGAGGCGCTTTCATGGCATCTGCGGGCGATGCGTACCCTGGCCCACAACAGGTCGACATTTCACTGGACGCCATAATTTCAGTCTCCGTAGGAAAAACTCTGCGTGGATCGTTCGTATACGATTGAACACGAGAAGTGTTATCGGATGGGGTCTGCAAGTAGTTCTACCCACCCGTCCAAGGATAGCTGCCCAAACATTCCGCCCGCAAGCGCAATTGCGACGGTCAGGTGTCAATAAAACCCGGCTCTAAAACCTACGTTTTCGCCAGATGAGCGCTGTAATATACTGTGCTGTAGTGTTCGCAAGGTTGCCATCCCAAGCTAGCAACATTCGCCCAACCCTTTCAGGCTGTCTCGAAGCCCTATTCAGCAGCCCTTAGACGTGGAAACAGATCTACCGTGACAGTCATTACCTGCATAGAAGACTTCAAGCCCATTTACAAACGTCGCGTACCGCGCATGTTTTACGACTATGCGGAGTCTGGTAGCTGGACCGAACAAACGTTTCGCGAAAACACCAGCGACTTTGATCAGATTTATCTGCGTCAACGGGTGGCTGTCGATATGTCAGGTAGAAGCACAGCCTCAACCATGATTGGCCAAGAGGTCGCCATGCCAGTCGCGCTCGCGCCCGTGGGAATGACTGGCATGCAGTCTGCCGATGGAGAAATTAAAGCTGCCAGGGCTGCGGAAAAATTTAACGTGCCTTTTACATTGACCACGATGTCGGTCAACTCGATAGAAGACGTAGCAGCCGCAACAACCAAGCCTTTCTGGTTTCAGCTGTACACCATGAGAGATGAAGATTTTTTAAATCGCTTAATTCAACGGGCAAAGGATGCCAAGTGTTCTGCATTGGTCATCACGCTCGATTTGCAAATTGTCGGACAACGCCATAAGGATTTAAAAAATGGCTTATCTGCCCCCCCGAAGCTTACTCCTTCATCGATTGCCAACCTTGCCACTAAATGGCGTTGGGGTATAGAAATGCTTGGCGCAAAACGTCGTCATCTGGGCAATATTGTTGGCCATGTCGACAGCGACCCTTCTGAGATGATGACTTGGATTGGTGAGCAATTTGACCCTACGCTTGATTGGGATAAAGTTGCACGAATAAAAGAGCTCTGGGGTGGCAAAGTTATACTTAAAGGTATTCTTGATGCCGAGGATGCCAAACGGGCGTTAGAAGTGGGTGCCGATGCTATTGTGGTGTCCAATCATGGTGGCAGACAACTCGATGGTTGTCTGAGTTCTATTCGTATGCTGCCCTCCATACTGGAGGCTGTCGGTGATCAAATCGAAGTACACCTCGATAGTGGTATTCGTTCTGGTCAGGATGTCTTGAAGGCCCTAGCTATGGGTGCAAAAGGTGTGTTTATTGGGCGAGCCTATATCTATGGACTAGGTGCCATGGGTGAAAAAGGTGTCACGCGTGCACTGGAAATCATTCATAAAGAGCTTGATGTATCAATGGCACTTTGCGGCCGACGAGAAGTAGATTCTTTAGACCGTGACATACTGATGATTCCAGAAGACTTTGAAGGTCGCTGGCAGAACACGCAAGGTTGATACTGCTATGAGCATCACTACAAACGACATTGTCTTTCACAATTACCCGCAATCACCAGTTGCAGAAAAAGTACGAGTGGCATTCGGCATTAAAGGGCTGCATTGGTACGATGTTGAGATTCCCCGATTACCGCCTAAACCACTGCTTACCGCACTGACCGGCGGATATCGGCGCACGCCTGTTATGCAAATTGGTGCGGACATTTACTGCGACAGCCAATGCATTATTCGCGAGCTTGAAAAAAGATACCCTTCTCCCACGTTTATGCCCACCAGCGACGCAGGCCTAATGTGGTGTTTAAGCCGATGGACAGACGGCGCCCTGTTCGACTTATCAGTCAAGATCGTATTAGGTTCAGCTGGCGATAATTTACCCGCTGACTTTGCACAAGACAGAGGCCGCTTGTATCTGGGTGAAAACTGGGCTGAGGGTCTTCGCACAGCCAACGCCCAACTACCACATCTGGTTGCACAGTTGCGCGCTCCACTTAATTGGCTTGATGAAGTCCTAAGCGATGGTCGCGCTTTTATATTGGGTGATGCACCTGCCGCACTCGACGCCCAGCTTTATCATGTCATTTGGTTTGTTAAAGGTCGTTGGAGTGACGGGCCTGCCATGCTGGCTGAATTTCCAAACTTAGTTAACTGGGCTGACAAAGTAGAGGCAATAGGCCATGGCACCTCTGATACGTTCGATGCTCAAGCCGCTATCGAACTTGCGTTTTCAACAGAACCAACAACAACGTCAGGTGTAGCCGATCATGACCCGCAAGGATTAAAGCCCGGTGACACTGTGACTGTTCATCCGGATGTCAACGGAGGTGAACAACCTGTCCAGGGAGTCGTCCGCTTTGCTGATGCCGAAACTATTTCAATAGACCGCACCGCCGATGAAGTGGGCACCGTTTGTGTTCATTTCCCAAGAGCTGGTTATCGAGTCACCGTTGGCTAAATAAGAAGCCGCAGTAAAAATCCTGATTACGCCAACAACGTGGAACGAGGGCTTTCATCCATTTGCGCAATAAGCTCATGCGATAACTCGAGCACCAAGTCTGATTTTATTATGGCGTGATCAGGACTATCCCATAAGTTATTCAAATGTTTCGGGTCGTTGATCCTGTCGTACAGCTCGCCCCACTCCTCGCCTTTATAAATAGCCAGATGCCACTCATCACGAACCAGGACACGCACCCTCGCAGGCGGGTTAAAGCCCAGCCGTTTTCCGCCATCATTGAACTCTATAAGCAAAGACTCTCTTGGGCCCGACTCGCCTTCTAGGCATGGTATAAAACTCTTACCTTGCATACCATAGTAAGGAAGAATACCGGCACGCTCTAATATAGTTGGCGCAATATCGACGGTAGACGCTAATGATGAAGTAACAGAGGATTGTCTGTTCTTTGGGTCAGACCAAATCATAGGGACCTGAGTAACTGCATCCTTTGGCCAAGCACCTTTAAGCAGTAAATTAAAATCACCTAAAAAATCACCATGGTCGGAATTAAAAATGATCACGGTGTTGTCGTACTGCCCTGTTTCTTTTAAAACATCGACTATCTCGCCAATAGCATCATCTATCATGGTCGTCATGCCTGCCGTTAAGGCCATCGCCTCGCGTATATGCTGATCACTTGCCATGAACGCTATCTGCGCTAATTTCGGTAATTCACCGGTATCGTATTGCTCCTTCGCATAACGCAATGGGGGCGGTGGATTTTGATGATCCTCGTAGCGCACGGATAAATCGAAGTCATCCGGGTTATACATATCCCAGTACTTTCCCGGAGGGTTGAACGGATGATGAGGATCAGGAAACGAGACAAACGAGAAAAACGGTTCGTCGTGATTCTGTGCAGCCCGTAAATAGTCTTTGGCCTTCTCTCTGATAAATGCCGTTGGGTAGCTGTCTTCAGGGATGGGAGTTCTAAAGGCTTGAGGACACGAATAATTATGCGGAAGCTGATTGTCCCGATCTAAAAGCTCTTGCCAGTTATCATGACGTTCGCGAAACCACTGCTGGTAATGACCGCCGGCGCGGTCCCCATGCCCCGTTACCATGTCGATGTGTTGATAGCCATAGTATGGTTCGGGGAATTTATAACGCCCATCGGAATCATATTGAGCAGGCTGTTCGTTATCGTATAGAGCATCGTCTTTTTTCCAAGCTTCTTTTATCGGGCCTGTAGCGAACTCCTCTGCCGAAAATGGAGCGATGTCGGTCATGGGCTGCAAATGACTTTTGCCAATGCTCGCTGTTCGATATCCACTTTTACCCAGCACATCCACGAATGTATTCGCACGCTCTGATAACAGACAGCCGTTGTACCTTAAGCCATGGGTACTCGGATAGCGCCCGGTCATAAAGCTCGCACGGTTAGGCATGCACACGGGAGTTGCCACAAAAAATTGCTCGAAACGGGTCCCCGACTGAGCGAGAGCATCGATATTAGGGGTGCGCACCACAGGATGATGGTAACAACCCAAACCATCAGACCGATGTTGATCTGTCATAAAGTACAAAAAATTAGGTCGATCACTCATGTGCTGGTCTCTCTAAATATCAAGTACGAGTTCGTTCTGCGGTAAATAGACGAATGGACCTAGCCCTCTCAGCCGCTCATAAACGGGAAACGGATCTTTAATGACCGCATCGCTATAGAAATCGATATCCCATGTAGGGGTAGAGCTGTTATCCATATCATGATTGTGCCACGTTGGCACAATCTAAGTGAAGCCACTCAAGCGCACCAGAATTACGTACCATGCCGGTATGGATCGATTCAATGTACCCAACTCGAAACAACGATATGAGCTGGAAATAAAGCGTAGCCGCTTCATCACCACGGTGGTACCCGTGACAAGTAAAAGTGACGCTCTGGCAGCCATCGAAACCATCCGTACAGAATTTCCAGATGCCAACCATCATTGCTGGGCCATGGTTGCGGACTCACCCACGAATGTGTACCACCAGGACCAAAGTGACGATGGAGAGCCCAAGGGTACCGCCGGCAAACCAATGCTTAATGTCCTCCTACATTCTGATCTAGGCAATATCGTCGTGGTAGTCACTCGATTTTTTGGTGGTGTGAAACTCGGTGCAGGTGGACTGGTTCGCGCCTACACCCAATGTGTCAGCACTGCCTTGCAAAGTTTGGAAACACGTACCCAGTTCATTCGTATTGAACACTCGGTTGATCTTCCCTACTCCCAATTGAGTTCACTGGAATACTGGCTTCGCTCAACGGACATTGAAGTGCTCGACAAGGAGTTCACAGACCAAGTCACTCTCAAACTGGCGGTACCCAAATCGGCCCTAGAGCCACTGACCCTGAGAATTACGGAACTAGGCGGGAATATCACGTCGAATAAAGAGCAAGCCAAATAAACATCGGATACACTTGATTAGTACCCCACCGAGAATATTCTTCTATGAAATTGCTAGTCCGAAACCTTGCCCGCGATCTCACTGAAGAAAACGTCCGAGAACTCTTTGAAACACACGGTAGCGTTCAATCTTGCACAGTCGTCATGGACAGCAAAACCGGCATATCCAAAGGGTTTGGCTTTGTAGAAATGCCTAAGCCTGGTGAGGCTAAAGCGGCCATGAAAACTCTAAACGGCACAGACGTTTCAGGCTCGAAAATTCGGGTCAAGAAAGCCGAGTAGATCTCTCCGCTGCAGAACCTGGCTAACTGTGTCGGCTCGTATTCATATTGCTGGCTACTTGCTGTTTGCCATGCTCTTGGTACGAGTATTCGGTAGCACACAAAAATTAATTCCTACAATCGCTCTGGATGCAGCTGCTGGTGGGCTCGCAGTATCAGCAGCACTACTGCTTTTTTCCACACTGCGTTTCAGTGCCAAAATCCAGGTAAGCATTTTATTTTCTATTGGTGCGTCGCTACTGATATACGCGTACGCTAAAGGCGGATCTTTCAGCCTCATCGAAGCGTTTTCACGAAACACATTTCTATTGACCATGATTATGTCGGTAGGATTCTTAAAACTCCTACTCGACCTGGAGCTCACCCAAGGCAAACTACCCACCGGCGCGAAGCCCTACTTAAAAACACTAATCGGGTTAGGCCTATTCGGATCAGTCATTAATATCTCTGCGCCCATCATGATGTGCGATCGAATGGCCAAGGAACAACCGATAGATTTATTTACAGCACGCTCAATGACAAGAGTATTCTGCGCATGTTCCAGTTGGTCGCCTTATTTTGGCGGAACCGCATTGGTACTCACCCTTGTCGACAATGTCAGTTTGATCGCAGTCATGCTAACAGGACTTCCACTGATGGTGCTCACTATCATCAGCATGTATTTCATTGCTATCATCCGACACCCTGACAGAGTGAGCCGATTTACAGGCTATCCTCTTTCAGCCTCCAAATTATGGTTACCGATAGCCCTGACTGTCACTGTAGTAGTCACTCAGGCGCTCGTCCCTGCGCTGCCCATCTTAGTTGTTATATCTTTTTCAGCCTTGCTGCTAACTGCAGCTGTCATGATTTACAGACTGGGATTGGGCAAAGGTTCGCTACGCTTGCAAAAACACGTTGTGTCGGGACTTCCAGGCAGTGCTAATGAACTACTTCTTTTTATATCCGCTGGCGTGTTGGCGACCGGGCTTACCGCATTTTTATCGATCAGCAATTTTCAAATATCGTTGACCGAATACACACTAAGCACAGCTTGCCTAACCCTCGCCGCAATGATTTTAATCGCAGGTATTGGAATTCATCCGGTGATACAAATATCCGTACTCACACCGTTACTGTTGCCGATCAACCCAGACCCTGAATTGCTGGCAATGACTTACCTTTTTTCATGGGGGTTGGGAAACGCATCAAGCCCCTTGTCAGGTACTAATCTGATATTCCAAGGTCGATATGGAATCTCAGCCTGGCAAGGGGCTATTCACAATTGGCCTTATGTTATCCCGATGTACTTCGTAGCCATCGGCTTGATGGCACTGCTTAACTTTGTCAGTTAGAAACCTAGTGATATCACTGAAGGCGCATTTGCACACGCCGGTTCAATTGTCGACCTTCCACCGTAGAATTTGGCGCTACCGGACGCGTTTCACCGTAGGCTTTTGCCTGAATCCTGGCTGCTTGAACACCCATGGCCAACAAATGCTGCCCAACAACGCTCGCTCTTTGTTTAGACAAATTCTGGTTATAACCCGGGGTGCCGGTGCCATCAGTATGTGCCGATAGGGCTAGGGTCAAGTTATCACAGCTCCGCATCTTCTGAGCCACAGCTTGTAACAGCTGTCTCCCTTCTACACTCATGACAACTGAGTTCGTATTGAAGTATAGATTACTATCATTAGAGGCATGAGCCTCACAGGCATTAACTTCATTAGAGACTGCAATAGCTGCCTGGAGCAATGGCTCCGATGAGTTTTTAACCGTTGCGTCGGTACCCGACTCTGCTATCACACCATTCTGCCCGCGGCGCGGTGATCCCATTCGATACACGATGGCCAACTGGGCGTATTGTGCGTCATCTTCATACGATACCAAATCGGCTCGAAAACCAAGACCCACTGTTGTCATATATTCCAAACCGGCGCCGACAAGTAAATGGTTTGATTCTTCTTGGCGATACGGAATGTTTCCGGCAGCGCTGTTTTCCATCACACCATAACCGACGCGACCATAACCGGTAAATCCAGCTCGCTTATAATTGTGCCGGTTTTTACCTGCATATATGAGTGCACTTGCACCATGCATGTTGTAGTTAATTCCGCCTTCTGGTGACAATCCGGCAGCACCTAAATCAGCAGAATGCAACTCCAGCGATAGCTGGCGAGAAACATCGACTCCCAAGGTAATTTGCTGACCGCCATTATTTCTATCATTGACAGCAAATGTCGTTACTTCACTCGTATCAGGTTTCAGCCGGCTTGTGCCTACACCTGCGGCAACATAGACATGATTACCAACCCTATGTTGCTCTGGAGCAGCAGCGCCAAGCGATGGGCGTTCACTCTGCTCTTGTAAACCCAGTGTGGAACAACCCGAAACCGAAAACAATACGGCAACGGCAACTATCGAACGTCGACCACTACTCTGCATAGTTTTTCTCCGTACCGAATTGAAAAGATTGAATTCGGCTTTACGGCAGCGAAATACCACTGCCGCAAAGAACCATAGTGCTAACAGACTCAGAGGATTCAGCGACCCACCTCCACCAAGGCCTGTACGAATAAAGCCTTGTTCGTTGATCGGTTGCTGCACATCTGAAATTCCATCACCGTCAGTATCAGGCAGTGCACTGCTTAATAACGGCTCTCCTGTTGAGGATCTGGCAAAACCTTCATCAAAAGGATCGATATCAAATCTATCCACAATACCGTCTCCATCTGAATCAGCTTCATTCAAGTAATCTGCATCAGCAAAATCTGCTATGCCATCACCATCACTATCGCTTGTACCGAGTTGATCAGCATCAATGTCGTCAGGTATTCCGTCGGCATCAACATCATTCCAACCATCAACCTCGCCATCGCCATCCTCATCGACACCACCGGCTTCAATCAGGTCATTGATACCATCACCGTCACTATCCCGATCCTGATGATTAGGCATGCCATCACCGTCAGTATCGACAATCATGTTGGCGGGTATGTTGTCAGCCCAACCATCACCATCTTCATCAAGAATGTCATTAAGCAGTTGGCCACCGACAAAATTTGACGATTGCTGCGATGCTTGCGCATCCACTCCATCATCTATTCGGCCGTCACCATTACTATCTAATGCGGCAAGCGCTGACTCTCGTGTATCGGGAATGCCATCGTTGTCGGAATCAAGATCTTTGTAGTCCGGCAAGTCATCGCTATCGCTGTTATCGACAGGCAGTGGCACTGCAGCCATTCCATCATCGTAACCATCGTTGTTGTTATCCACATAGTTATCGACGCGGCCGTCACCGTCTATGTCATCACCACCGGCTTCAATGAGATCAGGCAGACCGTCGTTGTCAGAATCCAGATCTTTAATGTCTAGAACCCCATCACGATCAGTATCTTCTGTACCTTCAGTGACATCTGGAATGCCATCGTTATCCGCATCCAGATCGATAAAGTCAGCAACACCGTCACCATCCGTATCACCGAAGCCTTCCGCTACATCAGGAACGCCGTCACCATCCGCATCTGTGTCAGCGAAGTCAGGGATACCATCGCCATCAGTATCACCGCGAGACTCTTCGGAATCAGGCACCCCATCGTTATCACTGTCGCTATCGATAAAATCAGGAAGACCGTCACCATCACTATCAGTGGTTGCATCTGGCTGCGCTTCTTCAGTGTTGCTAACGCCATCACCGTCGATATCGCTATCCAAATAATCTGGAATGCCGTCGCCATCAAGATCACCGGAACCTAAGAGCGAATCTGGAATACCGTCGTTGTTTCCATCGCTATCCTGCGAATCCGGAATGCCATCGCCATCTGAATCCACCGACCCTTCAATGCTATCGGGAATACCATCGTTATCGCTGTCAGAATCTAAGTAGTCTGCAACGCCGTCACCGTCGGTGTCGTTCGTGCCCTCAAGACCATCAGGAATGCCATCGTTATCAGCATCAGGATCATACGCATCCAGTAAGCCATCACCATCAGCATCACCCGTACCCTCTTCACTATCAGGCACGCCATCGTTGTCGCTATCAGAATCTGCGTAGTTTGGAATACCATCACCATCACTGTCAGCTGCCGGATTCAACGCACCTTCACTGCCGTTAGGTATGCCGTCACCGTCGATATCACCATCTAGATAGTCAGGTATACCGTCGTTATCGATATCACCGTCTGAAAGGTTCGCATCAGGAATACCATCACCGTTTGCATCCGTATCTTGAGCGTCCGGTATACCATCGCCATCGCTATCAGTAGACCCTTCGATGACATCGGGAATACCGTCGCCATCACTATCAGAATCTAAGTAGTCAGGAATTCCATCGCCATCGGTATCGTTAGAACCTTCAGCGCCATCAGTAATTCCATCACCGTCACTATCGTTATCCAGAAAGTCAGGCGCGCCATCACCATCAGCATCACCACTACTTTCCATGGCATCACCAATACCATCATTGTCACTATCAGTATCAAGATAGTTAGGGATTCCATCGCCGTCAGTGTCAGCGGAGGTTTCAATGCTGTCATTGATGCCGTCACCGTCACTATCGGTATCCAGATAATCCAAAATACCGTCCTGGTCAGAGTCTAAGATGCCTTCAGCAGAATCTGCTAAACCATCATTGTCACTGTCAGTGTCATGGGCGTCTGGAATTCCATCGCCATCGGCATCACCCGTGCCTTCCAGCACATCTGCAATACCATCGTTGTCGCTATCGGTATCAGCATAGTTAGGTATACCGTCGCCATCGCTGTCTTCAGCAGGTACAACAGACCCTTCCGTACCGTTGGCAATACCATCACCATCGATGTCGCCATCCAGGTAATCAGGAACACCGTCACCATCCTGATCGCCGCTACCTAATGCGGCATCTGGAATACCATCGCCGTTTGCATCAGTATCGATTGAATCAGGGATTCCGTCGTTATCAAAATCACCTGCCCCTTCAACGCTATCGGGTATACCGTCGTTATCGCTATCGGAATCCAGGTAATCCGGTATGAGGTCTCCGTCAGCATCACCGGCACCCTCTAAAATATCCGGGATACCATCACCGTCGCTGTCGTCATCCAGATAATCAGGTGCACCGTCGCCATCGGAATCGAAGTTACCTTCCACACCGTCTGGAATACCATCGTTATCACTATCATCATCCAGATAGTCAGCGACGCCATCGCCGTCGGTATCGCCTGCGGCTTCTTCACTATCTAGTAAACCGTCGTTATCACTATCAGGGTCAAGGTAGTCGGCAATTCCATCACCATCGCTGTCGACAGTACCTTCAGCACCATCACCTAACCCGTCGTTGTCGCTGTCTAGATCTTTGTAATCTGCAGTACCGTCACCATCAGAGTCGACAAACCCTTCTACCGCATCGGGTATGCCGTCACCATCAACATCTAAATCCAGGTAATCCGGGATACCGTCTAAATCAGTATCCGCTGAACCTTCTGCAGAATCAGGCACACCATCGCCGTCACTGTCAGAGTCTGCGTAGTCTGGAATTCCGTCGTTATCAGAATCGACGCTACCTTCGTTGATGTCTGCGATGCCATCACCGTCGCTATCTCCGTCCAAATAATCCGGAATACCATCTCCGTCTAAATCACCGTTGCCTTCCGCAGCATCGTCAATTCCATCGTTATCGGAATCGGTATCAGCATAATTCGGTATGCCATCACCATCACTGTCGTCAGTGGGGTTAGGAGCCCCTTCACTGATGTTGGCAATGCCATCTCCATCGATGTCATCATCAAGATAATCTGGAACACCGTCACCATCCTGATCACCCGTCCCTAAGTCCGCGTCCGGAATGCCATCGTTGTTAGCATCAGTGTCTTGAGCGTCAGGTATTCCATCACCATCTGAATCAGCTGTGCCTTCATCAGCATCTGAAATACCATCGCCATCACTGTCGGTATCTAAGTAGTCAGGCTGGCCGTCTGAATCAGTATCGACAACCCCTTCTACCGAGTCGGTAATTCCATCACCATCAGCGTCAAGATCAACGTAGTCCGGAGCGCCGTCGCCATCTGAATCTACCGCGCCTTCAACGCTGTCGTTGATACCATCACCGTCAGAATCCTGATCGAGGTAGTCCAAAATGCCATCGCTATCGGTATCAATGCTGCCTTCAACAGCGTCATCAATGCCATCACCATCGCTATCAGTATCTAAATAATCTAATATGCCATCATTGTCGCTATCGATAGCACCTTCGGCAGCATCACCCAGTCCGTCGCCGTCTGAATCCGTATCCAGATAATCCGGTATGGAGTCACCGTCAGAGTCTATTGACCCTTCAGCGGCATCAGGAATTCCATCGCCATCGGTATCATTATCAATGTGATCAAGGATGCCATCACCGTCAGCATCGCCACCTCCTTCTGTGGCATCTGGTACACCGTCACCATCTGAATCAGTATCTAGAGAATCCGGAGTTCCGTCGCCATCTGTATCGGCAACCCCCTCATCAACATCGGAGATACCATCATTGTCATCATCAGTATCGATAATGTCAGCATCTCCATCACCATCTGTGTCCAGAAGAACGGTGATATCGAAAGAGGTGTTGGATTCCGCAGTGTCAGGTGTTGCAGAAAATCCATCGGTATCGGTTGCAACTGCGCGAACACCCACAGTAAAGACACCAACATCATCTGACAAATAAGTGAGCGCAGATGGATCCCAGCTTGATGCATCTACCGAGTTGTTTCCGGCAGTTGCGGTAAACGAACTCACACCGTCACTGATGGTATGGCCTGTCGTCACTGTCAGCTCAACAAAGAGGTTTTCTGAACCATCCGTATCAACTAATGCAGCTGAGTAGCTATCGGACACATCAGCCACAACACGCTGCGTAGCTTGCTGATCAACGCTGCTGACGATAGGTGCATCTGCAACACGAGTCACATCGATTGATACGGTATCGTTCTCGCCTGAGTAGTTGATAGTGAAATCAATGTCTGCTCCCGAAAAATGCTCGTTCGGTACAAACGCTAAATTCGCGATATCAGCAGGATCCACAACCCAGAGTCCAGAATCGGGATTAAGCGCACCATGCGACAGGGTTCCATTGCTGACAGATGTAGCAAATTCAATGGGAAGCTGCCCTGACCATTGTGCCCCCATTACCAACTGATATTGTGAGTAGACAGTAGCAGTCACAGTTGGATTCGCACTCATTCTAAGCACGTCTGAACCATCGGATAAAACTATACGACTAAAAGACGGAACACCTGCGAGTTGGTCTGAGAAGCTCCCTAGTGACGCCCGGTTAGAGACTGTATCTGCATGATCAAATAGACGAGTTCCGAACGGAACATTTTTCCAGGAGACAAGATCGGGAGTTGATGATCGCATGATCATCATCGAACCCGATGTAGTTTCATTCTCGAGATCAACGGAAAATGAAGCCATCCCAGAATTTTCATTATTGGAAGAAGTATGGCTAGTGCTGTTGTACATCATCAGCGAAACCGTACCTGTTATTGCATTACCTGGAATGACAAGGTCAAAGGTATTGGTAATGGAACTGTTAGCTTGATAATTACCAGTGACTGCCGAGCTACCCAAAATTCGTGCGGAAGATCCTACGGACAGTCTTTCATAGCTGTTCGCACTAAACATCGCCGAATACTTGTTTGCCATGTCAGAAGTACGAGTGATCGTCAATACATTTCCTACTAGCGAAAGCGTCATATTCGATAAGGAATCAGCATTGGCTGTTATATCACCAACAATCTGACCGGCGTTAGATAATATCGGTAGATCGCTGGTTAAATCGTAATTACTGAATGCGTAGCTAGAAACATTTTCACCACCGGCACCATCATGAACATAAATGACACCACTGGCCGTTAGGGCTTCAACATCAATTGAAATGCTTCCGAACCCCTTATCTTCATCACGAGAATCTGTAGCCGTGGTTCGCGCCATCATCACAGACAATGTTGCAAAATCAGCAGTTGCTGGTAGTGAGATAGAGTCTGTGGTAACGGCTGTACCTAGTACCAAAGAAGATGACCCAATATAACTAGACGAGCTTTGACTACTCGTTAGATACTCAACATGGAAAGCCTGGTCCGCTACGGTCTGTGTTTCACTCACTGACAACGTGTTTCCGGTTAAAGAAACTGTCACCGAATTTACAGCGGAATCGTTGTGCCCCACTACAATCCCAGTATCGCTCGAGCTACCCAACGGTATATCGCTGAACGTGTAGTTGGTATTGCCTGTCCGTTGAGAGACAACAAGCGTTGTATGACCAGAGTAGGTGGCATTTCCAATATCTACCAAAATAGATGAAAACACATTGTCTTCTTCGGTGCCTGCCACGCTTCCGTTATCACTTGCCCCCGCCCCAGTTATGCGCACATAAGTAGCATTTACAGGCACCGTAAACGTCACTGGAGTGCTGCCTGATGACGCATCTCGAAAACCGATTTCTGTACTTAAAAGATCCAGCTGTGAACCTCCAGTGAGTATCGCCGGATCAACGTTGATTCCCAATGGAATGGCGCTATCTTCCGCACCTGAAACAGTTGCACTGTCTACAACAATGTAGGTATCCGGCCCTTCCGTGACATCAGGCACACCGTCACCGTCAGAGTCCTCATCTAAGTAGTTGGGTACTCCATCGTTATCAGTGTCACCGGCGCCTTCAGATACATCAGATAATCCATCGCCATCACTATCGGTATCAAGATTATTAGGGATACCATCATTATCAGCATCATCGGTACCTTCGACTGAATCCGGAATTCCATCGTTGTCATCGTCTGAATCCATCAGATCGATAACACCGTCTGAATCTGTATCAAGCCCCTTAACCAGCGTTAAGTAGAGTCCATCTGTCAAGACTGCCCCAGGAAATTCACCCGTAGCGCTTAGTCGGCCCATAACAGTTGCACCAGATGAAAAATCTCCATCGGCATCACTGATTAAGTAGTAAGCATTATCAAACCCTGAAAAGCTCAGGTGTGTAGCTTGTCCAAAATTCGCTGATTTCGTGACTCGCCATTCACGTGCAATTCGGTTATTGCCCAACACCGGTTCGTTAGATGGAACCTCTGTTGTTATCGTGTTGGTAGATTCTCCGTTGTTAGACAAATATAAAAACTGTTTGTCATTAGAGTGTGCTGTAGTACGAGCAGCGCTCTGATTCGGGGAAGTAAAATCAGCATCTAATGCTATGGTCAGAATGCTTCCCGCATTAACTGACTTAGAAACTCGTTGGTCAAGGTTATACAAATCATCTCTTGAAAGAGCAAAGATATCAGCGGTATAGCCAACGTTGTCGCTAGCACGCCAGACTACCGTACCTGCTGAATCGACATAGTCAGTGGGAAGAGTCTGATCAAGCGAGATGCCGTACTTAGACGCTAAGTAGGATTCTACGATTGAATGCTGTTGCAGCCCACTTACGTCTGAACTGATTTGAATAACTTCAGCTATTTCACCTTGAAACACACGCGCGGTGAGACTACCCAATGTACGACCACCAATCTCTAAACTGGTGCTGGTTCCGGTCGTGCTTCTACCAGCTCCAAGATAATTTTCAGATAGTGCGCCGTTCGTGTAAAACGAGGAGTTTGTTGTTGTTTCAGCTCTGTAAAATCCACTAATTAAGCTTGCACCTGTATCGTTTAGACTTGCGGAATTTGAGCTGGTGCTTGTACCAGCACCACTACCATCGATAACATATTGGTGAGCGGAACTTGATCCTTCTACATAAATGCCCTTAGAACCATAAGAAATCACACCTTCGATAGATCC
>JAHDGK010000005.1:90018-107639 GCA_020627685.1 Granulosicoccus sp. | reverse complement strand
GTGCCTTCGGCGACATCGTCAGTACCATCATTGTCTGAGTCGGTGTCTAGATAGTCTGGTGTGGAATCATCATCGGTATCAACAGTACCTTCAACAGAATCGTCAATACCATCACCGTCTGAGTCAGAATCAAGATAGTTTGGAGTGCCATCACTATCAGTGTCTAACGGGTCTACACAGCTAGCCTTAATTCCCAACCACATATTAAATGAGCCACCGGTAGGCGAATTACTTTCAAAAGTAATGGACTTGATTCCATTAGTTGATTCATACGCTCGGCTATCAGTAAAACGTATTCTGGCACTGTACTGAGGATCACTCCCGTTTGCATCGGCAGAACTAACAAGGCGATGGTTTCCAGAAGAACTGTCTTTTAGGCCACGAGTGTTGGAATATTCATGTAAAGCTGCGAAAGCATCTACAACGGTATTACCAACGATAGCATCAGGAAAAATCGTGAAGTTAGCGTTCGATAGACTCGAATCATCTGCAAATGTTAGCGTAAACGACTCTAGAAAGCTTGTGCTTATCAAGTTATCAAAAAGTAGCTCAACATTAATTACAGGCTCCGTGAAATCAATTACACGCGTAGTCGTTGACTTCTCATACATTCTAAAAGCGAGCTCGCCAGCAGTGGCGGCCAATCCGGAACTTGTGATGTTAACGGTCGTTGATCTTGAACCATCTACTAGCACACCGCTTGAGGTGGAGACTGCTTCAACAACATCAGCCGCACAAACATATAATCCCTCTTGAGAATTGCTGATACCGTCGCCATCGTGATCATACAAGGCGGAATCATCCAAATCCTGAAAATCTGGCACGCTGTCACCATCGGAATCAACTGCCCCTTCAGTGAAGTCAGATACACCGTCACCGTCAGAATCTGAATCAATGTAATCAGGTTGACCATCCGTATCGGTATCCACACTACCTTCCGTTAGGTCATCGATACCATCGCCGTCAGAATCTAAATCTCTGTAATCCGATTCGATATCTCCATCTGTATCTCTGGGTAACCCATCGGTACCGTCAACGTCAGCATAAGTCGCAGCAGTAACTAGCGATAACCCAGACTCCACATCGTCTGTTAGACCGTCATTGTCGCTGTCCAAATCTATGTAGTCAGGAGTATCTACCGAATCAGTATTTTCAGGTGCTGTAAAACTGCTATACGTGCCACCAAAAACTGAATTGGTATCGTACTTATTTAGTATTCCATCACTGTCTGTATCGATGTTGTCACTGCCATCATCTGCGTGAGCGCTGTAGCCGATAGTCGGGCTTGCTTCTATCGTATCAGGGATAGAATCGTTATCACTATCTAGATCCAGGTAGTCAGCAATAACATCTCCATCCGTATCCAGAGGAGAAACTGACATTTTTAAGTTATCGAAACCGGCATTTAGATTCAAACCGGTCGGTGTACCGACACCTACTTCGAATCCAATAGCTTGGCCAATTAGCGGGCTACCGTTCGGAATTTCTAAATTTATTGTCCAAGTTTCAGTTGTAGCAGATGCTGGCTCGGGTACTGTGGAGCTTGTAGGAGTAACGGCAGTACCTGCCCCCGCACCGCTCACGCCAGAAGTAACTTGTGCAAAGGTATTAGCGGGCCAACCCAAGTTACCAATATTGGAGACATCTACCGTGAATTTGTAATTTCCAGGCTGGAATACGGCTCCCAGATCCCGATACTCACTGTGCGCCCAACCATCATTGAGCGAATCAAAATGAATGTAAGTTGAACCGGCAGTCGGCTCGATACCATTATTGGCTGTCTGGTACCGACTGTTATTCGAAGCTCTGGCAGAATTGGTGACCACCCAACCCGAATTCTCATCCATGATAAACCGGCCGAAAATATCCAACAGACCATCGTTGTCCGCATCAGCATTTCCAACACCCAATACTGCTTCAGCTTCAGCTATTGATACCGTTCCGTCTTTATTTGTATCAGCTGCAATCCAACTACTAGGCGCTCCGCTCTCAAAGAGATCACTGATGCCATCGTTGTCACTGTCTAAATCATTTTTATCAGAAACCAAGTCACCATCAGTGTCTACAATCGCTCTGAATTCACCAAGCGTCATATTGTAGGCACCAGGCAACACGACATCATCAGAAGAGGCATAGTTGGTGTGACTTTCCCCTTGGTTGACCCAGCCGTTTAGTATGTTCAGCCTGATAACTGTTGCATTTTCGAAACTTTGTCCAAGTTGGAATACCTGTGCGTTCTCCGGATACCCCAGTGCAGTGGGTACTTCTGTAAATAGAGAATGAGATGTCCAACTTAGCCCATTGTTGTAAGTGACTGTGACCGTAAATTCCCTTATAGGGGAATCTCCACCACTAAACGGAACACCGGGAGCCCATAGAGCCACACCTGATACATTGGAATCTGCCGGCAGGTTAAATTCTATCCAAGCCGACGTCAGTGAAGTTTCAAAAATGGTTTGATTCTCGGCATTAACGGCGCCAATAGAATCACCAATGCTGATTATTGACGTGTCATTAATTGAACGAGTGTGATCGCGACCAGCCCAAGCTGCAGAGATCGCTCCGCCGGTTGGTGTAATCAACGCACCTTCATTGATATCTAGAATGCCGTCGTTATCATCGTCAACGTCAAGCCCATCAGGTACGCCGTCGCCATCTGTGTCGGTAATTTCTAGGTGGTTGGGGGTTGAATCAGAATCACCGTCAGCAAGATCTGCTGCTGTGAGTTGGTCACCGCGTGCCCAAACTCTGTGAAAAGTGTCATTACTTGAGTTATTCGGATAGTCATCGACTTCCCACCGACTACCATGCCCGCGAACGCCCCAATGCCTGGCACCGCCTTCGTAAAAAGGAAAATTCGTTAAAGCGAAATCTCCGCTATTCCCTACAGTGCTACCAGCGTTAGCAGGGATAAGAGCAGTATGTCCAGACAACGCAGTAAAGTCTGCGTTTACCCCAACCATGTTTCCTGTACCCGTTGTCAGATAGTCAAGACCAAACGTAGTTGAAAAGTGGATGACTCTACTGTGAGCAGAGGTTTCTGCATACCAACGAGTTTCAACCGGATCAAGAGACGTCAGCAGCGCATTAGACGTATGCCCCCAAGCTGTAGCACTGGCTGATTCATCTGTTCCAAGCGTACTGGATGCGATCAACGGCAACCGGTCTGTTAAGGCGACTACAGCTGGATTTGTACCGCCCAGATGCAAGTAGTTCAAGATAGTGACCCAGCCTCCCCCTTCGGCGTCGTCTACATTGCCTTGGAACGTCCCAGCCGCTGTTTCAAACCAATAGACTCCGGCAGGTGCCTTTAACGCAGCACTTAACGAGGTGAATGGGTAGTTTGCGGACCCATCTCCAATACCGGCCTGTGCAATTGTCGGTACACCATCTCCGTTGTCATCCACATCTAGGTAATCGGGAGTTCCGTCATTGTCAGAGTCGACATTACCCTCGATGGAATCGGGCACCGTATCGCCGTCAGAATCATTATCCAAATAGTCGGGTATTGAATCTCCGTCGGTATCAACAAGCCCTACAAATGACAGTGCGATGTTATCTGTGGCCATATTCTGACTTGAACCAGCCCCAACATCGAAATTCAAACCAAACGTTTGTCCGACCATTGGGTCGCCCGCCGGAATTTCAAACTTATAGCTCCACACGTTCCAGGTACCGGGAGCTGGCTGTACATTTGAAATTCTTTGACCATCTATCAGTGTTCCCAGATCCGTTGCACTGGTTCCACCTGTGTACACACCCGAAGTGACATTGGGTGGAAATGGTTGATTATTAATGTCCCCGACATCTAAGGTTATTTCGTATGACCCTGGAGCCAAAGTTCCCAAGTCATAATAAAGATTGGATTGATTTGAAGTATTAAAGTGAGCGTACTCAGTACCTTCTGTGGGTGAAAGCCCTGAAGCGTTGCTTAACCATTGATTAACCACATTAGCTGGATTACGCGAGATGGTGCCGGTAGTGGACTCATAGTCAAGCGTAGGGTTAGAAATTGGCGCATTCGCGTTCTCTACCGAATCATTGATTCCATCCCCATCAGAATCTGTATCTAAATAGTCAGCCGTGCCATCGCCGTCAGTATCACCAATACCTTCTATGGCGTTATCAATACCATCGTCGTCATAATCTGGATTCAGGAACGATTGCAGCGCTGTTCTTGCCTGGTTAGGGCCTTCCCATTCAACTGCAAGGCTTGCAGCACCTGAGGCTTCAAAATATTGAACTTCAACATCGTGAAAACCAACACCTAAGGTGACCGTTCCCGACTGGAAAGACGCACCGTGTAACCCATCAAAATCGACTACGACAGAGTCATTTATGAGTAGCTTTGATCCATCATCTGAGGAAATGTAAAACGTGTAAGTAGCCGCCTCCGTAATAAATAACTTGGCGGTATAAACAAATCCGAAATAATCAGCACGTGCACCCGTGAGAGCAAACGTTTCCTGAGCACCTTCTGCAACGGGAGTCAGCGTATCGAAGTCAGGGAGCAGGCTCCAATTCCCTTCATAGTATTTGTAATCAATATAATCTTCAGCGGCATAACCTTTCGAGCTAATGGAAAGTAGCGTCAGTAACACGAATAGAAATAACTGACGCATTGCCTTTGCAGGCGTATGCACATTAAGTCCTACACCAGCTGAATTACTGTTCGAGTTTGTTCGATACATGGAATTTCCCACTTCTCTGCTTTATCAAATGCCCTAAAAGTCTCTAAAGTGGTGATTGGGAAATCACTAACTAGATTTTTAAAATCCAGACTTGTATTTCCGCATCCGGATCAACCACTCAGATTCAGATAGTTCGGGACATCAGACAAAAATTCTTCCACGTAACGTGGATCAAATTTGCACCCGGACTCCGTGCCCCAGCAACTCCTGTTCCAAAATGGTGCAAGCCATTTGTTCGAAAACTCTTGCGCAATCATTTTGAGAAGCTGGCTACATTACGAATGGGCACAGTTCTATATCGAACAAGCAATTGAAAACTGTTCGCGGTAAATAGGGGGAATTGTTAACTATTGTTACCGGGGATACATAGAGATGCCGCGTCAACCCAGCGACAGTACACAGTGTGTGTTATGAGACTCGCATCAATGGCCGTTGGCATACCGACGCGTCAACAAACAGGGGCTAACCTGTCTGTAAGTATAGTTGCTTCCAAACAGAGACTTCATCGAACAAGGTAAACTCACGCTTTAATCCATACGGTCCGAACTCAGCATGGGTAAAGCCCATGATGTATACATCTTTTCCAGTGGGTTTACCAAACATACCAAATCCATCGTGCTTACCCTGTAATGACCAACGAATAGCCGCTCTGGGCGGTTGCAATGGATCTTCCCGCCCTATTTGATGATCGATGGCAAAAACTGCGGATGGGAAGGATGATCGCAACCCCATCCAAAAGGCTTCAGCGGTGGACCATGAGCGCCCGCATGCCCCCGCTGGATGTTCAATTTCGCAAGCGCGATCATATTCTGCTTGTATAACTGCTACATCTTTACGCATGATGCGTTGCAAAATTGACGCTAGCAAAGCACCCCATGGGTTGTCGTTTCCGCGACCATGATAGCCGCCGTCAATATCCTGTTCTGGCGTGAATGGTTTAACGCAGTGCTCAGCACCCCCTTCTCGAGCAATGAGGTCTCTAGCAAAGCGTTTTGGTTTCATACCAAGCTGCTTCACGATAAGCGCAGTATCTCTTATTAGCCACTCATCGAAGATAACGTTATCTTTAACAGCGCAGTCGGCGATAGCACGCGCCCAGTATTTCTTGCCAGTGGCTTTTCCAAAATATCCATGACCGGAATGCGTGCCAGTTGTCATTAAGCGATGCGATGACAGAAAACCATCTGACTCGTTACCGCTCCAAATGACATCTTCACCAAACAATTGTCTGTCGGGAAATTCTGCCAATGTAGCAAGTGTGCCGGCTATGACCGACTGATTTCCAACCATTAAACCCGATGGAAATCTCATCGGAATATCTTGGGCGTAATACTGATTAAGGGTTGCAATACCCTTATCTTCCCAGATCTCTTTGGTGATGCCGATGATGTAGTCAGGCAGGCTTGCCCACTGCTTTGAAGCGTTATCCGTCCGGTTAGCCACTACTACGTCAGTCTTTCACCGGTTGTTTTATCAAACAAGTGACAAATTGCCGGTGGAATGGAAGCATGAATAGTATCGCCAATATCAGCCATGTAGTCTTTATCAGCTTTTACAGAGACGATGGCACCGCCCGCTCTAACTGTGACCATAGACGCTTCACCTAAGAGCTCCATAGAGTAAACCGCTGCATTCATTTGCGCTGCGCTATCACTTAGGGAGGCATCTTCAGCACGGAACCCAAGTGTTACCACTCCATTGGTTTCAGTACTTAAACCTGCGATCTCAATGTTGTCGGCTTTGAACACGCCATTGTTGAGTTCGCCATCGATAAGGTTCATTGCCGGTGTTCCCATAAACCCTGCAACAAACGTGTTTGCCGGCATGTCATAAATTTCGCGGGGCGTTGCTACTTGCTGAACAATACCTTGATTCATAACCACTACTCTGTCAGCCAATGTCATGGCTTCAATTTGATCGTGCGTTACATAAATGGTGGTTGTCTGCAGTTCGTGCTGCAAATTTTTTATTTGAGCCCGAGTAGAGACTCTTAACTTTGCATCTAAATTTGATAGAGGCTCGTCCATTAAGAATACCGTAGGCTCTCGAACGATAGCTCTAGCCAGAGCAACACGTTGACGTTGTCCACCGGACAAAGCTGCAGGGCGTCTATGGACAAAGTCGTGTAGTTCAACCATGTCGACGGCCCGCTGAACTCTCTCTTGGTGTGTAGCCGGATCGACATTACGAATTTTTAGCGGAAAACGTATGTTTTCCCAGACGGTCATGTTTGGATATAAACCATAGGATTGGAACACCATGGCGATGTCACGGTCTTTGGGTTCAAGGTTGTTCACCTTTCTGTCACCGATGAAAATTTCACCCTCGGTAACATCCTCTAAGCCTGCGATCATTCGCATAGTGGTTGTTTTTCCACAACCAGACGGCCCTAGCAGTACCAAAAACTCTTTGTCAGCGATCTCTAAATCGAAATCTTTAACGCCGACGAAAGATCCCCAACGCTTGTTTACATTTTTCAGTGTGATACTGGCCATTGAACCTATCCTTTCACCGCGCCTGCAGTTAATCCACTTACTATCTGGCGTTGGAAAAACATCACCAGTACGAAAAGCGGCGCCGTCACTGAAACCACTGACGCAACCGCAAACATGACATTACCCTTAGTCTGTGTTGTTCCTAAAAAGCTCGCAATCTTCGGAACCATTGTTTGATTCTCTTTAGACAAAATCATGGCGGTCACCGCGAAATCGTTGTAGGCCAACAACAAAGAGAAAAGCCCGGTTGTAATAACTCCCGGCCACATCACGGGGATGATGACGTGACGAAAAGCCTGGAAGTGAGTACACCCATCTACCATGGCACTTTCATCAAGATCTTTTGGGATGTTTTTGAAGAAAGAAGTCAGCATCCATAGAGTGAAAGGTTGGTTAATAGCCACGAGCACAATAATAGCCGTGGGCAATTTCCCCCATAAATTCCATTCATAAAATGGCAATAGATAACCGGAAACCAATGTAATCTGAGGTAGAGCTCTAAACATCAAAGCAATGATGAGCAACCAGAAAGCATAGTTGTAACTTGAGCGACTGAGCGCGTATCCGCCTAAGGTGCCAATGGTGAGCGAAATACCAACAACGCACACGACAACAATAAGCGTGTTGAGCGCGGCCCGCCAAAACTCTTCTTGTATCCACGCCCCGTGATATCCGTCGCCAGTAAACGCCCCACCCGTTTCCGCTTGCGTTAAATGGCCGAATATAGCCCAGGTCCAGTCAGCCTTGGAGAAGAAGTCCCCTTCAACTTTAAACGAACCCCAAAAAGTCCAGAAGAATGGAAAGGCTGCAAGTACAAGCCATGAGATAAGAAACGACCAGGCGAAAAATTTGAGTAACGGGGATCGACGTTCGGCTACAGATGAACTCATTTTTTAGTCCTCCCAAATTCTCGCCATGTCCGGACAAGTACTGGCGCGAGCAGTACCGAGATTCCTACTATGGTCAATACAGAGGTTGCTGCGGCGGAGGACAGTAGACGAGTCTCACCACCAAGATCATCGTAGATAAAGGAAGATAACGATTGCGCATGCGCAGAAGCATTGAAGCCCACGATAGGCTCAAACACCCTGAAGTTATCCATCAGCTGCATGAGTGCGATAAATGTTGTCAAGGGCACAAGGTGAGGAAGAATGACGTAGCGCACTTGCTGCCAACGTGAGGCCCCATCAATCATTGCAGACTCTAAGGTGTCTTTAGGAACACTTTGTAGCCCCGCGTAATAGACAACAAATGCGAAAGGCGCAGCATGCCAAACTCCGTAAAAAATGAGTGTGACCCAGGTCAGTGGTGTTGAAGCCTTCATCGATAAATTCGGGTCACCTGATAACTGTTGCAGGAGTGTACCGATGATGCCTCGAGAATCTATCATCCAGAACAGAATCAACGATCCAATTAACGGCGTAATAATCATGGGCAGCAACGAAAGGAAGATCGTTGGCCCTCGCAAAATACTAGGAATACTGTTAACCGATACCGCGATTATAAAACCAAGTATGAGAACAAGCGGAGTAACTACAAACGTGAAGGTCAGCGTAAAAGCCAAGGCCCGGTAAAAAGGTAAATTCATTATTTCGGAAAAGAAATCCCTCAACGAGGAAGATTTCTGCCAGGCAAGGCCCACCTCTGACGTCGCAAGGTGATTCCGGTTTGTGTAAATATCGGTTCCCACAAAGCGACCGAGCGGTTCGGCTTCACGAAGCTCACGTGTTGCATCCTGGTCAACCATGGTTGATTTCTTACAACCAAAGATGTCGCAATTTTCTACTTCAACGATTACCTGTTCGTGCGGAGCATAAACAGATTGCATGACCACCGACACAATCGGTAGAGCAATGAAAAGTATCATGGCCAACGATGTTGGCAGGACGAACCAAAAAAAAGTCTTGTGTTTCATAAAAGACCGGCCAATCCAAATAAAAAAACCTCCAGCACAGGTAACTCTTTCAATTAGCCGTGACTGGAGGTTTCGGGTACTGGATAATTACCTTATCCAACCAAGTACTTTACTTACAGAAAGCCTTTCTCTGTTGCAGCTGTTGTATAAGCAGCTTCTATATCAGCCAATGTGGTGGCCGCATCTTCTTTGCCGGTTAGGAAATCAGCAATTTCATTGCCCAGCGCTGTGTGCATCAAGCCGTGGTAAGGCAGCATTGGGTATGCTGTTGAGCCAGCAGCAATTGAAGCAAAAACGCCTTGATTAACTGGCGCGGGCTCGTAGCCGTCGATCATCCATACCGCTTGACCCATAGTCTCTTCGTTAAGAATGGACGGGCTAATGCCGTTTTTCATTGCCAGGAATGTCGCTACAGCGTCGGCGTCAGAGATATTTTTAGCAACAGTCCATCCGTCCCACCATAGGGTAGTTGCAGGAGTGCCTGAATCACCAACCATTAGAGGGCCACCAACTTCGATGTTTGAAGCGATTTCCGGTGGCGCACCTTCGTCGTCTTGTAATTTACCGATACGAGAACCCCACATGTTCATCATAATCACGTTACCGGCTTCCATCTCTGCACCGGTGCCGTTGGAATCGTGAGTCAGGTAATCAGGGTTCATGTATGCACTAAGGCTTTTCATCATTTCGAGTGCAGCAACGCCCTGCTCGTTGTTGATAGCAGGTACTGCAGACCCTGGCTGGTAGAACTCACCGCCGTGGCCGATGTACATGTTGACGAATTCCTGAGCTAGGTTCCAACCTGCTTTGTAGGCACCGCCCAATGGGTACTCAGAAGCACCGGCTGCGCGAACTTTTTCCGCGGCTGCGAGCATTTCCTCGTAGCTAGTTGGAGGCTCAATGCCTAGATCTGCCAATACGTCTTTGCGGTAAGCCAGATGCTGAGCGTTCGCCATGAAAGCAACCGCCATAACTTTTCCGTTGATGGTGATTAGCTGGTTTTTTGGAATATCTTGTCCGTGCTCTGCGATTAAATCGTCGAGTGGACGGATAACGTCTTCATTCATCAATGCAACGATAGATGAATTCGCGATGATGGCCGACGTGTATTCGGCCGGGTTGCCCTGCATACCAGCAACGTTGATTTTCTGGTGATCAGCAGTCAGGTTTGCAGTCGCTTCCACGCCGTCGCCTGCACAGGCAACCGCAGCGGCTGCAACTGTCTGGATAGCGGGGAATTCATTGCCCACGATGCTGATACGGCCTTCTTCGATGCCACAACCAGCGTATACAGCGGATGAACCGCTGATCATCATGGCACCGAGTAAAGTGCCTTTAACTAAGGTTTTCATTATTCCTTCCTCAAAATGTCTTAAAAGACGGGTGACCTGACTATACAATTACAAATTTTGAATACGAATGCAATGCCTGATTTCGAGATACCTTAAACGGCCTCAAACGGCTTCCCCAGCCGCTAGCGCGTTATCAGCTCCAAGGTTTTCAAAAAGAAGGGGCTCTGCGGATCGCTCAGCACATTCAGCTCGTCAAAATGATCAACATCGGGGACGACATACATCTCTACCGGCCGCTCAGCTGTGTTGAACGCGTCACAGTACATTCGAGTTTGACGATGAAACTCGGCAGTCTCTGCCCCTCCCACGACGACCATTTGCGGGGCATTAGTGGTCGGGGGATGATGTTTCATGGGACTTTGAAGTTCAGCCTCATCCGCATCCATCCTGATGCCTGAATTCAGCCCCTGAGTCAGCCTGACCGGCTCGAGATAGCTCAGTGGAGACACCGGGATACCAGACTTTATGAGCATCTCAGGCAAATCGCTGCCCACGTCTGGCCAATGCGTCCCCATCATCATCTCGGTGATGTGCCCGCCGGCGGAGTGTCCCATGACAGAGATTTTTTCAGCATGAATGCCCAGATCTTTGGCATGTCTGAATATATATGCCATAGCTTCACGAGCTTCAGCGCAAATTCGCGTAATGGTTACCGCAGGGCACAAATCATAGCCCACAACGATAACGTTGACCCCGGCATCCACAAACGGTTTTGCCAGAAAGCTGTAAATCGATTTATCTCCCCGTTGCCAATAGCCTCCGTGAAAATAAACCAGAGTTGCGGCATCGGCAGCTGCGGTTGTAAATATATCCAGACGCTGCTTGTCCCCGTCACCGTAGCGAATATCCAGTTGGCAAGGGATTGTCTCTCTGGCAGTTTCACTGCGTGTTAACCAATCAGGAATGACAGTAACTTCGTAGTCTGGGCGCCCGGTTCGTAAGTTGTATTGAGTTTCAAACTCTTCCGGCGAGAATTTTTCGTGGAATGTAAAAACATCGCTCATACTTAATCACCTTCACTGGCGCACGCAATTTCTAGCGCCTGCCATTCTTCAGGGTTGGTGCCAAAAAAACGCATCACATGCGCTTGATAGGCTGGTCTATGTGTCAGTCTCTCATACCAAGCTTCAACATTCGGCAATGAGGGTCTTACTACATCGACATTAAAATATCGATACGCTACTGCACCCAACGGTATATCACCCATCGTAAAACTATCACCAGCAACATAGTGTTGTGTTGATAGATGAGCATCGAGTATCGATAACACGCGACTGGCTTCTTCAACATGCGCCATGACTGTTTTCATATCGCGTTGCTCAGGCGCCGTACGAACAGTACCGAAAAACATTTGAATGACAGGAGTGAATGCACGGGTACCACACCACTCCATCCACTGATCGGCGACCGCCCTTTGCCGAACATCTTTTGGACATAAGCTACCTTCACCATAACTGTGGCTTAGGTAGCGGACAATTGCATGAGATTCCCACAAGCAGAAGTCACCGTCTCGAATGGCTGGAATCATGCGGTTGGGGTTCATCTTGCCGAACTCAGCCGTATCAAGTTGACCAAAACTTCCACCCGCCAACTTCAGCTTGTAATTAAGCCCTAATTCGGCAGCAGTCCAGATAACGGGAATGACATTAGATGAATAGGGTCGCCCCCAAATTTCAAGCATGAATTAAATCTCTTTTAAACCTTGCGGGGCCAAGTCGCCTATGGAATGAAACTCTGAGGAATCGGAATGGTAGTTAGCGGTTGAAACCGGCACTTCAGTGTCATGAAAGTACGCGGGGTCATGCTGTTGTATTCGCCATGTTTGAGTCATTTCCAGCCAGGCTTCACGCAGCGTTCTGGGGCGCGGCATGTCATCGCGCACCATGTTATGAAGTTTCTTAAGGTTATAACACGGCACTCCAGCAAACATGTGATGCTCGGTGTGCCAATTCATCCGCCAATACAAAAATTCAAGCAATGGATTTAACACAATGGAGCGTGTACTTTTACGAAAGTCTGTATCGTTTTCTTTAAGTCCGCAATGCTGGGTCATTCCCACTAAATGCGAAAATATATTGGCCGTAAATGAAGACGTTGAAACAATGAATATGAAAATCCATTGGCCTGACAGCAGAGAACCGAAAAATACAGCGCCATGAAACACTAATAACAGTCGCGACCAGACCACCGACTTTTCAAACTGTGCTGGCTGATCCTGATGAATGGCATTTAACCATTCATTGCTTGGAATGCGTGCCGGCCCGGTTTTTCTCATGGCTGACAGCACGGTGACATAAATGGTGGACAACAGACCACCCTTTCCAAACGTGCGGCCTTTCTTACCGAACACGTTTATCGTGAGCAACTGCAGTACCGTGAAGGGACTGACAATAGGCGATAGCGGCAGCAAGTTTTCCCGATCAGCTTTCGGATGCAGTGTAAATCGATGATGGTAGGTGTGGCTACTCGCGTAGTCGAAAGGGTCCCACCAGCTGATAAAGCTAAACAGGTATAGAAAAAACGAGTTTAGCCATGGCGTTTTAAACACGGTGCCATGACCGAGCTCGTGTGGTGCGGTTCCACTGAAAAAACTCGACACGACACCATGTATAAAAAGTGCGAGTAGCAGCCAGAGCCAGGCCGAGTTTATCCAGGCTATGTACGCAAGGCTGCCTGTGACAATCCACAATGCAAGGTGCCCCCCTGCCTGTTTAAAACCCTCTAGATCACTGCGTTGTAGCAGCTGACGTAGATCCCGTGGCTCAATGGGACACCGATACCAACTGACACGAAGTGACTTTCGAACCTCAGATAATGGAGGATATCCCACGGCGTCGTACTCATTGAAAGCAAACGATACCGCTGGATTCTACCCCTCATTAATCCCTAATGAAAAGCGCAGACTAAATGGCCAGACTATGACTGGCCACATTAGCGCTAAACGGTGGCGGCATCACCCCATATCGCTTTTAGACGTCGATCTCTGCCACAACTGTAGCGATAGGCTTTGTAGCGAATCGGGCTCTTTTTATAAAAATCCTGATGGTAGCTTTCAGCACCGGTAATTGGGTAAAACGTCATTAGCGGCAGAATGGGTGTTACCACGGTTTGGTCAGGAAACTGGTTAACAACAGCTTGCTTAGTTTGCTCAGCCAGTAATCGCTGCTCTTCGGTTTCAACGAATATTGCACTTAAGTAGCTAGGGCCCTTATCGCAAAATTGTCCTCGAGCATCGAACGGATCTATGTTGACCCAAAAATGATCCAGTAAATCCTGATAGCTCAAGACAGCCGGGTCATAGGTAATTTCAACGGCTTCATAGTGCCCAGTATGGTCGCCTTTATAAGTTGGGTTTTTAGCCGTACCTCCGGTAAAACCTGAAACGACATCTGTCACACCATTAAGAGATTCAAAGTCCTTTTCCATACACCAAAAACAACCACCTGCAAAAACAACTTTATCTGCTTGGGCTGATGTAGATACAAATAAACCCACGGTTAGAAATAGGCTAAATATCGCTGTCTTCATTGCTGTAAAACCGTTTTATCAATAAGAATTACTGGCTACGAACGCTGTATAGAAAGTAAGTTCCATGAATGCGAATGCAATATGGAACACAGTTCAAACCCTGCCGTTTTAAGCTCACGCACTGACGCTTATGTCTACTATTCGTTACCCACAGAAATAGTCTTGCCGGTTTTGGCTGAATTTTCGATGGCTTCAATTACGCGCAGGGTGCGAAGCCCCTCCTCTCCGGATACCAGCGGCGATTCAGCACCTTGAATGACACGGCCAAAATGTTCCATCTGATTAACTAAAGGGTCTGAGGATTCACGAGGCATTGAGGTTGCATTAATGGGAGCCCACCAATCATTTTTACCGTTTTGATTCCAAAGCGTTAGATCAGGAATAGACAGCGAACCTTCAGAACCACCAATGTGGTAGCAACTCTGATCAGTTACCGGATATATGGGATATTCTCTGGAAGTCAGTTCCCAGCTCCACGGTGATACAACGCCATCGGATACCGTAATTGTCCCGATTGCGCCATTTGCAAACGTCAGTACTGCCGCAGCCACTTCCTCATTTTCAAATCCACGCGACGAGGCCGAAGATTGAGCAGACACCGTGATAACTTCACCGCATAAATATCGCAGTAAATCCACATCGTGAACCAGATTGACAGAGATGGGCCCAGCCCCGAGCTTTGTACGCCAAGGTGCTTCCGCGAAATAATGATCGGGTTTATAAAACCAGCATTGTGCATGCACCGCTCTAATATCGCCAATACGACGCTCGTTAATCAATTGCCAGGCATGTTTGATTAAAGGATTATGCCGACGATGATGACCCACAAGGATAGGTACTTCTTGATGACTCGCATGCGTAACCAGTACTTCAGCTGCGCTTGCAGATGTGGCCAGGGGCTTTTCGATGAGTACAGGAACACGGTGATCAACACTGAGTGTCGCCTGCTCGACATGCAAGGGAGTCGGAGTGGATAAAACAATACCATCGGGCTTTTCATGCGCCAGAAGCTCATTCAATGAAGCAAAGTGGGCGACACCGTGGGCTTGTGCAATTTGCTGAGACTCTTCCGAGACATCAACTACGGCCATTAATGCAATCCCGGGAACCTGCTCGATAGCCGTGATGTGTCGTTTGCCGACAAGCCCTGCACCAACCACAGCAAGTCTGATGTCCTTACGCATTGCGAAAACCTATATAAATCTGAAACTTATAACTTTACCAGATTATTTTTCCCGAAAGGTGGATGCTGACTAAGTCACAGAAAGCACCGCTCCAGGCAACACGGCATCTGACTAGCACGTCTCAAACTGACACCGAAACCCGTCATTTGCATTCAAGCGAACACCGTCAGCGGACCGATACCCACTATAAGGAATATCCGACGAAATTCGAAGATAGATTGCCCGCTACGAAAATATCGTGCTCGCTATCACAATGACATCCCGGAAGACGGGTGGATTTCGTTTATCGAATACTTACGACAATTAGCAACAGGAGTTGCACATGAAAGGCAATCACGACCAGGACGTTTTCGTAACAGACGGTGATGCCTCCCTGCCTGCGGCAGACCTGCTTGGTGCGATGACCAACCCGGTAGCACTGTTCAATTCAGACGGTTCTGTCCACGCATTCTCACAAGCATGCAAGGATATATTCTCTTCTGACAGTGATGAAGATTGTCGAGACAAATTGCAGCGCTTTTTTACACGCTCAAATGACCAGAGCTCATCGAATTGGAGCCTCAATGCGTCAGAGCTTCCAGACGCAGATTTTCAGTCAGTTGGACAATCCGACTTTACATTGGCCACCTTCATACCGTGCGATCCGATAACCAAACTACTGACACGCCCTCGTCTCGTTAAGTTAATAGACTCAAGCTTGAAGCACTGTGAAAAATCCTCTCTGAAGGTTGTGCTCATAAAGCTTCATGAACTCAATGAGTTTAAAGCTGAAGCCGGAGAATCAGCCAGCAATCGATTACTTCAGAAAGTGGCAAAAAGGTTGTCTGACGTCATGCCCAAAGAATGGCTAATCGCTAGCGATGGAGCATCATCATTTTCCATTCTTGCCACAGAAATAAAAGATGACGCAGTTACCGATAGGTTCGAAAAAACCATCAACAAGGCAAAAGATATTCTCGGGCGGCCGTATTTGATTGACCAAGAAGTCGCCGAACTGAAAGCTCACATCGGATGGACAAGCTGTATTGATGAACACAGTACCTTGGAACTATTGCGCCAAGCTGAATTGTCTCTGGCTGTAAACATGCATTCATTGAGTGGAATGGACAGACCCTACTCCGCGGATATGGATGAGAAACGCCGGGAAGAACGAAAACTAGAGTTTGATCTGCGCAAAGCTATCCTACTAAACGAATTTGAATTGCATTATCAAATGCAATTGGACTACACGAACCGAAAAATCTCGGGATTCGAGGCGCTGATACGGTGGAGACATCCGGAACTCGGGTTGATCTTCCCAGATGTGTTTATTCCGCTAGCCGAAAAGTCTGGTTTGATTGTCGCTATTGGCGAATGGGTAATAAAAACTGCCTGCCATCAGGCACTAAGCTGGCCTGAAGATATTCGAGTTGCAGTCAACGTATCACCGGTACAGCTGCAGAGCGAAAACTTAATTAGCGTAGTACAAGCATCCTTAAGCAATAGCGGACTCTCACCGGATCGCTTGGAAATAGAAATTACGGAATCAACAGCCATACAGGATGAGACATCGAGCCGCAATTGTTTACTTGCGCTAAAGGACTTAGGTGTCTCCATTGCGCTGGATGATTTCGGCACCGGCTATGCCTCACTTAGCTACTTGCGAAGTTTTCCATTCGATAAGCTGAAAATCGATCAGTCCTTCGTCAGATCAGAGGAAAACAGAGTTCAGAATGACTTAGTGTTACAGAGCATGTTCACGCTAGGTAAATGCTTCGGCATGACAACATTGGCTGAAGGCATAGAAACCGAAGAGCATCAGGAAAAAATACTGGGTTTAGGCTGTGACAAAGCTCAGGGATATTTGTATAGCCGACCTATTCCGTTTGAAGATACGTTCTCACTAATTGAAGAATTTAATCATGTCTGCTTTACAACACCAAGCACTGCAGCCGTGTACGAGCGCCACGAGACTATAGTTAAAAGCACAGAAGGAGCGTTATTCCAAATAGCCTACATTAGCGACAATGCGAGCGATTCTTCGCCGGAGCAATTGTCTCTCATGATGGAAGATATTCAGCTGGCCTCCAAACGCAACAATACAGAAGATAATATTAGCGGTGCGTTAATGTTTAACCAACAGTGTTTCGCTCAAATTCTTGAGGGTGAAAGTGAGGTTATTGAAGCAACGTTTGAACGCATTCAGAGTGACCCACGTCATCACAACGTCCAGGTGCTCGACTTCGGCCCTATCGAACAAAGAAGCTTCCCCGAATGGGCTATGGCATTCGTCGGCGAGACCAAGGAGAACTCTAGTCAGTTTAACCAGCTGTCTTTAATTCACGCTAAAAGCTCTGAGGATAATCAAGGCTTGAAACTACAGAGACTCCTGTTGCAACTTGTTGAAAATAGTACATCAACGCTTAAAGCCGCTTGATAGTCAACCCATCGTTTTCACCGTTAAGTGATACTGGCAT